>NZ_JBIAZS010000015.1:70809-233550 GCF_042899335.1 Streptosporangium sp. NPDC000095
CCCACAACCGCACACTCCGATCACCGGAAAGCGTCGCCAGCCAACCCCCGTCCGGAGAGATCACCACCTGACGAACCACCCCCGCATGCCCCGTCAGAGCGGCCCGCTCACCACCGTCGGCCTCCCACAACCGCACACTCCGATCACCGGAAAGCGTCGCCAGCCAACCCCCGTCCGGAGAGATCACCACCTGACGAACCACCCCCGCATGCCCCGTCAGGACGGCCCGCTGCCTGCCGTCGGCCTCCCACAGCCGTACGGGACCGGTGGACGACCAGGTCACGAGCCACGAACCGTCGGGAGAGATCCGCACCCCCGCCCCCGCCCCGGTGTGCCCCGTCAGGACGGCCCGCTCGACGCCGTCGACCCCCCACAGGCGCACGCTCCCGTCTCCGGAGAGGGTCGCCAGCCACGAACCGTCAGGGGAGACGACCAGCGCGGAGACCTTACCGATCGGCCTGTTCCTGCCGGGGACCTTCTCGTCCTCCTGGTTCCAGCCGCGCATCCTCAGGACGTCCTGCAGCCTTCGCGGTTTGGTTCTCACCCGCACCCGGCTTTTGAGGATCAGATGTCTCTTCCCGGCGGGGCTCCAGAGAGCGACCCCTCCCGTCGCGGAGCGGGTCGCCAGCCACGAACCGTCGGGCGCGGCCACCATCCCGGTGAACTTGCCCGTCCCCCTCCTGAGGACGGCACGCCTGCTCCCGTCGAAATTCCAGAGACGGACTCCTCCCCTCGCGGAGCGGGTCGCCAGCCACGAACCGTCGGGCGCGGCCACCGTCGCGGCGAGCCTGCCGATCCCGTTGCGCAGGACGGCCCTCTGGGCGCCGTCGATCCCCCAGATCTGCACCCTCCTTTTCCCCGAGCGGGTCACCAGCCACGCGCCGTCAGGGGAGACGGCGACCTCGTGAACAGGTCTGCCGTGCGTGGCCAGCGTCGTCCGGGTGGTGCCGTCGGCCTTCCAGATCTGCGCGCCGCCGTCGCGAGCGTGCACGACGAACCGTGATCCGTCCGGTGTGATCGACACCTCCTCGAGGTGTCTCGCCGCCGAGGTCAGGGTGCGCAGGAGGCGGGTGGAACCGTCCTCGGGCAGTGGCCAGCGGGCTCTCAGGAAGGTGGTCTCGTTCTCCCTGCTGTAGCGCTCGACCGACGCCCGCATCGGCGGGAACGCGTAGAGGCGGGCGAGCAGGTTCGCCGTGGAGACGGCGTCCGACTCGAAGGGGGTGAGCAGATGGGTGCTGCGGGCGATCAGCCGGCGGACCCCCGCGACGGAACGGGAGGTCGACAGCGTCAGATCCGACTCCGCCGCGGCCACCCCGAACGCGCGTACGCGGGTGACGAACCAGCGCACGTCATGCAGCAGGGCTTCCAGCTCCCGGTATCTCCTCGCCTCGGAAAGGTGGAACAGCAGGTGGTTCCAGAGGTAGGGCACGGTCGAGGGCAGCCTCCACCATTCGGCGTCCGCCGTGAGATCGTCGTCGGGGACGAGGTTTCTCGCCTCATCGAGGAAGTCGCGGTTGGCGACCTCGGCGCGCTCCTTGCCCAGGCCGTCCTCCGAACGGAGGGCGGAACGGACGACGTCGTGGATCGTGATCGACGGCGCCGCCCCCTCGGCGGGGTGCCTGCCGATCAGTGCGAGATCCTGAAGCCGTCCGCAGAGCCGCTCGGCCTGCTTGGCGGTGAGCCCCGCGGTGCCGCGCCAGAGCAGCTCGACGACGGCGGCCGGTATCGCGACGTCCTCGGGGAAGACGCCCAGTTCCAGGAAGCGGGCGCGGTCGAACGCGCCGAGGGCTTCGAGGCTGTGCTCCACGGTGGCGAGCACCGCGCTCTCCCGCTGGGAGGCGACCGTGACGTCCAGGGGGGTGGAGACGGTCCGGCCGAGCCGACCGGCCGCCCGGCGAGCGGCGACGTCGGCGTTCGTCCCCGCGCCGTACTCGTCGCGCAGCCGGGCGTTGAGCAGGGACAGCAGTAGTGGCCACCTCCCCGTCAGGGCCACCAGGTCGCCGAGGACGCCGGGGTTCATCGGCGGCAACCCCCGGCTCAGCACCTGGACGGCCACCCTCGGCGCCAGCTCGTCGACGATCATCGCGATCGCCTTCGGGGGCAGTGCCCTGGGCAGCCGGGTCGTCACCAGCACCCGGGACCTGGTGGCCGCGGACAAAAAGGGTCTCAGCTGCTCGAGGCTCCACACGTCGTCGACCACCAGCAGCATGTGGCCCCGCTCCGCCAGGGCCTCGGCCATCCGGTGGCAGGCCTGCTCGGGGCTGGAGAACTCCGGCCGGACGCCCAGCACGGCCTCCGTGACGTCGTTGGCGAGCGCCGCAATGTCGGCCCCGGCGCGGTCGCGGCCCACGGTGACCCATATGACGCCGCCGTCGAACCGCCTCCTCACCTCGTCGCTGTGACACACCTCCACGGCCAGGGAGGTCTTGCCGAACCCGCCCGCCCCGGTGAGACCCGTGGTGAGCCCGACCGTGCCCGAGCGCCGCATCGTCAGGGTGGAGACCACGTCGTCCAGCTCGCTTCTCCTGACCCACCCCGCCTGCCTGTCCGGCACCAGGAAGAGCCCGCCGCGCGTGCGTGATTCCATCAGTTTCGGCGTCAGCCGTGTCAGCAGAACGACAAGGAAGGCGGTTAATCCGAAAACAACGACCCATTCGACCCTGCGCGCGACGACCGTTTCCGGCAGATATTCTTCGACCGTTCGCACCGGAAGTCCGACCAGAATTCCGAAAACCACCAGAATCGCCACGGCGACATCGGCGATTCTTTTTGTGCGGCGAGCCACCGACCACCTCTACAGTGCCGACCCCTGCCCCGACGGGCGCCGGGAACCCTGGAGGCACGATATCTGTTCCCCATTGACCCTGAGTTGAATCACCGACATCCCGGCGATTAAAGCGCATACGAAAAGCCACGTTGCACAGTTTGAGGTGCTATGTCCACGACGTCACGTCTGCCATTCCAGGCCGCATTCAAGGTAGATCCTTTTCCGTGACGACGCGATCGCCCTTGGTGACCTCTTTCGAACTCGCCCGGGAGGCGCGAACCGGGAAAGGCGGGGGAACGGCGAGCCCGCCCGGCGTCCACCGGGCCGGAGACGGCGCGGGACGCCGCCGGGCACCCCTCCCACTCAGGCGCGCATCCGCCGCGCGATGTCCCGTACCGCCGTCGCCAGCAGGTCGACGTCGTCGCGGCTGGTGAAGAGCGCCGGCGTCACCCGCACGCAGTCCCCCCTGGCCGGCCCGCCGCGGTGCACCGTGAAGATCCGGTACCGCTTCATCAGGTCCGTGGCGATCGCGACGTTCTCGGCCTCCGACGTACGGCCGGTGATCCGGAACGCGGTGATCGTGCCGTACATGGCGGGCTCCTCGGGGGTGAGGATCTCCAGGTTTCCGATGTCGAGCACCTGGCCCACCCAGCGGTCGCGCAGGAAGCGCAGCCTCGCCTGCTTGGCTGCGGCACCGAGCGCGTCATGGAAGTCCAGGGCGGTGCCGGCCGTCAGGAAGGGCGCGACGTCCATGGTGCCGGAGTGCACACGTGCGCGGATGTCCTCCCGCGGGAAGGTCTCGTCGCGGAACGCGACGTCGATGTCGGCCAGGCGGCTGTCGCGGATGTAGAGGAAACCCGCACCCAGCGGCATACCCATCCACTTGTGCAGGGAGAACCCGGCGAAGTCGGCGCCCAGGTCGTCCATGGTGAAGTCCAGGTGTCCCCAGGAGTGGGCGGCGTCCACGATCACGTCGATGCCGCGCTCGCGAGCCATCGCCACGATCTCCCGCACGGGGACCACCAGCCCGGTGCGGTTGTTCATGTGGCTGAGCAGCAGCAACCTGAGCCTCGGGTGCTCCAGGAACGCCGCGGCGTAGGCGTCCAGCACCGCCTGCCGGGTCGCCGGCTCGGGGATGACCAGCTTCTGCACCCGGACGCCTCGCCGGTCGCTCAGCCAGTTCATGGCGTACTGCATGCTGTGGTAGTCCAGGTCGGCGTACATCACCGAGTCGCCGGGACGCAGCCGCCGGTAGCCGGCGATCAGCAGTTGCAGGGCCTCGGTGCCGCCCCGGGTGAGGGCGATCTCCTCCATGGAGACACCGAGCATGGTCGCGATACGCCGCCTGACCTGGTCCGCCTGGTCCTTGTAGGCGGTGCGCAGCAGGTAGGAGTTCACCTCGTTGAGGTGGTCGGTGTTGCGATGGTAGGCGCGGCGCACCGGCTCGGGCATGATCCCGTAGTAGCCGTTCTCCAGGTTGACGAAGTCCCGGGTGACTCGATACTGCCGCGCCACCCGGCTCCAGAAACCCTCGTCCTCGGCGAGCCGCTCGGGGGCCGTACCGACGGGAGCGGCGACACCGGCGGGCGGCGGAGACGGCCGAACGTCCTGGCCGGCGGGCGGCGGTGGGGGCGGTGAAGGCGGGAGGGCCAACGCCCCGAGCCCGGCGACCATCTCACGCCTGGACAAGCTCATAGAAAACCACTCCACCCCGGTCGGCGAGAGCCCGCGGCGGCCCCGGCCTGTTCCAACGCATCACTCCCAGTGTGCGCGGGACCGGCTCCGCGAGCGGGCATCCGTACAGCTCAGGCGTGGCGTGACGGCGGCGACACGCCACACCCCCGGCTCCAGGCAAGCAAGCGCGTGCTTGACGATCAGGGCGATACGCGATCTCTTAGATGAGGCGGCGGGTCTCCTGAAAATCTTGACGTCATTCAGGTGGCGTGCTGTGATCCAGACACACGTTATTTCATACTTGTTCAGTAGGAAATGAGGCGGTAGTGAGGGTTCTCCGGCGTGCGGCCGCGATGGTGGCGCTCTTGGTGGGCGCGGTCGGCATCCAGGTCGTCCAGAGCGGAGCCGCCCAGGCGGCCCTGCCCACCGCGGCCGTCGCGCTCGGCGACAGCTTCATCAGCGGGGAGGGTGCGGGGGCCTACCAGCCCGTTGCCGACGCCTCGGGAACGCCGCAGTCCTTCCCCGGCTGGTCGGCTCCCAACAGCAACGCCTACTTCTGCCACCGGTCGGCGAACGCCTCGCTGTTCAAGGCCTCACTCCCCGGTATCCAGGACCGCTTCAACCTCGCGTGCTCCGGCGGCCAGCCCGCCGACATCGCCAACCCCTCCGGCGCCCGCGCCAAGGGCCGCTCCGTCGCCTCGCAGCTCGACCAGCTGCGTGCCGTCGCGCAGACCCACGACATCGACGTCGTCCTCATCGGCCTCGGCTCCAACAACACCCAGTTCACCTTCGGCGACGTGGCCACGCTGTGCGCCAACCGCTTCATCGCCGACGCCTGGACGGGCTGGTGGGAGTTCTGGGCCTACCTGGGCGGTGACGTGCCGCAGGAGCCCTGCACCGTCTCGGACCTCGCCTCCGACGCCGAGGTCGCCGCGGCCACCACCGAGACCACCGCCGCCCTGCGCCAGATCCTCGACACCCTCGCCCAGATCGACGCCGACGGCGTCCACAGCGTGATCCTGCAGACCTACACCAACCCGCTGCCGCTCGACGTCGCCCCGCAGTACCGGGACGAGGACAACCGCACCGACACCCGCGACAAGTTCCGCGCCCTCGGCGCCGAACGGTACGCCGCGGGCTGCCCGATCCACCGCGCGAGCCTCGCTCCCGGGCACGTGTTCTCCCAGAACCTCGGCTCCCTGGTCAAGAACGCCTACACCACGCTGGCGGCCGAACGTCCGACCGCCGACCTGCGCGTGCTGGACGTCCAGAAGGCCTTCGACGGCGCCCGGCTCTGCGAGAATCCCGGCAGCCCGACGGGCGCGCTCGCCACCCCGATCCGGGTGCAGGACGGGCCGTCCGGCACGTTCGTCACCAGTCTGTCGGGCTGGGACAAGATCGGTGTCCAGCGGGTCGCGAACACCTGCGTCACCTACTTCCAGACCTGCCAGGAGGGCTGGCACCCCAACGCCGCGGGCCACACCGTCCTCGGACAGTGCCTCACCGGTGCCCTCACCGCCGCGTCCCGCACGGTCATCACGTGCGCCCGCAACGCGAACGGCACGCTCACCATCTCCTGACGTCCCCGGCACCACGTGGCGACGCGGCGACGTGACGACGTGACGACACGGTGATGGGCGACGTGGCGACGTGGCGACGCGGTGACTGAAAGTTTCACCGCGGGTTGACGGATACGGGGCGACCCCTGACGATCATGTTGCCTCCGGGTCAGGGAGGGGGCGTCGAGTGAACGCCACTATCCGTTGCGAGGTGCACCGATGCCGAGAACATCAAGAACGCCGGGGACGCCAAAGACGCCGAAGAAGCTGTTACGGGCCGCGTCGGCCCTCCTGCTGACGCTGTCCGTCCTGCATGTCCCCACGGCGCGTGCCGACGAGGTCGCCCCGGTCGCGGTGACCGTCAACGCCCGCGCCGCGCTCGCCACCGTCCCCGAGACCGGCATCGGCACCAACCATGCGATCTGGGACACCAACCTGGGCACCGACGCGACCGCCGACCTGCTCAAGGACGCGGGTATGAAGCTGCTGCGCTACCCCGGCGGCTCGTACTCCGACATCTACCACTGGGCCGACCACACCGCCCCCGGCGGCTACGTGGCGCCCGACACCGACTTCGACACCTTCATGCGCGGTGCGCGGCGCACCGGGGCGCAGCCGATGGTGACCGCGAACTACGGCACCGGTACGGCGGCGGAGGCGGCGGCCTGGGTGCGGTACGCCAACGTCACCAAGGGCTACGGCGTCAAGTACTGGGAGATCGGCAACGAGAACTACGGCAACGGCCACTACGGCGCCACCTGGGAGGCGGACGACCACGCCGACAAGAGCCCCGCAGAGTACGCGCGCCACGTCGTGGCCTACTCCGACGCGATGAAGGCCGTCGACCCGACCATCAAGATCGGCGCGGTGCTGACCACACCGGCGAACTGGCCCGACGGGCTGGTCGCCGAGGGCGACGCCGGGACCTGGAACGACGTCGTCCTCTCGGCCGCGGCATCGAAGATCGACTTCGTGATCCTGCACTGGTACCCCGGCGCCCTCGACAAGGTCGGGCACGTCCCCGACATGATCGATCTCACCCGCCGGCAGATCGCGCGGTACGCCGGGGCCGGCGCCGAGCGGATCGGCATCGCGATGACCGAGTTCAACACCGGGTCGAACGAGCGCGGCACGACGACCCAGCCCGGCGCGCTGGCCGCCGCCGACGCCTACGCGACGCTGCTCGCCAACGGGGTGTTCACGGTCGACTGGTGGAACGTCCACAACGGCATCGGCAGCGTCACACAGGTCGAGGGGCACACCGACTACGGTGACTTCGGCCTGCTGTCGAGCGGGACGTGCACCTCCGACGGCAGTGTCTGCGAACCCTCGGTCAACACGCCCTTCGCGCCGTACTACGCGCTCCAGATGGTGAGCAGGTTCGCCCGCCCCGGAGACCGGTTCATCAGGGCCGCGACCGACCAGGCGAAGGTGACCGCGCACGCCGCGCGCCGCCCCAACGGCGACCTGGCCGTCCTGCTGATCAACACCTCGTCCGACACGTCCTATCCCGTCGCGATCGACTACTCCGGTTTCAGCCCGGCGTCCGGGGCCCCCACCGTGCTGACCCACACCAACGGCGCCACGAGCATCTCCTCCTCGACCACCGGCAGCGCGACCGCTCAGACGCTGCCGCCGCTCTCGCTGACCACGATCGTCCTGCGGCCCGCCGGCGCCCAGGCCGGCCTGCCGGGCACGCCGGGGCAGCCGACGGTCTCTGAGGTGACCGACAGGGCCGCCACGATCTCCTGGCCCACCGCCTCCGCCGGCGCGCGTCCGATCGTGAAGTACGAGGTCCACCGCCAGAACGGGGCCGTCGGCGGGCAGTTCGGCGAGACCGCCGGCACCTCGTTCACCGTGGACAACCTCAAACCGGGAACGCGCTACACGGTCAACGTGGTCGCCCGGGACAGCGGCGGTGGCGTCTCCGCGCCCTCCGCACCGCTGACGTTCACGACCGGCACACCCGCCTCCAGTTCGTGCTCGGTGCGTCTGACCAAGCAGACCGACTGGGCCAGCGGCTACGTCGGCGCCATCGACATCACCAACCACGGCGCGCCGGTCAGCGGCTGGACCCTGAGCTTCAGCTGGCCCAGGACCTGGCAGAGCCTGGGCAGCGGCTGGGGCGCCGTCTGGACGCAGGACGGGCAGGACGTGCAGGTCGTCAACGAGTCCGGCAACGGCTCGCTGCCCACCGGCGCGTCGGCCACGATCGGCTTCGTCGGCAACTACAGCGGCCCGAACACACTGCCCGCCGTCTTCACCCTCAACGGAACCGTCTGCACGACCCGTTAGCGGCGAACCGTCCGCGTCCTCACGGTACGCGGTCCACGCGCCGGCTCCCCGGCCCACCGTGGGCCGGGGATCCGGCGCGCGTCAGGTGCCGGATCTGAGGCAGGTCTGGCGGGCGATGTCCCACCGGCGGATCGTGTGGTCGTAGACGTGGGCGGCCATCCCCGAGTGTTCGCCACCTTCACCGCTCCGTCCTTCGGCGCGGTCCACGCTCACCGCACGGGTAAGGACGGCAAGCCGCTGCCCTGCCGTCCCCGGCGCGACTCCCCCACCTGCCCCCATGGTCGATACGAGGGCTGCGGCAGGCGTCACGACCGCGATGACCCGCAAGTGGGACAACCGCTCTGCGTGGACTGCTACGACTACCAGGGCGCGGTCTTGTGGAACTCTCACGCGGGAGAGCTGTGGCGCCGCTTCACCCAGGCACTTCCCGCTGTCCTGGCTCGACTGCTCGGCGTGCTTCGTGCTCGCCCGCGTGAGACGTTGCGACTGTCGTATGCCAAGGTCGCCGAGTACCAAGCGCGCGGCCTGATCCGTTTCAACGCGGTGATCCGCCTCGACGGCCCGGACGGTCCCGGCTCCCCTCCCCCGGACTGGGCGACCGTTCCGCTGCTGGATGCCGCGATCCGGCAGGCCGTCGCACAGGTCGTGGTGCCTGCCTCCAAGCAGTCGCCGGACGTTCCTCCACCGGTCCTGCTGCGCTGGGGTGAGCAACTCGACGTGCGACCGGTCTACCTCTCCACCGACCTGGACGGCGTGAGTGATCAGCGGGTGGCCTCCTACGTGGCCAGGTACGCGACCAAGGGAGCGGAATCCGCGGGGACGGTGGACCGACGTATCCGTGACGCCGGGGAGATCGCCCGGCTGAACTGACCGAACACGCCCGGCGCATGATCTTGACCTGCTGCGCCCTGAACCACCTGCCTCGATACCGGCTGCTCCCGCTGCGGCATTGGTCGCACATGCTGGGGTGCCGGGGCCGCTTCTCCACCAAGAGCCGCTACTACTCCACCACTTCGGCCTTCGTCGCGGTACGCCCGCGTCAGGAGCCCGAGTCGTCCTTGAGGTCGGGCCGGTCGCGCCAGCGCAGCCAGGCCGCGTAAGCGAGCCCCAGGCCGAGGAATGCCGCCAGCAATACTCCTTCACCGAGAACGTGCAAGAAGTAGACCGGCGGATTCACATCGATGACCCACCAGGCGTCGATCGCGGAGTAGAGGAGCTGGGCTACTCCGATGACGGCCACCCATCGCACGCGGGAGGTGGCCGCAGCGGTGACGTAGGCGGCCGCGATCGGCCAGATCCAGCCCGGGGGGGACCAGGAGACCAGGTGATAGACGAAGATCGCGGCGACCGACAGCAGCAGCACAGTCATCGGCCACCGACGCCGTAGGAGCAGGAGCGCACCGAGGGCCAGGGCGACGGGGATCACGGCCGGCCAGGGCGAACGCACCCCCGTGGCCAGGGCGATGGCGACGAAGACCACCACGGTGAGCGCGGCGACCCCGAGATCGACGATCCTGGCGAAGTGACGGACGACAGCCGGTGCACGCACCGGCGATGATTCGACCACGTGAGCCCCTTTCTAAGCGATGCGATATTGCGGAGCGGTTTGATGAGTCCTCGACGTTCACCCGGCGGGTGATCGCCTCATCACACCGGGTCGCGATCGAGGCACGATCGAACCGAGTCTTTCACGCGCCACGCGCGTTTTGGCAGGGAGCGCCAAAAGCGCTGCGCGGATACCCCGATCCGAAATGAGACGCGGGCAACGGGCAGCGCCAGGGGTTAGGTGACGGAAAAGGTCGGCCACCCCGTGATGTAAAGACGGAAGAGGGTCAACGAGTTCGGCCCGTGAGCCACGGCGGTGTGGTCACCGGCGATATCCATGGCGGGACGCGGCCTTGGAATCGAGCGCGACTGCCGCCTCAGCGCCCGCTTGAAGATCGTGGCATGCCTCGCCGATCTCGGCTAATAACAAATCAATCCCTGGCTTGTCTGCATGCAACACATGCCGTTGCAGATGTACAACCACAGAGCTCCGCAACCATTCTCCTGATAGCAGCCGAGAGCTCCTTGATAGCACCTGTTGCCCCCAAGACACAGAGGGCTGCTGATCGAACACTCACACGCACTCGCCGCGGCAGTGTGAGCATGGGCCGGTCGATCCGATGACGTGGAGGCCGACCGAGGACCGAGATTGGCGAACAGGGCGGCGGCGTCACTCTCACCGAAGGCGGCGACCGCCCTCTCTAGCAGCGAGGCGAGGCTGTGATGCGTTTCCTCGGTATTCGGGGCCGCGAAGGTCTTGCTGTCGCCGGCCAGTTCCATGAAAGCGTCGAACACCGCGTTCTGCTCCGCACTCATCTTCGGCAGAGAGCCGCGGTGTTCCTGCAGGTGATCGCCCCAGAGACGGCTGCGCGTCCGAGGGGGAAGCGCGTTGAAGATGGCTCGGCGATGCTCCAGATCGTGGGCACCGAAAGCCTGGTAGGTCTGTGGAAGGTTCGCCCTGTTGGCCTGCACCCACTTTTCCGCGGGCGACGGGTCGGCCGCGGCGGCCTGGGCAAGCGACGTTCTCCCTGCGATCACGGACACAGCGACACCGAGGCCGGCCAACCGCAGGAAGTGGCGACGGCCCGCGCCCGCATCGGCGGACGAGGCGGCGTGCCGCTCCTTTGTCCTCCGGTTCTCACCAAGGGTGACCAGCAGGCCGTACGTCCCGCAGACTCCCAGGCGCGCGGCGAGCCGAATCGCCATGGCCGCGCCCGTCCACGCGCGCACGCCGTCATGCCCGACCCTGATGAGGGTCGGCATGTACGGTGCGTCATCACCGAGTGCCTGCTTCCGCCACGCGACGACCTCTGGATGCATGAGTGGAACGATCTCAAGACGATGCTCGGCGAATTTCTTCACCTTGTCGGCCAACCCTCGACATTGGCCACAGGAAGCGTCGAAAGCGAGAATCCACTTAGGGCTGGAATCGGCCTGCACGATGTTTCTCCCTTTATTCGCATCTGTGTGACGAGAGGGAACTTATGGGCCATTCCGATGCCCGTCAAGCGGCCATCCTATTTAGGAAAATCTCGTAGATCGGTGGCGGTAGCCGCGACCCTTCGTCAAAGATGACATGGGAACATTCATTTCGCACACGGAGGGCTGTGGACCGATCAGCGTATCGTCACGAGAGGAGGGGCCGGAAAGGTCGCGGGGAGAATAGGCCCAGCGAGAGCTTGCCAGCTCCCTAACAATCACCTTGTCAAATCGACGACGTTACCGTCGGCGACGAAATGTCGATCGAATCAACGGGCGCACCGTCATCGCCGACAACAACCCGATAAGGTCGACGAACACGCACCGTCCGCGACCACGACTTTCTTATTCGCGTCACGGCCATGGCAGTCGCGACCGGCGATGTCGATTCCCTGACGTTTCGAAAGTCCAGCGTCCGATTCGGACGCCACTTTCATACCGCCCAGAAACGCCCCTGTATGACTTTTCTGCATCCTCGACACCGGGCCATCAAGCCGACAGGCTGCCGTGCATTCATGATAGCGCTATCAATACTTTCCTATCGACGCGGCAGATTCGGCGGCCGTCCAAGCATGCAAGCGCTTTTGCAAGATCCATCACGTGGACGATCAA
Source organism: Streptosporangium sp. NPDC000095 (assembly GCF_042899335.1). Taxonomy (NCBI): domain Bacteria; kingdom Bacillati; phylum Actinomycetota; class Actinomycetes; order Streptosporangiales; family Streptosporangiaceae; genus Streptosporangium; species Streptosporangium sp. NPDC000095. The sequence goes on from NZ_JBIAZS010000015.1 coordinate 82,741, forward strand.
TGATTCGCGGTTCCCTTCTGATGGTTGGAGAGTTTTTGCTCATTACCAGAAGCCGCTCCCGGGTATGGGTCATGACCTTGGCGATCACCGGCCTCCTCGCGGGTCCTTTGCAGCTGTCCGCGCTATCCGAAACGGCTGCGGAGTCGTCGCCGACCCCCATTCCGTCGGCCGCGTCCCCACAGCCGAAACCCCCCGAAGACCAGCCCAAGCCATATCAGCCGGTCGAGCGACCGGAAAGCGAGCTACACAAGAAACTCGCGGCGCAGAAACCCGACTTCGGCGACGAAGATCCGCTGTCGCGGGCGTGGAATCGCAGCGAGATCGGCATCGACGAGTACGTGCGCCATTCGGTCGAGCGTCTGGCCAGCCCGGACAACGTGCCGGCGAAGTATCGTTCCAAGGAGGGCGTGCCGCACGAGGCGGGTCTGGCACTTCACTACGCACTGTCCCCTGGCCGATCGGCAGGCCTCGCCGGAGACCAAGTCCTGGCTGGCCGAGGTGTTCAAACAACCCGATCCCGCCCCGGCCCGATCCGCGCCCACCCTTCCTTCCACTTCGGCGGCCGCGCCATGGACGGAATGCGGCGCGGGCCATACCTTCCTGGACAACACCTTCTACTGTCGGCACACCGTGACCACCACGACCCGGTTCGACGTCTACTACAACATCGACGGCATCGGCGGCCCTGACGGGGTGCAGGCTGTAGACAGCAACGCCAACGGCGTCCCCGACGCGGTAGACACCATGACCACCAACCTCACCAAGGCCTGGGAGCAGTACAGTGCCTGGGGATACGGGTTGACTGGACAGAGCGTGGCCACCTACGTCGGGTTTGATTTCTTTGGCGTCAACCCCAACCATCCGGGTCTCGCCATCCCGTCCATAGGCCAGACAAGTAGCGGCCCGATCATCTTACTGCCGCCTGACCCCGGCGACCCCGACTCTGGCTCCCCGTCCCGGCGACACTGGAAGTACACCTATCTTCCGTATCACGAAATGTTCCACGCGGTGCAATATCATTATTTGTCCGACCTACATCTGGGCGCCAATCTGACCTCGATCAACTGGTGGATGGAGGCTTCCGCCGAGTGGGCCACTCACGAGCTGTACAAGAAGCTCAACCCCTCCGGGCCGGGCAATGGCGCCTACGCCTCGTTGCTACCACTGTTCCTGGGCGAGCCGACCGAGGCTCTGAACGCGGCGCAGGAGGTATGGAGCATCTTACCCAAGCGGCAGTACGGAGCGTTCATCCTGGCGAACTACCTGACCGAACGGACCACTTTCGACTTCGTCCGACAAACGTGGCAGGCGATGAGTGGCAAACTTCCGCTTGAGGCCATCGAACAGGTGCTGAACGGCTACGGCCGCAACCTGAAAACGGAACTGCAGGGCTTCGCCGTGGCCAATTATCGCCTAACCAACAAGACCACGAACTTGAGCGGATTTCTGGGCGCGGCCGACGGCTACGCCGACCCGGACGCTTCCACCACCTGGCGCAATTTTCTCCCAGTAAGCTTAGCCGAGAGGCCCAAACGGTCAGCCGAGAGGTCCTTGAGCTGGGGCGGGTCGACCAACGGCCTGGTGCTCATCTATCCGGGTGGTACGTCATATGTGGAACTGACGCCGCCCACGAGCGGATCGGGTCGGGTCACGGTTCAGGTCAACGTCCAGGACAACATTCCGTACGGGGACGTTCGGCCGTTGCTGGTCGTCTGGCCGAAAAGTTCGGGAGTGCCGACGATGTCACCGTCGCGCTGGGCCCGGACCGATGCCGGTGGATCGGCGTCGCTGTCCATCTCCTCCACGGAGATCGCCACTCTGATCATGCCACGGGTCGACACCTATGCCGCCAGCGGCGCCGCGCAGAGCGGAACCGCCGCGCAGCAGGTGACGTGGTCGGCCTCAATGGCCACCGAGACAGGCGTGCAGGTCAATTCCACCCTGACCAACATGTTCAAGAACTACGGGGACAGCGCCGGATGCGCGGACTGGAGCGGAGGCGATGCCACCCAGTCCGTGCGGTTGCCGTCGGGCAAGCGGGCCTGGTTCTTCTCCGACACCTTTCTCAACCACCCCAGCAAGCGGCCGGGGGGATTCGAGACCAGCTTCCTGCGTAACTCGATCGTCATCCAGAACGGCTCCGCTCTGCGCACGATCACCGGGGGGAACACGTGTAAGGAAACCGATCAGTCAGTCGACTTCTGGTCCCGCTACGCTCATACCCCGGTCGGAAACGGCTCGCAGTACTGGACCGGCGACGCCAAGGTCAACGGCGACAGAGTCGTGAAGTTCTATTACAGAGGCTTGGGTGGCGTGGACACCCGTGGTGCGTACGCGATCTTCCCCAACAGCGAGCTGGACAACAACACCGTCATAAAGAAAACCCCGACCGCGCTGGCCGACTGCTTCGTCTCCGCCCCCGATCCGATCATCTGGGGGACGGCCTTGGTGGAGCAGAGCGGCTACACCTATATCTATGGCCACGAATCCAAAACGGCACTGGGCAAGCGAATCTTCCTCGCACGTGTCCCGACCACGTTGGACCTGACCGATCAATCCCTCTGGCGTTATTTCACCGGAACCGACAGCTCGGGAAATCCCCAGTGGGGTACCTCGTGTTCCGCCTCTCGGCCTCTGGGGGTGCTGGCAGAGGCGGGATTCAGCGTCATCGACCTCAACAACCGTTTCTGGTTGGTTCACCATGCCGATCCGCATGTCACTCCGGGGCAGATCGTCGCCAATCCATCCACGACCCCGTGGGGATTCACGAACAACCGGATCAAGCTGTACGACCCCCCGGAGCGCCATGTCAGCCCCAACTTCTCTATGGTGTACGAGGCACGCGTCCATGAGGGTCTGTCGTCGGATCCGAGCAAGATCGTCATCTCGTACAACGTCAACACCAACGCGGTGAACATCGGCTGCCGGCCGTTGACGGACTATAACGCCGACACCTACCGACCCAAGTTCATCGACGTTCCTGTCACTGCCTTCTTCTCCCCGACTTCCTTCAAAGCCGCAGCATCGGCGACCGCCGAACCCGGACCGGCGCCTGCCGACTCCACCGGGGGCCGCGGTATCCACCCGCCCGCCTTCACCGACACCGGGCGTCCGCCCAACGCCCCCGCTCCGCCCCCGGATGGCAAGATTCCACGAACCAGCACGCAGGAGGCCGCCAAGACCCTGGCCGCCGCGGCGGCGGGCCCGGACAATTCCTGGTACGACAACACCGTCGAGCCGCAGAAGAGCAACGCCGGCTGTCCGCGGATCCAGGACCTGCAGGGCAGCGGCTTGACCGCTGCCGTCCAGCCATTGGCCAACGCCAAACTGAACTGGGACGATGTCGGCATGGGCGTCTGGTATTGGATCTACCAGCGCGACGCCACCGCAGGCCAGAGCTGGAAAAAGTTCGATATCTGGACGACGAAACCCAACGCCGATCTGGCGCCCCTCGATGGCGCCATCAACCATGGACACCAATTTGAATGGTACGTCGTTCCATATGCCAGCGGCAGTCATCCCGAACTGGCCGCCGCCAAGTCGAACACCACCAGCGGTGTGATCAAATTGGCCAAGCCAGCTGCTCCGACCGGCGTCACCGCCACCCCAGCGGGCCCCTACAAGCTCAACGTGGCTTGGAACGGGGTCACCTTCCCCAGCAGTGCCGTGTACTACTACATCTATTACTGGACCGGGTCCCAAACTCCCGTAAGGCTCGGTCCGTGGGGAGCCGACCAGCGCAGCGCTCCCATGTACCCCCTGCCGGGAGGACAGTACTACTGCTTCCAGGTCGCCGCGGAAAACCTCAGCGGTGAGGGAAACAAATCCAACCCGACCTGTGCCACCGTCCAATAGAAATCGTGGTCATACACTCTGACCAGAAAAAACCGTGACACCGGGAGGCCGTCGTGAACGCGCGAGATGCGCCGGCGAGCATGGCGGCCTCCCGTTCTCGTTTGCCTCTCGATGTGCCCGTCACGCCCTTCACCCACATCAAGGGCGGCACTCCGGCGTTGGGAGCAGGGCCTTCCGGGCGGCGAACCTGCCCCGCCCACCGGGACGACGACCGTCTGATTCCCGGCACCGGCTGCTCGCTGACTCCTCGACCCCATGACCAGCAGACGAAGCCGACCCGCTATCGTGCCTGATGGCGAAGTCCCTCAAGGAGGCCGCCATGGGCATCCGGAATTCAACGTCGTTCACGACGGCTACTCTGACCGGTTTTCGTCTCATAGGACTGACGACGGTCACCGCGCTCCTTCTCAGCGCCTGCAGTACGCCTCGTGATGAAGAACAATTCATCATCATTAACGCCACACAAGAAACCGTCACGGTGAAGGGAAAGCTCAACAAGGGGTCCTTCGCCGTCCTCGCTCCGGGAGAGGACGTCGGCATCAGCCTGCCGGACTCCGTATGCCATCAGCCTGAGGCGACCGACGTTCTCGTGGCGACCAGCACGAAGACAGGAAAGTCTTATACATACGGTCCGCCGATCTGTTACGGCACAAGATGGAAAATCGGAGGCTGACCAGAGATCTTCAGATGGGGTCAGTCGGCGTTCGGGCGAGCCGGATGGTGACCCCCGCAAACGTCGAGGTGAGAACCCTCGACGTGACGCCGGTCGCCGGCACTCTCTTAAGAGTGCCGGCGAGCAGGACTTTCCGCCGGGCCTGTCAGTCCGGCTCGTGAAAGGCGCGGAGCCGGGCCCCTGTCTTCGGTGAACTGGATCCTGCGCGCTCTGGCCGCCGTCGAGCGTGCCGAGGAACCAGTTCAGCGTGGTCGTGCCGTTGAGGTTGGCGGTCACGAGCGCGGCCTCGGCTACAGACCGCGGCCTCGGCTACCGAGCGGGGCAAGTCATCTTGAGGCAGAACAAACCACCTCATGCGGAGCAATCCGCCGCCCCGTGACATCGGCGGGTAGGATCATCCGCGTGGATCTGGACGCCACCGCCGCCCGGCTCGGGGTACGCATCGAGGACGTCGGCCGCGTGCACCGCCTCGCCGGCGACCGGCCATCGGCTCCCCTGCCCGCCAAGGCCGACGCGCCCGCGATCCTCGATCGGCTCGCGGTGCGGCCGGACGACGCCGCTGAGATCATGGAGGGCTGGCCCGACCCCGGATCCCCGCTGTGGACTCCGGAGTTGCGCTGGCTGCTCGACCGCTCGATCGCCCTGGTCCGCGCCGATCTCGGCGGCCACGGCTGGTTGTCGCCCGGTCCGGAGCTGCCGCGCGAACGAGGCCCCGCCTGGCGGCATCTCTACGTGTACGCGTACCTCGCCCTGGTCGGCGTCACCACGGGATACCACCGCGACCACGGCGTCGCCGACGCCGTGTCATGGGTGAGTCTCGCCGACCTGGGCCGCAACCTCGCGGTCGACCGGCGGATGCGCGGCGAGGGCTGGCCCGTTATGCAGAGCTGGCTCACCCTGCACGCGCGCGGCAGCATCTACGAGCTGGGCCGGTTGCAGTATCACCGCGGCGGCGCCACCCTCGACCTGCACATCCCCGAGTCGGGGCCGATGACCCCCGAGGCGGTCGCTGCGTCGCTCGACGAGGCCCGCGTGTTCTTCCCGCGCCACTTTCCCGACGAGCCCTACACGGAGTTCGCCTGCGGTTCGTGGCTGCTCGACCCGCAACTGCTGGAATACCTGCCGGAGGACTCCAACATCGTCCGGTTCCAGCGGAGGTTCGAGCTGGAGCCGTACGAGGAGCCGGAAGGGCTGGACGCCGACGTCGAGGTGCGGCGGTTCGTGTTCCGCGACCTGACCACACCACTCGACCGGCTGCCATGCCGCACCACCCTCCAGCGCGCGGTCGTCGAGCATCTGAGGGCCGGCCGCCACTGGTACTGGCACCGCGGCCGCTTTCCGATCCAGCCACACCCCTGACGCCTGATTTCACCGGGGACGGCCGACAGGGTCACCCCGAGTTGGTTGGAGGCTCCAATACCTGGAAGGGTGAGGAGTTATGGCACCACCGAGGAAGTATGCCCCTGAGCTGCGGGAACGCGCTGTCCGTATGGTTTTCGAGCTGCGTGCGGCCGGTGAGGGGCGGGCGTGCCGACCCGGGTCGCCGACCGGCTCGGGGTGCACCGCGAGGCGCTGCGGACCTGGGTGCGCCAGGCCGAGGTCGATGGCGGAAATCGTCCGGGGACCTCGACGTCCGACGCCCGGAGAATCACCGAACTCGAGCGCGAGAATCGCGAGTTGCGTCGGGCGAACGAGATCTTGAAGGCCGCCTCGGCGTATTTCGCCCGGGAACTCGATCCCGGACTGCCGCGCTGGTCGAGTTCATCGATAGAGGGGGCGGCAGGCATCGCCCTGGCCTGCCTATCCGTCAGCGACACCACACTGCCCCGCTCGGCATGGGATGCCTGCCTGCTCATCACCTGCCCGCCTACCCGTCGCGAGGAGGCCGCCTGATGCCGACGAGTAGGTACGGCGGGGCAGGACAGCGTCAAAGACGCCGACCGAGGAGGAGTTCCGGGCCGTGTTGGCCTCCTTCGGCTACGACGTCGACGACCCGCCGTCACACCTGCGACAGACAGATACGACCTCGGTCGCACCCGTCGTCGTTGGCCATCTCAGGTCGTGAGCGGACCTACTTCGAAGCTCAGCTATCCGTTCCGGCGCATCAGGTCCACGACGATTTGGACGATGCCAGCAAGGTCGGGGACGCCGCGGACGTCAGCGACGAACTTCACCTCTTTGTCGGTCTTCCGGTACTCGATCTTCGGGCGGATGATCGCGACGGCCGTCGCGACGGAGATGGCTATTGACAGAAGCTGGGGGTCGAACGGCAGAGTGGCACGCTTCCGGATGTCTTCGGCGGCTCGCTCCGCCTCCTCGGTGATTCCTGGCAGGGCGGTGAGGGACTCGAGGAGGTCGCGCGGTGTCGGCTCGCTCCCCGACTCCTCAAGCCCTAGCTCGGCGGCGAGGGCCCGGATAAATTCCGCGTCCTCCCGGCTTCGCTCCGCGATCTCCTCGTCCGTGACGGCGGGTTCGGGGCTGTCATCGTGCTCGGTCAGTAACTGCTGCAAGATCCCGACCACTTCGTCGTCGTCGAGGGATGCGAAGGATGGCATTCTGCCTCCGGTTCAGAGTCCGACGAGCTTGAACGGCGCCCAGTGGAACATATGCTGCCATGCCGGGCTTTCGCCGTTCGACCACATGCGGAACTGGGCGTCCGCGAGGGCCTGCCACTTCGGGAGCCTCCGCTCGAGCCAGCCGTCGTAGAAGTCGTGAAGCAGCTGCGTCGAGGACGTCAGGTCGATGTTCCATAGCGGCGACAACACGCTGCCTGCGCCTGCGGCGAGCAGCGCGCGAGTCGGCCCCCACATCTCGTCGCCCGCTGACGCGACACTCCGGCCGAGCGAGCACGCCTGGACGGTGACGTGCGAGGCGCGGATGCCGAGGCTGATCAAGTCGCGCCCGCGCATCAGCTCGGGCACCCCGTCGGGGCCGGGTGTGAGGGCGAGGGCCGAGTCCATGACATCCGCGCCGTCGTGGAACGAGCCGTGCGCGATCAGATGCTGAAGGCCCGCGTGCCGTATCTCGTACAGCAGTTCGTTCTTGGTCGCGGTCGGCCCGCACGCCGACAGCACCGTGCCGAAGTGGTCGGCCAGGGCCGCGGCGAAGCCCGAATGCGCGGCTTCGAACGCCGCGGAGTCGTCGCCTGGGCCGGGCGCGGTCAGCACCCCTGCCCGGACGAACCTCGGATCCGGCCGCTCGCGGTCGCGGCGCAGCAGGAACCTGAGGGTGTCGAGGCTCGGCGCATAGGCGAGGCCCGGACGCCGCCCCGCCTCCCATAGCCTCGGCAGCAGGGACGCGTGGATCGGTAGCCCGTGCCACTGCTGGTGCGGCAGCACGACAATCAGCGCGCTGTCGGCGACGGCGTCTGCGATCGGCGCCAGCAAGTCACCGATCCTGCGTAGTTCGCCGAGGAAACGGGCATCGCGGCGTGCTGGGTCGCGCGGGTCGAGCGCTGCGTACAGCCCGGTGCCGGAGAAGTAGGCGCTCATCAACCGCGACGCTTTGTCGAGGCGGTGCTGGTCGACGGGCAGCACCGTCACGACGGGCTGCTCGCCCGGATTCCGGAGCGTGGTGACGTACGTCCGGTCGTTCGCCGAGTAGAACGACAAAATGGCGGCCCGTTCGGGAAGCAACTCCCAGAGGTCGGCCAGCCCCGTCTCGTCAAGGAGGCCAGGTGGATCGTCCAGGCTGTCGTCGCCGGTCTCCTGCCATCGCTCCCATGCCCGCTCGGCGAGCGCGATCCGCGGGTCGGTGAGGGCTCCGACGGGCAGGGTCGCGCCCGCGCGGGCGGCCGGTTCCGCGTTCGGCAGGGCCATCACCAGGTCGCGGGTGAACCAGCGACTCTTGGCGTTCTCGGCGTCCAGGAGGATCTCGGTGGCGCGGTCCCTGGTGAGTTCTGGATGCTCGGCGGCCATCCGCAGCCGCCGCCCCACTACGTCGATCGCGAACGACCCGCCGTGCCGCTCCGTCGGACGCGGCGGCCGGATGAGAAAAAACTGCTCGTTGACCTGGGAGTTCCGGGCGATCTCGTATGAGGCCAGGGCCTCTTCGGGGGCGTCGAGCGCATGGAGCCGGTCGCCGAACAGGACGGCGATGGAGGTGATCTTCGCCCAGGTGACCTCCACCGCGGATGTCAGGCCGCTCATGACCGCGTTGGCCGCGTTGTCGAAGGAGGGCAGTACTTCGGGATGAGTGGCGGCGAGTCGCCACAGCCCGGCCGTGATGAACGATCCGGCGGTCTGGCGAAGCCGCTCGTCGTCGGAGACGGCAGGAGAGTGCCACAGGTCGACCAGGTTCTCAACGGAGGCCAGCACGCTGTCGTCGTCGAGGGCGAGCAAGCCGGCGACCCGCTCTCGGTAGATGGCGATCGTGGTGCGGGAGCGTTCGCGGTCCTTGCGTCCCGCGTAGATTTCGTCGGCGGCGTCGAGGAGCCGGGAGGCCCGCTCCAGCAGGGTCCGTTGCTCGGCGTTGAGCGGGGTCAGGAACCGGGCCTCGGGCTCGTAGTCGGCGAACGCCGTGACGGTGGTGATCCCGACGCTCATCTCGAGGGTCCCGATGAAGTCCTCGTCAGCGAGGGCGTCCGCGTCACGGAGCGCCGCCTCGTAGTGGTCGAGGGCCTCGGTCAGCCAGCCCATGTAGTCACAGCAGACGCCCGCGACCCAGTGGGCTTTGACCGCTGCCTCGGCGGCCCCGTGCTGCTCGGCGAGCGACGCCGCCCACGACGCCGCCCATTCGGCCAGGTCGTACTGGCGAACGTCCTTGAGCCTGTTCGCGAGCGAGATCCCGGCGCCCAACGACGCCCCCACCTGCTCGGGCGTCTCAGGGGCACCGAAGTAACGGTGGTAGGCGTAGGACCGAAACGCGACGTTCAGCAGACCCCGGTCGATCGCCGAGTACGTCTCGCGGAGGAACGCGTCGGCCTCGATGACCCGGTAGTCGTCATCGATGTCAGGGACCCGTTGCTCTTCCTCGGTGTCCGCCCCCTCGACAATCATGAGAGTGGGCGGCAGGTTGGGATCGGTGTGCACCAGAAAGGCGCGGGGGTTCGGCATCCCGGCCTCCGCCATGGCGGCCAGGAGCGAACCCTGCCCCGTGGGCTGTGACCATTTCGGGTAGGCCACCGCCCGCGCCCGAATGATCTTCACTCCGTAGAAGAAGAGAGCAGCCTCAGCGTTACGCCGCGGGTCGTCCGAGACGGGCGGCATCGGATACGTCAGCCAGACCGGTGGCTCCAGCGGCCAGACGCACCAGATCAGGTCGTCCGGCCACTGCCGCTGGGTGACCGATGCCTCGCCGAGGAGCTTGAAGAACTGCCAGCGCGCGCTGCCGGGCAGCCGTCCCGGCCCGGAGATCGGCGGCCCGTCGAGCGGTTCGACGATGCACACGCGCCGCTGTTCGCCCGCGAAGTGGCCGGTCAGCAGGTAGGCGTGGAAGTCGAGCCCGGCCAGCCGGAAGGGGCCGTCCACCCGGATCGGGGTCGAGAGTGCGCGCAGGGCGTCCACGGCGAGGTCTCCGGGGGCCGCGCCCGCGCGCCGGGCATACGGCAGCACCAAGAACGCGTCGGGATCGCCCTCGCCGAGGGCCAGACCGTCGGCCACGATCCACGCGGTGGTGCGGGTGGCGGTCTCATAGGTCTGGAGCGCGGCCTGGGCGAACGAGGCGCAGATGCGGGGCAGCGCGTCGTCGAGCACGAGATCGGTGGTGCAGGCGAGCACGAACGGCCACACCTCATCGCCGACGACGGTCAGCAGCAGATGCGCGGCGATGTCGGTTCCGCTGCTGGTGAAGGCACCGTAGACGTTCACCGAGGCGACCTCGTCTGCCACTCCGAACTGGAACGACAAGAACGAGAGGGCGATATCGACGACCTCCTCGACGTCACCGTCCATGTCGAAGACGTAGGAGAACTCATAGAAGTTTCCGAGATCACCCGGGCCGGGGAGGATCAGCGACACGAGGAGACCGGTATCGCGGAAGGAATTCTTCGTCGCGTGGTCCATCAGCGCCGAGAAGATCGGTTCCGGGTCGGAGATCTGGAAGGTGGGCGGCGTCACCACGACGACCGTGCGCGTCCGCCCGCCGTACTCACCCTGGAGGACAAGGAACTCGTTATCCGGCCGTTCCTGCTCCATCTCGCTCCCGTCGAAAGTGCAGCAGACCCCGCCCAGTAGTATCGCATCCGGCGAGGTTCGCCAGGAAGGCTGCGCTTACAAGGCGCTACCAGCCCAAACCTCTATTTAAACGGTATCGGCCTCTGACCAGGGGATGAAAAGGATTCAGCGAGCTGATCTCAGCGACTTTCAAATGAGTCTGCCGTGCTCGAATTGAGCGAGGACGAGGGCGGCGCGGGTGATGTCGCCGATTTTGCTGGGGCTGGCGGTGATGCGTCGGCGGCCTGTGAGCTTCACGACCCGGGCGGACGTCGTCGGAGAATACGAGAAGTTCCTGATCTCGTAACAAATTGAAAGCCGACGAACGGACGAGCCCCATGGGCTCGCCCGTTTCATCAATAGGTGATGCTGCACTGACTGGAAGTGGGAAGAGGCGGCGAGGTAGTCGTCATGGGCATGCCGATCTCGAACCCGAAGTTCGCGTACCGGTTCGGCAGGATGACACCATTCCACGACGACGGTCTCCACACGGTCGTCGAGAACCTCTTCACGTTCCAGAACAGGTGAACGACCGCGCCCGCCGAGAAGGGAAAGTCGATGACCGCCTCCCAGGTGGTCGACGGTGTCGTGCCGGTGTTGGTCAGCCGCGCATCGACCTGCCACCTGTACTGCCCGCCGACGGTCCCCCGGTAGTTGGCTTGGAACGTCAACGTGCAGGTGGTGGCGGCGTCAGCGGGTGTGACGACGGTGAACGCGCCGAATAAGGCGGCCACCAGCCACATGATCAGGCGCCGTCGCCGACGGACGCGCCGTTATGTCATGGGCCTCTCCTGTCAGGAAGTGCGCGACGAAAGACGCGTACGTAAACGATGATCGAACGATACGGTCGGCATCGAATACAGTCAACGGAACTGAAAGTTTCAGCTATTCAATGAAGTGATCTCAGTGGAATAGTTCCGACAGCTGGGATTTCCGAGGCATGAATGGTGGAATTCCAGGCTTATCGTAAGAGGTCGTCGACGGCATAGGAGAGGTGGTGCCGGGCTGCGTAGTTGTGCCGCATCACCGCCACCGCTTCTCCCCCGTCGCGAGACAGGGGGCAAAGAGCCTCCCTATGCGAGCCCCGAAAGCCGCAATCCTCGATCGCGACGGTCCAGTCCCCGATTCGCCTCACAGTGATGACCTCAGGCCCTTCCGGCTGAGAGTAATCCTCGTCTCCAATGAGCCGGATGTCCTCGTCCGTGGCTCCGAGCCGGCGAAGCACCTCGTGCTCGTCGAGCCCGCGGACGAAGACGATCGTGTAGATCTCGCCGAGCCCGCTGTCCTTTTCCCACCCGTAATCTTCTGGCGACGTGCCGGGGGTTCGCGCGGTGGCACGGACCATCTCGAACGTGCTCGCCTGCTCGAGGATCTCGGGATGGGCGGCGAAGAAGGCTTCCGTGATTTCTGGAGCCATCCGGCCACGCTCACTGACCGGGTAGCCGTTCGCTCTCGCCCAGTCCCGGATCTGAGCACGGCCGAGCTTGGGCGTCCGGTAGGTGACGCGGAGGGGGATGAAGTCGGCATCGGACATGATCAGAAACCTCCTGAAGTCAGGACGTCAGCCCGCGCTGCGCCAGTAGGCGAGTTGCGCGCTCGTGCTTTTGACCACCCGGGGAATGGACTCAGGCTGTGGCCAGATCTGCAGCAGATAGCGATCTTCCGCTTCCGACTCCTCATCCATGTTCACGGCGTGATAGCGCAACCGGTACCACCCCGGCCCCGAGGGCAGCTCGGGTATTTCGTGAACGCCTTCGCCTCCCCACTCGCATAGCGAGAGCCGTCCGGCCTCTGACCGAAAGCTGATCTCCACAATGTCCTCATACTCGTCGGTGTCCGCTCCTGGATCTTGGTCGGCCACGGTCGCCGAGAAGCCAAGGGTGCCCGTGTGTGTGCCTGTGAGCAGGAGAGCGGCGCCGTCCTCCACGCGAATGATTCCGACAGGGTGATCAGGATGGTCATCGGCGAAATTTGCGTAGCCGTTGTTGTCGTCGGTGTCGTCGACGAGATATGCCTGCCCGTAGTGAACCCAGAGGCCGAACGAGACGGTGTGAGCGGTGGTCATGGTCGACAAGAGTATGATCATGTGCTGACATTTCCGACCGATGCGAGGTCTCAGGAGACCATCGCCGCATAACCAAGTCTCTACGCTTTCAGGGAATTGCCACGGCAAACGGCGGCCCAGCTCAGTTTCCACCACATCTGCCATGCTCCCCCTGAGGCGGCCAAGCACTTCGGGCACACCCGGCTACCGAAGAACTGAGCCCATTCACGGGTCTCCGCCCGGCGCACAGACTCCTTGTCGCCAATGCGGACGCCCATCAGGTCCACAGCGGACCCACTGAACACCTCCAGATGCATAGCGCGCACGACCTCGGCGCCTATCCCGGTGGCGGCTCTGACCGCCTCACACGTCTCCGGGGTCGCGACGACGCCGTGACATCACCAGCCAGTCCCCGCACATCGAGCCCCAGCGACTCGGCGAGTGTCCATGACGGACATCCGTTCCGCACCGCCATCCGATCAACCCAAGAGGAGAACGACTCGCCGGGCTGCGGTTCAACCACCAACGCCAGGCGCCGGGGGAGGAACCCCACTCTCATCTTCGACTCCTCACTCTCAAGTCGACTCTCAGATGCGCGCCGAACTCTCAAGTTCGACGGCGCTAGACAACCCACCTCACCGCCGCCCGCTGTTGACAACATCAAATGAACGTTCTTTTAATTGACGCATGGGGCGTATCGCGGGCGTCAGCGCCGCCGAGACCCGCGAGCGGCTGCTGCGCGCGGCGGCCGAGTCCTTCGCCGCGCGTGGCTACGACGGCACGCGCGTGGCCGACATCGCCTCCGCCGCCGGGGTGAGCAACGGTGCCCTGTACGCGCACTTCGGCTCGAAGGCCGAGCTGCTGGTGGCCGCGCTGCGCGAGCACGGGCCGCGACTGCTGGCCACCTTGTTCGCCGCGGACCCGGAGCAGTCGATCACGAAACTGCTCGCCGTCGTCGGCCGAGGGCTCCCGCACAGGCGGCCCGACGCCCACAACCATCTCATCGTCGAGGCGCTCGTGGTGGCACGCCGCGACGAGGACGTCGCCCGGCCGATGCGCGACTACGTCGGCGAGCGCACCGACTGGCTCGCCGGGCTCGTCCGCGCCGCACAGAACGACGGCGAAGTGGACGGCACCCTCTCGCCGAACGCGTTGTCACATCTCTGCCTGCTGCTCGCGATGGGCAGCGCGCTCGTCACACCCGACCTGCACACGGTCGACGAGGAGGAGTGGGCCGCGTTGCTCACCCGTCTCGTCGCCGCCTTCGCCCCTGACGGGGGAACACCATCCCCCTCGTCCTCCGCCGACGCCACGGCACGGAGAGGAGAGCGACAGTGAAAGTATGGATCGACCCGGAGGGGTGCCAGGGACACGGTCGCTGCTACGCCCTCGCCCCCGCCCTGTTCGACGAGGACGACGAGGGCTACGGGCAGGTCGTCGGCGACGGCGTCGTACCGCCGGGCGAGGAGCGGGCGGCGCGCCTGGCCGTTGCGAACTGCCCGGAAAGAGCGATCGAGATCCTCCAGGAGGCATGACATGACCATCGATGACCGTTTCAGTGAGCAGGCGCTCGGAGGCAGGCAGCAGAACCGCCCCGACGGCGTGCGCAACGAGATCATCACCGGACCTGTCTCGGACTGGGCGACCGACTTCTCCCACACCGAACCGGAATGGGCGGCCGACCCGTACCCGATCCAGGACGACCTGCGGCGGCGCTGCCCGATAGCGCACACCGATCGGTTCGGCGGCGCCTGGCTGCCGACCCGCTACGAGGACGTCGCGGCCATCGCCTACGACACCGAGCGCTTCTCCTCCCGGTCGATCATCGTGGGCAACTTCCGGCCACCACGCGAGGTGGCCCCGGTGGGCGGCACACCGCCGATCTCCTCCGACCCGCCCTTCCATCACGACGCGCGCAAGCTGCTGCTGCCGATGTTCACCAAGTCGGTGGTCGCCAGGCAGGAGCCGGCGACGCGAGCGTTCTGCCACTCGCTCGTCGACGCGCTTGAGGGGCAGGACGTCGTCGACGCCGCCCGTGACTACGCCCAGCACATCCCGGTGCGCGTCATCAGCGACATGCTGGGCTTCCCGCCCGAGGACGGTCCGCGGTTCCGTGAGTTCGTCGAGAACGCGCTGGAGGGCGTCAACCGGCCACCGGAAGAGCGCATCGCCAGGATGGACAAGCTCTTCGACTACCTGCTGGAGCAGATCCGCGACCACGTCGCCAACCCGCGTGACGACCTCACGACCTACCTCGTCAACGCGGAGCTGTACGGCAGGAAGCTGGAGCCGGCCCATGTGGCGGGCACGATGGCGCTGCTGCTCATCGCGGGCATCGACACGACGTGGAGCGCGATCGGCGCGTCGTTGTGGCACCTGGCCAAGACTCCGGCCGACCGTGAGCGCCTGGTCGCCGAGCCGGCTCTGCTGCCGACCGCGATGGAGGAGTTCCTCCGGGCCTACGCGCCGGTCACGATGGCCCGGCTGGTCAAGGAGGACATGCACTGGAACGGTGTCGACATGAAGGCCGACGACTGGATCCTGCTGTCGTTCCCGGCGGCCAACCGCGACGAGGCCCAGTTCGACCGGGCGGGCGAGGTCGTCATCGACCGCGAGGTCAACCGGCACGCCGCGTTCGGTCTGGGCATCCACCGCTGTGCGGGGTCGCACCTGGCCCGGATGGAACTGCAGGTCGCCCTCGAGGTCTGGCTGGAGCGGAATCCGCGCTTCACGCTCGACGACCCGGCGGCGGTGACCTGGTCCACGGGCCAGGTCCGCGGACCACGCACGCTCCCGCTGCGCATCGGCTGACCCACGCCCGGGTCTTGTCCGCCCAGCGTGGCGCCCGGCTTTCGCGGCCGGATTCGACGGCGGCCGGACTAAGGTGGCGGTGTCCGTGTCGATCCGTGTCGGTCCATGTCGTGCGACCGACGATGTGCGGCCGCTCCCCCTCACGCTTCGGAAGAGGCAGAGGAGAGAGCAACATGTCCCGTCGCCGCATCGCCACCACGGGGGGCACTCTGGCGATCACCGCACTCGCCCTGGCGTCTCTTCCGGCCGTCGCCACGCTCGCCCTGACATCCCCTGCCACCGTCACCACACCCCGGACGGCGGGCACCGTGCCCCCACACAAGACCCGCCCCTCGGGCGCCGCGTGCGCGCCGACGCCCCGTCCCACCGTCACCACACCCCGGACGACGTGCCCCGCGCCCGTACCGACCGCCGGTCCCAGCGCCACCGCGCCTCCGCCGCCGGACCCGCCCATCCTGTCGAACCTGCCGCCGGGCCTCATCGAGGCGCTCCAGCGCGACCTCGGTCTCACCAGGCAGCAGGTCGCGACCCGGCTGCTCAACGAGGCCCGGCTGACACCGGTCGAGGCGCGGCTGCGCGAGGAACTCGGCGACCGTTTCGGCGGCTCCTGGTTCACGGGAACCGTCGCGGAAACCCTCATGATCGCCACCACCAGCTCCGCCGACATCCCGGCGATCGTCTCCGCGGGCGCCACACCCAAGGTCGTCCGCGTATCACTGGCGACGCTGAGAGCGGTCAAGCAGAGACTCGACGATCTCCTGCCCGCCCACCCGGACGGCAAGACCATCCGCTACGTCGACGTGCGGATCAACAAGGTCGTCGTCCTGTCCAGGGACGCCCCGGCGACCCTGAATGTCGTCAAGTCCATCGGGACGGACAGCGAACTGGTGGTCGTGGTGCACTCCGAGGAGAACCCTCGGCCCGCGCACGGTCCGAAGGCGGCGACGCCTGCCATGTCGGTGCGGGGCCCCGCTCCCTCCAGCCGGTCCGCGAGATCCTCCACCTGACCCCGCCGGCCACCGTCTCAAGCTCTGCGAGCCGGTGGCCGGCGGGGTCAGCCCGCGAAGAGGAGGAAGAGGCCCACCACCGTGTAGACCACCATCAGCACGAGGAGGGGAATCTGCCCGAGGACGGCGGTCCTGCGGGGGAACAGGGCGAGCGCGCGGTCGTGGGCGAGCACGGTGCCGAGAACGTGACCGACGATGATGACCGTCACCTGGAGCATGGCGATCCCGGCGGGCGAGGTACCGGCCGCCTGGACGGTCCAGTCCGCGGTGCCCAGCCAGTCGGCGCCGGTGCCCAGCGGATCGGAGAGCAGGGCGATGGTCCGCTGCCCTTCGAGGAGGAGCAGCGTGTAGTAGTGGGCGACCACGTATCCGACGGCGATCGGGACGACCGCGTGGGCGAGTTCGCCCGACGTCGTCCCCGGCTCCGCCGCCCCCCAGCGACCGGCGAGCGCGGTCGCCCCGCGATACGCCGCGAGCACCAGGCCGATGACGATGAACAACCCCGCCGTTCCCATGACCGGTGCCGGCAGCGAGCTCTCCTGCACGAAGCGCACCCAGACGGGGGCGTTGGAGAGGCTGTCGTACATGGTGGAGCCGAGAAGCACCACCACCAGCACCGTCAGCCCGGGCACCGGCCGGAGCCCGGCCATGCCGTCGAGCGAGTTACGCCAGGTCACGACGCCGTCGGGGCGCCTGGTCACCGGGGCGAGGTGGCCGACGAGGGTGCTGTAGACCTCGAACGCGTCCGCGTGGTCGAACCAGCGCGACCCGAAGAGAACCGCTCCCCCGAGCACGAACACGACGTACACGGCGAGCCAGGCCCCGATGACCGGCAGGGTGGCCCGTTCCGGGGCGACCAGCTCCAGCCAGACGAAGGCGAGGAGACCGCCCGCCGCGGGCCAGTAGCCGAGCCCCGGCGGCAGCGGGCGCATCCCGGTCTCGGGATCGCGTCCGAGTCCCCGGCAGGCCAGCAGGTGCAGTGTCCGCAGCGGGTTGAGAACCGGCCACACCGGTCCGAACAGCAGCGAGAGCGGCACCAGGCCGACCCAGAACAGGACGTAGAACACTCCCGCCGTGGGATTCTCTACCCGGTCGGGGCCGAAGAGCAGGCCCACGCAGAAGTACGCCGCGGCGACGAGCCCGGCGACCCGCCAGACCCACGGCCACGCCCGTGCGGAGACCATCCTCTGGACCAGGGGGGCGAGTGGGCGGGGACGGCGGGCGTCGAGACCCAGTCGCGGCTCGGTCCACAGGGCGCCCAGCGCCACGAACGACACCAGCAGGGCGAGGATCGCGCCGATCAGCGCGGCCTCGAAGGGGATCGGCAGATCCTGGCGCCCGCCGATCCCGTGAGCCAGGAACATCACGCCGGCCTAGCGCACCACGAGCTGCAAGAGCTGCAGCTTCGATTCGTGGGTCTCGAACTCGAACAGGCCGTCCTGGTCGGCGACGAACTCGATCGTCGCGGGCGTGCCGGGCGTCAGGGTCACGGCCTTGTCGTAGCCGTGGACGTGCGCCTCGTCGGGCGCGTCACCGGTCACCGTGATCCGTACCGTCTGCCCCTTGGTCACGTCGATCCGGCCGGGCGGGGGCGTCACCTGCCGTCCGGCGATGGTCACCGTGATCTCCTTGACCGTCGAGGCGCCGGGGTCCGCGGCGGACGAGCCACAGGCCGTGGCCGTCAGCAGGGTCGCACCGAGCATGAGCACGGCGAGCAGGCGGCGGGCAAGGGTGGGCGTCATGACTTTTCTCCTGGGGGGGTCGGTGGTCGGGCCGACGAGTCGGCGGGGGGCGGGGACGGTGAATCGGTATGAAAACAGTGAGGTCGGTACGGGACCGGGTGTCGTCGGCGGAGCCGGAGCGCGGAGGGGGCGGATCAGCGTCGTTTGGCGGACTTGACCGCCTTCGCGCTCCCCGTCCTGCGCGACGCGGCCGTCGGCCGACCCGCGGGTTTCCTTCCGGGCGGCCCGGTGGAGCGCCGACGGACCTGCGCGCCGGAGGGCGCCGGCCGCCGTGCCGCCCGGACCACCATGAACCCCGCTCCGACGACGAGGAGGGCGGGCAGCAGCCACACCGACAGGTCGAAGCCCGAGGTGGCCTGGGGCGCGTTCGAAGCCGCGGCCTGGGGCGTGGTCTGCGGGGTGGCCTGCGGGACGGCGGGTCCGGCCGCCGGGGCCGACGGCGTGGTGGCGCCGGGTTCCAACATGGCGAGCAGCGCGGGGTCGGGTTCGTTCGTGGGGGCCTTCCAGCCCTTGGGCGGACCCGACGTCGAGCCCTTGTAGGTGAACCGGACCTCGCCTTCCACCTTCTCGCCGTCCGAGGCGACCGATATGTAACGGGCGACGTACAGGCCCTTCTCAGGCCAGTGGGCGACGGGGACTTTCGCGGGGAAGCCGGTGTGGTACAGGCTCGGCTGCCAGGTACCGTCCACGAGGTTGTATTCCCTGACCGGCTCGTCGAGGCGCTCGGGCTGCCCGTGCGACCAGGGCTCGTCGACGCGGACGCCGCTGGGGGCGGTGACGGTGAAGTACGCGTTCGGAGCGGGCTTCTCGGTGAAGTAGAGCGCGAGCGACTCCAGCGGCTCTTTCACCGTGCTGTCCTTGGCCGGCGTCGACATCGCGAGCTGCCCGTGCGCGGAGGCGGGCGTCGCGAGGGTGGTCAGCGCGACGAGGGCGACGACGGCCAGCACGAGCAGCTGGCCCAACCAGCGCGCCATCGCCACCCCTGCTCTCCACCGAAAGGCCCGCTGGCCTGCGGAATCACGGACGATTCCGGCCGATCACGGTCAATGCTCGTCGAGAATAACCGCTTTTGTCCCATATGAACAGAACTTTGGCACGCATCCAACCGAAGAACGCCAAGGACTGTGAGCCTCACCCTTCCGCACCTGTTCATGCCGGTAGGGCGCCCCGCCCCCCGACCCGCTCCCCCGCGTCCACGTCCCGCGCCCGTCCGGCACCTGTTCCGCGGCACGCGACGGCCTCCCCAAAGCCCGGCGGCCGAGCCCCTTCTCTCCGCTCGACGTGACCGGGTGCGAGCCCTCCCCGGCCGGGCCCACCGCAGTACGCCTGAGCCATGCCGTTCCGGATCCCGGCTCGCCACGGATCCGGAACGGCGGGGACGTATCGTCCGGCCTCAGTCGTCGACCCAGCCGTGGGACCGGGCGAACGTCAGGAGACGATTCCTGACCTGCCCGATCTGCGCGCCCGTCAGCGTGGGCGCGTGCTCGATGAGCAGCTCGGTCACCGCGCCGTTGAAGGACTTCGCCGACAACACGTCGCACACCCCGTCGTCGTCGCCGAACTGCTGCGAGGAGACGGCGTCCGAGAGAGGCACGGCCGCGACCGGCCGCCGGCTCGGCGGCGGGTCCAGAAGACTGACGGTCGAGACCTTCAGGCCCCGCTCGCCCTCCATGACCTCGTACTCCACTCGCAGGCCGGGCTGGAGGACGTGCCTGCTCTCACCGAAGTCGTTGGCGTGGAAGAACACATCCTCACCCCCGCCGACCGCGGCGATGAACCCGTACCCGCGTACCTCGTCAAAACGAAGGATCGTACCGACTGCCACCACAACACCACCTACACCGAGGATCGCACCACTGCGCGCTCACCTTCCGGCACTGTCCGGCCGGTGAATCCGGCCTGCCTGTCACACCGGACGACCCGATGCTAGACCGGACGGCGCGCCGTGTCCTCATCGTCCTCGTCGATTCCGTGCCGCGCCCCCGCGCCCCCACGGCGCCGTCCCAGCCGGCACCGCGCACACCGCCTCACGACACCGCGTACGGGTCGCGTGCCGGGGATCGTCGGACGGCGGCGCCCCCGGTACACCGCCCGCACGACGGGAATGCCAGGCTTCGAGGAGCCGCGCCGACCGAGGAGAGCCAGCCGATGTCCCAGTCATCGACGTCCCCGATGCCCCTTATGTCCCCGACCTACGACGACGTCCTGAGCGCCGCCGACCGCATCGCTCCGCAGGTGCACCGCACCCCCGTGCTGCGCTCACGCCGGATCGACGAGAGCGTCGGCGCCGACGTGGTGTTCAAGTGCGAGAACTTCCAGCGGATGGGCGCCTTCAAGTTCCGCGGCGCGTTCAACGCGCTGTCACGGTTCACCCCCGAGCAGCGACGCTCCGGCGTGATCACCTACTCCTCGGGCAACCACGCCCAGGCGATCGCCCTGGCCGCCCGGCTGCTCGACATCCCGGCCACGATCATCATGCCGCACGACGCGCCGGCCTCGAAGGTGGCCGCCACCGAGGGGTACGGCGGGAAGATCATCCGCTACGACCGCTACACCGAGCACCGGGAGGAGATCTGCGGCGCGCTCGCCGCCGACCGCGGTCTCACCCTGATCCCGCCGTACGACCACCCCCACGTGATCGCCGGTCAGGGCACCGCCGCCAAGGAGTTGTTCGACGAGGTCGGCGACCTCGACGCGCTCTTCGTCCCCCTGGGCGGCGGCGGGCTGCTCTCCGGCACGGCGCTGTCGGCTCGCGCGCTGTCGCCCGGCTGCGCGCTGTACGGCGTCGAGCCGGAGGCGGGCGACGACGGGCGGCGGTCGCTGCGGCAGGGCTCCATCGTCCAGATCGACACGCCGAAGACCATCGCCGACGGCGCGCAGACCCAGCGGCTCGGCACCCACACGTTCGAGATCATCCGCCGCGAGGTCGACGACATCGTCACCGCCACCGACGCCGATCTCGTCGACGCGATGAAACTCTTCGGATCGGCGATGAAAATCGTCGTCGAGCCCACCGGATGCCTCGGCCTGGCCGCCGTCCGCGACCTCGCCGACCGGCTCGGCGGGAAACGGGTCGGTGTGATCGTCAGCGGGGGCAACGTCGACCTCGACCGCTACGCCTCACTGCTCGCCTCCTGACCGCCACGTCCGGGGCCCGGCCGAAGGGCCGGTTCCCGGGACGGTCTTCGCGGGGCCTCGGGACGAACCGGCCTTCGCCGTGAGAGCCCCCGCCGGGCCGTCAGTACCCTCGCCACCCTCGCCACCCTCGCCACCCTCGCCACCCTCGCCGTCAGGTCGTACGGCCTGGTCAGCGAAGCGAACGGTAGGCCGGGATCGTCGCCATCGGGGGGCGTTCGGCGACGGCGACGTCCCTGACGCTCACCTGGTGGCCGTCCGCGCCCCGGCGGAACTGGGCCAGGCGGGGAGACGGCCGATGCAGGGAGACCATCATGTTCTGGCGCTCCAGGCGTGACCAGGAGGTCTGCAGGATCTGGGCGGCCATCCCGCCGAGCGCCTCCGTCGACTGGTGGGAGTGCACCCGGCGTCCCAGATCGACCTGGGCCAACGCGTCGAGACCCGCGAGGTCGAGCAGGTCGATCAGCAGGGCAAGCTCCACGCCGTAGCCGGTGACGAACGGGACGCGCTCCAGCACGGACCTGCGCCCGGCGTACTCCCCCGCGAGGGGTTGCACGAACCCGGCCAGCCGTGGCCAGTGCAGGTTGAGCAGGGGGCGCGCGACCAGCTCGGTGACCCGCCCGCCACCGCTCCTCGCGTTCCACAGGGGCCGGTCGTAGCAGCCCTTGACGTAGACCACCGCCGGATCGGCGAGCAGCGGGCCGAGCAACCCGGTCACGAAGGACGTGCGGAACTCGCGCAGATCGGCGTCGACGAAGACCAGCAGGTCGCCGGAGGTCGCGGCGAGGGACTTCCAGAGCGCCTCGCCCTTGCCGTCCAGCGGTTTGAGATCGGGCAGGACCTCGTCCTGGGCGACCACCCTCGCCCCGGCCCGCGCCGCGCGTACCGCGGTCTCGTCGACGGAGCGGGAGTCGATGACCACGAGTTCGTCGACGAGCGGAACGGCCTCCATGAGATCGCGGCGGATCGCCGCGACGATCTCCCCGACCGTCTCCTCCTCGTCGCGGGCGGGCAACACGACACTGATCGTCGTCTCACCCTTGGCTTCCAGCAGCTCCGGCAGCGCCCAGTCACCCGAGGATGAGGTGCGCCCGCGTAGCCATGCCTCGACCTCAGGCAGCACGACCCACCCTTTCCATCACCTCGGCGGTTAGGGGTATCACCCTATGTGGCGCTGATTCCGGACACCTACCGGCTCCCGTCTCCGCCACGCAGGTGGGAAGATCAGTTCAGTCCGGAATGAGGGGGGACGAGATGAACCCGGTAGCCGTGATGCGGGCGGCGCGCGGCGTCCGCGACGAGCTCGACAGCCTGATGGGGGGCGCCTCCGGCGAGCTTCGTGACCGGCTGGATCCGCTGCTCGCCGAGGCGGGCAGCCGGCCCTCCGACCAGCTGGCGGACGCGGTCATCAGGCTCGTCGCCGAGTACGGCCCCGCCTGGGACCGGCTCACCGCGCTGCTGAGCCTGGAGCGGGGCGTCACCCCCGAGCAGGTGATTCCCCTGCTCTCCCGGCGGCCGGGCGCCGAGCCGGGCTCGCCCGGAGGCGGGAGCGGTCTCGGCTTTCCGCCGGGCGGCGCGGGCCCCACCCCGTCCTCCTGGGGCGCGGCGCCCCCGAACGGCACGGACCCCTCCGGCTGGGAGCCGATCGACGCTCCGGCGACCGGTGCCTACACTCCCGCCTGGCTGCTCCCCGACATGGGCGGGCAGAGGCGTCCCGCTCCGGGGTCAGGGCAGACGCCCGGAGAGGATCCGCCACCGTTCCCCGAAGCGCCGCGGACAACCCCGGAGCCACCGCCCCCGACGCCTCAGGCACCGTCACCGCAGGTCCCCGCGCCGCAGCCTCCGGCGGCGGCATCGTCGACGGCCGCGGCCGCGGCACCGGGTCCCGCGGAGAGCCGGAGCCCCTCGGTTCTCGACCGGCTGACCGGGGCCTTCCGCAGGCGGCGCAAGGAGACACAACCTCCGGCACCGGGGCCCGGCTGGGAGGTGATCCCGCTCATCGAGGCTCCCGCGGAGGTGGTCGCGGGCTGGGGCTCGGAGGTGACGGTCGGCGTCGCCCCAGGCCAGGGGCAGGACGGCACCGCGACACCGCGCGAGCCGATCGACCTGGACATCCAGATCGTCGCCGAGGGCTTCGACGCGCCCGGCGGCCGGCGGGTGCGGCTGCGTGCCGACGAGACGTCACCGTACCCACGGGCCGTGGTCGACCTCGTCGCCCTGGCTCAGGAGGAGCCCGAAGCCGCCCGGCAGATCCAGGTGACCTACTCCGTAGGCGGCCAGGTGGTCGGGTTCGGCCTGCGTGCGGTCACGGTCCACGGTTCGCCCGGCGCCCTCGGCGGACACGAGGCGCTGGAGCCGGTCTCGGGCACCCGCATCCGTCCCGCCCTCGTGGGAGAACCCGCCGACGTCACGGCGATCATCGTCCACGGTGACAGGCCGGGACTGCTGTGGTGGACCTACCAGTCACCGCACTTCGTCACCCCGGACCAGGCCGAGCCCTGCGACCTCGGCACCCGGGCCTCGGAGTTCGGCCGGCAGCTGACCGATCGGGGCCGTCTCTCCGAGGAACTGGGGCGGGAGGTCGGCTCGCGCGTGCCCTGGGGTTTCTGGGAGCTGCTGTACGCGGTGGCCGGCCGGGTCGCGCCGCGCCGCCCGAACGTGCTCATCCTCTCCCAGGAGCCGCACGTGCCCTGGGAGCTGGCCGTGCTCGAGCAGCCGTACGATCCCTCGCTGCCCCCTTACCTGGGCTGCCAGCTGGCGACCGGCCGCTGGCCCCTCGGCGGACGGCGTCCCGAGCTGCCCCCTCCCGTGCACGCGCGGGCCGACCGCGTCGCGGTGGTGTACGGCGAGGCGCAGGCACATCCGCTGGTGACGGAGTACGGCGCCACGCAGGTCTCCCCCGCGCTCGGCGACGTCCTGGGCGCGCTCAGGCAGGGGCCCGACATCGTCCACTTCACGGACGGCGGGTCCGCCTCCGAGGCGCTGGACTACGAGCTGGCGGGTGCCCCGTTCGTCTTCCTGGAGGAGCCGGGGGACGCCCAGGCGTTCCTGCTCGCGGGCGCGAGCGGGGTCGTCGCCCCGCTCTGGCCCGCGGGCGGCGGTCTGGCGCCGGAGTTCTATCGGCGCTGCTTCGCCGGTGAGCCCCCGGCCGAGGTGCTGCGCTCCATGCGCGGGCAGGCCCCCGACAGCGCGGGTGCCTACCGGTTCCACGGCCACCCGTCCCTGACGCTGCGCCGGACGGCCCCGCCCACGGGGTGACCGCCGCCGGCTCGCGACACGGGTACCTGTGGCGGGGATCCTCATCGCGCTCGGAGGGCGCACCGCGCGTCTCAGCCCGCGGCGTGGCGCTCCAGGAACGTGTAGACGTCGGCCTCGTCCACCCCCGGGAAGGATCCGGGGGGCAGCGCGGCCAGGACGTGGGAGTTGCCGCGGGCCGAGGGCCAGGCGTACCCCTCCCAGCGCTGGGTCAGCTCGGCGGGCGGGCGGCGGCAGCACTCGCCGGTGGGGCAGCCCGATCTGGTGCGGGTGGTGGTCTCCCTGCCACGGAACCAGCGCGATTCCCGATAGGGAACGCCGAGGGTGATGGCGAAGTCACGCTCGCGTGAGATGTCGACGTGCGCGAGACAGAAGTAGGTCCCGGTGGGCGAGTCGGAGTACTGGTAGTGGACGGAGAAGCGGTCGGGTGACAGGAAGACCTGGCGCCCCGACCACTGCAGGCACATGCGCTGGCCTTCGATCGCGCCCTGCTCGTCGGCGGGAAAGACGATGCCGTCGTTCTCGTACGCCTTGTAGATGATCCCGTCGGCGTTGTTGCGGACGAAGTGGCAGACCAGGTCGAGGAAATTGGTGGCCAGGTTGGTGAAGCGGTGCGCGGCCATCTCGTAGGAGACGGCGAACACGTCGCGCAGGTCCTCCACGCTCAGCGCGCGGTCCTTCTTCGCCTCCCGCAGGTACGGCACGGCGGCGGCCTCGGGCACCAGGACGGCGGCGGCGAAGTAGTTGGCCTCGGTTCGCTGGCGCAGGAAGTCGGCGAAGTCGCGGGGCCTGTGGTGGCCGAGGGAGAGATGACCGAGGGTCTGCAGCAGGATCGTGCGCGGGGTGTGCATGCCGACCTGTTCGTGCTTGACGTAGATGCGCCGGTTGCGCAGGTCGGAGATGGAGCGCACGGTGCGCGGCAGGTCCTGGACCGTCTGGACGGTGTAGCCGAAGTGGCTGACCAGCGCCTGGACGGTGCTCTGCGACAGCGCGCCCGAGCGGTAGCCGACCGCGGCGAGCGCCTCGGCGGCGGCCTGCTCGATCTCCGCGAAGTAGTTGCCCTGCTCACGCTGCTTGCGGCGGAGTTCGGCGTTGGCCGCGCGGGCCTCCTCGGGGGTGGCGGTCCCCCTGGCCTGGCGTGAACGCAGTTCCTCGTAGAGGCCGAGGATGTGTTCGAGCACGTCGTTGGGGACGCGGGCGGAGATCTTCAGCCTGGCCAGGCCGAGCCCGGCGTACAGGGGGTCGCGCTGCGCCTCCTCCAGCGCCATCTCCAGCTGGGCCCGCCGGTTGGGCGCCTGCCTGCGGAGCAGTTCCTCGACCGGCACGTTGAGCGCGGCGGCCAGCGACTTCAGCAGCGACAGCTTCGGCTCACGCTTGCCGTTCTCCAGCAGGGAGAGCTGGCTGGGCGCGCGGCTCACGCGTTCGCCCAGGTCGGAAAGGGTGAGGCCACGCTGCTTCCGCAGGTGTCTCAGCCGCTGGCCGAACGCGATGAGATCGAGCTCCTGCGTCAAGGAAAGCGGTTCTTCACCGACCAAAGATGCCATGACTCGATGCTAAACGAAATTTCCGAGGAAATTTCGCCCCCGGCAGGCCGCGGAGCGGGCATCGCCGCACCCGCGCCCGGAGCCGCCGGAGTCGCCCCTCGCATCGACGCCACCCGGAGTCGCGACCGTCAAGCCCTCGCCACGGCCCGGAACCGGCGACCGCGATCACCGGGTCCCGGCGCCGGAGCTCGCGCGCGTCCCCGGTGGAGGGCATGCGCACACCCGATCCCGGCACAAGAATTGGTCTAGTCCATAGAGAAAACTATTAACTTCTTCTCCCCCGAATACCAGCGAGTATTGATCTAAGGAGAATAATTTCTAGTTTTTCGTCCGACTCGACCTTGTTTGACCGTTTCGTCGGAGCACACACTCGAAGTAGGCCACCCAGGGGACGAAAAGGAGTCACCGATGAACGATCGCCTCAAGGGAGCCGCAGACGAGCTGCGGCACGAGTGGGAGACCAGCCCTCGCTGGAAGGGGACCGAGCGGACCTACACGGCCGAGGACGTGGTTCGACTCCGAGGTTCCGTCCAGGAGGAGCACACCCTCGCCCGGCTCGGTGCCGAGCGGCTGTGGGACCTGCTGAACAGCGAAGAGTACGTGCACGCCCTGGGCGCGCTCACCGGCAACCAGGCCGTGCAGCAGGTCAAGGCCGGGCTCAAGGCCATCTACCTGTCCGGCTGGCAGGTCGCCGCCGACGCCAACCTCGGCGGCCAGACCTACCCTGACCAGAGCCTCTACCCGGCCAACTCGGTCCCCGCCGTCGTGCGGCGTATCAACAACGCGCTGCTGCGCGCCGACCAGATCACCTGGTCGGAGGGCGACCGGGACGCGCCGCACTGGCTCGCGCCGATCGTGGCCGACGCCGAGGCCGGCTTCGGAGGCGTGCTGAACGCCTTCGAGCTGATGAAGGGCATGATCGCCGCGGGTGCCGCCGGGGTGCACTGGGAGGACCAGCTCGCCTCGGAGAAGAAGTGCGGCCACCTCGGCGGCAAGGTGCTCGTCCCCACCGGCCAGCACATCAAGACCCTCAGCGCCGCCCGCCTCGCGGCGGACGTGCTGGGCGTGCCGACCCTGATCATCGCGCGGACCGACGCTCAGGCCGCGACCCTGCTCACCACCGACGTCGACCCCCGTGACCAGGCGTTCACCACCGGCGACCGCACCGCGGAGGGCTTCTACCGGGTCCGCAACGGCGTGGGCGCCTGCATCGCCCGCGGCCTGGCCTACGCGCCCCACTCCGACCTGCTCTGGATGGAGACCTCCACCCCCGACCTGGACGTGGCCCGCGAGTTCGCCGAGGCGATCAAGGCCGAGTACCCCGACCAGATGCTGTCCTACAACTGCTCGCCCTCGTTCAACTGGAAGAAGCACCTGGACGACTCCACCATCGCCAAGTTCCAGCGGGAGCTCGGTCACATGGGCTACAAGTTCCAGTTCATCACGCTGGCGGGGTTCCACTCACTGAACCACTCGATGTTCGACCTCGCCCGGGGCTACGCCGAGGAGGGCATGACCTCCTACGTCGAACTCCAGGAGGCCGAGTTCGCCTCCGAGGCACGCGGCTACACCGCCACCCGCCATCAGCGCGAGGTCGGCACCGGATACTTCGACCTGGTCAGCACGGCCATCGCGCCGGACTCCTCCACCACGGCCCTGAAGGGATCGACGGAGGAGCAGCAGTTCGCAGAGGCTCACTGACTCTCCGGACCGAGCTCGCCGGCGACCTCCAGGGCATGGGAGGTCCCCCGAGACGGGTTCGACGACCAGGTCGTCGATCGATCGAAGGGCCCCGCCGCACGGATTTCCCCCGAGTCCGTGCGGCGGGGCCCTCCCGTCTTCCCGCCCGTCCCACGTCCGCGACCTGGGGTATCCCGTTCGGCCGCCCGCCGTTCCCGGGAGTCCTCCTCACGGGAACGGCGGGCGGCGGCCGGTCGGGGGCATCTCAGCGGCCGACGGCCTCGATGAGCTTGCGGCGCTGCTGGGTACCGAGACCTCCCAGCCGACGCGCCTCGTCCACGTCGGCCTGCTCCATCAGCTGCGCGGCCTTGACCGTTCCGACCCCGGGCAGGGCGCGAAGGGCCTGGGACACCTTGATGCGCTTGGCGATGTCGTCCTCACGGCCTAGCAGTTGCTCCAGGCTGAGCGCGCCGTTCTTGACCTCGGCGAGAAGCTTGGCGCGAGCTGTGCGGGTCTCGGCGGCCTTGACCAGGGCGGCCTGACGCTGTTCGGGGGTGAGCTTGGGCAAAGCCATGGTGTTTTCTCCCTGATGACGGTAATTCCAGGGTCCTGCTACCCAAAGCCACCCGGTTAATCATCGGAGGACATACAGATAGATCCCCGATATACGTACTGCGCATCACGATATGCCTGTTTGGTTACCCCGCTCTTACCTGGTTCTCCGTAGCCTCGGGCTCATGGGTATCTGGCGAAGCCCTCAGGGCATCGAGGTTGAGGCGATCGTGGTCCACGACGGCCCCTGCCTGTTGGTCAGCCGCCGGATCGACGGACGGCGGGTCCTCGTGGCGTACTGCATGAGCATCCGCGAGGTCGGAGAGCACGTCGACCTGGCGGAGCTGGTTCCGGCGTAGACGGATCCCCGCGCATGCCGGCGATCGAAGTCGGATCAGGTTCGAGTCTTGTTCGGTACGCCTGTCAACTTCCGAGACCACTGGGACGTCAAGTAGGCAGGGAGGCTCGATGGATGTTCTGATCGGCCTCGTTGACGAAGATCTCCTCCTGGAGCTCATCCTCGTCGAGGCACTGCACACGGAGGCGGAACGGCTGGCCGCCCAGCCCGAACGCTGAACGAGGACGGGTGCCCGCCGCCTGAAACGGCGGGCACCCGCGCGGCGAGCGGGTCAACAGGTCGCAGGGGCGGTACCTTCGTGGCCCGGTTCACCGGGGAGGCATCCCGCTCCCCCGACCGGTGCGAGTGGGGAACGGGGCTCGATTCACCCGGTGGTGATGGCGTTAACTGTTCCCTATGAACAAGCGCGAGCTGATCGAGAAGGCCGCCGCCGAGGCCGGGCTCACCCGGAGGCAGACGGCCGCGGCTCTCGACGCGATCCTGGGGACGATCCAGACGGCCGTGGCGGCCGAGGACAAGGTGGCGATTCCCGGGTTCGGGTCCTTCGAGATCGTCCACAAGCCCGCACGGACCGGACGCAACCCGCAGACCGGAGAACCGCTGGAGATCGCGGAGACCTGGACGGCGAAGTTCAAGCCCAGCCCGGGGTTCATGGGCCTGATCCGCCAGCGCAAGAAAGACTGACCTTCCCGCGACTACGCACCGATCGGCCTCCTCGTGCCCGCGCAGACCGTCCGGGGCCTCACCCGAGACGTGGGCGGAGCCAAGGGCGACATCGGGAGGACGGCGGCCCCCGGGGAAGTATCCATTCCCCGAGGGCCTGGAGTGCCGCCATGTCGGGGCACCGGCACGTTTAAGGACCCGGGTCACTCATGATGAGGTCGCACTCTGCCGTTAAGTTATGGGCGCACGTGGAGCACCCAGCGGGATTCGAACCCGCACTCGACCTCGTCGCCCGTATCCGTTCGATCCGGCGCCCGGCGGCGAATGCTGAATCTGGAGCGAGAGTCTGAGCGTGAGCGGCTGCCTCTGCCAGTTGGGCCATCCCGGCTCGACAGTGCCGGGAGAGGGACTCGAACCCCCACTGTGACCGCGTGTCAGTCTGACGGTTCAGTTTCAGCTTTCGCGCTTTCGCGCATCCCCGTGCTCCAACGGGGAGTCCTGTGATCTTACCCGAGAACGTAGCCCAGCACCTTCTCGCCGACGCGCTGATAGGTGATCTCGGTGCCGTTCGCCTCCTCACGGGCGAACTTCACCGCGTTCTGCAGCCTGCCGACCCGCTCCAGGAGCTCGTTCACCCGCTTCTGGGGCACGGCTCCCGAGAAGGTGACCTTGGTCCAGAAGCCGACGACGATGTCCTCGTGGTAGACCTCTACCTGGGCCGGATGCTTGTCGGTCGCCTCCGCCTTGACGTGGTTGCGGGGCACCTTCTTGGTACGGGTCGTCTTGACCGGCTCGGTCCGCCAGCAGTCGGTCGACTGGTCCAGCGTCCATGCCTCGGCGGCGTCCAGGACGGGCAGCTTGGCGATGAAGGTGTGCAGGTCGACCAGCTGCTTCTCCAGGAACAGCAGGTAGGTGACGGGCACGTCCTCCAGGAGGGTGGAGCCGTCGACCTTGATGTCGGCCCTCGCCGAGCAGTTGGCCCAGTCCTTGGTGGCGGTGACGTCGAACAGCCGGGTGAGCGCGGCGCCCACCTGCTTGAGCAGATCCTCGCCCTGCACCTGCACCCGGGTCGACTCCGGGGGCAGCTGCTCGCCCTCGTCGTCGATGGGCTGGTAGGTCCGTGAGAGACCCGACAGCAGGGCGTTCTTCTGGATCGTGTGGTAAGCGTCGGTCACCTTGCGCTGGGTGTCGGACTTGACGCCCTTCTCCACGGCGAGGATCTGGTTCAACTTGGTCGCCATGGGTGACACCGTAGCGGGAAGATCACCCACATAACACCGCTTTTCCGCAGATCACCCCGCGCGGTACCCGCCGCGGACCGCACGGGCGGCCCAGCGACCGTCGAAGTGGTCGACGCGCAGCGGACGCCCGAAGCACTCGGAAAGGTTCTCCGCGGTCAGGATCTCCGCCACCGGACCGCCCACCTGGACGCGGGCGTCGCGCATCAGCAGAGCGTGGGTCGTGGTGGCCGGGACCTCCTCCAGGTGGTGGGTGACGGTGACCGTGGTCAGCGCCGGGCGGACCTCCGCCAGGTCCTCCACCGCGGTGATCAGATCCTCGCGGGCGGGCAGGTCCAGCCCGGCGAACGGCTCGTCGAGCAGCAGGATCACCGGCTCGGACATCAGCGCCCTGGCGACGCGGACGCGGGCGCGCTCCCCCTGGGAACAGACACGGAAAGGCCGGTCCGCGAGGTCCTTGCAGCCCAGGTCGGCGAGCAGGTGATGGGCGCGCTCGTGCTCGGCGGGGCCGTAGCGGTCCCAGAGCGGGGCACTGGTCCCGGTGTGGCCGGTCAGCACGACGGTGTGGGCGGTGGCCCCCTCCTCCTCCAGCAGTTCCTCGTCGACGAGCCGCTGGCTGGCCGCGACGAGACCGATGTGGCGGCGCAGCTCGCGAAGGTCGACCCGGCCCAGCCGCTGGCCGAGCACGGTGACGGCCCCCTCGGTGGGGTGGCGCACGGCGGCGGCCAACGAGAGCAGCGTGGTCTTCCCCGCCCCGTTGGGGCCGAGCACCACCCAGTGCTCTCCGTATCCGACCCGCCAGTCGATGCCTTCCAGCAGGGTACGGCCGACCACCCGGACCCCGACGCCGCTCAACTCCACCGCACCGGACACAGGCCCGCCCATCGGTATCCCCCTCCGCGTCGATTCGCGGCGCTCACTTTAACCGATGCACCGATACCTTCCCGTCCATCGCCCGCAAAGCGGGTCTCAGCCCATCTGTATGGACGGGCCCGGGGTGGGGTGCGGGGTGATGGTCGTCCCCGAGGGGGCGGGGACGGTGGGGGTCGGGATCGGGCTCTCACCGTCGCCCGTCTGCGGGATCTGGGTGAAGGAGGGCTTGGTGCCGCCCGAGGGCCTGGGATCGTCCGAGGCCGTCGGGCAGTCCCTCGCCCTGCCCTTGCCCCTGGCGGTCGTGTCCGCGCAGTCGCGCGGGTCGTCGCCGTCGTCGGGCGAGTCGCCGGAGCCACCGGGGCCGCGCGGGCGTTCGGGCGCCGGTTCCCGCCGTCCGTCGCTGCCGTCGTAGCTCGTGGTGGGCGGTGAGACGGTCCTGGTGGTGGTGATCTCCACAGTGGAGGGAGTGGTCGGCGTCCGGTCCCGCGGCGTGCCGGGGGGCGGACGGGTGGCGGCGTGGAAGATGGAAGCCGTGGGAGTGCCCTCGGCGGGGAGAACCAGCGGCACCGACTCGGGGACATCGAAGCCGCCGTCCGAACCGGAACCGCCGCCACCGGTCGCCGCGGCCACGGTGACCGCCGCCATGGAGACCGTGGCGAGCGCCGCGAAGCCGGCCTGCGACAGGTGCGCACCCTTGCGCGCGGCCCTGCGGGCCCTCTTGCCGGAGATCTCCACCGGGATCGAGGGCTCGTCATGCGTACGGACGGGCGGGGAGGACCGGGCGAACGCGTGCGACAGACGCGACGACGGCGACTGCGGTGATGGCAGTGATGGCGGTGATGGCGGGGCCTCAAGCCGCACCATCCCGGCTCCCGGGGTGCGGGGCACCGGTGTCCAGATCTCCGCCAGCACCTCCGCGACCGCCTCGCGCAGGTCCCAGGGATCGCCCACGCCGCCCGCGGCGAGCAGCGCTCCGAGCAGGTCGGCCGCACCGGGTCGTTCCGCGGGGTTCTTGGCCAGGGACGCCTCGACGGCCGGGCGCAGCAGGGCGGGAACCGAGGCCACCCTCGGCGGCTCGACCAGGATGCGCCGGGTCAGCGTGTCCGCCTCCCCCGCGCCGAAGGGGTGGTGGCCGCCGGCGGCGTAGGCGATCAGGCAGCCCCAGGCGAAGACGTCGGAGGCGGGCATCGCGAGCCCTCCGGTGAGCCGTTCGGGGGCGACCCAGCCTGGGCTGCCCATGACCTGCCCGGCCTGCGTGTGCGCGGCGAGCACGTCGACGTCCCTCGCGATACCGAAGTCGATCACCCGGGGACCGGTGTCCGACAGCAGCACGTTGCCGGGCTTGAGGTCGCGGTGGACCAGCCCCGCCTCGTGCACCGCCACCAGCGCGGCGGCCACCCCCAGGGCGACACCGTACGCCAGATCGGGGGTGAGGGGGCCGTACGCGGAGACCACCTGGGAGAGCGCGGGGCCGGGAACGTACTCCGACACCAGGTAGGGACGGTTCCCGTCGATGCCGTCCTCGATCACCGCGGCGGTACAGAAAGGCACCACTCTTCGGGAGAATCGCACTTCTTCCGCGAAACGGGCGCGGAGCGTGGCATCGTTGAGATGCACCGGATGCGGCGTCTTGAGCGCCACCACCCCACCCTGCGGATGCTCGGCCAGATAGACGATGCCCATCCCACCCACCCCGAGGCGGCCGAGCAGAAGGTAGCGGCCGATGCCGATCGGGTCTCCGACGGTCAGCGGCCGCACACCGGTCGGCATGCCGTTTCCAGGACCTGCTCCCCCACGTGCCATCCTCGTTGAGCCTCTCGTGCGCGGGCTACCGGCAAGCACACTGTGGCGGGATTCGAGCGTCCTTCGCCCCCGACCGGCCAGAAGGGGTATGAGAGGTAAGGCGAATGATCCCTCAGGGTAAGAAATCCGTGGTGTGCGGGATGCCCTTGGGACGTGGTGGAACGGTGTGACCAGCGCGGAAGGCCTGCGGCCTGTCGCGGGCGCCGCGTCTCAGGCGGCGGCGGATCCGGAGCGTCCGGGGCGTCCGGGGCGCCCCGGAGGCCCCGGAGGCACTGCTCGCTTGCGGAGCGCCGGAGCGGTGTCCTCGGGAGTGAGATCCGGCGCGGAAAGGTCGGGAACGGAAAGCCCCGACGGGAGAAGGCCCGGTACGGAGAGATCCGACGCGGTGAGGTCCGACGCGGTGAGGTCCGGCATCGCGCGCCTCCGCTTCGAGCCGTCATGGACGGGCGGGAGGTCCTGGGCCGCGTCGAGGAAGCGGGCGATGTGCGGATACACCTCGCGGGCCTCGGGGACGACGTCGGCGAGGATGGGGAAGACGTGCGGCATGCGGGGCCACTCCTCGTACGTGACCGGCACCCCCGCGGTGCGGGCCCGCTCGGCCACG
Organism: Streptosporangium sp. NPDC000095; assembly: GCF_042899335.1. Classification (NCBI taxonomy): domain Bacteria; kingdom Bacillati; phylum Actinomycetota; class Actinomycetes; order Streptosporangiales; family Streptosporangiaceae; genus Streptosporangium; species Streptosporangium sp. NPDC000095. The sequence continues at coordinate 116,730 of NZ_JBIAZS010000015.1, forward strand.
CGGCGGCCCTCGTCGCGCAGAACCTCGGTGGAGCCGGTGACGACCATCAGCGGGGGCAGGCCGGTGTAGTCGCCGAGGACCGGGGAGAGCAGGGGGTCGTGGGGGTCGAGGCCCGCGGTCCAGCGGCGGGCGAGCCAGTCGACGCGACCGGCCGGGATCATCGGGTCGAGCAGCCGGTTGACCCTGCGGGGCGCGCCGGTGAGATCCGCCCACGGGGAGAGGCACACGGCGGCGGACGGCAGCGGCATCTCCCGGTCTCGGAGCGCCAGGAGCGTGGCGAGGGTGAGGTGGCCTCCGGCGGAATCCCCGCTGAAGACGACGTCGGCGGGGTCGTACCCGTTCTCCAGGAGACACTGGTAGGCGGCGATCGCGTCCTCAAGGGCCTCGGCCGGCCGGTGGACGGGCCCCTGGCGGTAGTCGACCGCCAGTACGGGGCGCCGGGTCGCGGCCGCCAGGCGCCAGGTGATCGGCCGGTGGGTCACCGGGGAGCAGGCGAAGTAGCCTCCGCCGTGGAAGTAGAGCAGGACCTTGTCCTCGTCGAGTTCCTCCCCGGCGCGTACCCACTCCCCCGGGCACGGTCCCGCCTCGTCGGGGGTGACGGTGACGTGGACGGGCAGGCGGAACGGCACCCTGCCCGCCAGCGCGACGATGCGGGAGGCCGCGGCGAAGCCGACGTCGTTCCTCAGCAGCAGGTCGGAGATGGGCTTGAAGGTGCCACGCATGATCACGTTGAGGGCTGCGGCCTGCCAACTGAAGGGATAGGCCGGACTGACGTCCATATCGATCTCATCGTGCATGGGGGACCTCCAAAAAAGGACATTCCCCCCAGAATGGGCTTCTATCGGCGATTGAACATATCGAGAAGATTACAACTACGTATCACGCAAGTACACGTCACCCTGGCGTCACATCCGAACACCGACCGTAATCACGCCTGCGACCCCACCCCGAATCGGCTCGCCGGTCGACCTCCGCCCCCCTTCGCCTCACGGCGCCACCGAGGCGGGGACGGCGACCCCCGCCACACCGGCGTTCGACGAGACCGCGAACGACCTGGACGCGGCCGGCGAAACCCTCCGGACGCCGACTTCCCGACCACCTCGATGTCGACCAGGACAGCGAAGCTTGGCGACCGAGATGCATACTACGAAGTCCCGCCGAGTTAAATGTGATGTTTGTCACACAACAATGATCATCGCGGGTCGCGAGACAGCTCCTGGTGAGCACTTGAAGCACTCTTGACCGGAACGGTCCCCCCATGTGTGGACCCGGCTTTCCGGCGACACCCACCGCCCTCCTTTGCGCCGAAATCCCTTGCGCGTAGCCACAAACCTCTCAGGCGGAGGTCGACGAAACGGTCGGCCGATCATCGGCCCGAGGGTGGACGGCCATCGTGAACGATCTACCAAAAGCGGCTCTGAGCAGGGATTCCCCAAGGCGAGGGAAGCTTTCGTGGGAGTGATACTGCCACCTTGTCAAAGGGTTTCTGACATACCGTAAATGCCATGGACAGCGACAAGCTCCTGGGTGAGTTCCTGCGCGCCCGGCGCGAACTCATCGTCCCCGACCAGGTAGGGCTCCCCCAGTCGGGGTATCGGCGGACCCCGGGGCTGCGCCGGGAAGAGGTGGCGATGCTGGCCGGGGTCAGCACCGACTACTACATCCGCCTGGAGCAGGGAAGGGAGCGTCACCCCTCCGATCGAGTGCTCCACGCTCTCGCCCGGGTCCTCGACCTCGGTCCCGACGCCACGGCGCACCTGCACGAGCTGGCGCACCCCCGGCCGCGACGGCTGGAGAACGCGGGGCTGCCGGACCAGGTCAGACCGGAGCTGCTGCGGCTGATACGAAGCTGGCCCCGTACCCCGGCGATCGTGACCAGCCGCCGGATGGACGTGCTGGCCGCCAACCAGATGGGCGACGCCCTCTACGACCGGCTGGAGCACAGGGACAACCTACTCCGGTTGATCTTCCTGAACCCCTTTTCCCACCTGTTCTACCGGGACTGGGAGGAGTCCGCCCGCTCCAAGGTGGCCCAGCTGCGCGCCGTCGCGGGCGCCGGCCTCGACGATCCGTATCTGACCGAACTGATCGACGAGCTCTCGTTCAAGAGCGCGGACTTCCGCAGCCTGTGGGCGCGCCACGACGTGTCCACCGAGAGCCTCGCGACCAGACGCCTCCGCCACCCTGACGTCGGTAACCTGACGCTCGCGTACGAGTTGTTCACCATCGGCGGCTCCCTCGGTCAGAAGCTGATCGTCTTCCAGGCCGAACCCGGAAGCCCGTCCGCGCACGCCCTGGACCTGCTGGGCAGCCTCTCCACGCCGGCGTCGTCGTGAAAAACGCGGAGGGATCACGACTGCGCTCGATCCAGGCGCGATACACGATCATCACGACGATGGTGCTCCTCGTCATCCTCGCCGTGGTGGGGGCGAGCATCGACATGGCGATCCGCTACCGGCTCCAGGACGACGCCTTCGGCAACGCCGAGCAGGTCGCGAGCCAGTGGAGCGCGATGGCGAGGCTCGGCACCCTTCCCGATCCGATTCCCGTCTCGGCTCCGGTCGATCTCGTCCAGGTGGTGAACGCCAACGGCGTGGTCGTCAACTCCAGCACGGGAGCGATGGGCATGGCGCCGATGAGCTCCTTCCGCCCTCCGTCCGACGACCGGTTCCAGCAGCTGACCGAGGGCCCCCTCATGGTCATGGCAATCCGGGTCTCCGCCGCGGCCGACTCACCCGTCGTCTACGCGGGCCTCAGGGAGCCGGCGATCCTGCACAAGAACCACCTGGAGTACTTCATCAGCGCGGGTCTCCTCGTTCTCCTCGCCCTGGCGTCCTGGATGACCTGGTGTGTCGTGGGGCGGACGCTACGGCCTGTCGCGGCGATACGCGGGCGAATGTCCGAGATCACGGCGAGCGACCTGAGCCTGCGGGTGCCCGTCCCGCCGGGCGAGGACGAGATCGCGCTGCTCGCCCGCACCGCCAACCAGACCCTGGCGCGGCTGGAGGAGGCCGTGGAACAGCAGCGCCGTTTCGCCTCCACCGCCTCACACGAGCTCAGGACCCCGATCACCGGGCTGCGCGTGCAACTGGAGGAGGCACTGCTCTATCCCGACGACACCGATCCTCGCGACACCATCCGGAGCGCGCTCACGACCAGCGCCCGGCTGGAGGCGATCGTGAACGACCTGCTGCAGCTGGCCAGGTTGCGCGCCGCCGACCCCGCGCCGCAGGAGCCGGTCGATCTCGGCGCCCTCGTGAAGGAGGAGGCGGCCCAGGGCACCGGGATGCGGATACGGGTCCAGGCCGCCGACGGGGTATGGGTCCGCGGCTCCCGGATCCAGCTGATCCGGGTGGTGGGCAACCTTCTGAGCAACGCGCGACGGCACGCCGACAGCCGCGTCGAGGTCTTCGTCGGCGTCGAGGACGGCGAGGCCGCCGTGGCCGTGGTCGACGACGGCGCCGGCATCGCGCCCGCCGATCGCGAGCGCGTCTTCGAACGCTTCACCCGCCTGGACGACGGGCGTCTGCGCGACTCCGGCGGCAGCGGGCTCGGCCTCGCCATCTCCCGCGACATCGCCCACGCCCATCGGGGAACCCTGCTGATCGAGGACTCGCCGCGAGGGGCGAGGTTCGTCCTGCGGCTACCGCTGTCGGACGCGCGGCCTCGCGGGAACGGCCCGCAGGCCACGTTCGACGACACGTCGAAGGCCCCACCACCGCCCGCCAGGAGTGCCACCGGCGAGAAGAACTCCGGCGAAGAGGGCACCTGCGAGAAGAACGACGGCGCGGAGGGCCGCTGCGCGGAGAACCCGGTCAGCCCGGCCGGGCACCACCGGCGGTGACAGAGGGCCACGCTCATCGGACTTCTTCATAGTCCTCCTCGTACTCCTCGTCGTCCCGGAACCGCGGTGCCCAGCGGGAGGGCATCAGCACCGGCAGGAAAAGCAGGATGCCGAGGAGTGCGTAGACGCCGCTGGTCAGCAACAGGCCCATGCCGCGACCGGCCTGCAGGAGCACCTCGTGGAAGGTCGGATCGTCCGGGACCAGGCCCATGGCACGCCTGACGTCCAGGGCGTAGACCACGGTCCAGGCGAGCAGGACGATCGACGGGACGAAGGCCGCCATCGGGGAGACACGACCGGCGACCACCAGTCCGACCAGGAGACCGATCCCGGCCATCACCCCGAGGGCGATCCAGGTCCTCGAACCGCTCTCCGCCGAGGGAACAGCCGCCAGACTCGCCCCCGCCTCCTGCACGGCCCAGCCCGCACCGAAGAGGAGAACGGCCGACACGACCAGTCCGACCAACACCCCAGCGACGTGCCGCATCGCCATCACCTCGGCTCGAAGGAGCTCTCACGGTCGCGGCAACCATAGCGACAAAAACATTAAAACGGCAGACGCCCCGGAACGTGAGAATATGTGGGTCACCATGCGCGCTCGCCTCCCATTACGCCTCATGCGCGCGGCCGCCTTCTCGGCCGTCTGCCTGGCACTCGCCGTCCTCGGCCACGTGGCCGCGGGCGGTTCGGTGCCGGGGCCGTGGGCGGTGGCCGCGGCGGGCGCGTCGGTCACCGCGATGGCCACGCTGCTCGCGGGACGGGAGCGGTCGGCGGTGGCGGTCGGTGCCGGGCTCGCCACCCTGCAGCTGTCACTGCACGAGGTGTTCGCCCTCGGTGACGCCACCGGGATCTCGCTTCCGCATCCGCACGTCAGAGGGTTGGGCGAGAGCCTCGGCATGCTTGTCGCGCACCTCACCGCGACCCTCGCCACCGGCTGGTGGCTGGCCCGCGGCGAGAGTGCCCTGTGGGCGCTGCTCCGTTCGGCCGGCCGGCGTCTCGGCGCCATGTTCCCGCTGCTGCGGCCCCCGGCGGCCGTCGCCGCTCCGCCACGTCCCGCGTACGCCTCGGTCACGCCCGTTCTCCCGCGTGCCGTCCTCCGTCACTTCGTCAGCCGGCGCGGTCCTCCACTTCCCGCCGCCTGACTCGACCAAGGAAAACCCCAACCCCCGAATTTTCGAAGTGGAGAACCTCCATGTCGCTCACGCATGCCTGCCGTCGACTCGCCGCCGTCACCGCCGGTGTCACCGCGCTCACCCTCGGCCTCGCCCTTCCCGCCCTCGCGCACGTCACCATCAATCCCAATAGCGCCCAGCAGGGCGGTTTCACCAAGGTCGCCTTCCGGGTCCCGAACGAGCGCGACGACGCCTCGACGACCAAGCTCGAGGTGACCTTCCCAACCGACTACCCGCTGGCGTTCGTCTCGGTCAAGCCGGTGCCCGGCTGGAAGGTCAAGGTGGTCGAGGGCAAGCTCCCCAAACCGGTCACCACCGAGTACGGCGAGCTCACCGAGGCGGTCACGAAGGTCACCTGGTCGGGCGGGAAGATCGATCCCGGCCAGTTCCAGGAGTTCGAGGTGTCCATGGGAGCCCTGCCCACCGACACCGACCAGCTCGTCTTCCCCACCACCCAGACCTACAGCGGCGGCGAGGTCGTGAAGTGGGCGGACGAGCCCAAGGCCGACGGCTCCGAGCCCGAGCGCCCGGCCCCGACGCTGAAGCTCACCCCGGCCTCCGCCGAGGGAGACGGCCACGGCGCCGTCGCCTCCGCCACCCCCTCGGCCGCGGCCCCCGCGTCGGCACCCTCCGTGGCTCCCGCCGCCTCCGCCGAGAGCTCGGACGGCACCGCCCGCCTGCTCGGCGGGGCCGGGCTCGTACTCGGGATCGCCGGGCTCGTGGTCGGTGCCCTCGGCCTGCGCCGCGGGCGCGCCTCCTGAACATCCTTCGATCGCCTTGTGATCGTCTTCTGGTCGCGCGCGGAACGGCCCCGGGAAGGCTTGGGTTCACGTGGTCGTCGCGACTCCTCGATCCGAGGAGTCGCGACGCCCCCTTGAAACCACCAGGAGCTTCCCGGGGCCGTTCCGCGTCTGTCCGCACCTTTCCCGGAGACCGGCGCGGGCCCCGGCACGGAGGCGGCGACGGCGCCGTCCGAGATCAGGCGGATCAGGCGGTGATGTCCTTGCCGGTGAAGCGCGCCCAGGCGACGGAGCCGAAGACGGCGACGTAGGCGGCGAAGACCAGCAGCCCCTGCCCCATCTCACCGGTGGCCACCGGATCTCGCAGGACACCGTCGAAGCCGCTCCACCAGTGGGTGAGCAGGTAGGGCTGGATCGCCGACAGCTGCGGGATGACCCCCAGCAGCTGGGACACGATGACGACGACCACGGTCGAGGCGATGGCGCCGACGGACACCTCGGTGAAGGTCGACAGCGCCAGCGCGACGGCGGCCAGCGCGGCCATGCCCGCGGTGACGTACAGCGCCACGACACCGATTCGCAGCACGCCGTCGAGGAAGGGGATCGTCCCTCCCGACAACAGCGTGATCGGCCCCGCGGGGAACAGCAGCAGGCCGACGAGCAGCGCGGACAGCGCCACCGCGGCGACGGCGGCCAGGCAGAAGACGACCGCGCCGGCGTACTTGACGGCCAGCAGGCGGGTCCGGCCGGCCGGGGCCGCGAGCAGGTAGCGCAGCGTGCCGATGCCCGCCTCCCCCGCGATCGAGTCACCGGCGACGACCGCGACGGTGACCGGCAGCAACAGCTGCACCAGGACGGAGAACGCGGCGAAGGTGAGGAAGAGCCCGTTCCCCGCGACCTGTTCGAAGATCGCCGACCCGCCGCCGGCGCCTCCCTCTCCCCCCATGGACCCGCTGAACATCCGCAGCGCCGCCCCGATCAGCGCCGGGATCACGGCGAGCACGGCGAGCATCGCGATGTTCCTCGGCCGCCGGAAGATCAAGCCGATCTCCGAGCCGAGCAGCCGCAGCCATGCCCGAGGGGCGCCCACCGCCCGCGCGAGCGGAGGGGCACCGCTAACCGTCGACATCGAATCCCTCCCCGGTCAGGCCCACGAACATGTCCTCAAGGCTCGGTCGCTGGACGACGAGGCCGCGGACGGCGACACCGTCGGCGACCAGGGCGGCGCACACCCGCTCCGCCGCGCCGCTCCCCAGCGCGGCACCGACCTCACCGTCACCGAGACGGATCTCCGCCAGGCCGAGCCCCGCCAGCACGGCCGCCGCCTCGACGGTGTCGGGGGTCTCCACCCGGATCCTCACCGTCTCCCGCGCGCGCAGATCGGCGATGGATCCCTGGGCGACGAGCCGCCCGGTTCGCATGACGGCGATGTGGGAGCACATCTGCTCCACCTCGGCGAGCAGGTGGGAGGAGACGAACACCGTCGTCCCCTCGGCGGCGATCTCCTTGACCAGGCCGCGCACCTCGCGGGTGCCCTGCGGGTCCAGGCCGTTGGTCGGCTCGTCGAGGATGAGCAACTCCCTCGGGCCGAGCAGCGCGGCGGCGATGGCCAGCCGCTGGCGCATGCCGAGCGAGTAGGCGCGGTAGCGCTTGCCCGCCGCGGCGGCGAGGCCCACCCGTTCCAGCGCGTACCCGATCCTGGCCGAGACCGTGCGCGGATCCGCGGAGGGGTCGGCGGCGTCGTAGCGGCGCAGGTTGGCCTCGCCCGACAGGTAGGGGTAGAAGGCCGGGCCCTCGACGAGGGCGCCCACCCTCGGCAGCACGCCGCCCGCCGCCGAGGGCATCGGCGCGCCGAGCAACCGCCACTCCCCCGCCGTCGGGGCCACCAGACCGAGCAGCATACGAATCGTGGTGGTCTTTCCCGAGCCGTTGGGGCCGAGGAAGCCGAAGACCGACCCGCCGGGTACGGCCAGGTCGAGGGCGTCCACGGCCACCTGACCACTTCCGAAGCGCTTGGTCAGCCCGCTGGTGACAATGGCGAGATCCCCGTCGGCGGCGGGACCCGGCACCGGTCTCTCGTCCGTCAGCACGGCACCCCCGGCCACCTCGCCGTCCCTGACCTCGCCGGCTCCGCTCTCCGAGGTCTCGCCGCTCCGGTTCTCACCGTCCCCGCCGTTTCTCGCGTTCTGGACGATCGGCACTTCTCCCCCACTGCTCGTCGGTCGTGGGACGGCCGCGCGGCCGCCCCGTCTCATCTCACGCCCCGGACGTTCACGGGCCGCCGGATCCGCCTGATCTCCCGAACGCCCGCGTGGTCCGGAGGGCGTCCCCGGTTCACGTCCTCCGATCCCGCACACGGGATCGGAGGACGCCCGCCGGGAGCCGGGCGCGGACACCTGACTCCCGGCGTCGTGTTCACTTCCGACCGGCCGCCTCGGACAGCTTCTCCGGGGTGACGGCGCCGACCAGCAGGCGGCCGTCGTCGGTCAGCAGCGCGGAGACCAGCTTGGTCTGGACGACCTTGCCGCTGCCCCACGTGCCGCTGATCGGCTTGGCCGACTTCAGCAGGGCGTCGGTGATCGCGTCGGCGTCCTGTCCGGCCGCGTCTCGTGAGGCCTCGTCCCGTGGTGCCGAGGTCAGCTTCCGCATCTCGGAGGCGGGGATCACCGCGACCGTGGTCCAGCCTTCGCCGACGATCTCGGCCTTGTTCCTGATCTCCTCACCTTCCCTGAGCTTCTCCCCCTGCCGCCCGCGCTCCTCGGCGAGCTCGCCGAGCGACGTCTCCTCGACCTTGGCGCCCGCGGGCGGGGTGAAGGTGAAGTTCTCCGCGGCGGGCGGGGAGAAGGTGACCGAGGTGAAGCCGATCTCGAAGGCGGGCTCGGCCGCGCTCCTGGCGTACACCTGGATCCGCAGCGGGACGAAGGTCTCCCCGTCCAGCGCCACCTTGACCTCCTTGACCAGGGAGGAGGCGTCCTTGGGCGCGAGGACGAGCTGGTAGGCCGCGCGGTCGGCGACCTTCTCGGTGTTGGTCACACTGATCGCGGTGTCGTCCCCGGCCTTCTCCAGCAGCTGCCGGGCGAACTGCTGCGGTGTGGCCGCCGTGGGCAGCGCGCTACGTGCGGCGCCGTCGGCCGGCCCCCCGTGCCCGAGTCCCTCGGCGTCCTTCGCCTCCCCCACCTTGATACGGGTGGCCTTGTTCGCGTCGCTCTGCCACATCCACACCTGGTCGCCGTTGACGATCAGGTTGGTCTCGCTCATCCGCCCCGGGAGGGCGAAGCGGACCTTGTCCTCACCGCCGTACCAGACCTTGAGCTCGTGCGAGCCCGCGAGCAGGCCCGCGGGCGAGGATCCCCCCATGCCCGCCACGTCGGGCAGCCCCGGCAACCCGAGTGAGGCGGTCTGCACGACGGTGCCCGACATGGGTTTGAGCCCGGTCTGGCTCGCCTGGACGGCGTCGGCCAGCAGCTGCTCGGCGGTGCGCTCGGGCAGCGCGGGGTCCCCCTGGACGGCGGCGATGACCGGTCCGGCTCCGATGGCTCCGGCGACCACCGCGATCGCGGCGACCGGTACCGCCCACCTCACCGCGCGCCCCCGTCTCGCTTGCTCAGACATCTCATTCCTCCACGGTATGCCGTCAATCCCTGTCAGCAGCAGCCTGCGCGACGGGTCCTGTGCCGAAGCTGAGACAGACTGAGAGGGCTCACAGGCTTCTCAGCCGCCTCTCAGGCCGGGTGGTCGAGGATGGGCACGTCGGGACGGTGAAAGGGGCAGTCATGCGGGTTCTCGTCGTCGAGGACGAGCGGAGGATGGCCGCCGCCCTGCGGCGTGGCCTGCAGGCCGAAGGGTTCGTGGTCGACCTCGCGCACGACGGGGAGGACGGCCTGCACCAGGCGAGACACGGCGACTACGACGTGGTGGTGCTGGACATCATGCTGCCCAGGATCTCCGGCTACAACGTCTGCAAGCAGCTGCGGGCCGAGGAGAACTGGGTTCCGATCCTCATGCTGTCGGCCAAGGACGGCGAGTACGACATGGCCGACGGGCTCGACCTCGGCGCCGACGACTACCTGACCAAGCCGTTCTCGTACGTGGTGCTGGTGGCCAGGCTGAGGGCGCTGCTGCGGCGCGGGGCGAGCCGGCGCCCGGCCGTGCTGAGGGCCGGAGACCTGGAGCTCGACCCGGCTCGGCGGCGCGTCACCAGGGGGGAGACGCCGGTGGAGCTGACGCCCAGGGAGTTCGCGCTGCTGGAGTTCCTGCTCCGCCACCACGACGAGGTGGTCTCCAAGACGGAGATCCTGGAGCATGTCTGGGACACCTTCGACACCGATCCCAACGTGGTGGAGGTCTACGTCGGCTACCTGCGGCGCAAGATCGACGTGCCGTTCTCCCGGAACGCGCTGCAGACGGTACGGGGAGCGGGATACCGGCTGGCCGGCGATGGCGGCTGATCCGGCGCACCGGGATTTCGGGGACCCACCCGCCAAGGCGGGCACGGGTTCCCGCACCGGCACGGGTCCGCACGGAGGAGGGCGCGCGGTCGGCAGGTGGCGGCGCAAGAGCCTGCGCTTCCGGCTGACGGCGGTCGCCTCGGCCGTGCTGGCGGTGGCGCTGGTGGTCTCGGCCTACGTGATGATCACCGTGCTCGGCAACGCGCTGCGGGACACCATCGACGAGTCGATCTACCAGCGGGCCAGGGACACGGTCTCGCTCGCCGACGCCGGACGGCTGCCCGACGAGATGACCTCGCCGGACGGCACTCTCCTGCAGGTGATCGACGGCGCGGGGCGGATCACCCACACGACCACCGGCACCGACAGGCTGGTGCCGCTGCTGGACGCGGAACAGCGGGCGGCGGCGATCGGCGAGGGCGAGGCGCGGTTCCTGGACGGCAAACCGTACGGCATCCCGCACCTGCTCCGCGTCCGGGTGCTCAGCGCCGACCGGGGGCAGACGGTGATCGCGGCGCGTTCCTTCAGCGAGGTGCAGACCAGCATCTCCACGGCGGGGAACGTGCTGATCGTCGGCACGCCACTGCTGCTGGTCCTGCTCGCGGCGGCGAGCTGGGTGATCATCGGCGGGACCCTGAGGCCGATCGCGGCGCTGCGCCGGGGTGCGGACGAGATCACCGACACCGCCCGCTCGCGTCGCCTGCCGGTACCCGAGGCGCGCGACGAGGTGCACAGTCTGGCCACGACGCTGAACGCGATGCTGGCCCGGCTGGAGAAGGCGGGCATCCGGCAGCAGGCCCTGGTCTCGGACGCGGCGCACGAGCTGCGCAGCCCGCTGGCGAGCATTCGGCTCCAGTTGGAGGTGGCTCTCGGCCACCCCGAGGGGCAGGACTGGCGGGAGACGGCCGAGGGCGTGCTCGAGGACACCATGCGCCTGTCCCGGCTGGCCGAGGACCTGCTCTCGCTCGCCCGCCTGGACGAGCGCGGCGGCACGCCCGCGCGGGGGGAGCCGGTGGAGCTGGACCAGCTCGTCCCGCAGACCGTCGAACGCTACGGCGAGGCCGTCACGGTGAGGATCATCGGCGACCCGGACGGTGCGCCCGAGAGCGGCCCCGCCCCGGCCGGCGGCGCGGTCGTCGACGTGACCGGCGACGCGACCGGGGGCGTGTCCGGCGGCGTGTCCGGCGGCGGCGCAGGCACGCCGGAGAACCGGTCCCGCGACGCCGGCGGCGCGGTGGAGAGCAGGTCGATCACGGTCACCGGGGACGCGCTGGACCTGGGCCGGGTGCTCGTCAACCTGGTCGACAACGCGCTGCGGCACACCTTCGCCCCCGTGGTGGTCGAGCTGCGGACCGAGGGGGTCGACGCGGTGCTGACCGTCACCGACGACGGGCCGGGCATCCCCGAGGCCGACCGGGAGCGGGTGTTCGACCGGTTCACCCGGCTGGACAGCTCGCGCAGCCGCGACGAGGGCGGAGCCGGGCTGGGCCTGGCCATCGTGCGCGAGACGGTCCACGCCCACGGCGGCGCGGTCCATCTGGAGGACGCCTCCCCGGGTCTTCGCGCGGTCGTACGGCTTCCGCTGTCCTGATCGAGGCCGTTGGATCACCCGCTCGGCCGGGCGACGGGCCTCCGTCGTATCCCCCGTACGGGTCGATTCGTGTGATGCTGGCATTTTCCCGGCGGCCCTCGCGGGCCGTTCCCTTCCGGCCCGCGCGAGCCGTACCCCCGAGGAGAGCGATGAGCCTGCCCGACAAGGGCCGCAGCACCGAGGAACTGCTGGCCGAGATCACCCGCCTCAAGCTGGAGGACCTGCCGGTGCGCGGAGGCAAGGTGACCGCGTACGTCTACGACACCGGGCGGCCAGAGGTGCACGAGGCCGCAGCCAGGGCCTACTTCGAGATGCTGGAGGTCAACACCCTCGACCCGACGGCCTTCCCCAGCGTGGTGGAGATGGAGAAACAGGTCGTCGGCGCGGTCGCCGAGCTGCTCGGCGGCGGGTCGGGCATCTTCACCAGCGGCGGCACCGAGTCGATCATGCTGGCGGTGAAGGCGGCACGGGACGCGCGGGAGACCGCGGGACGCCCCCGGATGGCGGTCCCGGTGACCGCGCACCCGGCCTTCCACAAGGCCGCGCACTACCTGGGGCTCGTGGTGGACGCCGTGCCGGTGGACCCGGTGACCTTCCGCACCTCCCCCTCCGACGTCGAGGCCGCGATCACCGAGGACACCGTCCTGGTGGTCGCCTCGGCTCCGTCCTACCCGCAGGGCGTGATCGACCCGGTCGCCGGGATCGCCGCAATCGCCGCCGCGCGTGGCGTGCCGTGCCACGTCGACGCCTGCGTGGGCGGGTGGCTGCTGCCGTGGCTGCGCGAGGCCGGGGCGGACATCCCGCCCTTCGACCTGTCGGTGCCCGGGGTCACGTCGCTCTCGTGCGACCTGCACAAGTTCGGCTACGCCCCGAAGGGCGCCTCGGTCGTGCTGTTCGCCGATCCGGCGATGAGGCGGCGGGCGTACTTCGCCTCGGCGTCGTGGCCCGGCTACACGGTGATCAACGCCACCGTGCAGAGTTCGAAGTCCGCGGGCCCGCTGGGCGGCGCGTGGGCCACCCTCCAAGCCCTGGGCCGGGAGGGCTACCTGGAGCTCGGGCGCACCACCCTGGCGGCGGCCCGCGAGCTCCGCGCGGGCATCGCGAAGATCCCGGGGCTGCGGGTGCTCGGTGACCCGGAGTCGGCGCTCGTCGCCTTCGGCTCCGACGGAGGCTCCGGCAGTGGCTCCCACGGGGACTCCGGCGGCGAAGGGGTGGACGTGTTCGTGCTGTCGGACGAGGCGCGGAGACGCGGCTGGTTCCTGCAGCCGCAGCTGTCCTACGCGGGCATCCCGGCCAACATCCACATCACGGTGACCGGGGTGACGCTGCGGGGCGTCGAGGCGATGCTGGAAGTGATCGCGCAATCCGTGGAGGCCGCGCGAGAGCGGGGTCCCGCCAAGCTGCCGGAAGGGCTGGTGGAACTGGTGGCGGGCCTGGACCTGGACGCGCTCGACGACGCCGCCTTCGGTGAGCTGGCGTCCGCGGTCGGGGTGGACCTGGGCGGTTCAGGGCAGCCGGAGATGGCCGTGGTCAACGCGGTTCTCGACGCCCTTCCCGCCGATCGGCGAGAGGCGATCCTGATCCGCTTCCTCTCCGTCATCTATTCCTGATCCACCGGCGTCACCGGCGCAGTCTTTCCACGGTGGCCAGGGCGGCGCGGGCGGAGGCGGCGTCGTGGACGCGGAAGACCCGGGCGCCCTGCCAGGCGGAGACCGCCAGCGTGGCCATGGTCCCGGCGTGGCGTTCGTCCACCGGCAGGCCGCCGAGGGTCTCTCCGACGAAGTCCTTGTTGGAGACCGCGACGAGCACCGGCCAGCCGGTGGCGACCATCTCGTCCAGGCGGCGGCTGACCTCCAGGGAGTGCCAGGTGTTCTTGCCGAAGTCGTGCGCCGGGTCGATGAGGACCGACTCCCTGGGCACCCCCGCGGCGACGGCGCGCTCGGCGAGGTCGACGGTGTAGCCGATGACGTCGGCGACCACGTCGGCGTAGGCGATGCGGTGCGGGCGGGTGCGTGGGGTCACGCGCCCGGCGTGCGCGCAGACCAGGCCGATGCCGTGCCTGGCGGCGACTCCTGCCAGCTCGGGGTCCACCCCGCCCCAGGTGTCGTTGAGGAGGTCCGCGCCCGCCTCGGCGACGACCTCGGCGACCTCGGCGCGCCAGGTGTCGACACTGACGATGAGCCGGGGATGGCGGCGCCTGACCTCGGCGACCAGGTCGGCCACCCGGCGGATCTCCTCGGCGGGATCGACCTCGTCGCCGGGACCCGCCTTCACGCCGCCGATGTCGACGATGTCCGCGCCTCCCGCGACGGCACCGTCCACCGCCTCCAGGGCCGCCGCGAAGCCGTACGTCCTTCCCCTGTCGAAGAAGGAGTCGGGGGTGCGGTTGACCACCGCCATGATCGCGAACTCGCCGGGCCGGAACTCACGGCCACGCAGGCGCAGGATAGTCATCGAGACCGAGCCTATAGCCCCGGTGTCGGAGAGGACGGCGCTCCCACCTGCGCCGCCTCTGGGGGAAATCTGGGAAAACCAGCGAACCACAGGGTCCTTACGCGGCCGACCCACTTTCGGCCACGGACAGGAACTCCTGGGCGATGGCGGGCAGCCGCCGCCGCGCGTGAACGATGGCGATCACCCGGCGGACCGAGGGATCGAGGGTGCGGACCACGAGCCCGGCGCGGGATGCCTGCTCGGCCATCCCCCGGTACCAGAGCATCGAGGCCGTACCCGAACGGACGGTGCTCAGCCAGTTGCCGCGCTCGTCGAGCTGCGTCGCCACCACGGGGGCCACACCGTGCTTGGCGAAGAGCGCGTCGAACTCCCTGCGCCGGGAACTGCCGGGAACCGGCAGCACCAGCCGCATGCCGTTGAGTCTCCTCATCGGCACCGGGTCGGGCAGGTCCACGCCGGGCGGGGAGATCAGCACGATCTCCTGGCGCTCCAGCGGGTGGCTGACCAGATCGGTGGGGACGGGCAGGTCCGTCAGGCCGAGATCGGCCCGTTGGTCCCTGATGGCGCTCACCACGCCGTCCCGCCCGTCACAGCGGACGATGTGAATGCGTACCCCGGGATGTTCCGCGGTGTACGCGGGGAGGAGGCGTCCTGCCAGCCCCGGTTCGAGGCTGGGTATCGAGGCGATGCGAAGCTCCGCCTCGGACGCGTGGCCGTGCGTGGACAGTGACTCGATCTCGCGGACGGCGTCGAGTGCCTCCCGGGCCAGCTTGACCACCCGGCGTCCCTGTGCCGTGACGACCACGCCACGTCCGGAACGTGCGAACAACGTCATCCCGAGCTCTCGTTCCAAATCCCTGATCGCACGGGAAAGGGCAGGTTGTGCGATGTACAGCGACCTGGCCGCGTCGGTCATGGTGCGATGCTCCGCCGTCGCGACCACATAGCGGAGCTGCTGCAGATTCATGGTTTGAAGCTAGGTCACGGGCCCTGGATCGGTCCGGTACATAGCGGAGATCACCTCGGATGATTTCGGAATGTAATCGAATGCAGCGACATCCGTGACGGATGATAAATCAGTATGCTTACGCCCCAAATTCGGCAAAAGTCCGGACCTGTAGCTCATATCAGACGCTCGGGGTAACGGGGAGACAGCGTGACAGGCAACGGACAACATCCTCCACCACCCCCTCCACCAGGGGGGCGACCACCTCAGGAGCCGCCCGGGTGGGCGGCTCACGGCCACCCCCAGCCGCCACCGGGGTATCCACCGCAGCCGGGACAGGGAGACCGTCCGGCGTCGCCGTGGCAGGGACACCCGTCGCCGCCGGGGCAGGGCTATCCGCACACGCTCATCCTGCCCACGTACCCGGAGCAGGGGCACCCCTCGCCGGGACAGGGAAACCCTCCGGCGCCGCCTCCGGGACAGGCCGGATACGCACCGGCACCGCCGGGGCAGGGAGACCGTCCAGCGTCGCCGCCGGGGCACGGGAGCCACCCGGCGTCGCCGCCAGGACAGGGATTCCCTCCCGGCTACGGGTATCCCCCCGCCTCCCGGCAGCCGAGCCCGCCCCAGAGCCACCCCCAGCCACCGCCCTCCGGATATCCGCCCCGGTTTCCGCCTTCGCCGGCGCGCCCGCAGCAGCCGCCGCCGGAACAGGGATACCGGCATATGCCTACACTGCCCGGCGGTCAGGCGCCGTACGGCCATCCGGCCCCGCCGCCGCCGTACGGTCATCCGCCCCCACCACCATCGCCATACGGCGATCCGGCCCCGCCGGCGCCGCCGTACGGTCATCCATCCCAGCCACCATCGCCGTACGGTCATCCGCCCCCGCCGCCGTACAGTCACCCGGCCCCGCCACCACCGGACCTGCGGCAGCGGCACGCCTACCCGCCACCGCAGTGGCAGCCGCAGCGCTCTCGTTCCAGTGGCGCCGGAGCGATCGTCGGCGGGTTCCTCGGCGTGTTCGCGCTGGTCTTCCTCGGGCTCGTGGTGATGGGCGCGGTGGCCAAGAACAGCCGCCGCTCGGTTTCGGTCTCGCCGGTCGCGATCTCGCCGCCGCCCACCTCCCTGGACGGCAGGCCCACCGCGAAGCCCGCGCGGACCGCGTCCAGCGAACCGCGGCGGACGACGACCTCCTCCGACGCCTCGAAGGACACGGTCACGCCCCCGACCAGGGCGCGGGCGCTCAACACCAGCCTGGAGAAGAACACGCTCTACCGGGTCGGCGGGCTTCCCAGGGTCAACTGCCCGGCGGGATCGGCCAGCATCTACAGCCACAGTCAGCTCAAGGCACTGATCCTCAAGACCTCCAGATGCATGGACAAGGGCTGGTCCCGGATCATGCGCGAGCAGGGCATGGACTGGCGTCCGCCCGGCTACGCCCTCACCGCGACGAAGGGCCGCGGCGCCTGTGGCGACTTTCCCTCGCCGGGCAGCATGGTGCCCTACTACTGCCCGCGCAACACCACCATCTACGCCTCGACCAGGGCGATGGTGCGCGGGGTGGGCAACTCCGGCGGGTACGGCTCCATCACCGACTGGCACGGCGGGGTCGTCAGCATGATGGCGCACGAGTACGGACACCATGTGCAGCATCTGTCGGGGTTGTCCGACACCTGGTGGCAGAAGTCGCTCCGCTCCGGCAGTCAGAGCGGAAGGCTCGCGCTCAGCCGCCGGTTCGAGCTCCAGGCGACCTGCTTCGGCGCGATGTTCATGCGCTCGGTCTCGGCCAGCTATCCGGTGACCCCCGCCCGGCGCAACACCCTCTACTACTTCTACTCCCGCGTGGGCGACTGGCCCGGCTACCCCCGTGACCACGGTTCCCCGGCGAACAACCATCGGTGGTTCCGGCAGGGCTACGAGAAGAACAAGACGTTCCAGTGCAACACCTGGTTGGCACCGTCTTCAGCGACATCTTAGATAACATCACGACTTAAACGATCATTAACCACAGATTAGCTATCTGTCTGTCATGTCCAGGTATGGGGACTAGAATCCTGGCAAATTCCGTTCAATCGGGGAACCTTGGCTGTTTTGCCAGGTAGACCGGGGCAAGACGTAGTAGGAAGCGGTGTGACGATGCGCCTTGGGCAAGACTCGGGGGATCTCGCCGGCGACAGTGGGAACGGGAAACGGCGCCCCCGGCGCCGCAGCGGTGGCCAGGGCGCGGGCCGCGGCGGCGGCCAAGGTGCAGGTCGTGGCGTCGCGCAGGGGCCGGCCGAGACACAGCCCCCCGCCGCCCCACCCGGCACGCCACAGGCGCAGGGCTCTCCCTCCGGGCAGAACGCGTCCCCCTCCAGGGACGCGGTGAGCGGACTCCGGGCGGCTCCCGGCCAGGCCCAGAGCGTGCCGGACGGGCGGGGCACACCCCCGCAGACCCGGCCCGGCGTACGGGGCGCCACCGACGGGCAGGAGGCGCGCTCCCCTCTGGGCGCGCACAACGGGCCGGGGACGCCCTCCCCCCACGACGTACGCGGCGGGCAGGGGACGCCTCCCCCGAACGGCGTACGCGACGGGCAGGCCACGCACGACGCACAGGAGTCCGTTCCTTCCCGAGGGGCGCCCGAGACCGAGGCGGCCTCTCCCCCGCAGGCCGGAGCTGGACCGCGGCCCGACCAGCCCGCGGGACCGGCTCAGCCTCAGGGAGCAGCCCCGCCCGGAGGGCCCAGCAGTCCCGGAGGACCGGGCCAGAGCGGAGGGTCGCCTCCCGGCCCCCCTGCCCCTCCCGGACCGCCCGGGAAGCGGCCGCGGTTCGCCAAGCCGATGACGGTCGGCGCGCTCATCGGCTGGACCGCGTTGTCGGCGCTCCTGCCCGGCGCGGCGCACCTGCGGGCGGGACACCGCCGCACCGGATACATCCTCCTCACGATCTTCGGCGCGCTGTTGCTCGCCGCCCTGGTCGGCGCGCTCGTCCTCAGCGGTGACGGAAACGCGGGCTTCGTCGCCCGCGACAGCACACTGATGACCGGGGCGGTCCTCGCCATCGTCGGCGCGATCGCCTGGTTCCTGCTGGTGCTCTTCTCCTACGTCTCCCTCGGGCCCGACCGGCTCAGCGGCAGGGGACAGATCGTGTCGGGAATCGCGGTCGGCGTGCTGTGCGTGTCGGTGATGGCGCCGTTCGCGCTGACCGCGAGCACCGTGCTGACCGTCAAGGACGCGGCCAACAGCATCTTCGAGAGCGCCTCGGCCAACCCCACGGCGGCCCCCGTCAAGCACGAGGACCCGTGGGGCGGGCGCAAGCGGGTGAACTTCCTGCTCGTCGGCGGCGACGGCGCCGGAAACCGGGAGGGCGTGCGGACCGACAGCATGACCATGGCCAGCGTGCACGTCGCGACCGGCAACACCGCCATGTTCAGCCTCCCCCGCAACCTCCAGCACGTCCGCTTCCCGCCGAACACCCCGCTCGGCAAGCGGTTCCCCGACGGGTTCATGCGCGAGCTGCCCAACGGGGGCCTGCTCAACGAGGTCTGGCAGTACGCCGAGGACCACCCCGAGCTCATGCCCGACGTCAAGGACGGCCATCGAGGCCCTCGGGCCCTCATGGACGCGATCGGCTACACGCTCAACCTGAAGATCGACTACTACGCCCTGGTCAACATGTTCGGTTTCGCCCACCTGGTGGACGCCATCGGCGGCCTGAGGATCAGGGTGGAGAGCGACGTGCCCTGGGGCGGCCTCTACGGCACCGCGGGGACCATCAAGGCCGGATACCGGAAGCTCACCGGCGAGGAGGCCCTCTGGTACGGGCGCTCCCGCGTCGGCAGCGACGACTTCTCCCGGATGGCCCGCCAGCGCTGCGTCATCGGCGCCTTCACCCAGCAGGCCACCCCGTCGGTCGTGCTCACCAACTTCGTCAAGATCGCGAACGTGGCCAAGAAGATGGCCAAGACCGACATCCCTCGCGAGTTGCTCGAGCACATCACCGAACTGGGGCTGAAGGTCAAGGACGCGAGGATTGTGAGCCTCCAGTTCGTGCCGCCGGAGTTCTACACCGGCTCGCCCGACTGGCAGAAGATCCGTGCCGCGACCGCCAGGACGCTGCGCCAGTCACTGCAGCCGGCCCGTCGGCCCCTCGCCGCGACGGCCTCCCCCGGGACGAGCGGCGCGAGCGGATCAACGCCCACCGCCACACCCAAGCCCTCCAGGACGGCGGTGGCCAAGCCGAGCCAGACGCCCACCCCGAACGGCAAGGGCGAGGCCGCGTCCCTGGACGAGCTCTGCGGGTTCTGACCGCCCCGCGCGACCGGCTCCGCCGCCGACCATCCCGCACGCATGTGGCCCGCCCTCCGCGAAGGAGGACGGGCCACCGGCGCTTTTCCCGGAGCCCGCCGGGCTCAGCCGACCTTGGCCGCTCCGACGCCCCTCGCGGTCCTGGGCAGCAGGACGAAGGCCCCCAGATAGATCAGGCCCGCGACGATCAGCAGTGCCTGGTAGCCGATGACCAGCGCCAGATACTCCAGGCAGCCTCCGACCATCGCGCCCAGCAGGTTCGCCCCGAAGGACACGGTGGCGTCCGCGGAGTCGGCGAAGCGCTTGGCGAACACCACGTTGGCCGCGAAGATCGGCAGGAACGCCACGACCACGGCCGCCACGGCACGCACCGGCAGCGGCAGGCTCAGCAGCCACGAGTTGGGCACCAGCCAGGCGAGGACCAGCCCCGCGAGCAGCACCCCGTACATCACCGGCAGCGACGGCACCCTGAAGCGGCGGGTCACCTCCACCGCGGCGAGCACGGCGACCAGCACCCCGCCGAACACGATCGCGTTCACCACCCAGGTGGTGCCGAACAGCAGCGCGAACCCGGTCACACTCTTCGTCTCCAGCAGCAGGAACGCCACCCCGAGCAGGAAGAGGTCGGCGTACGGGCGCATCCGCCGGTAGGGACCGGCGACGGCGCGGACGGCGAGCAGGCTGACGACGAGGATCAGGCCGAGGGTGATGACGTAGATCTGCGGGATCGTCCGGTCCTTCAGGTAGAGGAAGGGCCGGTCGTCACCGCTCGGCGGCGGGGTGTCGGCGGTCGCCCCCGCCCATTCGGAGTCGCAGCGCTGCGCCTCGGCGGTGAGACCCGCGGTGATCACCGCCTGCTGCCCGGTCTCGCTGACGATGTCGACGCAGGGCTTGTGGCCGAAGGCGGCCTGCATGGTGGAGCCGAGGCGGTCCACCAGCCAGGTCTCGCGGTAGTAGTTGTACATCGAGAAGGTGCCGCCGGGCTTGAGGTGGTCCCTCGCCGCCTCCATCGCCTGCTGAGTGAACAGGTAGCTCTCCAGCCGCAGCGAGCTCGCCCCGGACACCAGGGTGAGCGAGTCGGGCAACGCGAAGAGGATGAGGTCGTACTTGTCGGAGGTCCGTTCCAGGAAGGCGCGGCCGTCGGTGACGTGGGCGGTGACGCGGGGGTCGCTGTACGGGCTGTCGGGGTGGTAGGAGCGGCCGAGTTCGAGCAGTTTGGGGTCGATCTCCACGGCGTCCACACGCTTGGCGCCCTTCGACAGCGCGATCGACACGTCGGTCCCGCTGCCCGCGCCCACGATCAGCACGTCGTCCAGCTTGCCCGAGGTCGCGCGCTCGTACGGCAGGGCGTACTGGCGTTCCCACTCCAGGCGGCTTTTGGCCGGGCTGGCCTGCTGGTGCGGGATGCCGTTGACCTTGATGTCCATCAGCGGCACGTCGTTCCAGTAGCCGCGCACGTAGGTCACCTTGTAGTAGGGCGACCACAGCGCCCCGGCCGTCAGCGACTCCGTCGCGAGGACCCCGACGACGATGAGGGAGGGCACGAGCAGCGCCGCGCGGGCCCAGACCTTGCGGGGCCAGAGCAGCACCGCGTAGGCGACCGCGGCGATCAACCCCCACACCACCGGGGGCGCGCTGAGGAACGACAGCGCGGTGAACAGCGCGATGCCGCCGAGGCTGCCGATCAGGTCGTAGCGGTAGGCCTCCAGCCGTTCCAGCTCGGGGAAGCACCGCCCGACCAGCTCGGCCGGGCCCATCAGCACGATCGCCGCCGCGGCGAAGATGACCGGCAGGATCAGCCAGGCGGGCGGCCCGCTCTCGCTCAGGCTCGTCCAGTACAGGACCCCCTCGGTCTGGCGGTCCACGGTGACCGGGAAGAGCCACACGACCAGCACCAGGACGGCGAGCACGATCGGCGAGTAGTACGGCTGCCGGGTGGTGCGTCCCACCCGGAGGAAGCCGAGCCCGATACCGAGAAACGACCCCAACAGGACGAAGTTGGTGAAGTAACTCAGATGAACGATGTTCGATCCGGTCCATCGGATCAGGGCCAGCTCCAGGAAGAGCATGAACCCACTGGCGACGATCAGTCTGGGCCGGGTGCTCAGCCAGTGGGTGTGCCGGACATCTGGGGTGGGGGGTGGAGTCGTCTCCGCCTCTGCGGTCATGCCGCCCAACGCTAGTCACCGGCACCCGCGCAGGGAAGGAAATCCATCCCTGTCGTTTGTGTGGGTTACATGCCATGAGGCCAGATAGAGGGTGGTTTCAACGGCTGGACGCGGTCGAGACGGATGCAGGAACGTGGTGGAGCCCGATCCTCTCAAGCCCCGGTGGTGCACATGCGGGTCCTGCTCCAGCTCCGTCCATCCCCCGACGTCGTCGCGGCCGTGGCCGACCCCTCGGTGAGCACGGCGGCGGCCGACGTCGCCGACGCGTTGCCCGGCGTCGTCGTGGACCCCTCCTTCACCCCTGTCGTCGCTCCCCGCCCGGTCCCCCTCGCCGGGGGCGATCCCCTCTCGCTCAACCAGCCGCTCACGTTCTCCTTCGCCGACGACGAGGCCTCCGTCCTGGTCCGCGGGGAGATCTCCGACGACGAGATCTCCACCCGGGTCACCCTGCTGCCCTCGCTGCGTCCCGACGTGGTGGGGGTCTTCGCCGACCCGATGATCCAGCGGAGCCTCACCTGCGGCGGAACGCCACCGGTGGGCGACTGGCGCGACGTGGAGCGGCTGCTCCACGTCTCCGAGCTGGCGCGCGAGGGCCTCGACGGCTCGGGCGTCGCGCTCGCGGTGCTCGACAGCGGCATCAACGCCGCGCACGTGGCCCGGCAGTTGGACCGCGGCGTGGCCCTCGACGCCCAGCGCAGCTGGAAGCCGTCGGGGGTGCGGGGCGAGGCGGGCGAGTTCCCCATCGACCACGGCACGATGTGCGCCTTCGACGCGCTCATCGCCGCCCCGAGGGCGTCGCTGATCGACGTGCCCGTGCTGCTCTCCCGGCGTCCGGGCGGCTCGGCGCTGGACGGCCTGCTGTCGGACGCGGTCGCCGCCTTCGCCCACCTGCGCACCGTCCTCGAAGACCAGCCCGCGGCCTCACGCTCCCTCGTCGTCACCAACAGCTGGGGCTCCTTCTCCCCCAGCTGGGACTTCCCCGCGGGCCATCCCGGCAACTACTCCGACAACCCGGCCCACCCGTTCAACCTGATCGTCTCCAGCCTGGAGCAGGCGGGCGCCGACGTGCTGTTCGCCGCGGGAAACTGCGGGCGCGACTGCCCCGACGGCCGGTGCGCGTACGCCAACCGGCCGATCACGGGCGCGAACTCCCACCCGCGCGTCCTGTCGGTCGGCGGGGTCGACATCCGTGGCGAGCGGGTCGGCTACTCCTCGCAGGGGCCCGGCCGCCTCACCGTGAGAAAGCCCGATCTCTGCGCCTTCACCCACTTCTCCGGCTCGCGGGCCTTCGGCGACGACGAGGCCGACTCGGGCACCTCGGCCGCGTGCCCCGTCGTCGCCGGGGTCGTCGCGGCCATCCGCACCCTGTGGCCCTCCTCCCGGCTGTCACCCTCCCAGCTGCGCACCCTGCTCCGGCGCACCGCCGACGACCGCGGCGACATCGGGTTCGACCACGACTACGGCTACGGAGTCGTCGACACCCCCGGGATGCTCGCCTCGTTGCGACGCCGCGCCAGGCGCGTAGCGTGAGTGCATGCTCCTGATCACCGTACGGCTCCCGCCCGACGCCACGCTCGCGCAGGCCATGCGGCGCCTGGAGCTGCCCGAGGAGGACGTCGACACCGACTACGGCCTGGTGCTCATCGACCCCGACCAGGGCCTGTACGGCCTGCGGGTGAGCGAGGTCGCCGCCCGCCGGGTCGCCCCGAAGGCGGGCGGCGGCCCCTACTCCGATCCGAGAATCGAGCCGTACGGCCCCCCTGACTGAACACCTCGCTCGCGCGGGGCCCATGTGGGCCCCGCCCTGCGTCTCCGCCCGCCGGGCGAGGCACAGGAACAGAACCGGAAAAACGGTTCGGCACACTCTCCTTTGCACGGAACGTTCCCGTACCACAAAGATCAAATATTTGGGACATCTCGCCCCCACAAAAGGCGGATTTCGGTCTTCATCGGTCCGTTATGATCTTTGCTTGTCCTTGACCTTTTTGACTCCCGGGAGTCCCCGTGCCACCGCGCGAGCGTCTCCGCCGCCTGCTCGAAACGCAGCGTTTCCAGCAGTTCATCATCGCCGTCATCGTGATCAACGCGGTCACGCTCGGATTGGAGACCTCGACGACGACGAGCGCCGCGCCGTACGGCGCGGCGCTCGTCGTCGTCGACCACCTCGCCCTCTACATCTTCGTCGCCGAACTCGCCGCGAAGCTCTACGCCTACGGCTGGCGGTTCTTCCGTAACCCGTGGAACCTCTTCGACACCGCGATCGTGGTGGTCTCGCTGCTCCCCACGGTGGGCGGGCTCTCGGTGCTGCGCGCGTTGCGCATCCTGCGGGCGCTACGACTCATCTCCGTGCTGCCCAGCCTGCGCCGGGTGGTGACCGCGCTGCTCACGGCGCTACCGGGGATGAGCTCAATCGTGCTGCTGCTGGCGCTGGTGCTCTATGTCGCGGCGGTGATGAGCACGAAGCTCTACCACGTCACCGCCCCCGAGTACTTCGGCGACCTGCCCACCTCGCTGTTCACCCTGTTCCAGATGATGACCGGGGACGCCTGGTCCGACATCACCCGGGAGGTGATGGACGAGCACCCGTCGGCGTGGCTGTTCTTCGTGGTGTTCATGCTGGTGTGCACCTTCGTGGTGCTGAACCTGTTCATCGCGGTGGTGGTCAGCGCGATGGAGGAGGAGCACGCCGAGGAGTCCGTACAGGCGACCGAGGAACTGGGCAGGACCGTACTCGCCGAACTGGCCTCGCTCCGGGCCGAGGTGCGGGAGTTGCGAGACCGGGTTCCGGCGCCGATGAACGGCACGGCGAGGGCGAAGGGCACGGCGAACGGCGACTCGGGCTCCGCGGGGAAGAACGGCACGAACTCCGGGGGAAGGAACGGCTCGGGCTCCGCAGGGAAGAACGGCTCCGGGGGAAAGAACGGCTCGGATTCGAAGGACTCGGCGAACGGTGGCGTGAGAAAGCCCGCCACCCGGAAGGCGGCGGGCCGGCGGCGCGGATAGGCGCCGGGTCAGCGCGAGTAGAACTCCACCACGAGCTGCTCGTCCACCGGGACCACGATCTGCTCGCGCAGCGGGCGGCTGAAAAGGGTGAACCGGAGGTCGGCGTGGTCGACGTCGAGGTAGGCGGCCGTCCGGTCGTCCGCGTACACGCCCTCGGACGCCGCGACGAACGGCTGCATCCGGCGTGATCTCTCGCGCACCGCGACGACCTGGCCCGGCTTGACGAGGTAGCTGGGGATGTCGACCTTGCGGCCGTCCACGGTGATGTGGCCGTGGGCGACGTACTGGCGGGCCGCGTAGATGGACGGGGCGAGCCCTGAGCGCAGGACGAGGGAGGCGAGGCGCGTCTCCAGCAGCACCACCAGCTCCGCGCCCGCCCGGCCGGTGCCGCGCAGCGCCATGTCCCAGTAGCGGCGCATCTGCCGTTCGGAGACGTCGTAGTACCAGCGGAGCTTCTGCTTCTCCATCAACCGCAGCCCGTAGTCACCGGTCTGCCGCCGGTTGGTCTTGCGACCGTGCTCACCCGGCGGGTAGGGGCGCTCCTCGAAGTATCGGACGGCCTTACGGGTCAGCGGCACGCCGGCCCTCCGGGAAAGACGCACCTTCGGCCCGGTGTAGCGCATGCTCACTCCTCTGTGGTTAGGTTTACCTTAGTTAGGCAAGGCTAATCTTACACACAGCAGTGTCCCCGACCTCAAGGAGAGCCGGTTCATGCAGCCCGTCACCGCTCCGCCGATCCCCGAGCGGGTCCGCACCCTCGCAGCCACCGCCGCTCCCACCCACGTCTCCGTCTCCGGAACCAACGCTCCCGCGACACCCGCCAGGGGCGGCGTGGACGGCGCCGGACGACCCGTGCTGCTCGTCCTGCCCGGCGATCCGCTCCATGACGTGCGAGACGAGCCCGTGGTGACCGTGGATCTGACGTCGACCCGCTCACTGGGAGGGCACGAGCTCTCGCGGGGCCTGCTCAAGGTGCAGGGCTGGGCACAGGCGGTGCCCAAGGCCGAGGTGAGGGAGACGGCGGTGGCGATCGCCGAACGCTGCCCGGACGAGGCCCTGTTCGAGACGCTGGAGGGGATGGACGGCCCCCGGCTGATCCGCGTCGACGTCGGCAGGGTGATCTATCTCACCGGGCCGGAGTCGGGCCTGCTGGACGCGGAGGAGTATCTGGGCGCCGCCCCCGACCCCCTGATGGACGACGCC
Organism: Streptosporangium sp. NPDC000095; assembly: GCF_042899335.1. Classification (NCBI taxonomy): domain Bacteria; kingdom Bacillati; phylum Actinomycetota; class Actinomycetes; order Streptosporangiales; family Streptosporangiaceae; genus Streptosporangium; species Streptosporangium sp. NPDC000095. Next base: position 142,589 of record NZ_JBIAZS010000015.1, read on the forward strand.
GAGCGCATGCTCCATCACATCAACGGCTCCCACCGCCGGCAGTTGGAGGCCGCGCTCGTCTCCCTGCTCGCCGCGCCGGTGCCGGAGGCCTGGCTCTGGGAGCTCGACCGCTTCGGGGCGACCGTCCGCTGCGGCGTCGACAGCGACCCGACGCTGATCCGGCTGCCATGGCCCTCGCCCATCGGCGACGCGGAGTCCCTCGAACACGCCGTACGCTGCCTGCTCTGCCGGCACTGACGAGGAAAGCCCGGCCGGCGGCCCCTCGACGACCAAAAGGGCGACAATTCATCGCGCGGCACCGTTTTGTCGCATGGCGCCATTTCCGGGCAAGGCCGGAAATGGCGCCAGACCATTCCATGTGAAACACGCAGAATGGCCGCAGGAAACCACTCCGAGAGCGCGATCACTCCCGGAGGAAATATTCTCCCAAAAGGAGATCGTCCTCGGGAGCGGAATGTCAGCCCTCGGACACCACCTCGCTGGTGTTTCTGATCACCTGGTCGACGAAGCCGTAGTCTCTGGCCTCGGTGGCGGTGAACCAGCGGTCGCGATCCCAGTCCTCCTCGATCCGCTCCAGCGGCTGGCCGGTGTGGAAGGCGATCCGCTCGCGCATCATCTGCTTGGTGTAGAGCATCTGCTCGGCCTGGATGGCGATGTCGGCGGCCGTGCCCCCGAGGCCTCCCGAGGGCTGATGCATGATCACCCTGGCGTGCGGCAGGACGTAGCGCTTGCCGGGAGCGCCCGAGCAGAGCAGGAACTGCCCCATGGACCCCGCGATGCCCATGCCCACGGTGGCGACGTCGTTGGGGATGTACTGCATCACGTCGTAGATGGCCATTCCGGCCGACACCGAGCCGCCGGGTGAGTTGATGTAGAGCCAGATGTCGCGACGGTCGTCGTCGGCGGAGAGCAGGAGCAGCTCCCCGCAGATCCGGTTGGCGACCTCGTCGTTCACCTCACTGCCGAGCACGACGATCCGCTTGCGCAGCAGCCTCTGATACAGCTGGTCTTCGGGGACGATCTGGGGACCACTCATGTCTTCCACCTACTCCGAACCCGAGGTTTGCCGATAAACGAATACCCGCGACCATAGTCCAGCGGGGAGCCGCGTTTTCCGCTCGTTCGCTGTCAGCGCTTTTCGCTGAAAGCGCAGCATCCCTCATTTCGTTTTTCCTCCGGGCGCGGTCGTCGCCCGGCCGGAACGGCCGTTCCCCCTGGCCACGAGCGTTTCCCGGCCGGGGTCCGTCCCCCCTCCGGAGGGGGGACGGACCCCGGCCGGATGAGTGCCTTCGGGCGGTCCCGGGGCGGGGCGTGATCACGCTCCACCCCTCGCGAGCGCCTCCAGGGGAGCGACGCCGGATCGGCCGGGCGACGACCGCGCCCAGAGCAGGCATGTTTACCCCCTCCTCTGGAGGAGAGGGGACCAGTCGAAGTGGACAAAACTCCACAACGGGAGGGATAACACCATGGGTCACGACGACAAGATCGCCAACAAGACCGAAGAGCTCGGGGGCAAGGTCAAGGAAGGCGCGGGACGTGCCACCGGTAACGAGCGGCTTGAGGCCGAAGGCAAGGCCGACCAGACCGAGAGCAACCTCAAGCAGGCCGGGGAGAAGGTCAAGGACAGCGCGAAGAAGGTCAAGGACGCCTTCAAGAGCTGACTCGCGACTCATATGGCGGTGGGGGCCCGGTTTTCCGGCCCCCACCGCCATGTCGGGAGGAGTCCTTGCCCCGGGCCCTGTCCACCCTCGTCGGGCGGGGCCGTCCGCCCTTTTCGGGCCGGGGACCATAGGGCGCCAGGTCAAAGAGGGCGGCTCTCAGGAGGCCGGGCCGACCTCCGGTTCCGGCGCCCCGTCACCGGACGTGTCCTCTCCCTCGTCGCCCGCGATCTCGCCGTCGACCTCGTTCTCGGTTTCGGTCTCGGCCTTGGCCTCGCTCACACCCTCTGGTCTTTCCTCTTCAGGAGTGCGGCGCGCGTCGTCGGGATCCGCCAGAAGTGGTCGCTCGGGGAAGGTCGTGTCCGCCCCCGACCGCTCCGCCACGACCCTGCTCTCGCCGTCGATGCCCCGCGGACCCGCGGGCGGCGGATCCTGCGCGGGGGCGTCACTTTCGGCACCGGTGCTCTCGGCACCGGTGCTCTCGGTGCCGCCCGTCTCGGCGCCTTCACGCTCGGCCGTGTCTTCGCTCGTCTCAGGAGTGTCCGTCATGCCGACCCCCTCCCCTGACAAAGTCCAAATATGTCGCCGGGCAGGCATGGGGCCGGTCAGCCGGGTAGGGAAACCCTCGACGAAGGGAGCGAGATCATGACGGTCACCCGGTTTCAGGATCTGCCACTGGCCGAGCACGACAGGGCCTGGGACGGCGAAGCGGCCGAGAAGCGCGTCCGATCATGGTCGGACGCCGAGGAGGAGCCCAATGCCCGATACCGAGAGGCCCACCTCTGGTACGACGGCGACGAGCCGGACAACTTCGGGAGTTACAAGCTTCCCATCGCCGACGTGATCGACGGCAGGCTCAAGGTGGTGCCGCACGCCGTACGAGCCGCGGGAGGGATCCTGCAGGGAGCCAGGGGCGGGGTCAAGGTGCCCGGGGAGGACCTCGACCGGATCAAGGCCCACCTGGCCAGGTACTACGCCAAGATGGGCGAGAGCGCCCCCTGGGAGTCCTGAGGGGATGACGCGTTTCGCGTTCGAATTCGACCCGGCGTGGCGGATACCGCTGCTGATGGTCGGGGTGAGCCCTCAGAGGGCCTTCGCCGAGGTCCGCGAGGGCGATCTCTCGGTTCGCTTCGGCCTCTGGTCGCTGCGCACGCCCCTGTCCAACGTCGCGGGCACCACCGTGACCGGCCCGTACGCTCCGTGGAAGGCCATCGGGCCGCACCTGTCGTTCGCCGACCGCGGGGTGACGTTCGGCACCGGCACCGGGCGGGGCGTGTGCGTCCGGTTCCACGTCCCGGTGCCCGCCCTGGTACCCGGCCACCTCCTGACCCATCCAGCCGCAACTCTCACGGTCTCCGATCCCGAAGGACTGGTGAGAGCCCTCGGGCAGTCGCACGAGACGTGAGCCGGACACATGACAGAGGGGCATCCGGGTAAAAGGGCGTTCCAACCAAGGAGGGAAACATGACGGCCGAAGGAGAGATGCCGGAGGAGACTTCGGCGAGCGGGAAGCCCATGGTCGCGGCCACCCCGCGCGACGTCGTCCACATTCGCCTGGGCTCGTTCGCCCTGATAGCGGCGATCGGCCTCGGGGTGCTCGGTTTCGTGGCCGGGATCACCTGGCTCACCGTCGTGATGGCCGTGCTGGCCGTGATCGCGATCGTGGACATCGCCCTGGCGGTGCACCGGCAGTCGCGTTCCGCTCCGGGTACGACGACGGAAGCGGGCTGAGCCGCCGCGTTCGGCGGTCGTCAACGGGCCGCGACGGGGCAGGCCCCGGCCGGATCGTCCGCCGAGCCTCGGCGGACGACGGCGCCACGGGCGCCGTGACGGCGAACGGTGCCGGGCGTGGTGACCACGCCCGGCACCGTCGCGCCTCGCCCATTACCGTTTTCTACTTTTTCCTGGTTTACCAGTAGGTGTAGACAACGGGACGGTAATAGGGCTGGAAGCCGAAGGGCGTATAAGTGTTGTAGAAAGTGAATGGCGAATACCTGGTGTAGTAGGCGTAGGGACCGAAGGGGTCGTGGTTGCTTCCGGCGACCACCGAGACCTGCTGTGGCGCCACGCTTGCCCCGGCGGGCTGAGCCGACACCGTCATGCCGGCGATCAGGGTGGAGGCCACCAAGGTGCCGACGGCGAGAGCCTGCTTGAACATGAAAGATCACTCCGTGTCTGATGGTTGAACCCGGCATGCCGCCAGGACTTACAGGGCGCCGATCAGATTTCCAGGAAATATGACGAATCGACGCCACGTAAGACGCTAGTTCAGAGCCATAACGACCTTCGCCCCAGAAAGGACAAAGCCTTGGTCCGGGATCATTTCCCGGCAGGAAAGGCGGAGGTTACATCCGAGCGGCTTCTCCGCTCCGCCAAGAGGGCGGCTTCTCACCGAGCCGCGCGCACGGTATGGAATGCGCATCCATGTCGATCTTGATGTGCCTCGACCCCGCCGAGCCGCCCACGCGGCACGGAGATCACGAGCCCGCTCACGCCGGGGATCCGCCACCCGTCCGCGCGGGCCCGCGCATCGGCAACCCGAACCGGCCGGTCCATCCCAGCCGGTCCAGCAGATAGGCCACCCCGCGCACGGTGTAGGAGACCTGGAACCTCTCCGCGATCACCACGGCGACACGCGCGGTGGTCCAGTGGCCGTCGTCCCAGCCGTGGGCGGCAGCCCCCTCCGCCAGGACCGCCTCCAGCCGGGCCAGTTGCTCGTCGGTGAGCTTTCTGCCGCCCGCGGCGCCCCTGGAGACCAGTGCCGCCCTGCCTCCCCGTCTCCAGAGCGCGTACCACTCGTAGGCGGACTTGCGGGTGACTCCCAGCAGCCGGGCCACCCGCGCGGGCGTGATCTCCCCGGCGAACATGTCGGCGGCCCGGAACCGCAGCCTCTCGCGCCTGGCCCGCTCCTGCGCCGACAGCCCACCGCCCCTGTCTGAATATCTCATACTTTAAGGCTCTCACCTGGGCAAATGGGGCCTAACAGGCACCCACCCCCGTGTCACCCCCGCGTTTCCCCGCCGGGCCGGTGAGAGGCGCCCCCTGCCCCGGAGCCTCGGGGACGCGAGGGCGACGCTCCTGAGCAGAACGCCGCTCCCGCGCGAACCCCGGCGCGTGGGCAGGAACGGAGACCGCGCCCGCCCGCCGAGGTCCAGCCGGCCCGCCACGGTGTCAGACGCCCACCGGGTGCCAGACCGTCTTGATCTCCATGAAGGACCTGATCCGGGAGACGCCGGGATCGGCGACGGTCCAGTCGTCGTGAAGGCCCGGCCGCAGGACCCGCTTGAGGGTGGTCGCCGCGCTCTCCTCCAACTCTGAGGCGAGGTCGCCCGCCCCGGTCAGGTCGAGGGCGTTCACGTCGGCGTGCCCGGCGAGCGGCGGGGCGAGCTCACCCAGGCGTCCGGTCAGGATGTTCACGACCCCCGCCGGCAGGTCCGAGGTGGCCAGCGCCTCGGCGAGCGTGACGGCAGGGAACGGGGCACGCTCGCTCGCCACCAGCACCGCCGTGTTGCCCGAGGTGATCACCGGCGCCAGCACCGAGACCAGTCCGAGCAGCGGGGAGCCGGCCGGGGCGATGACGCCCACGACCCCGGTCGGCTCGGGCTCTGAGTGGTTGAAGAACGGACCCGACACCTGGTTCGCCCCGCCGAGCACCTGGCCGATCTTGTCGGCCCAGCCCGCGTAGTAGACCCAGCGGTCGATGGCGGCCGAGACCAGCCTCTCGGCCCCCGCCCTGCTCACCCCCTCGGCCGCGGCGGTCTCCTCGGCGAACTGGGCCCGGCGCCCCTCCATCATCTCGGCCACCCGGTACAGGATCTGGCCCCGGTTGTAGGCGGTACGGCCGGACCAGCCGGGAAACGCCTTACGCGCCGCCACCACGGCGTCGCGCGCGTCCTTGCGGGACGCCTGGGCCGCGTTGGCGAGATGGACCCCGCGGGAAGATGTCACCGGATAGGACCTGCCTGACTCCGAGCGCGGGAACGCCCCGCCGAGATACAGCTTGTACGTCCTGCGCACGGCGACGCGGGCCGGCGCGGGGAACGGGGGGTCGGTTCTGTCAGCCAAGGTATGCCTCCAGCCCGTGCCGGCCGCCCTCGCGGCCGTAACCGGACTCCTTGTATCCGCCGAACGGGCTGGCGGGATCGAACATGTTGAAGGTGTTGGACCACACGACGCCGGCGCGCAGCCGGCTCGCGGTCCACAGCATCCGGGAGCCCTTCTCCGTCCATACCCCGGCGGACAGGCCGTACGGCGTGTTGTTCGCCTTGGCGACGGCCTCCTCCGGTGTGCGGAAGGTGAGCACCGAGAGCACCGGGCCGAAGATCTCCTCGCGGGCGACCCGGTGCGCCTGCGTGACGCCGGTGAACACGGTGGGCGGGAACCAGAAGCCGCGCTCGGGGATCGGGCACGCCGGCGACCAGCCGCTCACGCCCTCCGCCTCGCCGACGGCGACCAGTTCGCGGATCCTGGCGAGCTGCGCGGCCGAGTTGATCGCCCCGATGTCGGTGTTCTTGTCCAGCGGATCGCCCAGCCGCAGGCGCTCGATCCTGGTGCGCAGCTTCGCCAGCAGCTCCTCGGCGATCGACTCCTGCACCAGCAGCCGCGATCCCGCGCAGCACACGTGTCCCTGGTTGAAGAAGATCCCCGAGACGATCCCCTCCACGGCCTGATCGATCGCCGCGTCGTCGTACACGATGTTGGCGCCCTTGCCGCCCAGTTCGAGGGAGAGCCGCCTGCCCGTGCCCGCCACGGCGCGGGCGATCTCCCTGCCCACCTCGGTCGAGCCGGTGAAGGCCACCTTGTCGGCGTCCGGGTGGGCGACCACGGCCCGGCCGGTGTCGCCGGCGCCGGTCACGATGTTCACCACGCCCGGCGGCAGTCCCGCCTCCTGGCAGATCTCGGCGAACGCCAGCGCGGTCAGCGGGGTGGTCTCCGCGGGTTTGAGCACCACCGTGTTCCCGGTGGCCAGCGCGGGCGCGACCTTCCAGGCGAGCATCAGCAGCGGGAAGTTCCACGGGATGACCTGGGCGGCCACGCCCAGCGGGCGCGGCGAGGGGCCGAGCCCGGCGTGGGCCAGCTTGTCCGCCCATCCCGCGTGGTAGAAGAAGTGCGCCGCGACCAGGGGCAGGTCGACGTCCCTGGTCTCCTTGATCGGCTTGCCGTTGTCCAGCGACTCGAGCACGGCCAGCTCGCGTGCGCGTTCCTGGATGATGCGCGCGATCCGGAACAGGTACTTGCCGCGCTCCGCTCCCGGCAGCGGCGACCAGACCCGCTCGAAGGCCCGCCGGGCCGCGGTGAAGGCACGGTCGACGTCGGCCTCGGAGGCGACGGCCACCTCGGACAGCGGCTCCTCGTCGGCCGGGTTGATCGTGACGATCCGCTCGTCGCTCTTGGCCTCGACGAACTCGCCGTCGATGAACAGGTCGTAGGACGGCCGGATCGACACGGTCGACCGTGACTCCGGCGCGGGCGCGTACTCGAAGATCTCCTCCGTCATGTGATCGGAGTCCCCCTAGTCGATCGTGTAGTAGTCGGGCCCGGCGTAGTGTCCGGTGTTCAGCTTGGTGCGCTGCATGAGCAGGTCGTTCAGCAGGGTCGAGGCGCCGAGCCTGAACCACGCCGGATCCAGCCAGCTCTCCCCCGCCACCTCCTTGACCAGCACCAGGTAGCGCATCGCGTCCTTGGTGGTGCGGATGCCGCCCGCGGGTTTCACCCCCACCCGCCGCCCGGTGGCGGCCAGGTAGTCCCGCACCGCCTCCAGCATGACCAGGGTGACCGGCAGCGTGGCGGCGGGCGTGACCTTGCCGGTGGAGGTCTTGATGAAGTCCGCCCCGGCGTGCATGGCGAGCCAGGAGGCCCGCCGCACGTTGTCGTACGAGACCAGTTCCCCGGTCTCCAGGATGACCTTCAGGTGCGTCTCGCCGCAGGCTTCCTTCACCGCCGCGATCTCGTCGAAGACCTTGCGGTAGTCGCCCGAGAGGAACGCCCCCCGGTCGATGACCATGTCGATCTCGGTGGCGCCGGCGGCCACCGCCATACGTGTGTCGGCCAGCTTCACCTCCGGCGACGTGCGGCCCGCGGGGAAGCCCGTGGCGACCGAGGCGAGTCCCACCCCGCTGCCGGACAGCGCCTGGGCGGCCACCGGCACCATGTCCGGGTAGACGCAGAGCGCGGCGACCGCGGGCGTGGTGGGGTCGGCGGGGTCGGGACGCATCGCCTTGCCCGCCAGCGCGCGTACCTTGCCCGGGGTGTCCGCCCCTTCGAGCGTGGTCAGGTCGACCATCCGGATGGCCAGGTCGATCGCCCGGCGCTTGGCCGTGGTCTTGATGGACCGGGTCGCCAGGTCCGCGGCCCGCCGGTGTACGCCGACCTCGTCGACCCCCGGCAGTCCGTGCAGATAGGCCCGCAACGAGCCAGGGACGGTGTCAGGCACGAGCGCCCCGCCTTTCGATGAGCATGTTGAGGATGAGGGCGACCAGCAGGATCAGGCCGGTCACCACCATCTGGAAGAAGGAGCCCAGGCCGAGCAGGTTGCACAGGTTGCGCAGCACCGACAGCAGCAGCACCGCCACGAACGTGCCGAACACCCCGCCCCTGCCGCCGAACAGGTTGGTGCCGCCGAGCACGACGGCCGCGATCGCGTCCAGCTCCAGCCCGCTGAAGGCGGTGGGCTGGCCCACGGTCAGCCGGGAGGTGAGCAGCACCCCCGCGAGCGCGGCGAGCGCGCCGGACACCGCGAACACGGCGGTGATCACCCCGCGCACCGGCAGGCCGGACAGCCGCGCGGCCTCCTTGTTGCTGCCGACCGCGTAGACGTACTCGCCGAAGGTCGTGCCCCGCAGCACCAGGGCGGCGAGGATCGTGATCACGACGAACACGATCCCGATGATCGGCACGTAGCCGATGAACCCGCCGCCGAGGAGCTGGAACGCCTCCGAGCCGCCGCCGCCCGCCGGCTTGCCGTCGGTGAGCAGGTAGGTGAGCCCGCGAATGGCCGTCAGCCCGGCCAGTGTGGTCATGAACGAGGGCAGCGACAGGTAGGCCGACAGCCCGCCCATGAGCGCGCCGAACAGCGCGCCCACCGCGACGCTGAGCAGGATCGCCGGTACGAAGTGCACGTCCGACCCCATGAGCAGGGCGACCGTCATCCCGCCGAAGGCGGCCACGCTGCCGACCGACAGGTCGATCCCCGCGGTCAGCACCACCATCGTCATGCCGATGGCGACGATCCCGGTGAGCGACGACTGCTGCAGCAGGTTGGCGATGTTGCGGCCGGTGAGGAACTGCGGGGCCAGCAGCGTCGCGACGACGCACAAGGCGATGAAGACCAGCAGCAGGTTGGATTTGACGATCAGGTCGGTGCCGCGGCGCGACCTGGAGCCGCCGGGGTCCTTGGTCGCCGGGGTGGCGGATCCGATCGATATGGTCATGGAGTCGCTCCTGTGATGACGGTGTGCGCGATGACGTTCTCCGGGCTGACCCTCGGGTCGAAACACGCGACGTTGCGGCCCTCGTACAGGACCTGGATGCGGTCGGCGTTGGCGGTGAGCTCGGTGAGCTCGCTGCTCGCGAGCAGTACCGCCACCCCCTGGTCGGCCAGGTGGCGCACCTGCCGGTAGAGGTCCGCCTTGGCCCCGACGTCGAGGCCGCGGGTGGGCTCGTCCAGCAGCAGGACCCTGATCCCGCCCCGGGTGATCCACTTGGCCAGCACGACCTTCTGCTGGTTACCGCCCGACAGCTCTCCCACGAGCTGGTCGGGTCCGGCGGACTTGATGCCCAGGTCGGTCAGCGCCGGCCGGGTGAGCCTCCGCCCGAGGCGGCCGGGCAGCAGCCACGGGGGCCGGCCGATCGCCGCGATCGCCGCGTTGCGGCCCACGGACAGGCCGAGCATCAGCCCCTGCTCCTTGCGGCTCTCCGGCACCAGCGCGAGCCCGGCGCGTACCGCGGCCGACGGGCTGCCCACACGCATCGGGCGCCCGTCCAGCTTCGCGGTGACCTGTGCCCTCAGGTCGCCGAAGAGCGCGCGCAGCAGGGTCGTACGGCCCGCGCCGCCGAGTCCGGCGAGCCCTACGATCTCGCCCGGCCGCACCTCCAGGTCGCGGACGTCGATCAGGCCCGGCAGGTGGACCCGCTCGACGCTCAGCAGCGGCTCACCCTCGGGCGCGGGGTGGTCGGTGGGGCGTATGAGCTCCCTCGCCTCACCGATCATCGCGGCGACGATCTCGCCGGGGCCGGTCGAGGCCAGGTCGTAGACGCCGACCGTACGGCCGTCGCGCAGCACCGTGGCGCGGTCGCCGATCTCCATCACCTCGTCCATCCGGTGCGAGATGAAGATCACCGAGCGTCCCTCGGCGGTGAGCGACCTGATGACGTCGAAGACGGCGAGCAGCTCGCTCTCGCCGAGGGTGGCGGAGGGCTCGTCCATCACGATCACTCGCGCGTCGGCGGTGAGCGCCTTGGCGATCGCGGTGAGCTGCTGCGCCGCGATGGGCAGCTCCCTGACGGGCGTGGTCACCGAAAAGCGCGCGCCGACCCGGTCCAGCGCCTCGCGGGCCAGCCGCGCCCGCCGGGACCTGCGCACGAACGGGCCGAACCTCGGCGCCCTGCCCAGCAGCAGGTTCTGCGCGACGGTGAGGTCGGGCAGCAGGTCCAGCTCCTGGTAGATCACGGCGATGCCCGCGGCGAGCCCGGCGTGCGGGGTGGCGGCCCTGAAGGGTTCCCCGTCCAGCAGGATCGTGCCCTCGTCCGGCTGGTAGGAGCCAGAAAGGATCTTCATGAGCGTGCTCTTGCCGGCGCCGTTCTCGCCCAGCAGGCAGTGCACCTCGCCGGGGCGTACGGTCAGCTCCACGCCGTCCAGGGCGACGGTGCCGGGGAAGCGTTTGACGATCCCGGCCATCCGCAGCCTCGGGTGCTCGGCGGTGTCCGTCATGGCTCCTCCCTCGTCGCGGTGTCCAGCAGGTAGGTCGCGCTCTGGTCGTCGGTGATCAGCACGTCGCAGAGGCGGCTCACCACGACCGCCCGGCACACCGCGTGTTTCGCCGCGCCGCTGACGAGCGCGACGGAGGTGGTGGCCGAGCGCAGGGCGTCCAGCGAGAGGCCGAGCGTGCGCCCGTCCAGGCCCGGATCGACGATCCGGCCGCGCTCGTCGACGAAGCGGCCGAGCACGTCGCCGACCGCGCCGGCCCGCGCCAGCCGGGTGACGTCGTCGGCGTCGATCTGGCCGGAGTCCACCAGCACCGAGTCGCTGCCCATACCTCCGGGGCTGAACAGGAACAGGTCGGCGCGGCCGGCGAGGGCGAGCACGTCGGAGACGGCCCGGTCGCTCTCCAGCACCGCCCGGGTGCTCTCCTGCTCCAGGATCGCCGGGGCGGGCAGCAGCGTCGCGGTGCCGCCGCCGTGGTGCGCGATCAGGTTCGCCATGCTGTGCGCGGTGGTCGGCTGCCGTGATCGGCTGTGCGCGCCGTTCACCTGCACCACGTTGACGCCCGTGGCCCACCCGGGGGTGAGCCCGCCGGCCAGCCGGTCGAGCGTGCGTCCCCAGGAGACGCCGATCAGCTGGGGCGCGGGACGCATCGCCATCAGGTGGTCGGCCCCCGCGGCGGCCACCCGGTCGCGCAGGTACTCCGGGTCGTTCCTGGCGTTCCCCGCCACCACGATCGCCTCGCGCAGACCGAACCGCTCCCTGAGCGAGCGCTCCAGGGCGTGCACCCTCGACCTGGGGTGCAGCACCTCGATCCGCACGATCCCGGCCTGGCGGGCCTCGGCGAGCATCCGGCCCACCTTCCAGCGGGTGAGATGCATGCGGTGGGCGATCTGCTCCTGGGTCTCCCCGCTCTCGTAGTAGCGGACGGCGACCTGGTAGAGCTGGTCGTGATAGTCCACGGGAATGCTCATGTCAGCCCGTCCCCTCGTCGCGGTGCGCTCAGCCGGTGCGCGATCGCCGTGGTGGCGGCGGTCGCCGCGAGATAGTCGTCGTAGCCCTGCCGGTACGGGTTCCGGTGCTCGGCCACCGGCTCGACCACGCGAATCCTCGGCTCGTAGTGTGCCGCGGCCTCGGCCAGCGAGGCGTACCGTCCCGCACCCACCGAGGCGATCACCGAGCAGGCGCGCAGCGTGAGGTTGTCCCCGGTGGCCAGGCTGATCGGCCGGCCAAGCACGTCGGCGGTCGTCTGGAGCCACAGCTCGTTGTGCCGGATGCCGCCGGAGACGAAGATCTCCTCCACGCCGATCCCGCCCGCGACGAAGGAGTCGATGACCTGGCGGGTGCCGTACGCGACCCCTTCCACGGCCGCCCGGTAGACCTGCTCGGGGGTGCTGGCGAGGGTCAGCCCGAGCACCGCGCCGCGCAGCCGCGGATCGCGCAGCGGCGTGCGGTTTCCCATGAAGTAGTCCAGGACGATCAGCCCGTGCTCGACCGGCGGCAGCGCGGCCGCGGCCTCGATGAGCCCGCCGATCTCCGATCTCGGCCGCCCGATGAGCCGCTCGCCCGCCCAGGCCAGCACCGAGCCCGCGCTCACCTGACCGCCCTCCACCAGCCAGTGCCCCTCGCGCAACGCGTCCGGGTACGGGCCCCACACGGTGGAGGGGAAGATCGGTTCCGCGATCTCGGTGACGAACGCGTTGGACGTGCCGCACACGATCGACACCCGCCCCTCGCGGGCGCCCCCGACGGCCAGCAGGGACAGGTGCGCGTCGATCCCGCCGGAGGCGACGACGGCGGGGCCGGTGATCCCGAGCTGTTCGCGGGCGTCGGGGCCGAGGGGCCCCACCGGGTCACCGACCGGCACGATCTCGTCCGGCAGCTTGTCGCCGAGATCGCCGATGCCGAGCTGCTCGTACAGGTCGTGCGGGAACCCCGCCCCGCGTGGGTCGTAGTTGCTCTTGCAGACCGCGTTCATCTGCGATCCGGCCCATCGTCCGGTGAGCCGCCACACGATGTAGTCCACGGCCTCGACGACGCGTGCGGCGGCGCGGTAGACCTCGGGTTCGTGACGGGCCAGCCACATGGCCTTGGGCACCAGCCACTCCACCGCGTCGCAGTCGCCCGAGTAGCGCAGGGCCGGGTGGTCGATCCGCGCGGTCAGCGCCGACTCCTCGCTCGCCCGGCTGTCCATCCACAGCAGGGCCGGGCGCAGGGGGCGCCCGTGGCGGTCGAGCACGGCGACCGTCGAGGCGGTGGTCGCCACCGCGACACCGGCGATCTCCGGGTTGCCCGCCTCGGCGAGCGCCGCCCGTGCGGCGTGGACGCTCGCCCGCCACCAGTGGTCCGGGTCCTGCTCGGCCCAGCCCGGCCTGGGGAAGGTGGTCGGGTAGGACTCGTCGCCCGCCCCGAGCCGCGCGCCGTCGGCGTCGTAGACCGCCGCGCGGGCGCCTTCGGTTCCCAGGTCCAGGGCGAGGAAAGCGCTCACGGTCACCCCTCGTTCGGCATGAACAGGACCTTGGAGCTGAAAATGGAGCGTTCGCCGAGGCTGACCATGGTCTCGGGGAGCGCGTCCAGCCCCAGCTCATGCGTGATCATGAACTTCCAGGCGAGGTCGCCCGAGGCGAGCGTGCTGGCCGCCACCCGCCACTCCTCGCCGGGGAACGGCGCGGAGAAGGAGTTCCACGCGCCGTGCAGGGTGACCTCGCGGCGCAGGAAGGAGCTGAAGGTGGACTTGGGCAGCACCACGGGGTCGTGCGGGATGCCGATGAACACCGCCTCCCCGTGCCGTCCGGCCAGGCCCACGGCCTGGTCGACGGTGGCGGGCACGCCCGCGGACTCGATGACCACGTCGTAGCCCTCTCCGGCCACCTCGGCGGCGGCCTCGGCGCTGACCGCGGTGTGCGTGGCCCCGGCCTCCGTCGCCATGGCCGCCTTCCGCTCGTCCAGTTCGATCACGAGCACCTCGGCGGCCCCGGCGATACGCGCCCACTGCACGGCGAACAGCCCGATGGGGCCTGCGCCCACCACCGCCACCCGGTAGCCTCCGCGCATCTTCGTGCGCCACAGGGCGTGCAGCGCGATCGCCGCCGGGTCGAGCATCGCCGCGGCCCTGGGGTCGAGGCCGTCGGGGAGCACCATCAGGTTCTCGGCCGGTACGGAGACGTACTGCGCGTACGCTCCGTCCCTGCGGCTGCCGAAGTAGCCGTAGTTCTTGCACAGGCCGAACCGGCCCTGGCTGCAGGGTCCGCAGGCGTGGCAGGGGATGAGCGGCGGCACGGTGACCAGGTCACCCTCCCGCACCCGGCCGGTGGCCGACAGCCGATCGCCCATCCGCACCACGTGCCCGGAGAACTCGTGGCCGCAGATGATCGGGAAACGGTAGGCCCCGGCACGCAGCATGCGCGGGATGTCCGAGCCGCACACTCCGCACGCCGCGACGCGGACGAGCGCCTCGTCGGGGCCCGGTGTGGGCACGGGTACCTGCTCGACCCGGATGTCCCCGGGGGCGTGAAGCACTGCGGCCTGCATGGTTTCCGGCATTTCTTCTTTCTTCCTCGTCTTCTGCTTCTCGCGTGTCGGTCGTCGCGGGTCGTGTCCTCCAGGGGTCCTCCTGGGGTCTTTCACGACCCGGACCACCGGCCTTCGCCGCGGATGCCCGCGTGCCCGCCCCTGCGGGCCGGTCCTTCGGGGAACGGTCGCCTACGGGAGGGTCTGGGCGAACTCGGTCTCTCCGACGTACTTCGCGGCGTTCTCACCGTCGATCAGCGCGGTGCCCGCGTCGACCGAGGGCTCGACCTGCTCGCCCTTCTGGACCTTGAGCACCGTCTCGACGGCCGTCGCACCGAGGGAGATGGGGTCGTTGAGCGCGGTGGCCACGTACCGGTCGCCGTCGGCGATCTGCTTGACCGCCTCCATGAGCCCGTCCACTCCGGCGACCAGGACCTTGTCCTTGCCGTTCTCGGTGAGGACCTGCAGCGCGCCGAGCGCCATGTCGTCGTTGTGGGCGTAGACCGCGGCGACGTCCGGGTGGACCTGGAGCAGGTCCTGCATCGCGGTGACGGCCTTGGCGCGGACGTAGTCGGAGTACGGCCCCTCGACGATCTTGATCTTGGGGTTCGCCTCGACGGCCTCGTGGAAGCCCGCGCTGCGGTCGCGCGCCACGGCTCCACCGGCGTCCCCGCGGATCTCGATGACGGTGCCGCCCTCGGCTCCGAGCTTCTCGCTGAGCCGCTTGCCGACGAGTTCGCCCATCGCCTTGTTGTCCCGCCCGACGTGCGCGACCGCGCCCTCGGCCACCGGCCGGTCCACGGTCACCACGGAGACCCCGGCCGCCTTGGCCGCGGCGAGGCTGGGCTGCACGCCCTGCGGATCCACCGGGTTGATGAGCAGGATGTCGACCTGCCGGGTGATGAGGTCCTGGATGTCGTTGTTCTGCTTGGTGACGTCCCCGTCCGCGTCGGCGAAGTGGAGCGTGGCGCCGGCCTTCTTCGCGGCGGCCTCGGCCCCCTCGCGCAGTTGCACGTAGAAGGGGGACTGCTGGGTCGCCTGGCTGAAGCCGATGGTGATCGCGCCGTCCGCCTTCTGGTCGGCACCGGCGGTGGATCCGCCGGGGGTGGACGACACCGAGCAGGCGGACATCGCCGTGAGGGCGAGGAGGAGCGCGGGCATGGTGAGCAGCCGCAATCTACGCATATGGGACCTCCGGGGTGTGATTTAGATAACGCACGCTAAATCGGACGTTAACCTCACGGCAACACATGAGCCAAAATTTGCTCATATGAGCACGCTACCCCGTCTCCCCACCACCGGCTCCCGAACATACCCGCTCTACCTGCGGAAACGTGCCGATCCACCCATCAGGGGCGGTCCGGTCCGAGCCTCGCGTTGACGTGGGCCCGACCATGTCTAGGGTGAACACGTGCCCGCCATGCTGAACGCCACCAAGACCCGCACCGCGCTGCGCACCTCGGCGCGCATCTCCCTGGAGATGCTGCTCGTCGTGCTCATGACCGCGGTCAGCCTGTGGATCCTGGGCCAGATGTGGTCCATCCTCTGGCCGCTCGTGATCGCCCTGCTCCTCACCACGCTCACCTGGCCCGTGACCCGCCTGCTGCGCCGGCACGGCTGGCACCCCACCCTCGCCGCCACGACCGTCACCGTGCTCTTCCTCCTGCTCGCCGCCGGCACCGTGGTGCTGATCGCCGTCCCCGTGGCCTCGCAGTCCGGCGAGCTGGCCACCGGCGTGAGCAACGGCATCCAGCAGCTGCGCAGGTGGGCCGCCGGTCCGCCGCTGAACATCGGCGCCGACCAGGTGAGCACCGCGCTCGACACCGCGGCCTCCCGCATCCAGGACAGCGTCGGCAGCATCGTCACCGCCACCCTCAGCGGGGTCGGCACCGTGGTGAACGGCCTGGTCAACACCGTCCTCGCGCTCTTCCTGATGTTCTTCTTCCTCAAGGACGGCCCGCGCTTCCTGCCCTGGCTCACCCGCCAGCTCCCCGGCCGCCTCGCCACGGACGTCCCGGCCGTGGCCACCCGCAGCTGGGACACCCTCGGCTCGTTCGTCCGCTCCCAGGCCTTCGTCGGCCTGCTCGACGCCGTCTTCATCGGCCTGGGCCTGTGGATCGTGGGCGTGCCCCTCGTCCTCCCCCTCGCCGTCCTCACCTTCGTCTCGGCGTTCATCCCCATCGTCGGAGCCCTGTTCGCCGGCTTCGTCGCGGTCCTCATCGCGCTGGTGTCCAACGGCCTCACCGACGCGCTGATCGTGCTCGCCATCATCGTCGCGGTGCAGCAGCTTGAGGGGAACGTGTTCCAGCCCATGGTGCAGAGCCGCGGCCTCGGCCTGCACGCCGCGGTGATCCTGCTCGCGGTGACACTGGGCGGCAACCTCGCGGGCATCGTGGGCAGCCTGCTCGCCGTACCGGTCGCCGCCCTGATCGCCGTGGTATGGAACTACATCCGCGAACAGCTCAGCGACCCACCCCGGGAACCCGACACCGGCGCGCCGGACACGAGCGGGCCCGGCACGGGCGGGCCGGAGGCCGAGAAGCCGAAGACCGAGAAGCCGGGCACCGGCGCGGCCCTCCCCGCACAGAACCCCGGCTGACACCGTCAAATACCACGTAACTCACCAAAAGGTGTCGAACTAGGCCAGAACGGGAATTTCCCCTTCAGAGCCACCATTTCCCGGCGCCCTCCATCAGGAGGGCGCCGCGACGATCGAAAGGCCGGACGAGACGCCGCGACCTCGCGCGCCTCGACGCCCTCCACTCCCCCTGACGCCTGAGCCTTCGCGGCTCTATAAATCCATACCTAAATGGACATATAAGGCGAAAGGGGATGAGGATGACCGGTCTGGCGACCGAGAACACACTTATCCGGAACGCCACGGATGTGGAGACCTTCGCACGACGCTGTTTCCTCGGCTCCCCCGGCGACCGAGTGGGTGTCGAGCTGGAGTTCCTGGTCTTCGACCGTACGGATCCCGCCCGCCAGGTCCCGCTGGCGAGGATCACCGACGCCCTGCCCCCGCTCCCCGGAGGGAGCCTGGTGACCTACGAACCCGGGGGCCAGCTGGAGCTCTCGGGACCGCCCGGCTCGCTGCCGAAGGCGATCGCCCTGCTGAGCGCCGACGTGAACGCGGTGCGCCGGGCACTGCGGGACGCCGGCCTGGTGCTGGGCGGGCTGGGTCTCGACCCGCTGCGACCGCCCAGGCGGCAGCTGCGCCTACCCAGGTACGAGGTGATGGCGCGCTTCCTTGGCACCCCGTACGGGGCGCTGATGATGTGCTCGACGGCGTCGGTCCAGGTCAACCTGGACCTGGGCGACAGACCCGCGGCCCGCTGGGAACGCGCCCACCTGCTGGGGCCCGTCCTCGTGGCGGCCTTCGCCAACTCGCCACTCAGCGAGGGACGGCCGTGCGGATGGATGTCGGGACGCCAGGCGGTGTGGGAGCGGCTCGACCGCACGCGCACGGCCGCCGTCCCGGTGAGCCGCGACCCCGGCGCCGCGTGGACGGACTACCTGCTCGACGCCCGCCTCATGGCCGTACGCGACACCGACCGCGACACCGGCGGAGACGGTGAGGACACCGAGTCCTACCGTCCGGTCCTCGACGGCTCGACCTTCCGCGACCGGCTCGCCTCGCCGGAACACCCGCCGACCCTGGCGGACCTGAGCTACCACGCCACGACGCTCTTCCCGCCCGTACGGCCGCGCGGCTGGCTGGAGATCCGCTACCTCGACGCCCAGCACCCGGCGATCTGGCCGGTGTGCGCGGCGGTCACCCACGCCCTGGTGACGGACGACCGCGCGGCCGACGCGGCGCTGGCCGCGGCCGGGCCGTGCACGGGGATGTGGGCGTCGGCGGCGCGCCACGGCCTGGCCGAGCCCCGGCTGCGCAGAGCCGCCGACGTCTGTTTCCGCGCCGCCCTCGGCGCGCTGCCCCGGCTGGGGGCGGCCCCGGCCCTGGTCTGCGAGGTGGCCGCCTTCGCCGACCGCCACGTGACACCCGGCCGGTCCCCGGCCGCCGACCTGCTCGATCTGGTGAGGGAATCGGCGGAACGCCTGCCCGACTGGCTGGCCGAGGAAGGACGAAGCCGATGAGCGACTTCAAGGAACGGATCGCCGCCGAACTGACCGCCGCGCGGAACCGCTCCACGACCTACACCGACGCCGAGGACGACCTGCTGGTCAGGCAGCACTCGCCGCTGATGTCACCCCTGGTGTGGGATCTGGCCCACGTGGGCAACTACGAGGAGCTGTGGGTGCTGCGGGAGGTCGGCGGGATCACCCCGCTCCGCCCGGAGATCGACGACCTGTACGACGCGTTCAAGCACCCGCGTGCCGACCGCCCGTCCCTGCCCATCCTCGGGCCGGCCGAGGCACGCCGCTACATCGAGGGGGTGCGCGGCCGGGTGCTGGACGTCCTGGACACGGTCGACCCGTACGACCCCGACCCGCTGCGCAGGAACGGCTTCGTCTTCGGCCTGGTGATCCAGCACGAGCACCAGCACGACGAGACGATGCTCGCCACCCTGCAGTTGTCGGGGCGGCCGGGACTGGTCCGCGACGGCGACCTGCCTCCCGCGGGAGCGCCCGGCTCCGAGGAGGTGTTCGTCCCCGCGGGGCCTTTCATGATGGGCACCGACACCCAGCCGTGGGCCTACGACAACGAGCGCCCCGCCCACCGGCTCGACCTGCCCGGCTACTGGATCGACAGGCTGCCCGTCGGCAACCGCGCCTACGCGGACTTCATAGAGGACGGCGGCTACGACGACCCCCGCTGGTGGTCCCCGGACGGCCTGCGCTGGCTGCGGCGCAACCACGCCTCCGCCCCGCTGTTCTGGACCAGGGACGGCGACACCTGGTGGCGTAGCCGTTTCGGCAGGACCGAGCCCGTGCCCATGGACGAACCCGTGCAGCATGTGTGCTGGTACGAGGCCGACGCCTACGCCCGGTGGGCGGGAAAGCGACTGCCCACCGAGGCCGAGTGGGAGAAGGCCTGCGGCTGGGACGCCGAGGCCGGTCGGGCCCGGACGTACCCGTGGGGCGACGACGACCCCGGCCCCGGCGTGGCGAACCTCGGGCACCGGGCGGCACGGCCCGCCCCGCTCGGCGCCTTCCCGCTGGGAGCGAGTCCCTGCGGCGCCGAACAGATGATCGGGGACGTGTGGGAGTGGACCGGTTCGTGGTTCCTGCCCCACCCGGGCTTCCGGAGCTTCCCCTACCGCGAGTACAGCGAGGTGTTCTTCGGCGCCCGCTACCGGGTGCTGCGCGGCGGGTCCTGGGCCTCCGACCCGGCCGTGGTCCGCACCACGTTCAGGAACTGGGACCGCCCGGCCCGCAGGCAGATCTTCGCCGGCTTCCGGTGCGCCCGCTCGGCCTCCCCCGAGCACTCCCCGCGGCGTTCCCCCGGCCACTCCGCCAGGCGCTCCACGCCCCGATCCCCAGGGGACTCCCCGAAAGGTCCGCCCGGAAGTTCGCCGGGACGCCACCGGGAGCGCCCGGCGGAGCGCCTCGCGGAACGTCTTACCGGGCGTCCTGCGGAGCGCGGTTAGATGTGCCGCCACGCGTCCTGGCTGGGCGCTCCACGCACCCTCGCCTCGCTGATCCACGAGCCGGTCAACGGCCTGCTCCGGCAGTCCTACGCCCCGCGCCTGCAGCGCCACGGCAGGCTGAACGCCGACGGCTTCGGCATGGGCTGGTACGACGCCCTCGCGGAGCCGGTCCGCTACCGCCGGACGATCCCCGCCTGGGCCGACGCCAACCTGGCGGGCCTGGCTCGAACGGCCCGCTCCGGCTGCCTGCTGGCCTGCGTACGGTCGGCCAGTGCCGGGATGCCGATCGAGGAGAGCGCGACCGCGCCCTTCGCCGACGGACCGTGGCTGCTCAGCCACAACGGCCGCGTCTCGCGAGAGACGGTGAGGGAGCTCGCCGACGACGCGGAGAGTTCCTGCGACTCCGCGTGGCTCGCCGCCGCCGTGTTCGCCAGGCGGCGGGTGGGCGACCCGCTCGGCGAGGCCCTGGCGGAGGTCGTCACCCGCGCCGGGCTGAAGGATTCCCGCGCCCGCCTGAACCTCCTCGCCTGCGACGGCGCGTCGATCGCCGCGACCGCCTGGGGCGACACGCTCTTCCTCCGCCTCGACGGCCACCCGCGCGACGGCGTGCTCGTCGCGAGCGAGCCGCTGGACGACCGGCCCGGCTGGCAGGCCGTGCCGGATCACACCCTGGTTCTCGCCTCACCCGACGGAGTGAGCGTCCAGCCGCTGTGACCGGGCGGGGTGAGACCACGAGAAAGCACAGTACCCGGCCACGGACCGGCGAGCGGGATCGTGGCCCCCACACATCCAGGAGGCCCAGTGACCGTCAGTGAGCCGACCATCCGCCTGGTCAACCATCTCGGCCGCGACCATCTCCGGCAGGCACTCGAACACGACGTCCGCGCCGGGCTGACATCGACGCCGAAGTGGCTGCCACCCAAGTGGTTCTACGACGAGGCGGGCAGCGAGCTGTTCTCCCGCATCACCCGGCTGCCCGAGTACTATCCCACTCGTCGCGAGCTGGCCATCCTGCGCAGGGAGGCCCTCGACATCGCCGTACGCGGCGGAGCGGACACTCTGGTCGAACTCGGTTCGGGGACGAGCGAGAAGACGGTCCTGCTGCTGGACGCCCTCTCCGCGGCCGGGACGCTGCGCGCCTACACGCCGGTGGACGTCGACGCGGCCACCCTGAGCGAGGCCGCGCACCGCCTCGCCTCCCGCTACCGTGGCCTCACCGTGCGCGCTATCTGCGCCGACTTCGAGGCGCACCTCGCCCTGCTGCCCCGTACCGGACGGCGGATGGTGGCCTTCCTCGGCGGGACCATCGGCAACCTGACCCCGGCGGCGCGCGAGGTCTTCCTGAAGGAACTGCGCGCCACGCTCCGTCCCGGCGACACCTTCCTGCTCGGCGCGGACCTGGTCAAGGACGCCGACCGGCTGGTCGCGGCGTACGACGACGTGAGCGGGGTGACCGCCGCCTTCAACCGGAACGTCCTGCGCGTGATCGACAGGGAGCTCGACGCCGACTTCGAGCCGGACGCCTTCGAGCACGTCGCGCTGTACGACGCGCGGCACGAGTGGGTCGAGATGCGGCTGCGCGCGAGCCGCGCCATGCGCGTGCGGATCGGCGACCTCGGCCTGCGGATCTCCTTCGCGGCCGGAGAGGAGATCCGGACCGAGATCAGCGCCAAGTTCCGCACCGAGGGACTGCGCAGGGAACTCCTCGCGGCCGGTTTCGGGATGATCCGCCAGTACATCGACCCCACCGGCGACTTCGTCCTCATCCTCGCCCACCCATGACCCGCACCCCCCTCAGGGCTCGACACCGTATTCCGGGCACCGCCGGTGAACTCGGCGGAGGTGTGGAACCGCTCGCAGCCGCCCCGGAGCCCGGCGCCCGCTCTCGCCGGGCACCGGGCCGGGGTGGCAATCGGTGAGTAACCACCTGCTAAACACCGGCCATCGACCACGGCGCCCCGTCGATCGTTGAGGGCGATCCGATCCAGCGAAGCGCCTGGGTTCGAGCCCGGCGCGATGGGTTTCGAAAGGGTGCGGGTAAGGGTCGGCCATGACCGACAAGCGCAGGCAGGACGACCTCGACGTGGGTGACGAGGTCACGTGGGAGAGCCACGGCTCGTCGACCTCGGGCAGGGTCGAGAAGAAGATCACGGAGCGGACCGAGGAAGCGGGCCGTACCGTGGACGCCTCGGCCGACGATCCGCAGTATCTCGTACGCAGCGACAAGAGCGGCAAGACCGCCGTGCACAAGCCGTCGGCGCTGCGTAGGAAAAACCGCCATGACTGACGACGGCGAGCGGATCGCCGCGGACTTCGACCAGGCGGTCAACATGACGGCCGCGGAGCTGGAACGCTGGCTGGACACCGAGGAGTCCAAGAGCGTCGGGGACAAGTCGGGTGGTGAGGAGTCGACAGGCCACCGGTCCGGCCGCCGGATCATCGAGATCCTGCGGAAGCGGAAGGACGACCTGGGAGAGGACGACTACGCCCACATGCGCAAGGTGATCGGCTATGTCCGCCGCCATCTGACGCAGCGGCCGTCCGGGGACGTGAAGGAGACCCGCTGGCGATACTCCCTCATGAACTGGGGGCACGACCCGCTCAAGTGAACGCGCGGCCCGCGCCGCCGGTCACGCATGGACAGGCCGTCCGGACCTCGTCCCCGGCGAGCCTGAACCGGCCGAGGGACGTCGCGGTGTTCTCCGCTTGGCAGAGGGCGACCACATAAAGTCCGCCTACTCCGGATGAGAACCTTTCTCTACGTCTTCAAGAGCGAACCGCCTTCGGCGGCCCGCCGCGCGTCGAGCGGTCGCTTGCCGCGCTGCGACTCTTCGGCCGGCCGCGGCCCGCACCGACCACGCATAAGAGCCTCAGGCCGGTTTCGCCTCTCGGCTACGGCGCGCATTGTCGCGACCGGCCCGGCCTTAAAAGGGTAAACCGCCCGCGGCCGTACCACTCGTTCTTACGAAAAGGGATTTCATCTCCGAAAGAACGATCTCTTTCTACTCGCCTCTTCACGAACTTCCTCTCTATGGCCCCGTGACATGCATACTAGGATTTGTTCATGCTGGTCGCCCAAAGTGTCTTCGATGCGTAACAGCACGTCGAATTGCGCTAGCGCCAGCATCGCCCTCTTGGTGAATGTCACTAATTCCATGCCCGTATCGACAGTGCTAGATAGCGGAAGAGTTGCCCCACTCCCGATGCGAGGTAGTGCGTAGTCTCGAAAATTTTTCAGGTGCCGATCGTCTAGCTCATCGACGATACCGTACCAATCCATCCAGTCACTTGTAGGGCCTATCTCCACTCCACTCCTCGGATCGGCTGGCCGGTATCTATACTTAATCGTGTGGACAACTGCATGGCCCGCCCCGGCGTTGCGGACACGAATGATACGTTCGGCTTTCTTGATGAACAAACTCTTAGCCGGAAATGAAGAGTAGTTAATTACTGGGCGATGGGTTCGGGCCAGTTGAGATCGCGCCAAAAGCAGGGCCAGAACAGCGCTTGCCAAGGTCGCACTTGTTGAGATGTCAAGCAGAGTCAACCTCCACGGCCACGATTTAACGATATTTGAATCTAGATTCTTCTTTATGATCTCCCAGATCAAGTTGACAGTCGTGGCTGCAAGGAAAACTCTAGGCAATAAATAACTGGATCGCTTTCGGCTAACTATCCTTTGATTAGATTCTGTCTCGCCGCTCATATTGAAACCCTTCGCTGGCACTTCTGGCGTTTGGACGGTTGCAACTTCACCTACCAACGCTGAGCCTGGATGCCCCAAGCCCATTCTGACATGAATTGCCGTAAAATGAGAGGGGATGCCTTGCGAGCTGGGATGATGAGGGCCCTCTATGTTTCCAAGATCCGCAGTCGGTGGACACTTCGCAAGGTAAGCATTCAGCTCATGTGCGCTGCGTGATGGTTGACATTCAGAAGTTCGTGACCATGCTGGCGTGAGAACCGCCCGTGTGGTGAGACGATTCAATCGGTTTGCGGGTTTCTGGACTATTGGAGGCTGGTGTCGGCGTACTACCTCACATGTCGATGGGCGTACTGCCTGACATGTACTGTGGTGACCGAGGTCGTGACGATCGCATACTTCGGTGCGCGCCGGTCGTGGTCGGGGGCGATCGACGCCAAGCCCCTCCTTCGTCGGGACTCGGCACCGGGTGGCCATGGTTGAGGTAGATCGAGAGTTGACGACAACCTCTGCCACCACAAGTGCGCGTCGGCAGGTCCGTACCACCGCCGACCTCGGCTCGGGCCATCGGTACCAGACCAGTGGGTCCACCTGAAAGCGGAAGGTCGGCAGTTCGTCCCTCTTTGCTATCGCACCTGCGGTCTGTGACCGTCTGGTTCACTCGACGCATCCTCCGACCAGGTTTTGAATAGAGGTCGCAAACTCCTTACAACGCCCTGAGGAGACGATTTCCATTGGCTGGACGCCCAAAGTGGTGGACACGACTGTTCAGGCAGGCAGGCCCCATGCAGCGGCTACGTCAGATCCGTGACCTCGGATTCCCTGAGGAGTTCGGCAAAGGGTTGCTGCATGACGGATACCGCGTCGCGGACATTGAAGCGGCCACTGATGATCAGGAACGTTGCCGGCTGTCCTACGCTTACCTCCGCAAAGTCCTCAAGCATGGCAGCCGGATGGCAGAGGAGACCGGTGACCATGAGTTGGCCGACCTGCTGAGGAAGCGCTGCGAGTGGGTGACCAGCCAGATTCTACTGGCGGTCAGTGACCTCGAAGCAGATCTTCGGAAGCGTCGGTACGATCTGGACTGAAGCGGCGCAGATTTGGCGCAAGGCATCTTGCTAAGAGTGCTGCTAGCAACGTCTCTGGATGCCGATGTACGACCGTGGAAGCCGATCGAGCCGAAGGGCTGATAAACAGGCATTCGTGACAGTGGTGGACGTCGATAGACGCTTTCGCACCGGCTACGGAACAGAAGGTGAAGGCTGTGTGGGCCAGAATTGTAGCCGGTATACCTCCAGCCCTTCGGGAGGATGTTCCTTGAAGTAACGGGCACCAGGGCCGGGGCGGACGCTTGCGCGCACGAACCACCTACGCGCTTGATCGCGTAGGTCCATGACGCTGCCGGAGGAGTGGCCGTGGACTCCGACCACTTGCAATTTGCCCGAGCTGGAGTAGAACTCTGCCGTCTCGCTCCTGGTCCACTGGTCATCGTCGGCGGGCGGTCGCCTGTCCCAAAGTTCTAGCGCGACGTCGACGACGTGCCAGGAATCTGCCTGGCTGGTGATGATGGCGACATTCGCGGCGGTAAGGAACCAGTCGGTCGGGTTGGCTCGGTCTGAGAGCTCCCAAAGGTCCTCAGCACCTTTCGGCTGCCCGTTGGCCCCGTCAAGGTCCATGATCATAAAGTTGGAAGACCAGACCGTGACCGTGTCCGGAAGGCGTTCGATCAGACGGGACATCGACGTCCTTGGTGTGGGGCGGACGAGGCAGACCGATGCTATCTCTGAGCGATCATGTGATGTGACCGGCCACGGTTCCGGAGGAATACGGTGACAGCAACGTCCCCAAACACGGACTCACCTCGACTACCGTCCGCTACCCTCTGACCACGGTCTCCGCGGAAAAGTGGAAGGTCGTATTTCTGTTTGCTGAGGCGTGGCGACACAGGTCCCTCCAGATCCCGCGCCGCCACGCCCGTCTCACCGGGCTCTTCCGGACAGCAACGCCGTCCAGATCGCCCGAGCCTCATTGATTGGCCAGGAAAAGGTCTCTTGGACCTGGTGGCCGCTGTCGAGTTGGATGGTTCGCCGGACGAACGCCCGACCGGCGCCTTCGTACAGTTCGTAGACCGTGGCACGGCACCAACAGGTCCAGGCCACCGAGCGCGCCCACTCAAGTGCTGGGTAGGGCTGCTGCCAGTCCAGCCGGAGATGATCTCGCTGCGGCATTGCCACATGTGGGCTTAAGCACTCGTCGAGCAGAGTCACGACGTGCGCTCCGCGACGCCTCCGCACCGGTAGGCCGCTTTGAGGAGCTCTTCGTACCGCTGGGCGACGTAGTGGGCGACGGTGATGGGGTTGTCCACGCCGTAGACCCGATACAGGCGGCGCTCCGTCTTCACCGAGGTCTTTCCCGTCCACCAGCGGTAGTCACGCCCGTCCGTCCAGACAAGGAGATCGGCCCAGACGGAGACCAGGGCGACGCCGCGGCCCTCGTGGACGTCGGCCGAGACGCCGCAGTGTTCGAGGCCGATCCGCAGGCGCTCAGCAGCCAGGGCCGCCGGGCATCGTTGAGCCGGCCCTTTGCCGCCGAGGGCGCTCACGACTCCAGCCCTTCCTGGTCGCGGAGCTGCTGGGCGAGTTCGGTGACGTCGTCGGCGTCGATTGTCCGGTAAAGGCCACGCTTTATCTCTTCGTCGGTGAGGTGTCGGCCATTCCGGGTTGCCCACAAACGACCAGCAGAACTACGCCAAATACACCATCCGGGAAATGCTGCCTGGAGGTCTTCCAGAATCACGGGTGTTGACATGGAGTAAGCGTCGTTCCATTTGCGTGACGAACCCACCGCGTTCCAGAGACGTCCAGGACGTTTCAAAGTTAGAGTCGAAAACGTCCTGGACGTCCTCACTTCCCGAAGTGCACCGTGGCCAACGTCCCCTTACACCGCGCCATGCTCGATGCGAAGCTGAGCAACCAGAATCTGGCAGACCGCTGCGAGGTGGACGTTAAAACGGTGGAACGCTGGTTACAGGATGAGGCACGAGTCCCGCACCTCCGGCACCAGTTGGCCGCCGCCGAGGCATTAGGAGTTGATACGTCCGTGTTGTGGCCAGAGGCTATCCGTAACACCGTGAAAACCGGCCCGGATCGAGAGGTTCTGACCGTTTACCCCTATCGGTCGGCGTGCCCCAAGTCGATCTGGCGCAACCTGATCACCTCGGCCCGCAACGAGATCGTCTTCGCCGGATACACCAACTACTTCCTGTGGCTGGAACACCCCAACCTCGCCAAGGTCCTCAAGCGCAAAGCCGAGCAAGGGTGCAAGATCCGGTTCCTGATCGGTGATCCGGACAGCGAGGTCACCCGCCGCCGGGAGGAGGTGGAGAGCGTTCCGTTGACGGTCTCCACCCGCATCCGGATCACCCTCTCGGAGATCGAGCAGGTTCGGGACGTGCCCGGCATCGAGGCGAGGTTCGGAGACGAGCACATCGCGATGAGCGTCTTCCGCTTCGATTCGGAGATGCTCGTGACCCCGCACCTGGCCAAACTCGTCGGTCACGACTCGCCCATGATGCACCTGCGCCGCTACCAGGACGACGGCCTGTTCGACCGGTTCGGCTATCACGCCTCCGAGTTGTGGAGCAACGGGAGGGACGTCTGGGCAGAGGAGCCACGCAAGCCTGCGGAGAGCGCCAGTTCTGGGTGACCAACCGGGTGACAACGCCCCCGGGACGGGAGCGTTTCCGATGGCCGCTGCGTCGCGGTGAGGGCCGGGACACGGCCCCGCCCACGTCGCACCCGGCGCGGATCGGGGCACGGCCCCCTTACACCGCGCGCCGGGGCACGGAACCCGGCCCTCGTGCGCGGTGCGCGTCAGGGCAGGGGTTCCGGCTCCGGGGCGGTGAGCCGCCGGAAAAGCGGGCGCGGCTCGGGAAGACCACTCTCCCCGGCCGTGCACTGCGCGGTGATCCGGGCGGCCGTACCCGGCAGGAACGGCGCCAGCTGATCGGCCAACGTCTCGCACGCCCGGACGAGCGCGGCGAGGACGGCGTCGAGCCGGGCCGCGGCGCCGGGGTCGCCGTCGCGTTCTGCCCGGGCCAGTTCCCAGGGCCGGGTGAGGTCGACGTAGCGGTTGGCCTCGTCGACGATGGCCCAGACCGGCGCGGTGGCCCGGCGGAACGCGAAGTCGTCCAGGGCCGAGCGGACAAGACCGGGCGCCTGGCAGCAGACCGTCTCAAGGGCCTCCCCTCCCGGCGCGCCGGTGCCACCGCCTATCCCGGTCCCGACGAGGGGAACGTGCCCGTCGCGGTAGCGGTGGACCATGGCGACGACCCGGTTGACGAGGTTGCCCAGCCCGTTGGCGAGCTCGTCGTTGGCGCGGGCCACGAGCCGGTCGACCGTGAAGTCGGCGTCCCCGACACGCGGCACCTCGCGCAACAGCCACCAGCGGACAGCGTCGGTGCCGTACTCCCCGGCCAGGGCGATCGGATCGGCAGTGCCCCCACCGGATTTGCTGATCTTGCGGCCACCGGCGGTGAGGTAATCGTGTACCACCACGTCCGTGGGCGGTGGCTGCCCGGCCGACAGCAGCACCGCCGGCCAGTAGACGGCGTGGAAGCGCAACACTCCCTTGCCGACCAGGTGGATCCGACGGTCGGCGCCGACCCACCAGCGGCCGTGGTTCTCGCCACCGGTGCCGTAGTCCAGGGCCGTGATGTAGTTGCCGAGCGCGTCCCACCACACGTAGACGACCTGGCCGGGGTCCCCGGGAACCGGGATTCCCCACCCCCGGGCACGGGCGGTCGACCGGGAGACCGAGAGGTCCTCCAGACCTCCAGCGATGAAGCCGAGGACCTCGTTGCGACGCTCCGCGGGCTCGATCCTCAGGCGTCCGCCGGCGACGAGGTCGTGGAGCCGGTCCGCGTAGCGCGAGAGGCGGAAGAACCAGTTCTCCTCGGCCACCCGCTGGGGCTCGACACCGTGTTCCGGGCATCGTCCGCCGGTGAGCTCGGCGGGGGTGTAGAACTGCTCGCAGCCGACGCAGTAAAGACCCTCGTAGTGCTTGCGGTAGAGGTCACCGGCATCGGCACAGGCCCGCCAGAGCCTCTCCACGCCCCTCCGGTGGCGGGGGTCGCGGCTGGTGCGGATGACGTCGTCGACCGCGAGTGCCAGCGGCTCGCGCAGCGCGACGAACGCCTCGGCGTTACGGTCGACGAACTCCTGGACGGGAACACCGGCCGCCTCGGCGGCCAGCACGTTCTTCAACGAGTTGTCGTCGGTGCCGGTCTGGAACCGCACCTGCTCGCCCTGTGCCCTGCGGAACCGGGCGAGCACGTCGGCCTGCACGAGCTCCAGCGCGAACCCCAGGTGGGGGCGGGCGTTGACGTAGGGAATGGTGGTGGTGACGTAGGTGTGCGGTGTGGTCATCGGAACCTCCGAAAGAACGGGGGCTCCGGCCGGCGAAACGCGCCGAGGCCCCGTGACAGGGCCTCGGAAACGAACATCCGTGCGGCGTCAGCGGCCCCGTGAGCGGGGCATCATCACCTGGCGTCCGGACGTGTTCATGCGGTCAGGTTAACACCCGCCCCTTGGCACGAGCCGCCGGTTTTACGGCGAACGGCCTCAGCGCGAGGAGGGATCGGGTGCCCCCGCGACGAGCCGCCGGGAATCGTGACACGCCGCACGGCCCGTCTCATGGCCTCGGCGATACCTCCGGCAGGTGATCCGGACCATGCACCGACCATCACCTTCACTTTGAGTGATATTCTCGTTACTCGTTGTAGAGAATCGAGATCGTCGAGAGGATCGTCGTGAAGCGAATCGCCCTCGTCCCCGTCATCTCCGCCGCCCTGGTCGTGGTCATGGGCAGCGCCGCCTACGCCTCGCAGTACGTGGCCTACGAAGGGCCGGGCTTCACCGGCCGGTCGGTGGTCATCGACCGGTGCGGCCCGTCCAACATCCCCTTCCACGGGTCCTACAAGTGGTACGGCGACGGCCAGAGCGGCCGGATGTACAACCAGCCCGACACGCAAGGGGTGATGCACTTCGAGTTGGCGTCCAACCGCAACGCGGAGCAGCGGACACCCGTCGGCTGGAAAAGCATCTTCATCGTGTGCTGACGCCCGGAAGACGTGGCCGGAAGCCGGAGCCTCTCCGGCTTCCGGCCACGCGCCCGTGTCTCCCCGTGTCTCCGCCGCCCGCCTCCTCAGACCGCCTCATTCAGCCGGGAAGCGGCCACGGCCCGCTGCAGGGTAGGTCCATTTCTCCCCGTCCAACGATCCCGCCGCGGCTACCGGTTACCTCGCCGA
Source organism: Streptosporangium sp. NPDC000095 (assembly GCF_042899335.1). Lineage (NCBI taxonomy): Bacteria > Bacillati > Actinomycetota > Actinomycetes > Streptosporangiales > Streptosporangiaceae > Streptosporangium > Streptosporangium sp. NPDC000095. The sequence continues at coordinate 172,239 of NZ_JBIAZS010000015.1, forward strand.
TTCCATGATGGCGAGCACCTCCGGCATCATCTCCCGGTAACCGGCGCCTTGCTTGACCCGCGCGCTGAAGTTCTGGGCTTCGTGCGTCGTCGGCAGGACGCCCACGAGCAGCATCGGCAGGAACAGGCGACGGGCCAGCAGTTCGGGACCGGAGACGGCGTGGGGGCGGCGCAGGACCGAGACGTTCACGCGGACCGCATGCTCGTTCAACCGGGGCACCCCCGGCCGGTCGGTCTCGATCGCCGCGTAACGGAAACCATGGGCGAGGTCACAGGGGTCGCAGCCGACCGGCCCGCGGCTCAGAACCCCATGACACTTCGGGCACACCATTTTGTCGAGCGCGGCATCGACCACCCGCCAGTCGTGCCGGTCCGGCTCATCGACGACCATTTCTCCGACGGCCATCGCCTCGGCGGGAGAGATGGGGCCGATTTCCGTGCGCAGGAACTCCTGCCAGCCTTCCTCGACGATGTCGTCCACGAGTGCGGCGCAACGTGCGCAGTCCGGGGCGCCACCGTATTCCCAGCAGTCACAGGCCGGACATATCCTCAGCGGGTCACCCACTGCTGGCCGCATCGCTTCTCCATGCACATAGACCGCGTCCACCGACGTTTTGCCCCTACCAGTGTGGAGTACGAGGCTCAGCTGGATTTCGCGCGGAGGAGGCCCCGGAGCCCCGCCAGCCCGTACACCTTGAAGAAGGTGCGCAGGACCGCCACGTTGGGACGATCGCGGCAAATCCGCACGCCGTCCGGAACACGGTCCAGGAAGACCTCGAGTTCTGCGACGTGGTTAACGTCGCCGGTGGGGTTGTTCGGGTTGCAGACGCGGATCATGCAAGTGCGGTCGGTGATCAGGTCCGCCATCGCCCGCAGGTCCTGTCCCGCTCGGTTCCGGCCCCCGTAGGGAGACTGCACCTACGGGAGCCGGACGTACCGGCGATGTCTTTCCTGGAGTGGCCGAGGGGCGAATCCATGCCGCGAGGTGGTGGGACAGGGTCAGATGCGCGCGCCGACGTCGGCGCCGTTGGAGGGGCGCAGGAAGGCCGAGGACGGGATCGAGCCGTCCGCCGCGCGGGGTCCGGTCATCGTGCTCGGGTCGGTGCTGGTGAAGGTCCAGGTGCCGCCGAGGTTCCAGGAGTTGCCCGAGCCGGAGGAGGACGAGCCGAGCGAGACCTGCGTCGCGTTCGCCACCGACAGGTTCTTGGTGAGGGTGGAGCTGGAACGGGCGAAGTTGAATCCGGTGCCGCCGTTGCGCCACGCGGTGTTGCGGTCGGCGGTCAGCCGGCCGGGGTTGCCGTTGTCGATGAAGCCTCCGACCGCGTTGTCGAACGCGAAGGAGTTGCGGATCACGTGGCCTGCCTGCGGGTCCGTGGCACCTCCGCCGAGTTTGAAGCCGTTGCCGTCCCCGGTGTAGTCGGGCAGGTTCCACCGGTTGAACCCGTTACCCCACGCCACCGACGACTCCACGGTGACCGGGGACAGGAACATCCAGAAGTCCAGGCCGTCGTCGGAGTTGTTCCACAGCCGGGCGCCGCGCACCACGTTGCCGCTGCCCGAGCCTTCCTTGATGGCGAGGCCGTCGGCGCTCTCGCCGTTCTTGCGCGGGTCGCGGTTGCCGTAGGCGTCCAGGTTGATGATCTGGTTGTTACCGGAGGCGCCCTGAAGGTGCAGGCCCGACTCGTAGTTGTCCCGGGTGATCAGACGGTCGAAGACGTTGTTGTTGGTGTCCAGGCCGAAGATGCCGTACGGACCATGGATGATCTCCAGTCCGGACAGGCGCCACCAGTCACCCTCGATGTGGATGGCGCCCCGCTCGGGGCGGGGGATGGAGGAGCCGACCGCGCCGGGCGTGTAGGGCATGTTCTCGCCGTCGAGGATGACCTTTTCGCCGTTGTGGTTGCGCATCGTGATGGGCTGAGTCGGCGTACCGTCCTTGAGGATCTGGATGTTGGTGTTCGGCGCGTAGGTTCCACCGCGCAGGACGATGGTGTGGCCGGGCTGGGCCAGGTCGACCGCCCGCTGGATGGTCTTCAGCGGCGCGCCGAGCGTGCCGGGATTGGCGTCGTCGCCGTTGGTCGCCACGTACAGTTCGTTGACCGGTTGTGGCCCGCCCCCGGTCTCGACGTCGAGGTAGTCGATGTTGGGCAGCCCGGCGGAGGTGGTCGGGGTGAGCCGGATGGTGTTGCCGCCCGCGTTGACCGGCACGGTCAGGGTGCTGGTGACCCAGGCACTCCAGGCGCCGGTGCCTTCGAACGACGGGGCCGCCACCGTGGATCCGTTGACGATCAGGCCGGCGGGCCTGGCAGTGGTCGTGCCGTTGGCGAAGCGGATCCCCAGCGTCGCGACACCGGCCGCGGAGGCGTTCACGGTGAACTGGGCGTAGGCGCCGGTGGCGTTGTCTCCGTTGCAGAAACCGCTTCCTGAGTAGCCGGTCCAGTTGGAGTCGATGGTGCCGGTGCAGGCCGCGGGCGAGGTCTCGGCCTCATGGCGGGTGGGCGCGGCGTGCGCCGCGTTCCCGGACAGCGCGACAAGTACGCCGGCGAGCAGGCCGGCACACGCGAGGAAGGGCGTCGGGCGCATCGTTGGTCTCCAAGATCGTTGTAACGTCGGCCGACGGTTGGGAACGAGACCGCCGCGCGTTGATCCTTCCGGTGCTCCGGCCGGGATCCGGCGACGACCACGACGCGAGAAACCGTCACCGTCGCACGCCGGGCGATCGGTGTGGTCTCGCGGTCGCGGTCGTCGTCTTCGAAGGCCCGGGTAGGCGGGTGTGTGAGGACCCGCCTACCCGGGGGTTTTCTAGCGGCGGGTGATGTTGGACTCCGAGTACAGGCAGTTCGTGCCGTCGGGTCCCTCACCGATCTTGCTGGGCTCGCTGCCCTTCGGCACGCCCTTGTAGCGCTCGCAGATGGTGGTGTTGCCGTAGACGGTGATCCGGCTGAAGCGCGCGGTGTCGCCCCAGTTGGAGTTGATCCCGGCCAGAACCTTCGTGGAGCGGGCGGTGATGCCGTCCATCACCACGTGGCGCGTGTAGGAGCTGGAGCAGTTGCCGCAGGCCCGGTACAGCTTGCCGGAGCTGTGCACCTGGAAGTTCCTGATCGTGAGCGTGCCGGCGCCGTTGTGCTGGAAGACCTTGTCGGCGCCGGACTTGGCGCCGCCGCCGTCCACCAGGTAGGTGGCCGAGGAGCTGGAGGACTTGAACGTCGCGGCGTCCTCGCCGACGTCGTTCCACCACACGTTGCGAATGGTGCAGGAGCCCTCGCAGTGGATGCCGTCACCAGCCGGGGCGTCGAGGATGACGTTCTGGATCGTGCCGCCGTTGGCCACGACGAACATCGGGTCCTGGCTCTCGCCCTGCCCTCCGTCGCCGATGCCGTAGTAGCGCTTCATGCCGCCGTCGAAGAACGTGCCGGCGTTGCGGGTGGTGGTCTGGTGCACGCTGCCGGTGTCCGAGGGCCACGAACCGCTGCCGTCACCGTTGCCCGGGGGCGGCGAGGTCGGGGTGGGAGACGGGGTGGGGTTCGGAGGCGGCGTGCCGCCGGCGGTCCGGAACGTCCACTGTTTGGTGGCCACCGAGTCGCAGGAGTTCTGCTGCAGCAGGGCGCCGGAGGAGGTGGAGTTGTCCTGGACGTTGAGGCACTTGCCGCCGTTGGCGTTGACCACCCGGTAGTTGGACCCGGAGGCGGTGAGCTGCCAGGTCTGTGACGCGGCCCCGGTGCAGGACTCCTGCTGGACCGCCTTGCCGGCGCTGGTGGAGGCGTCCCGCACGCCGAGGCACTTGCCGCTGTGCGTCGCCTTGATCTGGTATCCGCCGCCCGAGGAGGTGAGCGTGAAGACCTGTCCGGCGGCGTTGGTGCACGTGTTCTGGGCCAGTTGCACGCCGTCGCCGGTGCTCTGCCCCGGTACGGCGGCGCACAGGCCGCTGCCCGCGTTGACGAGCGTGTAGTTGCCGTTGGAGGGGGCCGCCGAGGCCGGGGTGGAGAGCACGGTCACCAGCCCGCTGCCCGTCACGAGGGCGGCGGCCAGCATGACCGCGAGTTTTCGGTCCTTGCGCATCGTCATCTCCAGTTCGGTCGGGGGGGTGTGAGCGCTTGGCGGGGTCGAAGCGCGTCAGGGGGTGATCCTCTCGACGGCCACACCTGTGGCGGCCCGGACGCCCTGATCGTCACCGTCCTCGTCAAGCTCCCTTCGCCGGCGGGCACGCCTGCCGGACAGCACGGAGAAGGTCGCCCGCCTTCTGTTGGTAAGCGCTTTCCCGCATGCGTTTGGAGTGAAGCACACGGTGGACGAGGATGAGAAGCCCTGATGGGCGAAAGGCCCCGACGGCTCGTCATCGGGGCAGGTCACCGCGATTTTCCGAGGGCCGCCCACCTCGGGACGACCCTGAAACTTTCATTTCGGGAGGGGTGGGTCGCTCACCGCGCTTGGGTTCTCGCCCTCGAAGGAGTCCGGAGACATCGTCACCGGCGGGCGTCGACGGTGACCGGGTTTCCTCCGGGCCCGCTCGGATCCGATGGCGGCAGGTACGACAGGTATCGGTGCGGGTCCGTTACCGGGGAACGATCGGGAGGGTGATGGAGGAGTCGGGGAAGACGGTCTGGTGCTGGACGACCAGGTCGGCCTCGGTGGAGTCGGCGGAGGTCCGGCCGGTGCCGGGGTTGCGGTCGAAGCGGGGGAAGTTGGAGCTGGAGATCTCGACGCGGATACGGTGGCCGGTCTTGAAGACCTGACTGGTCGCGACGAGGTCGATCTCGTGCACCCCGGAGGCGACGGAGGTCCGGACGATGCCGTCGGTCACGCTCATGGCACGGCCGTCGGGGTGGACGTCGACGAGCTTGGCCGTCCAGTCGGTGGAGACCGCCGAGGTCTCGGCGTGCAGGGTGACACGGAGGTGGCCGGTCACCTCGACATCGGAGGCGAGCGCCTCGGTGGTGAAACAGAGCACGTCGGGGCGCAGCTCGACGTCGCGCTGGTCCTGAGGGCCGATGTTCGTCACGTCGGGGAGCAGGAGAGGGCCACCGGTCGTGGGCACCGGATCGCGGGGGTCGAAGGTGAAGGTGGACGGCGCGGTGTCCGAGGGGGCCTCGGCGGACAGCAGGCCGCCGGTGTGCAGGTAGTAGCGGGTGTCGACCGCGCGAGACAGCGGCCACTCCTCCTCGTCCCGCCAGACGTTGTCGCCCATGACGAAGATCTTCACGGGCGGGCCGGCGTCCTCGCCGCGGAGGAAGTCCAGCTGCCGCTGCGGCAGCATGACCGCCTGCGCCGAGGCGGAGAGCCCGAAGTCCAGGCGGCCGGTACCCGTCGCCTCCGAACCGTGCGACCAGGGGCCGATGACCAGCGGGCCGCCCAGCCGCCGGTGGTTCTCCAGGGTCCCGGCGAGGAACAGGTCGAACCAGCCCGCGACGTGCATCACGGGCACCTCGATCCGGTCGTGCCGCAGGGTCTCGGCCAGCCCTTCCCAGTAGGCGTCACGGGTCGGGTGCGAGATCCAGTCACTCCACCACGGCCCGGCGGGGACGTCGCGCAGCGGCAGCGTTCGCGCGGCGGCGGCCTGGTCGCCCAGTACGGGCAGGAGCGTGCCGAAGCCCGCCCCCACGTCCTGGCCGGCCTCCATCGCATGCGTCAGACCGAGCATCTCCTGCAGCAGCCCCCAGTTCAGCGCCGAGCCGAGCGCGAAGGCCCCACCTTGATACTTCAGCCCGTCGTAGAAGTCGTGCGGGGTCATCGAGGCGACCACCGCCCTGAGCCCCGGCGGGCGGGTCGCGGCGGCCTGGAGCGCGCATCCGGCGAGGTAGGACATCCCGAAGGCCACGACCTCGCCGTTCGACCACGGCTGGGAGGTGATCCACCCGACGGTGTCGTAGCCGTCGTCGCCCTCGTCCAGCCACGGCCGGAACTCCCCGTCGCTGCTTCCGCGTCCCCGGCAGTGCTGGAGCACCACCGCGAAGCCGGCCTCCAGCGCGGGGATCTGCGGTGCCGTCGAGAACGAGCCCGAGCCGTACGGCGTGCGGACGAGCAGGGCGGGGAAGGGCCCGCCGGAGGCGGGGCGATAGACGTCGCCGCGCAGGATCGTGCCGTCGCGCACCGGCATCGGGGTGTCGTGCTCGCCGACGATGGAGAGCGGAGGGCGGTTCGGCTTCGGCATCACGAGTTCCTTGGGACGTCCGTCGAGCTTCGGGGATCGTACCGGGGAGCTGATCCCCCTTGATGTACATCATCATGTACACTGACGACATGAAGGTGATGACTATGTCCGAATCGCGGGCCAACTACGCCGCCACCCTCGACGCCGTCATCGACGACCAGGAAGAAGTCCTCATCACCCGCCCCGGCGGAGAAGGCGTCGTCATGGTGTCGCAGCGCGAATACGAGTCGATGCGCGAGACGCTCTATCTGATGGCCTCTCCCGTCAACCGCAGAAGGCTGTCGGAAGCGGTCGCCCGGTTGGAGGCCGGAGGCGGCACCATCCGCGAGCTGGCGGATGAGGACGCCACCTCGTGAAGATCCTTTTCGACGAACTCGCCTGGCAGGACTACTGCTACTGGCAACGAGAAGATCGACGCATCCTCAAAAGGATCAACCAGTTGATCGCCGACATAGCCCGAAACGAGAACGAGGGCATCGGCAAACCAGAGCCGCTGAAGTATGAATGGTCCGGCTACTGGTCACGGCGCATCACCTCGGAACACCGGCTCGTCTGCCGTGTCGACGACGACACCATCATGATCGCCGCCTGTCGATATCACTACGAGAAGTAGTGTCCGCCCGGCCAACCCCGCATCCTGCCTCAGCCCCGACGGCTCGTCATCCGGGCAGGTCGGCGCGATTTTTCAAGGGTTGCCCACATCAGGGCAACCCTTGAACCCTCATCCGGGAAAGGCGGATCACTCACCGCCGCGCAGGTCGGCCAGACGCTTGGGCGAGTACTCGATGTCCTCGAAGCGTACGGTGCAGCCGTCGCCGGTGGGGCTCTGCGCGAGGAAACCGACCTCCGGGTCACCGTCGAGCGCGAAGTATCTGATGAGGTTCCAGAAACCGGACTCGTCGGCGACGTGGAAGGCGAAGGCGGAGCCGATGCGGGAGATCCGCAGCCGGATGTCCCGGCCGTCCATGGTCACGGAGTTGCAGTCGTCGGACACTCCGCGGGTAACCACCGAGACGATCGTGGGCTTGCCCTGCGGGGAGAGTTCGAGGCAGAACTTGGCCCACCGGTCGTCGTCGGCGTACAGCAGCAGGACGGCCGCGTCGTAGGTGGACAGCAGGTCGAGCCTGACCCGCGCACTGAGGGTGAAGTCGCCGTCCAGGCGGCCGACGAGGGCGGGGGCGTTGGCGTAGCGGTTCGGCTCTCCGGGGTCGGAGAAGAGGTCGGTGCCCGCCCCCGCGACGATGGAGAGCGCGTCGCCGTCCGCGCTCCAGTCCTCGGGCCGGTTCAGCCAGCGCAGCGGCGTGGGGAAGGCGGGCAGGGAGACGGTTTCGCTCACGGGTGTTCCTCCAGAGGGGTTGCGATCGCGTAGACGGTCGCGATGAGACGGTCGACGGTGTCGGCGTCGCGGACGGTGCAGACCGGATCGGTCCCGTTCCTGACGCTACGGGCGAAGTCGGCCATGAGGGGGAGATGCGGGTTCTGCGGCGGGGGAAGGAACTCGTCGACGGCGACCCCGTCGACGATCCCGCGCACGGTCCCCGAGTCGAGGGGGTCGAGTTCCAGGTGACCACCGTCGAAGAACAGGCGCAGCCGGTCGTGGCGGGCACCGGGCCTCCACGCCGCCTCCAGGCCGGCCGTGGTCCCCGACGGCCAGGCCAGTTCCATCCGGGCGAGGCGCTCGGCGCCCAGGTCGAAGGGCCGCCCGGTCCACGCGGCGGTCACGACCGGCTCTCCCAGCAGCCAGCAGAGCAGGTCCAGACGGTGACTGCCCACATCGGCGAGTACTCCCCCGCCGGAGAGCGCGGGGTCGGTGCGCCAGAGCCTGGGATCGTCGGGGCCCGGGTCGAAAGGGCTGGAGAACTCCACGATCGCGCGGTGTACGGCACGCCCGCGCAGGATCTCGCGCACCCACCCGAGCGCGGGCGCGAGCCGGCGGTAGTAGGCGACGCCCGCGTGGGCGCCGGCCAGTTCGGACACCATCTCACGGTGGTGGGCGATCCCCGGGTGGGTCCAGGCCGGGACATATGGCGATCCGCGCCGGCGGGTGTCCCTCGCGCGAGCCGGGGCCGGCTCGGACGCCGCTCCGTGTCGGCGGTCGATTCCCACGTGGGCCGCGGCCGGCTCGGGCGCCGCCCCGCCGAGCGGTTTCTCCACCAGGACCGGCAGTCCCGCACGCGCCGCCGCGATCGCGAGCGGCAGATGGGCCGCGACCGGTGTGGCGACGTAGACGACCTCCGCCACGTCGAGCAGTTCGGTGTAGTCGGACGTGCCGAAGGCGCCGGACCCGCCGGGAGAGGTTCCGAACTCCTCACAGATCGCCTGGGCCCGCGTGGCGTCCCTGCCCCACACGCAGGTGACGGTCTCCCCCAGGGAGAGCAGGGCGGGAAGGGCCTTCCTGCGGACGATGTCGCCGTATCCGGCGATCCCCCATCTCAGCCCTGGCCGGGACATATGGCGATCTTCAGGGTTTGCGGGGGCGGGGTCTGGAACGGCGCCGCGCTTCCCGCCGGATGAAGGGTGGGACTCTCGGAGAGGCGGTCGAGGGCGTCCTGAAGCCGTTCCAGTGGGTAGGCGGCGCTGAGGATCGCGTCGAGACGCAGTTCCTTGGTGAACGTGGCGGCGAGCCGCTCGGCCACGCGCATCGCCTCGGCCCTCGCGGTGTCGGTCGGCTCGGCGGAGCTGTGTACCCGCAATCCCTTCTTCTCCCACTTGACCATGTCGAAGGTGACGTGGGTGTCGATGTGGTGGGTGCCGAGGAAGACGACGAGACCGTTCTGCCGGACCAGGTCGACGCAGGCGTTGGCGGTGTGCGGGGTGCCGACCGCCTCGATGGCGACGTCGAACTCCCCTCCCAGCTCCTCCGGTACGGCCTGCGGTGACTTCACCAGCGAGGTCCGGTCCGCGCCGAGGAGCACCGAGCGCTCCAGACGCCAGGGGTCCAGGTCGGCGACGGCGATCTCGGCCGCGCCGCGCAACCGTGCGACCCGCAGGGCCATCAGCCCGACCGGCCCCTGCCCCACGATGGCCACCCGATCGCCCAGTCGTACCCCTCGGGTCGCGTGCACGGCCAGGGGCAGCAGTTGCAGGATCGCCCCCTGCTCGAAGGGCACGTCGTCGGGAAGGACGCCCACGCTCACCTCCCTCGCCGCCGCGTACTCGGCGAAACCCGAGGTGAGCGGGGTGCGGACGAACACCCGCCGCCCCGGCTCGACGCGGGTCACCCGCTCCCCCACGGCCTCGACGGTGCCGGCGACCTCGTGGCCGAAGCAGCCGGTCGCGCAGTGATCGCGCAGGCCGAAGTAGTGATAGTAGGCCAGGTCGCTGCGGTTGCAGACGGTGCAGGCTCCCACCCGGACGAGCACGTCGCCCGGCCCGATGGGCGGGACCGGCGCGTCGCCGTCCAGGCGGATGCGATGTCGGCCGACGAGTTCGATCCGGCGCACGTCACTCCTCGTTGTTTCCGGTTTGCGGATGTCCCGTGATCGCTTCGCCTGCCAAGGGCCGTGGACGTCCCAGGGCTGCATCGCCCGCCAGGGGCCGTGGACGTCCCGGACCCGTATCGCCCGCCACGGGAGGTGGAGGTCCCGTGAACGCGCCACCGACGAGTTCGCGCCAGAACAGGTCGCCGCCCGGCGTGGCGCCGACGAGCCTGCCGGTCGTGCCGGTGAGCGTGACCAGCCCGGGCGTAGTGCCCAAAAACGCCCACTCGTCATCCCGTGTCCTGACCCGCAGTTCCCCGTCGTGGGTCAGCCCGATCAGCCGTCCCCCCACGTGGGCGAGCGCGGCGAGCCTCGGCCCGTCGCCCGCACGGGTCCACGGCCGCGACCGCCCCGCGGCGAGCGGGCGCTGCCACAGTTCGCCTCCGGCACCGGCGGCGAACATGGTCTGGTCGACGGGGGCGATCCCGACCGCCTCCGGCGGGGCGTCGTACAGGTCCTGCCATGGAGCCCGCTCGGTCACCGGCTCGCGGACGACGACGCGCCCTTCGGAGTGCAGGCCGTACAACAGGACGGGTGAGCCCGGTGTCGCCTCTCTCGGCGCGGTCAGGGCCACCAGACCGGGCGCGGGCTCGATCCGCCGCCATCTCAGGTTCTGGGTGCGGTACGGCCTCACCCAGAGATCACCGTCGGTGCGGACGGCGAAGAGACGGTGCTCGCAGGCGGCGAGCGCGAGCGCGGCGGCCCCGTGCCCCATCGGCTCCCACCAGCCGGGATCACCGGCGAGCCTGGCGAGCACGTTGCGGGTGACGCGGTCGAGCACCGGGTCGTCGAGGGCGTCGCCCCAGCCGATCGTGGCCGCGTTGAAGACGGTGCCCGCCCCACGGCGCATGATGCCCATGGTGGCGTGGCCGCCCTGGCCCAGGTGCCGCCAGTGGCGCAGGTCGGCGGTGGCCAGGATGGCGAAGTCGGCGGGAGTGCCGTCGGCGCCGGTCGCCAGCGGGACGCCGTCGACCTCGACGTACTCGGCGGCGTCGGTCTCGTACCCGACCGCGCCCCTGCCGAAGGTGTCGCCGTCGCGCAGTCCCGTGCCCTCGAACACCCAGTGCTCGGCGAAGCGCACCGTGTACGACTCGGACTTCATCGCGTCCATGTCCTCCCAGCAGCCCGCGCCGCGCCGGAAGCTCACGCCGGTCAGGCTGTTCTCCGGCCGGCCCACGGGCGAACCCGACCACTCCACGGTGACCAGGCTCGGATCGGTCGCGGCCATCGGGTCGAGCAGGGCGTCGCGGTGGCACACCATGGTGCGGCCTTCGTCCTCCAGCCGGATCTGCCACCAGCACGTGTTGCCGGCGAAGAAGGCGATGTTGCCTCCGGAGGCCACGAAGGACTCCGCGGCGTCGCGCATCTCCCGGGTCCAGTACTCGTCGTGCCCGGGGATCAGGAGCAGGCGGCGGCCGCGCAGCAGCGTGTCCGGATCCTCGTGCAGGTCCAGGTTGGAGCAGTAGTCGGCCCGGACGCCGTTACGGCTCAGCCACCGGTAGAAGTTGTCCTCCCAGTTGCCCGCGGGTCCGCCGCCCGGCCGGTCGAAGGTGACCCGGCCGGCTCGCTCCGGGCTCTCCGTGGGATACAGGCCCTCTCCCGGGACTCCGGCCCTGTTGTACGCCTGCCAGGTGAGGAAGGGCACCGACACCAGGACCGCCCCGGCGGATTCCGGTTCGCGGGCCAGGACGACGAAGTAGGTCTCGTCGTCCCCGCTCTCGTCGCTCCCGCCGGCCCGGGCCTCGCCCTCCCGGGTCCCGTCGTCCTCCTCGCCGAGGGTGAACCGCACGGCGTAGAGGGAGCTGGGCCAGCTCTCGGGGACCCGCAGGGTCCACCAGGGCCCGGAGGCGTCCAGCTCGGCCCTGACCTCGCCGGTCACGGCGTCACGAACCCGGGCACGGCAGCCGGCCGCGCCGTGCCCGCCGCCTGCCGCCGTCTCGCCGGCGGCGACAGCGCCGGGCATCGGGTCCTCGGTCGTCGGATCGTCGGGCAGGAGACGAAAGCGCAGCGCTCCGCCCTGCGGCACCGAGGTGCGCGCCGCGTAGGCGCGAACGGCCACGGTCATGCCCTGGGACCTCGCAGGTCGCCGTATCCGCCGGCGACGCTCCAGCTCAGCGGGGTGATGTGGGCGTTGAACGGCACCCCGTCCAGGGTCATCTCCGGACGCGGGTGGGCCAGGTGCAGCAACGGGTCGTCGAACCGGGTGAACCCTCCCGCCAGGCTCAGCCGCGCCACGACGTCGTCGTCCTCGCCGCCCCAGCCCTGGTATCGCTCGTCGAACCCGCCGATCGCGTCGAAGGTCGTCCTTCTCGCCCAGAGGCAGGCGCCCGGTGGTTCCTTCAGCACCAGCGCGCGTACGGCGTCGAGCGGCACGTCGGCCTCGCCGCGCTCGCAGCGCCGGCGGACGGCGGCGGCGGAGGATTCGGGATCGAGGCAGAACATGCGGCGGTAGGGCAGGAAGGCCGAGAGTTCGGGCTCGCTCGCCATGCGGTCCAGGTTCCGGCTCAGGAACCGGCGGTCGGCCAGGATGTCGGTGTCCAGCACGCAGATCAGCTCGGGCTCGCCGGGGGTGTCGCGAACCCCGACGTTGACCGCCCAGGACTTGTTGAAGTGCCCGTCGTGTCGCGCGAACACGTAGTGGTCCACCAGTGGTTCGACGGTGTCACGCCAGATGGGCGCCGAGTCGGACTCGACCACGGTGACGCTCACCCGGCCGTCGTGACCGTCCTGGTCGCGCAGGGCGGCCAGGCAGGCCAGCAGGTTGCGGGTGCGGGCACCGCCGACGCGGTCCCTGAAGGGGATGACGACCACCGTCCGCACCCCCGATGCCCCCGGTGTCCCCAGCGTTCTCGGCCGTGACCAGGCCGAGGCGTCGGCCACCGACACCTCGGCGGCGGAGCGGTCGGCCGACGCGCCGTTGTGGTAGTCCACCAGCACGCGCGCGTCGGCCGCGACGACCAGCTCCCCGAGGCTCGCACGGTCGGCGGGTGAGCGGTCCAGCAGGGGAAGGAGCGCGTTCACCAGCGCGGTCTCCAGCTCGCCGTCCCCGGGGCAGGCGGCGAAGCGGCGCAGGTCCTCCGCCGCGGGCTCTCCGGCCACGAAGTGGGCGAGAGCGGCGGCCACCGCCTTGTAGTGCGGGCCGCTGATCTCCCACCAGTCGGCGGCGACCATGGGAACCGACGGGTCGTTGGCGAGGAAGGCATAGGCGGCCAGCCTGGACCCGAGTGTCCGTGTGTCCGGGAAGGAACCTGGCATTTGGGGTGACGCTATTGGGGTTTCTGTCATGCCGTTTCCCTCCACCTGCACGAACTCCCTCCGGCCGCGCGAATGTCGGACCCCGACGTACCGTATCGTGTCCGAAAATGCCCCACAAGAGGACTTGACCCATTTAGGAGCGTCATTTAGGATCCCGATTTGGGAGCGCTCCCATAGTCCGAATGTCACGATCCCAACCCTAAATCGACCTACTTCAACACGTATCCGAACGACGTTGCCAGCACGCCGAATTTGGCACAAGGACCGGGTTGATCAAATCCTCCTGGTCGATTGGGGATGAAATGTCGAACGAGAGTTACCGGTCGGCGAGACCCACCAACGGGGAGGGCCTGGCGGAGGTCGAACTCGACCAGGCACACGCTCCCGACAAGGTCATGGCTCACGAGGACCTGCTGAGGAAGTTCGTCAATGGGGAGAGCTTCCGGCCCGTCCATATGCGCATCGGCATCATGGGTGCCTGTAATATGCGCTGCAATTTCTGCAACTTCCACTCGCCGAACGAGGAGAATTTCTACGATCTGTTCTCCTTCAAGGACGCGATTCCCACCGACAAGAGCGTCAGGCTCATGCGGGAATTCGCCGAGTCCGGCGGCCGGGCCGTCACATTCTGTGGCAGCGGCGAATGCACCATTCACAAGGGCTATACGGAGATCTGTGATTCCGGGCATGCGGCCGGGCTGCGCATCGGCCTCATCACCAATGGCTCCCGCCTGCACAGGGACGACATCGCCGACTGCGTGGTGAACACCCACACCTGGGTGCGCATCGGCCTCAACGCCGGCACCGAGGCCACCTTCAACGAGATCACCCGGGACCGCGAGCAGACGTTCAAGTCCTTCCTCGGCTCCGTCCGCAGGTTGCGCGACAACGCCGTCGACCCCGAGTTCCGCATCGGGTTCAACTTCGTAATCACTATGCAGAACTACCGGGAGATCACGCAGGCCGCCCTGATAGCGCGCGACTCCGGAGCCCACTACGTACGGTTCGAGCCGGAGTTCTACAGTTCGATGGGCCACGAGACGATCGAGCAGGTCATGGCGGAGGTCTCCGCCTCGCTCGACGAGGTCTCCGCGCTGTCGTCGGAGGAGTTCGAGGTCTCCGTGCCCAAGCTCGACCGGGGACCGATGGACCAGGTGGAGTCCGTCGAGGGCGACTTCGACCACTGCCACTACAGCCGCTTCGTCACGGCCGTCGGAGCGGACGGCCATCTCTACCCCTGCCCCCAGGTCCACCTGAACAGCCGCTACCGCATCGGCAACGTGCTCCAGGACGGTTACCTGAACGTCCTTGAGGGCGGCCCCAGAGCCGAGTGGGAGTCGAGCAACCCGCTCAGGACCGACCTGTGCAAATCCTGTTTCTACCGGCCGCAGAACGAGCTGCTCGAATGGCTGCGCAAGGGGCGGATCAAGCTGGACGACGCACTGAACACCTACCGCGTCGAGGTTCCGCACACGCTCCACGCCGACTTCGTCTGAGATCCGGGGTTCGCGTTGACGTCGATCGACCGGTTCCACCATCTCGGCCATTCTCCGGTCGATTCCGCCCCCGGCTCCCCCACGTCCGACCCCGCCCTCGCCGCCGCCCGCAACGGCCAGGTGCGCAGGGTGGTGGCCCGGCTGGCCGCCACCCGGCAGGTGCGCCTTCGGGTGCGCTCCACCCGCAGGCAGGAGGGCGGGGAGCCGCGGGTGGACCACTACCTCTTCGAGCACGAGGACCGCCGGGAGCTGCGCGCGGTCATGCTGGCCCCGCCGGGCCCGGGGCCGTGGCCGGCCGTGCTGGTCTGCCCGGGGCGCAACGCGACCCTGGAACGGGTCACCGGGCTCCTGCCTCCCGACCATCCCGGGCGCGACGTCGCCGCGCACCTGACCCGGGCCGGTTTCCTCACCCTCACCCTCGACCACGGTCTCGACCGCTGGGCCGAGCCCGCCACACTGGGCGGGCGCGATCCCGGCGACGTGCTGGACGGCACGCTGCGGCTGCGCGGCGGGAGCCTCCTCGGGGCGATGGCGGAGGACGCGGGAGCCGCGCTCGACTGGCTCGGCGCGCATCCGGACGTGGCACCCGGGCGGATCGGCCTGTTCGGGCACAGCATGGGCGCGGCCGTGGCGCTGCACGCCGCGCTGCTGCGCCAGGAGCCGCTCCCGCTGTGCGCCGCCAGCCACCTGGGCACGTACGAGACGATGATCGGCCGGTCGCTGGCCTGGAACCAGTACGTCGCCCTGCCGTCGATCCTGCGTCACGCCGACCTCCCCGACCTGTACGCGGCGCTCGCCCCCGCTCCCCTGCAGGTCCAGTACGGCACGGCCGACGGACGCCTCGATCCCGGCGACGCCAAGACCGCCGGCGAACGGATCGTGAGCGCCCACCCCTCGGCCGAGATCCTGCCGCTGCCCATGGGCCACGGCACCGGCCTGGCCGAGGCGGCGGACTTCTTCACCCGGTCCCTGGCCGAGCCCGTCACCGACACGCCGGACGTGCCCGCGGCCAGGATCGGGTTCGACGTCCGGGCCCGCCTGGACATCCTGGACCTCGTCGACGACGCCCTCGCCTCCGGGTCCCTCACGCTCGGAACGCGCGGCACCCGGCTGGAGGCGCTCGCGACCGGGGAGATCGGGCGTGGCACGGCGGCGGTGAGCTCGGGCTCCTCCGCCCTGGAGATCGCGCTACGGATCGTCGGGGTCGAGGGACGCACCGTCCTGGTCCCGGCCAACACCTTCTTCGCGACCGCGGCGAGTGCCGTCCGCGCCGGCGCCCGGGTCGACTTCGTCGACATGGAGCCGGACGGTCTCGGCATGGACCCCGACGGGCTGCGCGCCGCCCTCGCCGCCCACGAGGACGTGGCCGCGGTCGTTCCCGTGCACATCGCCGGGGTCGTCCCCGACTCGCTGGCCGAGGTGCTGGCCGAGTGCGACAGGCAGGGGATCGCCGTCGTCGAGGACGCCGCCCACGCCCTCGGCTCCTCGCTGCACGGACGCCGGGCGGGCACCTTCGGCCGGTTGGCCGCCTTCTCCCTGTACCCCACCAAGATCATCACCAGTGGCGAGGGCGGCCTGCTCAGCGCGGACGAGAACGACCTGAGGCGCGTCATGCACCTGCGCGACCACGGCAAGCGCTCCTTCGAGGAGAACCTCCACGACGATCTCGGCAGCAACTGGCGGATGAGCGAACTGCACGCGGCGGTGGGCCTCACCCATCTGGCCCGGCTGGCCGAGGTGCTGGCCGAGCGTACGGAACTGGCCGCCCGGTACGACGACGGCCTGGCCGGCGTGCCCGCACTGAAGCGCCCCGCCGTACCCGCGGGGTGCGCGACGAACCACTACAAGTATCTCGCCCTGCTGCCCGAAGGCGTCGACCGCGCGGCGCTCAAGCGGCACCTCCGCGCCGAGGGGGTACGGCTCGCGGGCGAGGTGTACGACGTCCCGCTCCATCGCCAGCCCTACTTCGCCCGGCGCTTCGCGAACCGGTCCTTCCCGAACGCCGAGGCGTTCACCTCCCGCCACATCTGCCTGCCGCTCTTTCCCGGCATGACGCGAGCCCAGCAGGAGCGGGTCGTCCACGCGCTACGGGACGCGCTGTCGTGACCGGCGAGGCGGTCCTGCCGTTGCTGCGCGCGGGACGGTGGTACCGGTCGATGGACACCGTGCCCGTCCCCGGAGGGCCGTCGCTCTCCCTCGCCCCGGAGATCCTCGTCCGCGACGACGGCGCGCGCCTGCGGGCGCGTCGTGCCGCGACGACCGTTCCCCCCTTCGCCCGGCGCCTGGAGATGCTCCGCGAGGCCGTCGCGCTGTTCGGGCACGGCCGCGTACCCGTCGAGTCCCTCGGCGTCCAGGACGCCGGGGGGTTCGACGAGGCGATGCGCGCCACGGCGGGGCTCCCCTCCGTTCTCGTGCGCCGCTGGTCGGCGATGCTCGGCGAGCGGCTGGAGGAGCTCGTGGCGGACGTGCGCGAGACCGGCGGGCTCACCCTGGTCTCCCTGCCCGCCAACACCTTCACCTGCCTGGAGGGAGTGCTCGAGGCGGCGCTGTCGGGCGCGGCGGTCTGGGTCCGCCCCAGCAGGCGCGAGCCGCTGTCGTCGGCCCGCCTGATCGGTGCCCTGCTGAGCGTGGGCTGGCCGCCGGAGACGCTGGGCTACTACCCGAGCGCGCCCCGGGTCCTGCCCGCGCTGATCCGGGCGACCGACAGGCAGGTCGTCTACGGCGGCGACGGCCTGGCCGCGGAACCGGCGATGGACACGCCGTCCCTCGATCTGCGCGGCCCCGGGCGGGCCTGCGTGATCGTGGGCGCGCGGGAGCCGGTGGATCCCACCGAGCTCGCCTTCCGGATCGCGCGGGACGCGGGCCGGTTCTGCACCTGCGTGTCCACGGTGGTCTGCCTGCGGACGGCCGGGGAAGATGCCGTCGAGCGCGGCAGCGCGGTCGCGGCGGTGCTCGACGGCATCTCCCTCGACCCGCCCGACCCGCGCCTGCCGCAGGCGTCGTGGCCCGAGGCCGACGCCGCGCGCATGGCCGCGTTCGTCTCCGACCGGCTCGCCCCCGGCGGGCGCGTCCTCACCCGGCGGCCGCTCCTGGTCAGGTCGGGCGGGACGACGTTCCTCGCGCCCACCCTCGTCCACGTCGACGACGTCGGCCATCCACTCGTCGGCTGCGAGCTGCCCTTCCCCTTCGCCGTCGTCGTCTCCGCGGACGAGGCGGGAGCGCGTGACGTCGCCGCCGGGTCCCGCTTCGTACACCCGGTCTGCTTCGCGGCCGTTCCCCAAGGAGTGTCGTCCTGAACCCGAGCAGTCATCACCTCCCGGTCGGCTCCCTGCTGGACGCCATGCGAGAACAGATCCCCGCCATGCGCGAGTCCCTCGACGAGTGGACGGCGCGCATGATGAGCTGGCACTTCAGCGAGGAGACCGGCTCACCGTTCTGGCTGGCGCGCAGGAGCCGCCTGCCCTTCGACCCGATCCGCGACGTCACCGACTACGCCTCCCTGCGCCTGTTCGGCCTGTTCGACAAGACCGACCTGCGGGGGGTGAGCGCGCGCGACCTCGTGCCCAGGGGCTTCGCGGGGCGGCCGTTCCGCGTCGTGGAGACCGGCGGGACGTCCGGGCCGCCGTACCGGGTCGTCGATGTGACCCGCGCCGTCTACGACGTGAAGATGTACCGCGTCATGCTGGAGGCCCGCGGCCTGCTCGGCGGCGACATCCTGGCCATGACGCCCAGCGGCCCGCACGCCTACGGGCATTTCGTCAAGCTGCTCGGCGACAGCTGGGGGGCGGCGGTCTTCTCCGTGGACTTCGACCCACGCTGGGTGAAACACCTGCTTCGCGCCTCCAACGACGGCACCGGCGACGGCGCCGACGCCTACGTCGAGCACCTCGTCGCGCAGACGGCGGACCTCCTGCGGGACGAGCGGGTCAGCCTGCTCTTCACCACCGCCAAACTGCTCCTGTCGCTCGCCCCCGCACTGGACAAGCCCTTCGCCGAGTACGGCGTCCGCGCGGTGTGCACCGGCGGCACCTCCTGCTCCCCCGAGGAGGCGCGCTATCTGCGCGAGGAGTATCTGGACGGGGTCCAGTGGATCGACACCTACGGAAACACCCTCGTCGGGCACGCCCTCCAGGGTGACGCCCCCTCCCCCGAGGAGCCGCACAGCTACCATCTGCCGCCGCCCTTCGCGGTCATGCACGTCGTCCGGCCCGACGACGTCTGGCAGGAGGCCGCCACCGGTGAGCGGGGCCGGATCAGGGCGGTGACCCTCCTGGAGGATCTCTTCCTGCCCAACCTGCTGGAGCGGGACAGCGCCGTCTCCGCTCCGCCGCATCCCTGGTTTCCGTGGCCGGGGGTCGCGCGAGTGGGGCCCTACGAGGCGGAGGACGCCGACCAGATCACCGAGGGGGTCTACTGATGCCAGGAGACAGGCGGGCCGTCTCCTCCAACGGCGTGCCCATCCCGTTCACCGACGAGTTGTTCGCCCCGCTCGCCGACAGCAGCGCGCTGCTCGGCGATCCCGAGGCGCTCAGGCGGCGGTTCCACGACGACGGTCTGTTGCTGCTGCGGGGGTTCCTCGACCGCGAGGCGGTCCTCTCCCTGCGGGCGGCGTACCTGTCGGCGTTTCCCGAAGGTCTGCTCAAGCCGGGGACCACCCCCGAGGAGGGCGTCTTCTCGGGCCGCCCGCCGGAGGGGCTGCCCTCCCACGGGGTGAGGGACCACCCCGCCTACGACTTCGTGCGTACCGAGCGGTTCGCCTCGTTCGCCCGGCAACCGGCCCTGACGGAGCTCGCCTCGACCCTGCTCGGTGGCCCCGTCCGGCTGCTGCCCCGGGGCATCCTGCGCCACTTCTACGCGGGCTCGCTGCGGGCCTCCCGCGCCCACACCGATCACGCGTACATGTCCCAGGGCAGCGACCGCGTCCTGACGATGTGGATACCCGTCGGCGACTGCCCGATGGAGACCGGGGGCCTGGTCTACCTGGAGGGCTCGCACCGGGAGTCCGCGGAGCGGTTCGACCCGGCGCGGCTTCGAACCGATCGGGCCCACGACTCCCGGCCGATCAGCCACGACCTCCAGACGACGGCCCGCGTCGTCGACCGGCGATGGCTGTGGAGCGACTACGAGGCGGGCGACCTGACCGTGCACAACCCGTACGTGGTGCACGCCTCCCTCGACACCGTGACCGACGTCATGCGTGTCTCGGCCGACGTGCGGTTCATCCGCGAGGAGGACGAAGTGGACCCCAGGTGGATGAAGGAGTGGGCCGGCGATGACGGCGCCTGAGAACATGACCGAACCCGCCTCCGGAGGACGGCCTCCCAACGAGCCGCCCGGGGTGGACTCTCCCGCCGGTGAGCCGCCGGGGACGCCTCCCGAAGCGGTGATGTCGCGGGCCGCGGGCCTGACCCGCCTCGCCGCGATGTCGGCGTTCCTGATCGTGGGGATCTCCTACGCCAGCTTCCTGATCAGGGTCCCCTCGCTGAAGGTGGAGCACGGCCTCTCCGCCGGGCAGCTCGGTCTCCTGCTCGTCGTCCCCTCCGTCTCGGCCCTGATCGCCATGCAGCTCGCCGGTGGCCTGGTGGCCCGGTACGGCAGCGCGCCGATCGCCCGGGTGACCGGGGTGGCGCTGCCGCTCTCCCTGGTCGGCCTCGCGCTGGCCTCCGATCCGATCCAGCTCGCCGTCGCACTGGTGATCTTCGGTCTGATCGACGGGCTTCTCGACGTCTCCATGAACGCCCACGCCATCGCGGTCGAGCGCGCTCACAAACGGTCCGTCATGAACCGCTGCCACGCCGCCTGGAGCATCGGCGCGATGATCGCCTCCGTGCTGGGCGGCCTCGCCATCCAGGCCGGCCTCACCCCCATGTCGCACTTCCTGTGGCTGGGCGTGGCCGTGGCCCTCTTCTCGCTGGTCACCGGGCTGTGGATGCTGCCGGCCTCGGCCGACCGGCACACGAGCCGGGAGGGCGAGAAGAAGGTCCGGGTGAAGTGGCGGGACGGGTGGACCCCGCGGGTGCTGATGTTCGGCGCGATGGGCGCCGTCATCCTGATCCTGGAGGGCGCGGTCGGTAACTGGAGCGGTGTCTTCCTCCTGGAGGATCGCGGCGCCACCCTCGCCGTCGCCTCGCTGGGATACACGTTCTTCAACCTGTGCCAGACCGCGGGCCGCCTCGTCGGTGACCGCCTCCACGAGCGGTACGGCGCGCCCGCCCTGGTCAGGGTGAGCGGTGGCATCGCCCTCTGCGGCCTGCTGATGGTCGTGCTCAGCCCGGGGATCGTCGTCGCGATCGCGGGTTTCGCGGTGGTGGGGATCGGTCTCTCGGTCCTGCTCCCCCTCATCTTCAGCGCGGTGGGGCACGGCGGCGCGGAGGGCCTCGGGGCGGCCGCGGCACTGGCCAGGTTCACCACGCTGACCTACTCGGGACTGCTGCTGGGCCCCGTCCTGGTCGGCTGGTTCGCCGAGTTCGTGGGCCTGGCCGCGACCTTCGCCGGGTTGCTCGTCCTACTGGCGCTGGTGGTGCTCAACGCCAGGTCCACGGGCACGGCGGATCGCAGGGAGAGCCCGCAGGAGGCGTAGCAGGCGACGAGACGGGCTCCAGACGAGAGGGCTCAGACGAGGGAGCGGACGGAGCGGACCGAGCGCGGCGGTTGCCAGCCGGCGGAGTCGACGGCCTCGGGCGACAGGATGTGGTCCAGGACCATGTGGGCGCAGCCGATGATCCCGGCGCTCGGGCCGAGCCGGCTGCGCTCTATCCGCAGGTTGCGGGTGGCCAGCGCCGTCGAGCGGCGGTAGATGACCTCGCGGACCCCCGAGACCATCGGCTGGAAGGTCTCCGCGACGTCTCCGCCGAGAACGACCACCGAGGGGTTGAGCAGGTTGACCGCGCTGGCGACGACCTCGCCGAGCATCCGGGCGGCGTCGCGGACCACGGTCATGGTCTCCGCGTCCCCTGCCCTGACCAGGCTCACCACGTCGGCGAGACTCGTGACCTCGTGCCCCCTGGCCCGGAGCTGACGCAGGATCGCGGTGCCGCTGGCGACGGAGTCGACGCAGTCGATGTTGCCGCAGCGGCACAGGACGCCCCCGCCGTCGCGGACCGGGATGTGCCCGATCTCCCCCGCGGCGCCCAGCGCCCCCCGCAGGATCTCGCCCCCGGCGATCACTCCGGAGCCGATCCTGGTGGACACCTTGATGAACAGCAGGTCGTCGGCCTCGCCCGCGTAGACCTCGCGGTGCTCACCGATCGCGATGACGTTCACGTCGTTGTCGAGGAAGACGGGGGCGGGGAAGCTCTCGGCGATGATCGGCGGGATGGCCACACCGGTCCAGCTGGCCATGATCCGGGCGCTCTCGGTGCGACCGGCCGCGAACTCCACCGTGGCGGGGACCCCCAGGCCGACGCCGCGGACCAGGGAGACGGGGCGGTCGCCGAGCAGCTCGCTCCAGCTCCGCATGACCAGCGGCAGGACGACGTCCGGCCCCTCCTCCACGTCCACCGAGAGGGCGGTGTCGGCCAGCACCTTGCCCGCGAGGTCGCAGACGGCGACCTGTGCGCGGCTCGCGCCGAGAGAGCCGACCAGGACGACCCCGCCTGAGGCGTTGAAGACCAGGCGGGTGGGCGGGCGGCCTCCGGTGGAGGGGCCCTCACTGTCCTCCACGACGAGGCGCCGCTCCAGCAGCTCGGTGACGCGCAGGGACACGGCGGGTCTGGACAGGCCGGTGACACGCCCTATGTCCGCTCGGGTGGCGGCCTCGCCCGAGCGGATGAGGCGCAACACCTCACCGCTGGTGGCCAGCGCGGCAGCGGGACGTCGAGGCATCCGCCAAGTGAATCACACCCACTTAGGAAATGAAAACTTCCTACTTTCTCATCTCAAATTACAAAACTCCGCTTGTGTAGAGCGCAAGATCTAGCTAGTGTCCGATCTATCCCCAAATTCGATAGATCATCACGGAGAGTTCCCCCGATGTCCGAGACCCCGCAACCCGCCGACCTCATCGTCTTCGGCGGCACCGGCGACCTCTCCATGCGGAAACTCCTCCCGGCGCTCTACCACTCCGACCGGGACGGACGTCTCGCCCCCGAGACCCGCGTGATCGCGATGTCCCGCGGCGGGCTCGACGACGCCGACTTCCGCGGCAAGGTGGACGCCGCGATGCGCGGCTCGGTGCCGCAGGACGACCTCGACACCTGGCGGCGCTTCCTCGGCCGCCTGCACCACGTCACCATCGACATCAGCGGCCAGGACCCCACGGGGTGGACGAGACTCGCCAGGACGCTCGACGGGCACGAGCGCCGCGACCGGGTGTTCTACCTGGCCAGCCCGCCCATGACATTCGGCCCGTTCTGCCGCGAGGCGCACCGCGCCGGCCTGGTCACCCCCGCCTCGCGGGTGGTGCTGGAGAAGCCGCTCGGACGCGACCTGCGCAGCGCGATGCGGATCAACGACGAGGTCGGCGCCATCTTCGACGAGCGGCAGATCTACCGCATCGACCACTACCTGGGCAAGGAGACGGTCCAGAACCTCCTCGTGCTCCGGTTCGCCAACGCGTTCCTGGAGCCGATCTGGAACTCCCTGTGGATCGACCACGTCCAGATCACCGTCGCCGAGACCGTCGGCACCCCCGGCCGTCGCGGCTACTACGACCACGCCGGCGCGCTGCGCGACATGGTGCAGAACCACCTGCTCCAACTGCTGTGCCTGGTGGCGATGGAGCCGCCGTCGCGCAACGACCGCGAGTCGATCCGCGACGAGAAGGTCAAGGTCCTCCAGGCGCTGCGGGCCATCACCGGCGGCGAGGTGGACCGTTTCACCGTGCGCGGCCAGTACACGGCGGGCGAGTCCGGCGGCGTCCCGGTACCCGGCTACCTCGACGAGCCCGACAACACCGCGCCCACCGACGACTCCCGCCGGGTGGAGACCTTCGCCGCGATCCGCGCCGAGGTGAGGAACTGGCGCTGGGCCGGGGTTCCGTTCTACCTGCGTACGGGCAAGCGCATGCCGCAGCGCTGCTCGGAGATCGTGGTGCAGTTCAAGGACGTGCCCCACTCGATCTTCCCCGGCAGCACGCCGAACCGGCTCGTGCTGCGGCTGCAGCCGAGCGAGGGCATCCAGCTGAACATCATGGCCAAGGAGCCCGGCGCGGGCGAGGTGGCGCTCAAGCCCGTCCCGCTGAGCCTCAGTTTCGCCGAGACCTTCACCGGCCGGGTGCCCGAGGCCTACGAGCGGCTGCTCATGGACGTCCTCGCCGGCAACCCGACCCTGTTCATGCGGCGCGACGAGGTCGAGGCCGCCTGGCGGTGGATCGACCCGATCCTCGACGAGTGGGAGTCCAGGGGAACCCCGCCCGAGCCGTATCCGGCGGGCAGCGCGGGACCCGCCACGGCCCACGAGCTCGTCGGCCGCAGCGGCCGCGTCTGGCACGAGGAGGGGGCGGAGTGAGCACGCGAGCCGACCGCCCTGCCCGAAGCGACCATCCCGGCAACGATGACGCCGACCACGATCGAGGAGTCCGGATGCACCCCGTGATCCAGGAGGTGACCGACCGTCTGGTCGAGCGCAGCCGCCCCAGCCGCACCGCCTACCTGAACCGGCTTCACGCCGAGGCCGAGGCGGCCCGCCTGCGCGGCCCCGCCAGGGCGAGCCTGGGCTGCGCGAACCTCGCGCACGGCTTCGCCGCCGTGGGCGAGAGCGACAAGCGGGACCTGCGCGCCAACGTCAAGCCCGGCGTGGCGATCGTGTCGAGCTACAACGACATGCTGTCGGCGCACCAGCCGTACGAGACCTACCCGGCGATCCTCAAGGCCGCCGTCAGGAAGGCCGGCGGCGTCGCGCAGTTCGCCGGGGGCGTGCCCGCGATGTGCGACGGCGTCACGCAGGGCCGGGCGGGTATGGAGCTCTCGCTCTACAGCCGCGAGGTCATCGCGATGGCCACCGCGATCGCGCTCTCGCACGACATGTTCGACGCCTCCCTCATGCTCGGCGTCTGCGACAAGATCGTTCCCGGCCTGCTGATCGGGGCGCTGCACTTCGGCCACCTGCCCGCGGTGTTCGTCCCCGCCGGACCGATGACCTCCGGCCTGCCCAACAAGGTCAAGGCCCGCACCCGGCAACTGTTCGCCGAGGGCAAGGTCGGCAAGGGCGAGCTGCTGGACGCCGAGGCGAAGTCGTACCACTCCCCCGGCACCTGCACCTTCTACGGCACCGCCAACTCCAACCAGGTCATGATCGAGGTCATGGGCCTGCACCTGCCGGGCTCGACGTTCGTCAACCCGCGCACCGAGCTGCGCGAGGCCCTGACGAAGGCCGCGGGCAGGCGGGCGGTCGAGCTGACCGCGCACGGCTCCGAGTACACCCCCGTCGGCGAGGTCGTCGACGAGAAGGCGATCGTCAACGCCTGCGTGGCACTGCTCGCGACCGGCGGCTCGACCAACCACACCATGCACATCGTCGCCATCGCCGCGGCGGCCGGCATCGAGCTCCTGTGGGACGACCTGGCCGCGCTGTCGAAGGCGGTGCCGCTGCTGACCCGCATGTACCCCAACGGCCACGCGGACGTGAACCACTTCCAGGCCGCGGGCGGCATGCAGGTGCTCATCGGCGACCTGCTGGACGCCGGACTGCTCCACCGCGACGTGCTCACGATCGCCGGGCGCGGGCTGGACCACTACCGCTCGGCCGCCGAACTCAAGGAGGGCGAGCTGGTCTGGCAGGAGCGCACCGAGGGCAGCACCGACCCCGACGTGCTGCGCCCGGTCTCCGAGGCGTTCTCCGCCGACGGCGGCATCCACATGCTCGACGGCAACCTGGGCCGCGCGGTCAGCAAGGTCTCCGCCGTCAAGGACGAGCACCTCGTCATCGAGGCCCCGGCCAAGGTCTTCGACGACCAGCTTCAGCTGCTGCGCGCCTTCGACGCGGGCGAGCTGGACGGGCAGGACTTCGTGGCGGTCATCCGCTACCAGGGGCCGAGCGCGAACGGCATGCCGGAGCTGCACAAGCTCACCCCGCCGATGGCGGTGCTGCTGGACAGGGGGCAGCGGGTGGCGATCGTCACCGACGGCCGCATGTCCGGCGCGTCCGGCAAGGTCCCCGCGGCCATCCACCTGTCGCCCGAGGCCGCCGACGGAGGCCCCATCGCGCTGGTACGCGACGGCGACCCCATCCGCCTCGACGCCGCCGCGGGCACCCTGGAGCTGCTGGTCGACGCCGAGGAACTGGCCGCCAGACCCCTTCAGGGCGCGCCGCTCACCGACGCCCAGTGGGTCGGCACCGGCCGCGAGCTGTTCGGCGCCTTCCGCCGCGCGGCGGGCCCCGCCGAGCGCGGCGCGGGCGTCTTCGCGCTGAACGGCCACGCCGAGGCCGTCGCGAACGGCACCCGCCCGGCGACCGCCCAGAGCGGGATCCGGGCGTGAGCGCGCACATCGTCTCCTTCACACGGTCCGCGAAGGAGATCTCGTGAGCCTTCCCTGGCTCGTCGCCGACATCGGCGGCACCAACGCCCGGTTCGGGCTGGTCACCGAGCCCGGTGGACAGCCCGAGGCGGTGGCCGTGCTCGCGGGCGCGGAACACGATGGCCTTCCCGAAGCCGTAGCCGCCTATATCGCAGATCATGCGGGCGGAGTTCAGCCGGGAGCCGCGTGCGTCGCGATCGCGGGGCCCGTGGAGGGCGACTGCTATCGGCTCACCAACTCCGGGTGGACCGGGTCGGTACGCGACCTGGGCATCCCGAACGCCTGGCTGCTCAACGACTTCGAGGCCCTGGCCGCGTCCCTGCCGTACCTGCGGGGCGACGACCTGGTCTCGCTGGGCGGTCCCGAGCCCTCGCACGGCGTCAAGGCCGTGCTCGGGCCGGGGACGGGTCTCGGCGTGGGCGGTCTGGTGCCCTCGGCCGAGGGATGGGTGCCGATCCCCGGGGAGGGCGGGCACGTCACGGCGCCCGTCCTCGACAGGCGGGACCACGAGATCGTCCGGGCACTGCGCGGAGACGGCCTGGAGCACGTGGTGGCCGAGCACCTGCTGTCCGGGCCGGGGTTGTCACGTCTGCACCGGGCCCTCGCGCTCGTCCACGGAACGGACGCGCCGGCACTGTCCGCCTCCGACATCGTGGCCCGGATGGACGACTCGCTGTGCGCGGAGACCGTCGAGGTCTTCTGCGCCATGCTCGGCACCTTCGCCGGGAACGTCGCCCTCACCCTCGGCGCGCGGGGTGGCGTCTACCTGGGCGGCGGCGTGCTGCCGCGTATCGTGGACCGGGTCCGCTCCAGCGACTTCCGCCGTCGCTTCGAGGCCACCCCGACCCTGAACGACTACCTTTCCGACATCGCCACGGTGCTGATCGTGGCCCCTCAACCCGCCCTCACCGGCGCGGCGGCCTGGCTGAGCCGGCGCCTGTCCACCATGGAGTTCGCATGAGTCTGCTCGACATCGCCCCGGTCGTCCCGGTCGTCGTGATCGACGATCCGGAGACCGCGGTCCCCCTGGCCCGAGCCCTGGTCGCGGGCGGCCTGCCGGTCATCGAGGTGACCCTCCGCACCACCGCCGCCCTGGACTCCATCACGCGCATCGCCGCCGAGGTCCCGGAGGCGGTGATCGGCGCCGGCACCATCCGCACCCCGGCCGACGTGGCGGCCTCCGTCGCGGCCGGTGCCAAGTTCCTGGTCAGCCCGGGAACCACCCCGGGGCTGGTCGACGCCATGGAGGTGAGCGGGGTGCCGTTCCTGCCCGGTGTGGCGACCGCCTCCGAGGTCATGGCGCTCGCCGACCGCGGGGTGACCGAGATGAAGTTCTTCCCCGCCGAGGCCGCCGGCGGTCTGCCGTACCTGAAGGCACTCGGCGGCCCGTTGCCGCAGGTCACGTTCTGCCCGACGGGTGGCATCAAGCTCGCGACGGCCCCCGACTATCTCGCGTTGCCGAACGTCGGGTGCGTGGGCGGCACCTGGCTCACCCCGGCCGACGCGCTCGCCGACGGCGACTACTCGCGCATCGAGAAACTGGCCGCCGAGGCGGCCGCCCTCCGCTGACTCCCCCGTCCCCGCGAATCCTCCCGGGTGCCGGCCCTGGAGAAGCGGACTGAACCGCGCACGGACCCCACGCGTATCTCGCGGCGAAAGGCACTCCCTCACAGAGGAGCCATGAATGCGAGTACGCACCGTCACGATCTGCGCCACGGTCCTGGTCATGGGCGTCGCCGGTACGGCGTCCGCCGGGACCCATCAGGCGCGGGCCGGAGCGAAACAGGCCGGGACCGCGAGCGGCCCCGAGAAGGCCGGTCAACAGAGCCTGCGAAAGCATTTCGCGGTCACCAACCTGGTCTCGGACGTCAGCGGACGGGCCGCGGTCACCGACCCCGCGCTGGTCAACCCGTGGGGACTGGCGATGGGCAAGACCCTCTGGGTCTCGGCCACGGGCACCGGCCTGGCCACCGTCTACTCCGGCGGCGCGGGCACCGTGAAGCAGGAGAAGACCCAGGTCCGCGTCCCCGGCGGCAGGCCCACCGGGCAGGTCGTCAACATGGGCGAGGAGTTCGTCGTGAAGGGGCCCGGTGGTTCCGGGCCGGCCACGTTCATCTTCGCCAGCCCCAGCGGGGCGATCACCGGCTGGAACGCCGAGGCCGACCCCGACGACGCGATCATCAGCGCGTTCGTCAAGGGCGCCGACTTCAAGGGCCTCGCCCTCGCCCAGACGAACCGGGGGCCGATGCTGCTCGCCGCCGACTTCGCCCGCAACCGGATCCACGTCTTCAACGGCGACTTCGACCGGATCTCGATGGGCCGCCGCGCGTTCCAGGACCCCGGCCTGCCGGAGAACTACGCGCCGTTCAACGTGGAGGTCGTGGGCAACTCCGTGCTCGTCGCGTATGCCAAGCGCGACCCCGAGACCGGCAAGTCCGTGGCCGGGCAGGGCAAGGGGTTCGTCAGCCAGTTCAACGGCTCCGGCCGGTTCCTCGGCCGCTTCGTCGCGCGCGGAGCCCTCAACGCCCCCTGGGCGATGACGCTGGCCCCGAAGAACTTCGGCAACCTCTCCGGCGCCCTGCTGGTCGGCAACTTCGGCGACGGCCGCATCAACGCCTACAACCCGCGCAACGGCCGCTCGCTCGGCCCGCTGCGCTCCTCCGACGGCAGGCCCATCACCCTCGGCGGCCTGTGGGACCTGGAGCCAGGTACCGAGACCGTCGGCGGCACGAACTCCCTGTGGTTCAGCGCGGGCAGCGACGGCGGTACGCACGGCCTGCTCGGCCTGATCAGGCCTGGCGGAGCGGCCACCTCGACGACCTCTCCCACGGGCGGTTCCTCCCCCACGCCCTCCTCGCACCCGAGTTCCCACAACTCCGGTTCCAACAACTCCGGCAACTCGAACAACTCCGGCTCCAACAACTCCGGTTACAACTACTGACGGACCACCGACGGGCGTCAGGCCCAGGGCTTTCCCGGCGGCGCCGGCACCCCTGCACCAGCGGACCACGAGGCCGAGCCGGCAGATCGGCCCGTACGGATCGCGGGAGGGGTGCCGGCGCCGCGGCGCGTCCGGAAGAGTCACCCTCCATGAACGCGAGATCGCCCGCTTTCCTTTAACCTTGAACGAACGAGGGGAGTACTTCCCAAAGACCGACCCGGTCAGTACGGACGCCCTGTGGCGTCCCCGGACGGTCGCCCGCGAGCCGCGGGTGAAGGAGACCTCGAATGGCCGAGCGCATTCGAGGAGCGAGCATGCCCCCTGACACCCCCTCCCCCTCCGGGCGCCGTCCCACCGGTGTCTCCCCCGGAACGCGGGACACGGCATGAGTGAAGCCCCCCACACCAGCGAGGTGCACGTGATGGCCACCACACCGGCCAGCGGGCCCTCCGCCGGGGATCTGCGCTATCCGGCCGGATCGCTGGTGCTCCTCGCGGGGATCCCCGGCGCGGGCAAGAGCACCCTGCTCGACCGTCTGTACGGGCTGCGCGGCGACGAGAGGGAGCCGGTGCGCGCCGGTGACGCCTTCGTCATCGACTCACGCCAGTCCCGCAACTGGTGGGCCCCCTACCTGGGACCGATCCCGCAAAGAGCCCGCGTCCCGCTCGTGCACACCACCCACGCGGTGCGGATCGCCCGCGCCATGTGGAAGGGGCACGCCGTCGTCGCGCACACCCGCGGCACATGGCCGCACATCCTGTACGGGTTCGCCTGGCTGGCCCGCAGGGCCGGTAACGAGGTCCACCTGATCCTGCTCGACGTGGAGCCGAGGCTCGCCCGCGAGGGGCAGCTCTCGCGCGGCCGGGTCGTCACGAGCGCGACCTTCGCCCGGCACTGCCGCCGCTGGCGGGTGCTCGTCGAGCGTGCTCGCGGCGGCTCGCTCCCCCCCGCGGCGAGCGTCACGATCCTCGACCGTCCCGCCGCGGACCTGCTTCGGACCATCCGCTTCGACGGGCGGCCCTCCGCCCGGCGGGACGGATGACTTTACCTTCGCCTGGCTCTGCGCCTCGTCCGGCCAGGGCAGGTACACAGCGACCGGAAGGAAACCGATGACCGACGTACTGGCTCTCGCCCAGGAGCATCTCAGCCTCGCCAGGGCGAGCGCGCACGGCCGCAGCGCCCACACCTACCTCAACGAGGGCACCCTGCGCCAGGCGGTCATCGCGCTGACCGCCGGGACGGCCCTCGGTGACCACGAGGCCGCGCCGGCCGGTAGCCTGCACGTCCTGATGGGGCGGGTACGGCTCGTCGACGACGAGCGGACCGTCGAACTCGGCGAGGGCCACACGGCCCCGATCCCACAGCGGCGGCACTCGCTGGAGGCCGACGAGGAGTCGGTGGTCATCCTCACCAGCGTCGTCAACATCGGCGACTGAGGAGGTTCACGCCCGCCCTCCTCGGGTGGGCACAGCTCTCTCAGGTGAGGGACGAGCACAGGCGCGGGACGGCGACGCCGATGGGGTCGTGGATCACCTCGTCGGCCAGGTGGTCGTACGGGGTCGGCTCGGCGTTGACGACGACCAGCCGGGCACTCGCGCGCACCGCCACCTCCACCAGGGAGGCCGCGGGCTGCACCCGCAGCGAGGAGCCGACGGCGAGGAACACCTCGCACTCCTCGGCCGCCTCGACCGCGCGGGTGAGGACGACCGGGTCGAGGGACTGGCCGAACATCACGGTGGCCGTCTTGACGATGCCCCCGCACTCGTGACAGGCGGGGTCGCTCTCGCCCGCGTCGATCCGGTCGATCGCCTCGCGTGTGGTGGAGCGAGCGCCGCAGGCGGTGCACAGTGCGCCGAACATGTTGCCGTGCAGTTCCAGCACCCGTTCGGGCGGCGACCCGGCCCGCTGGTGCAGGCCGTCGACGTTCTGCGTGACGATCCACGCGTCCGGCAGGGCGGCCAGGGCACGATGAGCCGCGTTCGGCTCGGCCTCCCACGCGGGGTTGTCGCGGCGCATCAGCCACGAGCGCCGCCGGATCTCGGGATCGGCCATGTAGTAGTCGTAGGTGACGAGTTTCTCGTGGTCAGGGTCCCTGCGCCACATGCCGTTCGGCCCGCGGTAGTCGGGGATCCCCGACTCGGTCGAGATCCCCGCACCCGTCAGCACCGTCACCCTCATGACGAGTGATCCTAGCCAGCCGCAGGCTCGTCCTCGTCGTCGATCAGCAGGAAGTCGGGCCGGTTCTCGCGCCACTCGGGCACGTCCATCGAGTTGAACACCGAGATGAGCTTCTTCTCCTCATAGATGAAGTGCGTCTGCATGATCGCCGACAGCGCCCCCACCTCCTCGCGCACCTTGGCGGCCGTGACCGGGTCGGGTCTCTCCGGGAGGGCCTCGAGGAGTTTCCGCAGATTCCCCAGCAGCCAGTCCAGCTGGTTGTGGTCCGCGCGCAGCTCGGAGAGCACCTTGCGCAGCTCGGGGAACTCCTCGGCGATCATCGGGAACGCGCCCCTGTCCTCACCGGTGTGGTGGCGCGTCAACGCGGTGCAGAAGGAAAGACAGTGGGCACGCAGGTCCCGTGGCGGGAGCCCTTTGCCGTCGAAGTAGTCGTCGACGCTGTCCTGGAGGTCCTCCAGCATCTCGCGAAGCCAGATGTGCACTTCGAGCAACTGGGTGCCCATGGCGGTGAGACGGTCGCCCGCCCCTGAACGTGCGTTCACACTCCTCCTTTTCTACGGGTACTTCCCCGGGAAGCCCTGGGGAGGATGGCGCATTCCGGGTGGTCCTGACGGCGGCCGGAAGCTCAAAGGGGCAGGATGCCGCCGGGCTTGAGGGCTTTCATGGCGATCTGGGAAGTGAGCTTGTCGAGACCGGGCAGGCGGCCGAGCTTCTCCAGGCACAGCTGGCTGTAGGCGTCCATGTCGGGCACCGCCACCCGCAGCACGTAGTCGGGGCGGCCGAACATGCGCAGGCACTCCACCACGTCGTCGATCTCCATCACGGCGGCCTCGAAGGCGGTGACCGTCTCGGCGTCCTGGCCCTCCAGCTCGACGTAGGCGACGACCTGGAAGCCCCGCCCCACGGCCACCGGGTCGATCACGGCACGGTAGCCGGTGATCACTCCGGTCTCCTCCAGGTTGCGGACCCGGCGCAGGCACGGCGAGGGGGTGAGCCGCACCCGTTCGGCCAGCTCCAGGTTGCTCAGCCGCCCCTCCACCTGCAGGAGACCGAGAATTGCGCGATCCGTCACATCCATGACATCGGATGCTAACGGGAGGTCCTCCCCCCGGAAAGTTTGACATCGAATTTTGTTCTACCTGGCATAACCTTGCGGCACTGCAGGAGCGCCGACGACGGGACGACAAACCATGACGATCTTCGCAGACGCCCGTGAGATCTCCCCCGACGACCGCTACCTGCTCGACGAGAGCCAGGTCTTCATGACCGGCACCCAGGCCCTGGTGCGGGTCATCCTCGACCAGATGCGCGCCGACAGGGCCGCGGGCCTGCGTACCGGCGCGATGGTGTCCGGCTACCCCGGCTCCCCGCTCGGTGGCTTCGACCAGGAGCTGGCCCGCTCCCACCGGCACGCCGAGCCGCTCGGCGTCGTGCACCGCCCGGGGCAGAACGAGGAACTCGGCGCCACCGCCGTCTGGGGCAGCCAGCTCGTGCCCGCGCTTCCCCGTCCGCGCACCTCCGGCGTGCTGGGCGTCTGGTACGGCAAGGCGCCCGGTGTCGACCGCGCGGCCGACGCGTTCCGGCACGGCAACTTCGTCGGCGCCCACCCCGAGGGCGGCCTGATCGCGCTCTGCGGCGACGACCCCACCTGCAAGTCCTCCACCCTCCCCTCGGCGACCGAGGGCACACTCGCCACGCTGGGCATGCCGATCGTCCATCCCGGCAGCGTCCAGGAGCTGCTCGACCTGGGACGCCACGCGATCGCGGCGTCCCGGGCCAGCGGCCTGTGGGTCGCGGTGAAGGCCGTCTCCAACGTCGTGGACGCCACCGGCACCGTGGACGTCGGGCGTGACCGGGTCGTCCCGGTCACGCCCGTCGTCGAGTACGAGGGCAGGCCGTACCGGCACGTGCCCGACGCCACCCTGCTCACCCCGTGGTCGCTGGAGATGGAGCGCACGCTCGTCGGCCCCCGCCTCGACCTGGCCCGCGCCTACGCCCGCGAGAACGGGCTCAACCGCGTCACCGCCGATCCCCGCGACGCCTGGCTGGGCATCGTCGCCTCCGGAACCGCCTACCACGACGTCCGCGAGGGCTTCCGCAAGCTCGGCGTCACACCGGAGGAGGCCGGTGTCCGCCTCCTGAAGATCGGCATGCTCTGGCCGCTGGACCCCGAGATCGTCCGGACCTTCGCCCGAGGACTGTCGGAGATCCTCGTCGTGGAGGAGAAGGCCCCGCTGCTGGAGACCTCGATCAAGGACATCCTGTACGGGACCGCCGACGCCCCGCGCGTGCTGGGCAAGCTCGACGAGAACGGCGCGCGGCTCATTCCCCCGCACGGCGCGGTCGACGCCGACCTGGCCGCCAAGGCCGTCGCCTTCCGGCTGCGCCGCAGGGGGCTGACCGACCTCGGCGAACGGGTGGCGAAGGGGCTCTCCGTCATCTCGCGCCCGGCACCGCTCACACTGCTCGCGCCCAAGCGCACCCCCTTCTTCTGCTCGGGCTGCCCGCACAACCGCTCCACCGCCGTCCCCGACGACGCGCCCGTCGGCGCCGGGATCGGCTGCCACACGATGGTGGTGCTCAACCGCGAGGGCAAGGGCACGCTCACCGGCCTGACCCAGATGGGCGGCGAGGGGGCGCAGTGGATCGGCCAGGCACCGTTCACCGACACCCCGCACATCTTCCAGAACCTCGGCGACGGCACCTTCCACCACAGCGGCTCGCTCGCGGTGCGGGCCGCGGTCGGAGCGGGCGTGAACATCACCTACAAGCTGCTCTACAACAGCGCGGTCGCGATGACCGGCGGCCAGACGATCACCCCGGCCCTGTCGGTGCCCGACCTGACCCGCTGGCTGGAGGCCGAGGGGGTGCGCAGGATCGTCGTCACCACCGACGAGCCGGAACGCTACCGGGGGGTCAGGCTCGCGGGCATCGCCGAGGTCCGCGACAGGACGGCACTGGAGGACGCCCAGCGCGAGCTGGCCGCGATCCCCGGGGTGACCGTCCTCGTCCACGACCAGCAGTGCGCGGCCGAGAAACGGCGGCTGCGCAAGAAGGGCGACCTGCCCGACCCCGTCAGGCGGGTCGCGATCAACCAGCGCGTCTGCGAGGGCTGCGGCGACTGCGGACAGAAGTCCGAGTGCCTGTCCGTGCTGCCGGTGGAGACCGAGTTCGGCCGCAAGACCGAGATCCACCAGTCGTCCTGCAACAAGGACTACTCGTGCGTGGAGGGCGACTGCCCGTCCTTCCTGACCGTGCTGCCCGCCACGAGGAAGGCCGCCTCCCGCGGGCGCGCATCAGTGCCCGCGCCGCCGGACATGCCCCTCCCCGAGGCGCGCACCGGGGACGCCTCGATCAGGCTGGTCGGCATCGGCGGCACCGGCGTGGTGTCGGTCGCGCAGATCCTCGGCACCGCCGCGATGCTCGACGGCAGGCGCTCGCGAGGACTCGACCAGACCGGCCTCGCCCAGAAGGGCGGCACGGTCGTCTCCGACATCCTCATCTTCGACGGTGACGGTGAGCGCTCGGCGCGGGGCGGGGCGGCCAGCGTGGACGCCTACCTGGCGCTGGACCTGATCGGCGCCACCGACCCCGCCCACCTGGCCGCCGCCGATCGTGACCGTACCGTGGCGGTGGTCTCCACCAGCCTGGTGCCGACCGGTTCGATGGTGCTCGACCCGTCCACCCACCTGACCGACCCCGGCTCGCCGATCGCCGCGCTGGAGTCGCGGACCCGGCGCGAGCTGAACGTCTACCTCGACGCCGAGGAGCTGGCCCAGGCACTGTTCGGCGACCACATGCCGGCCAACACGATCATCGTCGGGGCCGCCTGGCAGCGCGGGCTCATCCCGCTCGGCCTGGAGTCGGTCGAGCGGGCCATCCGCGCGGGCGGAGGCAGGGCCGCCGAGCGGACCGTCGCCGCCTTCCACTGGGGCCGCGCGGTGGTCGCCGCCCCCGAGGCCGTGGCGGCGGTGACCCGCCCCGCCGTCCCCGCCGCGCCGCTCCCCGACAGGTCGGCGGCACAGCTGGTCGACGCGGTCGCCGAACCCGGCGGCGAGCTGCACCGGATCCTCACCGTCCGGGTCCCCGACCTCGTCGCGTACCAGAACGCGCGCTACGCCGCCGGATACGTCGACGCCGTCCGCGCGGTCCTCGCCAGGGAGCGCGAGGTCTTTCCGGACGGCACCGCCGTCACCGAGGCCTACGCCAGGCAGCTGCACCGGCTGATGGCGTACAAGGACGAGTACGAGGTGGCGCGCCTGCACCTCGACCCGGCCGAGCGGGCACGGATCGCCGCCGAGTTCGGAGAGGGCGCGAAGGTCTCCTACAACCTGCACCCGCCGTTCCTGCGCGCCCTGGGCATGCGGCGCAAGCTCCGCCTCGGCCCCTGGTTCGACCCGGCCTTCCGCCTGCTGTACGGCATGCGCGTGCTGCGCGGCACCCGGCTGGACCCGTTCGGCCTGGGCGGGGTGCGCGCGACGGAGCGGGAGCTCGTCGCCGAGTACACCCGCGACGTGCACCGGGCGCTGGACCACCTGCGCCCGGCGACCGAGGAGCGGGTCCGCGAGCTCGCGGAGCTGCCCGCCATGGTGAGGGGGTACGAGCACGTGAAGCTGCGCAACGTGGCCGCCTACCGTGAGCGCGTGACCGCGCTCCTCGACGACCTGCGCGAGGGCTGAACGTCAGGGCGTGGGGACGACTCCCGTGCCGCCGGCGGGGGGCGACTCCCCGCCGGGCCGCTCGCGCGGCCTCACGGGGACCGGCTTCCCTGTCCGGCCGAGGAGGTCAGCGAACTTGTCGCGACACCTGAGCTCCGTCACCGAGCGCTCCCGCGCGGCCGAGGAGGTCCGGCTCGGTGATGGGGTTCTCGTGGGTGCCCTCCGACGTGCAGGCGTGGGCTCCGGCGACGGCGCCGAGCGGGATGGAGTCGTCGAGGGAGCGGCCGGAGAGCAGCCCGTACAGGACCCCCGAGACGAACGCGTCCCCGGCGCCGTTGCTGTCGGCCACCGGGCCCGGCAGGGGTGCGGCGGGGAAGGCGCGCGGTCCGTCCGCGTCCAGGACGTGGCAGCCCTCGGCGCCCTCCGTGCAGACCACGGCCCTCGCCCTGCCGCGCGCCAGGATGTCGCGCATGACCTCGTCGCGGCGCGGGCCGAGTGCGGTGGCCGACAGGAAGACCAGGTCGGAGGAGTAGGCGAAGTCCCTGTGGTGGTCGTTCTCGCCGTCCCAGTCGTGCAGGTCGGTGGAGACCGACCCGGTGCCCAGGGTGATCCCCGCCGCCGGTCCGGCTCCCGTCCCGGTGCCGCGGACCGGCTTGGGAGCGGTACGCGGGCCGGACCCGTCGCACAGGTCGGGGTAGACGTGCCGGGAGAAGTCGGTGATCGACACGTGGACGTGCCGGGCCGCGCGGACCGCGTCCAGGTAGAGCTCCCTGGGCAGTCGCTCGCCCGCCGCGGCGCGCGGGTCGAACAGCGAGGTGCGCCGCCCGTCCGGGCAGACGAGCAGGACGCTGCGCCGGGTCCCCTGCGGGGCGAGCGCCCAGCCGGTGTCCACCCCCTTCTCCTCGAAGTGGGCCCGGATGAACCTGCCCTGCGGGTCGTCGCCGATCAGGTCGACCAGCTTCACCCTCAGCCCGAGCGCGTGACAGCCGAGGGCGACACCGCTGCCGGTGTTGCCGATCCGGTCGATCACCGGGGGGACCGGGTAGGTGTCGGCGTACGGCAGGGGGAGCGAGGGCACGTAGGCGGTGGTGTCGACGCCGGTACCGCCGATGACGACGACGTCGTGGACAGCGTTCACCGTGTTCACCGTGTTCAACGTGTTCCCTTGACCAGGGGGCCCGAGCCGGTGGAGCGGCGGACGACGAGTTCGGGCTGGAACATCAGCTCGACGTGTTTGGCGCGGACGCCGTTGATCTCCTCCAGGAGGGTCGCCACCGCCGCCGAGGCCATCGCGCCGATGGGCTTGCGCACGGTGGTGAGCGGCGGATCGGTGAACGCGATCAACGGCGAGTCGTCGAACCCCACCACCGACACCTCCCCCGGCACCGACAACCCCCGATCCCGGCACGCCCGGATCGCCCCCAACGCCATCAGATCCGACGCGCACACGATCCCCGTACACCCCCGCGCCAGCAACTGCGCCGCCGCCGCCTGACCACCCTCCACCGAGAACAACGAATGCGAGATCCACTCGTCGACCTCCGTCACCCCCAACAACTGCGACATCGCCTGCCGATACCCCTCGATCTTCCTGATCACCGGCACGAACCTGCGCGGACCCACGGCGAGACCGATGCGCTCATGCCCGAGGTCGGCCAGATGCTGCACGGCCAGCCGGGCCGCGGCCCGGTCGTCCGGGGAGATGAACGGGGCCTCGACGCGCTCGCTGTAGCCGTCGAGCAGGACGATCGGCAGTCCGCGTTCGATCAGGCGGCTGTAACGGTCCATCTTCGCCGTGGTGTCGGCGTGCAGCCCGGAGACGAAGACGATGCCGCTCACCCCGCGGTCCATCAGGAGTTCGGTGAACTCGTCCTCGGGGGCTCCTCCGGGCAGCTGGGTGCACAGCACCGGGGTGTAGCCGTGCTGGGTGAGCGCCTTCTCGATGGCCTGGGCGAAGGCGGGGAAGATCGGGTTGTCCAGCTCGGGGGTGACCAGGCCGATCAGCCCGTTGCTGCGCTGGCGCAGCCGCTGGGGGCGCTCGTACCCCATCAGGTCCAGAGCCGTCAGCACCGCCTGCCTGGTCGACTGCGAGACACTGGGTTTGCCGTTGAGCACCCGGCTGACCGTGGCCTCGCTCACCCCGGCCTGCGCGGCGATGTCGGCCAGCCGTATCGTCGTCCCGTCGGAGCGGGATCGCGAGTTCTGAGGGAGCTCATCGTCCATCAGGAAGTCACCCCACCATGCGGCTGAACCGGGCGCGAACCGATCGGCGTCCGGCACCCTCCATGAAATTCGTTTCTGCAACTTTTCGCAAACTGTAACATTTCAACCCTCGTCTGGCGGTCTGGTCAGGGCTCCCTGTCACTGCTGGTCGTCACGTCGGGGAGCGGAGAAGTAACTAACAGATGAGCGATTTCTAACGACATCTATGGACACGCGGGTAAGTGTCGCGATGTACTACCTCATCAATCACACAGCTGGGATCCGGGCGGGGGCGCCCGGGAGGAACGAGCGCGCATGAGTACCGTCGTTCTCGACAACGTGAGCAAGGTATACCCGGGCGGATACCTCGCGATCGACCGCATGAGCCTGCGGGCCGAGAACGGGGAGTTTCTCGTGCTGCTTGGCCCTTCGGGCTGCGGTAAATCCACCCTGCTCCGGATGATCGCGGGCCTGGAGGAGGTCACCGAGGGAGACCTGTGGCTGGGCGGCACGCTCGCCAACGATCTGGCTCCCCGCGACCGCGACGTGGCGATGGTGTTCCAGAACGGTGCGCTCTACCCGCACCGGACGGTACGCGGCAACCTCTCCTTCCCCCTGGAGATAGCCAAGGCCGACCCCTCGCTGGTGAAGGAGCGGGTGACGGAGCTGTCCAAGGCGTTGCACATCGACGAGACCCTGGAGCGGCGTCCTGGAACGCTCTCCGGCGGCCAGCGCCAGCGGGTGGCGATGGGCCGCGCGATCGTCCGTCAGCCCTCCCTCTTCCTGATGGACGAGCCGCTCTCCAACCTGGACACGGGCATGCGCACCGAGCTCCGGATGGAGATCTCGTCGCTGGTCCGCTCCCTCGGAGTGACCACGATCTACGTGACGCACGACCAGGTCGAGGCCCTCACCCTGGCCGACCGGATCGCCATCATGAACCGCGGCGTCCTGCAGGACGTCGGCACCCCCGCACAGGTCTACAACGACCCGGCGACCGCCTTCACCGCGGCCTTCCTCAGCTCCCAGCAGATCAACCTGCTCGCGGCCACCGTCCGCACCCCGCAGAACCAGTTCATCCTGCTGGACTTCGGCCCGCACCAGATCATGATCCCCTGGACCGATCCCAGGGCGTACGTCATCTCACAGCACGTGGGCCGCCAGATCATCGTCGGCCTGCGTCCCGACTGCCTGGCCCCGGTCCCCGACAGCTTCGAGGGACCGACCTTCCTCGGCCGCGTCCGCGCCCTGGAGTACCACGGCCACGAGTGGCTCGCCTACGTCGAGAGCGGGCTCACCTCCGTGACCGTCCCCGAGCCTCCCGACCCCCGGCAGAAGATGAACGGCATGGGCGTCCCCCTCGTCGGCGGGCGGGTCCGTTCGGTGTTGCGGAGGCTGATGCCCAGTGCCATGTTCGACGAGGACGAGCCCCAGCCGGAGCAGGAGCAGGAGCGCTCCGGCGGCCACCGCCGGGCCGACCTCATCGTCCGTCTGGGCTCCCGGCCGGTCTGGCGGGCGGGAGAGCCCGCCAGGGTGGGGGTCGACGTCACCCGCCTGATGCTCTTCACCATGGACGGCGCCCGCATCGACCCGCCGCAGCGCTGAGACGACACCCACCCCGGCACCACCCCGGCACCGTCGTGGCGGCGGTCGTACGGGCGGGGGCGCCGGTCAGACCGTCCTGATCGTCTCGCCGATCCGGTCGAACAGCGCCTGCTCGCCCTCGGTGTCGGTGCTGAGCGTGACGATGCAGGTCTTGTCCTCGGCGGGCACGTAGTACTGGGTGCCCCGGATGTGGACGCCGTTGGTCTCGAACGAGTAGACGAGCCGTGCCGCCTCCTTGGAGCCGATCGGCACCCTCCTCGCCTCGACGACCTTGGCGCCGAGCTGTTCGAGCTGGGTTCTGGTCTCCTTGATCAGCTGCTCCGTCGAGATCTGCCGGCCGGCCTGGCAGAAGGCGTTGAGGTTGGTGGGAAATCCGTTCGCGGAGGGCCCGGCCGAGGCGCCGCCCGAGGCCCAGAGGCCCTTGTTGTCGACCAGGGTCTGCAGGCTCTCCTTGGCCTGCTCCAGCATGGGCCCCGACAGGCCGCTGTTCCTCAGTCCTTTGTCGAGGTCGTCCTTGGCCAGGTCGAGCGCGACCCAGTCCTTGGGGACCGCGACGACGACGCCGTTGGCGGGCCCTCCGATCAGCTTGAATCCTTCGGGCACGGATGCGGGGCTTCGCGTGGCGGTGGCACCGGGGGTCGCGCCCTGCCCGGGACCGGGGCTTCGCACCGTCTCCAGGCCCCGCGCGGGGGCGGCGTCCACGGCGACCGGTCCCCCGCTCCCGCAGGCCGTACTCACCCCCAGACAGAGCCCGAGCAGGCTCGTCGTCACGACGTGATGGCGCTTAGGCATCAGGCTGCCCTCCTCCCGGACCCGCGAGGGCCCGGTACCGATACGACCTGCGGCGTCTGTCGGGGGGAGAGCTGATGCGGGTGTGGGCGGCGACCATCGCCTCGCCGGGGAGCCGGCCCGCGACGGGCGGGACGGGGCACGATGGGCGGGAATGCCCGGTCACGGGAGTGGCATCAGGCCACTCCTCGTCTTCCTACCCCATAACCGACATATCGGAAACGCTGGCACTCAAGGAGTACGTCCCATGATGGAGACGATCTCCAGGACACGCATGGCACGGTCCAGCTCCGCGCGGTGGAAGGGCGGGCCGTCGGCCCTGGCCAGGATCAGGTGCCGGCTCGTCCCAGGCACCGGCAGGCTCATCAGCTGGTGCCGCCCCGAGCCGAGGACGGCGGGCCTCAGCGTGGCGAGATCGGTCACCTTGACACCGACGAGACCGCTCCCCTCGTCGAATGCCTCGGGTGCCTGCCAGCTGCGGTGCAGGAGCTCTCCGCTCTCCGGCGACACGATCACCGCCCAATCGGCGCTCACCAGGTCGGGCACGGCGTCCACGAGGGCGGCGAAGGCTCTGCCCGGATCGGCGGCGACATGCTTCAGCAGGTCGTAGTCGGGGGCGGCGCCGGGAATCTCCCGGGTGGGCCAGACGCCCTCGACGCGCATCCCGGGGACGCCGGAGAGGCGGTCCCGCACCGTCTCCGCGTCCACGGTGCCGGGCCAGGAGACGGTGAAGTCGTCCATCGCCCGGCCGAGTTCACGTTCCAGCACCGTCACCTGGAGAATGTCCGCGCCCAGCGTGCCGAGCACCCGGGCCGCCTGCCCCAGGGCGCCTGGCCTGTCGGGGAAGGAAACGCGTAGCCGCAACATCATGCCGATCAC
Source organism: Streptosporangium sp. NPDC000095 (assembly GCF_042899335.1). Classification (NCBI taxonomy): domain Bacteria; kingdom Bacillati; phylum Actinomycetota; class Actinomycetes; order Streptosporangiales; family Streptosporangiaceae; genus Streptosporangium; species Streptosporangium sp. NPDC000095. The sequence continues at coordinate 213,324 of NZ_JBIAZS010000015.1, forward strand.
CTCACTCTGCGCACCAGACTGTCCTAGCCAGGTTTCACGGAGGTTCCAGGGAGATGTCCAAAATAAGACCTGAAATGGGTATAAGTCAGGACTGATAGGCCCCGGCGGCGGGAGACGCGGACAGCGCGGCGCCGGAGAGGTCACGGGCGAGCCCCGTGCCCCCGTACCAGTCGGGGCCGAGCTTGACACCGCGGCCGAGCGCCGGGGAACCGGGGCGCAGGCGCAGGTCCGTCCGGCTCCTGAAACGCGGATCGGCCATGATCGATCGGGGGCCGAGCTTGAACTTGCGGGAGCGGCCCTTGTAGACGCCCGCGTCCTCGTCGGCCCCCTTGCCGTCCTCGAAGCCCACCTCGCCGCCGACCACGATGATGTTGTTGCGCAGCTTCAGGATTCCCGGGGAGCAGCCGTCGTGACAGATCCAGCCGAGGGTTTTACGTGCGGGCAGGTAGACCGAGTTGTGCACCGCGACGGTGCCCTTCACCGGCCCGACCGCGTGGCGGGCGCCTCGGGTGACGAGGAAGGCTGCCCTGCGCGAGGAGGTGACCACATTGTGGGCGAAGACGTTGTCCGCGGCGGTTTTGCCCTTCTGCGCGCCGAGCTCGACGAAGGTCTCGTTGTTCCTGGCGATGTTGTGGGTGACCCGGTTGCGGTCGCCGTTGAACACCTCGACGGCAGCTCCGTCGGTGCCGTAGTCCTTGCTGGCGGCGTAGCTACCGGTGATCACGTTTTCCGTGACGAGGTTGTCGTCGCCGTTGAGCAGCACGCCGAACGCGCCGGAGTCGTCGTCGCCGCCCTCGGTGTTGACGCTCATGCGGTTGTTCTCGCTCAGCAGGCTGTTCTTGACGACGTTGTACCTGCCCATGAGGTGGACGCCGGTGATGTTGCGTTCGGCGATCACGCGGTCGAGCTCGTTGCGGTTGCCGCTGACCTCGAAACCGGCCCACCGGCAGTTGACGGCCCTCACCCCGACGACCCGCACGTAGGAACCCGTGATCACCACGCAGTCCTCGTCCCTGCCACTGATCCTCGGAGCCGTGCCCCTGCCGTAGGGCTCGACCACGATGGGGGCGGCGGCGGTACCCCTGCCGGACAGCGTGAGCACTCCCGGCCAGCTGCCGCCGCGCTTGAGACGCACGGTGTCACCGGCGCCCAGGGTGGCGGCGTTCACGTTGTCCAGGCTGCGCCAGGCCGTCGCGGCCGAGGTGCCTGCCGCGGCGTCGTCTCCCGCCCTGGAATCGACGTAGTAAACGGTACCCGCCGCCGCCACGGTGGCCTCGGGTAGTGCGACGAGTATGCCTCCCGCCAAGAAAGCCCCTGCCACCGGAGTGGCCCATCGTCTCGTCGATCTCATCCTGGTACGCTCCATCACCGTCACCACGGGGTGTGTCAGGCGCAGATCTTCGCACACCCGGGGTTTGGTCAGCGATCCCAAGGACGGACCCACAGCCAGCCGTTACTTTCGCTTCAACTGCGGGCTCCTGACAGGTCGGCGACGGTGTGGCTCCCGGCGGCCCAGCCGCCGGGAGGAGCGTCCGTCACGGTCGGGGCGGAGCCACCGGCCCGCCTACCGGCGGCTGCTGCCCGCGCAGCACGCGAGCGCCGCTAGGCCGCCCCCAGCGCGGGGAGGGGCTCGTCGGGGTGCTCGACCGCGATGCGGACATAGCGCTGGAAGGCCCCGGCGAGTTCGGCGGCTGTCCCGGGATCGTACCCGTAGTGGTTGTAGACCACGGCGGCGAACAAGGAGCCATCCCGCTGCTCCTCGACGATCAGCTCGGGAGCGCTGAGGTCGAGTTCGCCCGGGTTCGCCGCCCAGTCGAGCCCCTCCTGTTCGCGGGGGAAGGGGAACGCCTCCGACATCAGGCCGGGGAAGTGCGGGGCGCCGAAGCTCTCGTAGTGGATCCTCGAGGGGAACGGCACCCTCAGCCTGGTCTCCAGGTAGGAGTGGAACTGGTGCGTCACCGCCCCCACCGACACCTCCCTGACCCGGTCGAGCAGCTCGGAGTAGGCGGGCTCTCCCGAGGCGTCGAAGCGCAGGACGAGCGACTGCACCAGGCAGCCGATCAGCGCCTCATGTTCGGGCGCGGTACGGCCCGGCACGGGTGACATCACCACCAGATCCGTCATCCCCGTCCACTGACGAAGCAGCCAGGTCCAGCATGCCGCCACCGCCATGAACGTGGTCGCGCCCCGCGCCTGGGCGGTCTCCCGCAGACCGCGGGCCAGCCCCGCGTCGATCTCGAAGGCGTGCCTGCGCCGGGAGAACAGGGCGGTGTCCCGGCGACCGGGGAACGGCGTGAGGTCGCGGGGGGCGCCGTCCAGGACCCGGTCCCAGTAGGCCCGGTTGCGCGGCCATTGCTCCCGGGCGAAGACGCAGTGGTCGGCGTAGGTCATGGGCAGCGGGCGCAGCGGGCTGGGATGGCCGGTTCGCAACGCCGAGTAGACGACACCCAGTTCCCTGAGCATGACGCCCAGCGAGAACCCGTCGAAGGCGAAGTGGTGCACGGCGAGAACCAGCACGTGGTCGTCCTCGCTGACCCGCACCACCAGCGCCCGGACGAGCGGGCCGCGCAGCACGCTGTCCAGACGCATGCGCTCCTGCCAGACGATCCGCTCTGCGTCGCGCTCGCGCTCCGACGGCGTGTCACCGGAGGCCGCGACCTCGGCTACCTCGGGAGGCAGCTCGTCCGCGACCAGGACCTGCCCCGACGCGGTGACGACGGTGCGCAGCGGCTCGTGCCGGGCGATCACCGCCTCCAGTGCCCGGGTGAGGAGCGGCACGTCGAGGGCGTCACGGATACGGATCGCGGTGGCGCAGGATCCTATGTCGCGGACCGGATCGCCCTCGAACATCCAGTGCAGGAACTCCTCCTGCTGGGTGCTGAGCACCGTTCCTTCGCCCGTCTTCGGAGCGGCCGCGGCCGGGGTGGCCGAGGCGCGGGCGTCGTCGATCCAGCGGGCCTGTCCTCCCAGTTCAGGCCGGTCGAAGGCGAGGGCCGGGGTGACAAGCACCCCCAAACGGTCACCGATCAAGGAGGCCAGCTGGGCGGCCCTGAAGGAGTCGCCGCCCAGCTCGAAGAAGTTGTCGCCCGGGGCCACCTCGGAAACACGGAGCACCTGACGCCACAGGGCGCCCAGCTCCGTCTCTGTGCTCTGCGCGGTCATTCTTCCTCCAGCAGGTCTCGGCACGGGGTCATGGCCTCTTCCAATCGAGGACGGTGGGGCCGTGCGCGGCCAGGTCGCGCCGGACGGCCCGGATGAGGTCGGCGCACTCTTCGAGCGCGGGCACAGACAAGAGCAGTTCGGCGGCGGAGGGGTGGTTCCAGAGCAGATCCTCCAGCAGGTAGCGCCAGTAGGCCGGACGCAGCTCGGGGAACTGGCGCAGCAGGCGCTTCTGATTCCAGGTGTGGTGGAACCGGTCGGCGTAGGAGGGCCCGTCCCACTCCTCGGTCTCCACGATCCAGAAGCGCTCGGTGACCGGGCGCGGGTCCACGCCGAGGGAGCGGGCGACCGCGGGGGCGATGCGCTGCTCGGCGAAGGTCTGGCGGACGATCGGGTCGGTGCTCGAAGGGCCCGCGTTGCCGGTCATGAACGCCATCGCCGCCTCGGCGTACTCGGCGCGGTGCCGGTCGTCGAGAAAGACCGAGACGGCCATGTTCGCGGCCGGGGTGTCGAACGTCCAGCGGGACAGGTCCAGGCCCGCGGGATTGGGGATCTCCTCGATCGGCGGGTAGACGGAGTTGCCGACCGACTCCCAGTGCGCGAAGACGAACCCCCCGCGCTCCAGGTGGTCGATGGGTCGGCGCAGGTAGAAGTCGGTGTCGACCACGGCGAACGGCGCGGCTCGCGACAGGGCCGCATGGCTCTTGCCCGCCGCGAAGTACAGGAGCGGGTCGACGTCAAGGGCGTCCAACTCGTCCAGGTGGGTGTCGACCCGGTCGTAGAGCACGTCGAGCCCCTGCGCGGCGGTGTAGGAGGCTCCCAGCTCGTCGGTCACCAGTTCGACGCCTCCGTGGAAGGTACGCCAGGCATGGACGCTGTGCACGCAGGTGAGGATCTCCTCGACCGGCACCCCATAGGGGCCGTTCTCCAGCGCCCGGTCCCGATGGCGGCGGAGGCCGGCCCGGTACGGGCCGGTCCAGTTGACGTGGACTGCGGGGACGGTCAGGGACACTGGACCGGCTCCTTTCTCGTCGTTCTTGCGTCCGGTCCGGCCCTTCGGCTCAGGGCCTCGATACCGACGAGGTCGTCTGCCACGGCGTCCGGCACCTCGTCGTCGAAACGGGAAAGCGCCCGGCTGCGCAGCGCGCCGGCCACGATCAGTGCGACCAGCAGGCCGCATACGATGTACATGAACGCGATGCCGCGGCCCGGCCCCACCCCGATGACCGCACCCGCCGTATCGGCCAGCAGGCCGCCCGGCAGGAACATCGGCTCCAGCAGGCGCTCGCCGAACGGCGCGATCAGGACCACGCCGAGCGGAATCGTCGACAGCGCGACCATCTGGTTGAGCGCGAAGACCCGGCCGTGGAACCGCTGGGGCACCTTGACCTGGACGATGGTGGCGTAGACGCCGTTGACGAGCGCGAGCGAGCAGGACACCCCGAACGCACCGGCTCCGACGAACAGCAGCGACTCGTGCGCACCGGTCACCAGGCAGCAGGCCGCCAGCGCCAGCGTCCCCATCAGCACGCCGAACATCCGGCGGCGCGCCGGTCCACCCCACACGCTCATGACCAGGCCGCCGGTCACCGCGCCCGCGCCGCCGAGCAGTGCTACGAACCCGGCGTCGCCGAGCGTCCCGAAGGAGAGCACCAGCGGTGAGAAGAGCAGGAACACCGGGGAGAGCACCAGGTTGAAGAGCGCGAAGAAGACCAGCATGGCCCGGAAGCCGGGCCGGCCCATCTGCAGCCGGAATCCCCCGGCGATCTCCGCCGCGACGGACTCGTGGCGCTCACCGGCCAGCCTCGCGGGAAAGGCGACGCAGAGCAACACGATCACCCCCGCGACGTACCCGGCGACGTCGAGCACCAGGATGCCTCCCAGCCCGGTGAGCGCGAGCAGTCCCACCGCGCCAAGCGGCGCGATGAACTGCGCCACGCCTGTGGTCGCTTGGACCACCCCGTTGGCATGCCCGAGATAGCGTTTGGGGACCAGTTGCGGGATGGCCGAGATGTAGGCCAGTCGCTGGAAGGTCAGCGCGACGGACAGGGCGGTGAGCAACGGGTACAGGTGCCAGACCTCCAGGCCGCCGCTCCACACCAGGATGCCGGTGATCAGCTGTACGACGAGCGCCGCGACGTTGCCGCCGAGCATGACGGCCCGCCTGCTCGATCGGTCCACGATCGCTCCGGCCAGCGGGGCGACCAGGATTCCGGGAATCAGCGCGAGCATCTGAAGCACGGCGAACCGGGTGAGCGATCCGCCGTCCAGGTAGGTGGAGATGGGAATCGCGAACTCGGTGAGCGTGGCGCCCACGATGGTGACCAACTGCCCGACCGCGATCGTCAGGAATCGCGCCAGGCTCGGTTCGGGCGCTTCCCCATCTCCCGCCCCGCTGGAGCGATCCAGGCCAACCGGGGCGTCCGGGGCGCCGGAGGTGGCGGCGAGGCGCCAGGTACCGCTGGTGGATTCCGGCGGCCCCGCCCCTGGCGCCGGAGGTTCCACGAGGGCCGGGTGGACCGTGGTGACGATCTCGGCCAGTTCCTCGGCCCGGTACTTGAGGAAGTAGTGGCCCCCCTCGTCGAGCACGGCGAGGGCGGTACGGGGCGACAGGAAACCCCACTCGGTGTAGCGCTCGCGGTGGAACTCGGTGCTGGGGTCGCGCTCGCCGACCACCGAGACGATCGGGGCCCTCAGCGGTTCCGCCCCCTCCTCGACCAGCCGGGTGAAGTAGTCCTCCGCCTCGCGGGAGTCGTGCCGCATGTTGCGCACGACGAACGCCAGCTGCTCCTCGGTCAGCCCGGTCAGGTCGGCCCCCATGCCGGTCAGCCAGTTCACCTGGCCCCGATCGGCGCGCAGCCGTTCCAGCCTGGTGAGACGTGCCCAGCGACCGAGCACGCCGCGGGTGGGCCGGGCGAACGGGAACAGCCCTCCGAGGTAGACCGCCTCAAGCGGACGCCCCGCGGCCTCCACCTGGCGGGCGATCTCGACGGTCAGCGCGCCGCCCACCCCGCAGTGACCGTAGAGCACCAGTGGCCCGGACACCTTGGCCAGGATCTCGGTCACGCACTCGGCGGCAACCTCGGCCAGCGGGCGTGGCTCCTCGGCCAGCCCCAGGTCGTGTCCGGGCACCGCCACCGCGTGCAGCGCGCACCCTGCGGGCAGGGCGTCGGCGAGCGGCTGGTAGACCACCGCACTGCCGCCGCCGTACGGCACGCACACCAGGGACAGCTCGGGGGTGGCGATCGAAGGTGTCAGCTCGTACAGCAGGCCGCGCGGCCCGCTGTCGTCCGACTCGACGAGGGCGGCCAGGGCTCGCGGGCTCGGATGGCCGAACAGGTCCATCACACTGATCGGCCGCATGCCGTCCAGGCTCCGGCGGAGCCTGGCGACCACCCGCACGGCGAGCAGCGAGTGCCCGCCCAGGTCGAAGAAGTCGTCCACGGCACCGACCCGTTCCACCTCGAGCACCTGCGCGAACGCCGCCGCGACGGCCTCCTCGACCATCCCGGAGGGCGGCTCGAACTCCCCGGTCCGATCCGGTCCGGTCGCCCCGGGGTCGGGGAGCGCGGCCCTGTCGACCTTTCCGTGCGACTTCAGCGGCAGCCGCTCCAGCCAGACGTAGCGGGTCGGCACCATGTAGTCGGGCAGCACGGTCCGCAGCCGCCCGCGCAGCTCGGCCACGCCCGATCCGGCGGGTGCCTGGCCGGCCCCCTCGGCCTCGGGTGTCCCGGATGTCCCGGATGTCCCCGCCGCGACCAGGTAGGCGACCAGTTCCAGTGCCCCGGGCCGGCCGCGGGCGTCCACCACCGCGTGAGCGACGCCGGGGAGGGCGCGGAGTGCCTCGTCGACCTCGGCCAGCTCGACCCGGTACCCGCGGATCTTGACCTGGAGGTCGCGGCGGCCCAGGAACTCCAGGTCGCCGCTGGGTAGCCTGCGTACCAGGTCACCGGTGCGGTAGAGCCTGCCCCCCGGCTCGCCGTAGGGATCGGGGACGAAGGCGGCGGCGGTCAGGTCCGGGCGGCCGAGATACCCGCGTGCCAGCCGGTCGCCGCCGAGGCAGAGCTCACCGACCACGCCGATCGGCACCGGCCTGAGGCCGGCGTCCAGGACGTAGGCCCGGACATGGCCGAGCGGTCGCCCGATCGGGGTGATCGGCCCCCGGACGTCGTCCTCGGCCCCTACCTCGTACGTGGTCACGCCGACGGTCGCCTCGGTGGGGCCGTAGTGGTTGACCACCCGGCAGACGCCGAGGGCAGCCAGCTCGCGGGTCCACTCCCAGGCCGAACCCTCGCCACCGAGGATGAGCATGCGGCGGGGCAGGATCCGGCGCGGGTCGACCTCGGCGGTGAGCGCCCCCAGGTGTGAGGGGGTGATTTTCAGGTAGTCGATCCCCACCCGGTCCGCGTAGTCGGCGAGGTCAGGGCCGGAGATCCGTGACGGGACGAGGTGCAGGCATCCTCCCGTAGCCAGGGCCAGGTAGAAGATCGTGACTCCGAAGTCGAAGGAGAGCGACTGCAGCAGGGCGTACTGGGCGCCGTCCACGATCTCGAATCGCTCGCGCACGTCGGCGAGGTAGTTGAGGACCTGCCTGTGCTGCACGGCGACGCCCTTGGGCAGGCCGGTCGAGCCCGAGGTGTAGATCACGTAGGCCAGGTCGTCCGGCCCCGTTCCCCCGGGCTCCCGAGGATCCGCGAGAGCCGCGGGATCTTTGGGGTCCACGACCTCGCCCCCATCGAGCAGAACCGTGACCTGGGCGCGGAGCGGATCCGTCAGCGCCGGAGCGGTCACCAGCACCGTCGCCCCCGAATCGGCAACCAGGTGGGCGAGCCGGTCCGCGGGCTGCTCCGGGTCGAGCGGCAGGTAGGCGCCCCCCGCCTTGAGCACGGCCAGCACGGCCACCGCCAGGTCAGGGGAATGCTCCAGGCAGACGGCGACGCGGGTGTCCCTGCCGACCCCGTGACCGCGCAGCACCCGGGCGAGCCGGTCGGCTCGAGAGTCGAGTTCACCGTAGGTCAGCTCGGTGGCGCCGAAGACGACCGCGACGGCCTCCGGTGAGCGGGCCGCGGCACGCTCCACGAGCCCGTGCAGGGTGGTGACCCCCTCGGCGGCGCCCCGGCCTGAGGCCCCGCCGTTCCATCGTTCCAGGATGAGCTCACGCTCGTCCTCATCGAGCAGTTCCAGCTCCGACAGCCGGGTGTCCGGGGCACCGGTCGCGCAGCGCAGGAGGTTCTCGAAGTGGGCGGCGAGCCGTTCGGCGGTGCCGGGTTCGAACAGGTCCGCGTTGTAGGAGAGGTGCGCCCGCAGCCCGTCGCCCTCGTGTCCGATCTCCAGGGAGAGGTCGAACTTGGACAGGGCGAAGCCGCCCTCGAACAGCTCGGTGGTGATCCCGGGCAGCGGTAGCCCCTCCTGGTGCCGGCCGTGCAGGACCAGCTGGGCCTGGAAGACCGGGGTTCGCGACAGGTCCCGGTCCACCCCGAGCTCGTTGACCAGGACGTCGAAGGGCGTGTCCTGGCGCTGGTACGCCTCCAGCGCCATCGCGCGGGTACGGCGCAGCAGGTCGCGGAAGGTCGGATCGCCCGACAGGTCGCCCCGCAGCACGAGCGTGTTGACGACGAAACCGATCATTCCCTCCAGCTCGGGCCGGTCCCTGGCCGCGACCGGGGTGCCCAGGCAGATGTCCTCCTGCCCGGTATGGCGGGCCAGCAGTGCCTGGAAGGCCGCGGTGAGCGTCATGAACAGCGTGCAGCGCTCGTGCCTGGCCAGCCCGGCCACCTCGGCCGCCAGCGGCCCCGAAATGATCCGCGAGACGTAGGCGCCGCGCGCGGTCCTGATCCGGGGACGCGGGCGGTCGGTGGGCAGCGCGAGAACCGGCGGATCGGCGAGCTTGGCCCGCCAGTAGCCCAGGTCCTCCTCGGCGAGGGCCTCGCGGCGGGCCACGGCGTACTCGGCGTACTGTAGTGCGGGCGGCGGAAGCGGGGAGGGCAGCCCCGCAGCGAACGCCTCGTACAGGGCGGTCAGCTCGCCGCGGAGTACGCCCAGTGACCAGCCGTCCACCGCGATGTGGTGGACGACGAGGCAGAACACGTGGTCGCCGGCGGCCAGCCGGAGAAGGACGGCGCGCAGCACCGGCCCTGCCGCCAGGTCGAACCCCCGGTTGGTCAGCTCGGCCACCAGCTCCCGCGCTCGAACGACCGGGTCCGGCACGGACTCACCGGACAGGTCGACCCGCTCCAGGCCGGGGCCGGACTCCTCGGCGACCTGGACCGGCCGGCCTTCCACGCTCGGGTAGCGGGTGCGCAGCACCTCGTGCCTGGCCACGACCTCGTCGAACGCGCCGGCCAGCGCCGCGGCGTCCAGCGGTCCGCGCAGCCGTTCCGAGACGTAGACGTTGTAGGCGGCGTCACCGGGGTTGAGCTGATCCAGGAACCAGAGCCGTTCCTGGCCTGGCGAGAGCGGGACGCCGTCGGAGCGGGCGGCGTCCCGCAAGTGGGTCAGCACGTGCTCAGCCCTCCCCGCGCAGGCGCTCGACCGCGGCGGCGACCGCCTGGATCGTGGAGTCGTCGTAGTAGACGTGGAGCGGCAGGTCGGCGCCCAGGCGCAGACGGACCCGTGAGGCGATCTGGGTGATGGTGAGCGAGTGCCCGCCCAGCTCGAACAGGTCCTCCTCAGGACCGACCTCCGCCACCCCCAGCACCTCGCACCAGATCTCGTGGAGCTCGGCGGCCACGCCGCTGTAGGTGACCGGTACCGCCGAGGCCGCTTTCGCCTCCCGCTCCCCTCCCGTGTCGAGGGCGGGTAGCGCGCTCCGGTCGAGCTTGCCGTTCGCGGTGAGCGGCAGCGGGGACAGGTGTACGAAGTCGCTCGGGACCATGTACGGCGGGAGCGTCCTCGCACAATGCTCCCGCAGGTCAGCGGGGACGGCCTCGGCCTCCAGATAGGCGACCAGCCGCCGCTCGCCCTTGTCGTCCTCCCTGGCGAGCACGGCCGCGCGGCGGATCTGAGAATGTTCGAGCAGCCGGGCCTCGATCTCGCCCGGCTCGATGCGATGGCCGCGGAGCTTGATCTGGTCGTCCAGTCTGCCGATGAACTCGATCAGGCCGTCGGCTCTCCTGAGCACCCGGTCGCCGGTGCGGTAAAGCCGTCCGGGGCCGAACGGATCGTCCGCGAACCGCTCCGCGGTCAGCTCGGGCCGGTTCCGGTAGCCGTCGGCGATGCCGTCGCCCGCGACGCACAGCTCACCCGGCACCCCGACGGGGAGCAGACCGAGCCGTTCGTCGAGCACGTGGACCCGAGTGTTGGCGAGCGGCTCGCCGATCGGCACCGTCGTGACAGGTTCGGTGATCTCCGCGCTCATCGACCAGATCGTCGTCTCGGTGGGACCGTAGACGTTGATCAGACGGCCGGTCCTGCGCAGGATCTCGCGAGCCAGCGGGGCGGGCAGTGCCTCCCCACCCGCCAGCGCCGTCACGTGCGGCAGGTCGAGCCCGGAGTCGAGCAGCATCCGCCAGCCGGACGGGGTGGCCTGCACGTGGGTCACCCCGCACCCGGCGATCCTGACGAGTTCGCGCCCGTCCCTGACGGCGTCGCCGGGGGCGATGATGACCCGGCCGCCGGTGATCAGCGGCAGGTAGAGCTCCAGCGCGGAGATGTCGAACGACAGCGAGGTCAGGGCGAGCCAGCCGTCCCCCCTGCGGGAACCGAGCCGGTCGCGCATGGCGAGCAGCAGGTTGGTCAGTGCCCGGTGCGGGATCTCCACGCCCTTCGGGCGTCCCGTGGAGCCGGAGGTGTAGATGACGTAGGCGAGATCCTCCGGCGATGGCCGGCCGAAACCGGCCGGCTCGGCCACCTCAACCGGGGTGACCAGGTCTTCGAGGACAATGATGGGGAGCTCGAATCCGGCCAGCCGGTCTCGTGTCGCCGGATCGGTCAGGAGCAGTCCGGCGCCGGAGTCCTCCAGCACGAAACGGAGCCGCTCCTCGGGGTGTCCTGGATCGAGCGGCAGGTAGGCTCCCCCGGCTCGCGCCACGGCCAGCAGCCCGACCAGGGTCGCCTGCGAGCGCTCCGCGCAGATCGCCACCAGCCTCCCCCGGCCCACTCCCTCGGCGCGCAGCCGCAGGGCCAGGCGGTCGGTGGCCGCGCTGAGCTCCGCGTAGGTCATCGAGTCCGTGCCACACTCGACGGCCGTGGCGTCCGGGGTACGGGCCGCCTGCGCGGCCACCAGCTCGGGCAGGGTGAGCTCGGGGTAGTCGACCGATGTGTCGTTCCAGTCCGACAGCAGCAGCTCGGTCTCCTCGGCGCCGAGCAGCGGCAGCCCGGTCAGGGGCGCGTCCGGTTCGGCCGCCACCGCGGCGAGCAGCGTCCGCCAGTGGGCGGCGACCCGCTCGGCGTCGTCGCGGCCCATCGCCTCCGGGTTGTACTGGAGGGCGACACCGAAGCGGTCCGGCCCGTCCACGATGTGCATGCGCATGGCGCCGCGGACCGTGTGGTTGAAGAGTGCCCACTCCACATGGGCGTCCACGCCGAAGAAGGTGGGAGCGGCCTCGCGCCTGCGGTAGCCGAGCGAGACCGGCGCGAGCGAGACGCCGGGCCGTACGCCGCTGACCGCCCGTGACAGCGGCACCTCCCTGACCCGGTAGAGGCCACGCAGGTCGGAGCGGAGCCCGTGGACGAACCGCTGGTCGGCGACGAACCGGCGGAAACTCCAGTCCGGCTGGATCCTGGCCGTGACGGGCAATTCGTTGACGAAGGCGCCGAGGTGGTGGCGGGTCTCCGGCGATCGGGTCCCCAGATCGACCGCGACGGTCGGCTCGGCGTCGCCGTACCGGTACAGGAGCGCGTGCAGCGAGGCGAGCACGATCTCAAACCTGCTGGCACCGATCTCCTGCGACAACCGGGCCAGTGCCTGCCGTGCTTCCTCCGCCAGCGCGAACTCCACGGCCGAGCCCTCGGACGCGCCCCCTGCCGAGATGGCCGTCTCTCCCGACAGTCCCGGCAGGGTCACCTCTGCCGGCTGGCGCCACCGCGAGTGCCAGAACTCCCTGGCGAAGGAGAGCCCGGCTTCGACACGCCCGGCGTCCGGCTCCTCATGGTTCAGCTCGGGCAGGTCCGCGGCGGTTCCGGTGACCTCGGCCCGGTAGAGCTCGGCGAGGTCGCGCAGGAACACCGAGGTGGACTCGCCGTCGAAGACGATGTGGTGTGCCACGACCAGCAGCGTCGCCCTCCCCTCGCCCTCCCGGTACAGGACCGCCCGCGCCAGGGGTCCGGTGGACAGGTCGAAGGTGCGCAGGATCTCGGCCCGTACCGATTCCGCGAGCCGTTCCCGCGAGGTGTCCACCACCTGCAGTACGGGCTGGACCGCGGGTACCAGATAGGGCACGCCCTGCCGCTCCTCGACCGCGCGGGCCAGAATGGGATGGCGGGCGACGAGCCCTTTCCAGGCGGCGACCAGGGCAGCCTCGTCGAGGGGACCGTCGAAGGTGACGGAGAACGGCATCGTATAGACGGTTCCGATGCCGCCCAGTCGTTCGTTGAACCATATTCCCTGTTGGGCGAGCGAGGCCCGAACGGGTGTGGAGTCTATCTCGGACGTCACCGGCATCACTTCCGATCTCAGATGAGGGCTCGGCGAAGAGGGCTCATCAGGGGAGTCAAGGGGTCGATCAGGGAGCGAGGAGATCGCACAGGCGCTGGAACCCCCGGCCGAGGTCATCGGCGGCGGGCCCCGCGCAGACGCCGGACATGGATCCGTCCGGCTGTTCGACGAGGGTGAGGAACGGGCCGCCGTCGACGGGCGGAGCCACGGGCAGCGGGTACGGTTCGGCCTTCAGGCCGGGCAGGTACGGCTCAGGGCGGAAGCCTTCGAAACGGAACCGGCCGGCATGCTCCACCGCCTCCGGCACCGCTTCTGCGAGGCCGATCAGCGCAGCGGGATCGACGGGGTCGCCGGGGATCGTGATCCGGACGGGCACGTCCAGCGCGAGTGGGCCGACCAGCGTGGCGTGGGCGGGTTCCGAACGCCCCGGCTCGCGCACGAGCACCGTCGGCTCGGGCAGGCCGCCCCTCCGCGACAGCACGGCCGCCCAGCAGGCCAGGGCCACCTCGGCGGGCGCCACCCGGCGGGCCCGCGCCACCTGCCGCAGCCGCCCGGCCGTCTCGGGCGGCAGGCTGAAGCCGTATGCCCCGGAGACATCGGCAGGAGGGTGCGGGAGCGGCGACGGGAACCGAGCCGACGGGCCACCGGGGACCGGAGGACGGGTGGCGGCCCAGTCGGCGTAGCTCACGGTGGCCTGCGGGGCCGGCGCCGTACGCCCGGCGAGAGCCGCGGCGTAGGCGGTGCCGAGCTCGTACAGGACCGTCTCGAGTGACCAGTCGTCACAGGCCAGCGCGGAGGCGCAGAGCACCAGCAGGGACCCATCGGGGGTGAGATCGGTGAGGATCGTCCTGAGCAGCGGTCCCCTTTCGAGGTCGAACCCCCGGGACAGCTCGTACTCGACGGCGGCCTCCGCCGGGACGCGGACGAGTTCGGGCTCCGCCTCCGGCGCGATCTCGGCGACGCGGGTGCCGTCCAGCACGGGGAAGGTGAGCCTCAGTGCCTCGTGGGCGGCGGCGACCTCGCGGAGTGCCCTGCGCAGGAGCCCCGGGTCGACGGTGTCGCGCACCCGCATCGCCACCCGGACCGTCTCCCCGTGGGCCGGTGCTCCGGCCTGCCCCGCGGTCAGCGGGACCCGGCGGCCCCGCGCGGCGAACAGCTCGCGGACCTCGGACTTCAGGATCTTCCCGAGGTCGTTGCGGGGGAACTCCTCGACCGGCACGATCCTGGTCGGCAACTCTTGACGGGCCAGCCGCCCGGACAGGAAGTCGCGGATCTCGTCCATCGGCACCGAGTGCGCCAGCCGTACGGCGGCGGCGGGCAGCGCGCCCATCACGGGGTGGGGAACGCCGACGACGGCGGCCTCCGCCACTGCGGGGTGCTCATGCAGTACCGCCTCGATCCGCACGGTCGAGACCTTCAGGGCACCCGACTTGATGACGTCCGTCTCCCTGTCCGACAGGTAGAGGTAGCCGTCGGCGTCGAGGTGGCCGACATCACCCATCCGAACCCAGCCGTCGCGGAAGACCAGCGCGCTGCCCTCGGGGTCGCCCACGTAGGAGCGCGGCGGCGCCGGGGAGCGGAGCCAGACCTCACCCGTCTCCCCCAGAGGCAGCCTCTCCCCGTTCTCACCGAGGACGCGCAGGTCATCGGAGTCGGTGGCGCGCCCCAGGGAGGTGGGCCTGGCGGGATCGACGATCATGGTGGTCTGGGCGGGGACCGCCTCGGTCGAGGTGTAGTAGTTGACCAGCGTCGCCCCGGGGAAGGCGACGGCCAGGTCCTGGGCGACGGAGGGGGGCAGCGCGGCGGCCGAGGAACTGAGCAGCAGCACCCCGGACAGGTCGTACCTGCGATGAGCGCCGGAACCGAGCAGTTCGATCGCCATGGACGGGACGAGGAAGACGGTGCCCGCACGGTGGGTCTCGATGAGGCGGCAGAACTCCTCGGGCTCGAATCCGGGGAGGGTGAGCGCGGCCGGGTGGGCGGTGAGGGCGTCCATCAGCATCATCTGCGCGGCGTTCGTCCCGATGGGAAAGGCGTGCAGGAAACGCTCGGAGTGCGCGTAGGCCCGGCGGCGAGGACGTAGCGGGCGGCCGTGGGTCAGGTTGGCGTGGGTGGCACCGACGCCCTTGGGGGTGTCGGTCGTGCCGGAGGTGTAGATGATCTGAGCGAGGTCGCCCGGCCGTACCTCGACGCCGTCGATCGGTGAGCCGTCGCCGTTGTCCGGCACCGGTGACCACCACCGGCCGGGATCCTTCTCGGCGAGCACGGGGGGCTGCCGCCCGTGCAGCACGCCCACGGCGGCGCAACGTCGCAGGCTGTCGCGTATCTCATGGCCGCCGAGGCGTGCGGAGAGCGGCACCGCCACGCCACCGACCTTGAGTACGGCGCAGAAGGCGACGGCGAAGGCGGGCCACTCGTCCCCGCCGAACAGCAGGCCGACGCGGTCTCCGGGACGGAGGCCGCGCGCGAGCAGACCACGGGCGGCGGCGTTGGAACGCCGTTCCCACTGACCGAAGGTCAGGTCGCCCGATCCGTCGGCGGGCTCACCGGCGACGAGGGCGGGGCGGTCGGGATCGGTCTCCGCCCGTGCCGCGAGCAGCCGGGGAACGGTGGGAGGAGCCGGGTCGTGCACACTCATGCCGACCTCCTGGGCGGGCGCGAGATCGATGGATCGAAAGAAAACGAGGGAGATCCCGGACTGTGGGCGGTCCGGGTGGTGCACATGCCGGGAAGAGGGACCGGCGGTCGATGCCGGTCCCCACGCGGGGAAGGGAGGGGATGGATTCGAGCGAAGGGAAGGGGAGCGGGGAGGATCGAGGGATCAGGCCGTCACCGGATCACCTTGGGGCCGGATCCCGTCGATCCCCTGACGATGAACTCGGGCTGGAAGATCAGTTCGGAGTGCTGTCCTGGCGTGCCCGCGACGGCCTCCAGGAGGGTGTGCACGGCGGCGGTGACCATCGGCTGCACGGGCTGGCGCACGGTGGTGAGCGGCGGATCGGTGAACGCGATCAACGGCGAGTCGTCGAACCCCACCACCGACACCTCCCCCGGCACCGACAACCCCCGATCCCGGCACGCCCGGATCGCCCCCAACGCCATCAGATCCGACGCGCACACGATCCCCGTACACCCCCGCGCCAGCAACTGCGCCGCGGCCGCCTGACCACCCTCCACCGAGAACAACGAATGCGAGATCCACTCGTCGACCTCCGTCACCCCCAACAACTGCGACATCGCCTGCCGATACCCCTCGATCTTCCTGATCACCGGCACGAACCTGCCGGGGCCGACGGCCAGGCCGATGCGCTCATGCCCGAGGTCGGCCAGATGCTGCACGGCCAGCCGGGCCGCGGCCCGGTCGTCCGGGGAGATGAACGGGGCGGGCACGTCGGCGGCGTGTCCGTTGAGCAGGACGATCGGCACGCCCTGCCCGATCAGCTGGGTGTAGCGGTCCGAGCGCGCGGTGATGTCGGCGTGCAGTCCGGAGACGAAGATGATCCCGCTCACCCCGCGCTCCACGAGAACCTCGGTGAACTCGTCCTCGACCGCCCCGCCGGGCAGTTGGGTGCAGAGCACCGGGGTGTAGCCGTGCTGGGTGAGCGTCTTCTCGAAGGCCTGGGCGAAGGCGGGGAAGATCGGGTTGTCCAGCTCGGGGGTGACCAGGCCGATCAGCCCGTTGCTGCGCTGGCGCAGCCGCTGGGGGCGCTCGTACCCCATCAGGTCCAGAGCCGTCAGCACCGCCTGCCTGGTGAGGGCGGACACGCCCGGCTTGCCGTTGAGCACCCGGCTGACCGTGGCCTCGCTCACCCCGGCCTGCGCGGCGATGTCGGTCAGCCTGGCGGTTCCGTTGCCGGCGCCGAGTTGCCCGGTGCTATGCGACATCGGGTTCCCACCAGACGGCGGAGTCGGGGGCGAGCCGTACCACGCCGTCCTCGACGGCCGTCTCCGTGCTGGCCAGCAGGATCCGCCCGGGGGCGGGCAGTTCCACGGGCTCGCCGGTGAGGTTGAGCGTGCAGGCGAAGCCTTCGCCCCTGGAGAAGGCGAGGGTGCCCCCCGGGGAGTCGAGCCAGGTGAGCGGGGCGTCGTCGAAGGAGCGGCGCTCGCGTCTGATCCTCAGCGCCTCCCGGTAGAGGTTCAGCGTGGAGAGCGGGTCGTCGAGCTGGGAGGCGACGCTGAGCGGCCCCCAGGAGGGCGGCATGGGCAGCCAGGTCGCCTCGGCGCCGGGCAGGCTGAAGCCGAAGTGCGGCTCGTCGTCGGCCCACGGGAGCGGCACCCGGCAGCCGTCGCGGCCGTGGTCGGGGTTGCGCAGGCGCTGCGGGTCACGCTGGAACTCCTCCGGCAGGTCGAGGACCTCGGGCAGCCCGAGCTCCTCGCCCTGGTAGACGTAGGCCGAGCCGGGCAGGGAGAGCGTCAGCAGGGCGGCGGCGCGGGAGCGGCGCAGGCCGATCTCGCCGCCGCCGTACCTGGTGAGATGACGTTTGACGTCGTGGTTGGAAAGCACCCAGGTGGACGGCGCGCCGACCATTCCCGCCGTCGTGAGCGACTCCTGGATGACCGCGCGGAACGGAGCGGCCTCCCAGGGAGTGACGAGGAAGTGGAAGTTGAACGCCTGGTGCATCTCGTCGGGGCGGACGTAGTTGGCCAGCCGCTGCGAGGACGGCGCCCACGCCTCGGCGACGCCGATCCGCTCTCCCGGGTAGGAGTCGAGCAGTTTGCGCCAGGCGCGATGGATCTCGTGCACGCCGTCCTGGTCGAAGAACGGCACCACCTCGGTGCCGATCATCCCGACCTGGTCGGCGTGGCCGACGTCGGGCAGGCCCTCGGCCTTGACCATGCCGTGGGCGACGTCGATACGGAAGCCGTCCACGCCCATGTCGAGCCAGAACCGCAGGATCGACTCGAACTCCGCGTGAACTTCGGGGTTCTCCCAGTTCAGGTCGGGCTGCTGCGGGGCGAACAGGTGAAGGTACCACTCGCCGTCGGGCAGCCGGGTCCACGCGGGGCCGCCGAAGACCGACTCCCAGTCGTTGGGCGGCAGTTCCCCGCCGACCCCCCGGCCCTCGCGGAAGATGTAGCGCTCACGCGCGGGGTCTCCCGGAGGCGCCGCCAGGGCCTCCAGGAACCACGCGTGCCGGTCGGAGGTGTGGTTGGGCACCACGTCCACGATGACCCGCAGGCCGTGCCGGTGCGCGTCGTCGATCAGTGCCCCGGCGTCGGCGAGCGACCCGAAGATCGGGTCGACGTCCCGGTAGTCGGCCACGTCGTAGCCGAAGTCGGCCATCGGCGAGGTGAAGAACGGGGTGAGCCAGATCGCGTCGACCCCGAGATCCGCCAGGTAGGGGAGCCTGCCGCGCACGCCGATCAGGTCTCCCACGCCGTCGCCGTTGCCGTCGGCGAAGCTGCGCACGTAGACCTGGTAGATCACCGCGTCGCGCCACCATCGGGTGACGGCCCCGGCAGCGAGGCCCGCCCGGACAAGCTCGGTCATATTAAATCCCCCGATCAGATGACATACCAGGATGTAGTAGCACGGTGGTGTTACGACTTCGTGGCGCCAGCGGTAAGTCCGGCGACCAGGTGCCGCTGGACGAGCAGGAAGACCACCGCCGCGGGCAACGCGATCAGCACCGCCGAGGCGGTGAGCAGGCCCCAATCGGCCCAGAACTGCCCGACGAACTGCTGCAGACCGGCGGCGAGGGTGCGCTTGTCGTCCCCCGTCATGAAGACCGAGGCGTAGGCGACCTCACCCCAGGCCGTCATGAAGGAGTAGAACGCGGTGACCGCGATGCTGGGCCGGGCCAGCGGCAGGATGACCCGCCAGAACACGCCGAACGGGGTCAGTCCGTCGATCATGCCGGCCTGGTCGATCTCGCGCGGGATGGAGTCGAAGTAGCCCTTCATCATCCACGCGCAGAACGGCACCGCCACGGTCATATAGGCGATGACCAGTCCCGGAATCTGGTTGAGCAGTCCGAGGCCCGCCATCAGGTTGTAGAGCGGCACGATCAGGATCGCCACCGGGAACATCTGGGTGATCAGCAGCATCCACATGACACCGCGGTAGCCGGGAAAACGGAAGCGGCTGATGGCATACCCGGTCGTGGAAGCCAGGAAAACACCGATGATCGTGGTCAGTCCCGCGATGATCACGGAGTTGAGCAACCAGGTCGGGAACTGTGTCTCGGTCAGCACGCGGACGTAGTTGTCCAGCGAGGAGTCGTCGAAGAACTTCAGTTCGCTGGAGAGCCAGCCGTCGCGTGGCTTGAGCGAGGTCAAGATCAGCCACACGATGGGGAACAGCGAGATGACGGACGCGATGATCAGCGTCCCGTGCAAAAGGATCGAGCTGCCGATGCCGCGATCCTCGCGGCCGCGGGCGCGCCCGCGCCTCGCGGAACCTGCCGTGACGGTGCTCACCAGACCTCCCCTTGCTTGCGCAGCGCGCGGCGGTAGACCAGGGCCATCACGACGAGAAGCAGAAGGATGATCACTCCCCATGCCGCCGAACCCGAGTAGTTGCGGATGCCGGTGAATGCCTCACGGTAAGCGTAGGTCACCAGGATCTCCGTGGAACTGCCCGGACCTCCGCCTGTGATCAGGAAGATCAACGGGAACATGTTGAACGTCCAGATCGTGCCCAGCAGGACGATGGTGCTGGAGACGGTTCGCAGGCCGGGGACCGTGATGTGGCGGAAGCGCTGCCACGGCGTGGCACCGTCCACCTCTGCCGCCTCATAAAGCTCACCGGGGATCGACTGGAGCCCGCCCAGCAGGGCCACCATCATGAACGGCACGCCTACCCAGACGTTGACCGCGATGACCGCGATCTTCGCCGTGGTCGGGTCGTCGAGCCAGCCGACCGCGCCCAGGCCCGTGGCCTTCAGCATCGCGTTGATGACGCCGAAGTCGCTGTTGTAGAGGTAGCGCCAGATGAAGGCGGCGACGAAGGGAGGGATCGCCCACGGCAGGATCAGCATCAACCGGTAGGCCGAGCGGAAGCGCAACTTCCGGTTGAGCAGCAGGGCCAGACCGAGGCCGAGGCCGTAGTGCAGCCCGACACAGGCGACGGTCCAGATGACCGTCCAGGTCAGCTTGTCCCAGAACAAGCCACCGGTGAGGATGTCGAGGTAGTTGCCGATCCCGATGAACTCGTAGGTCGAGGGGATGACGTTGACGCCGATCGTCCGCCCCATGGTGGCCTCGGTGGCGTCGGTCAGGGACAGATACACACCCCGGACCAGCGGCCAGCCGATCAGGATGGCGGTGACCACGACAACCGGGGCCACCATGGCCCAGGCGTACCAGTACTGCGACATCGACCGCCGGATCGGGCCGACCTTCTTGGGGCGGCCCCGGGCGCGGGGGGGGGGGGGGGGCGGCCGCCCGCCCGGGGCGCCCCCCCCCCCCGGGGGGCCCCGGGGGGGGGCCCCCCCCCCCCCCCCCCCGCCCCCCAAGCGAGCCGGACCACCG
>NZ_JBIAZS010000016.1:0-231586 GCF_042899335.1 Streptosporangium sp. NPDC000095
TACCCGGCCCCCCCGGGGGGGGGGGCCCCCCCGGGCCCCCCCCGGGGGGGGGGGCGGCCCCCCCCCCGGGGGGGGCCCCGCGGCCCCGGGGGGGGCGGGGGCGGGGGGGGGGGCGCCCCCCCGGGGCCCCGGGCGATGGCGAGGGCGCGTGTTGCTAGACGGCGCGGGCGACGGCGATCGTCGAACCGCCGCGCCGGCCGGCCTCGTAGAACATGTAGGCCACGCCGCCGTCGGTGCCGAAGGAGGGGGCGGCGCTACGGCCGTTGTCGGGGGCTCCGGTCAGCGGGCGGTGGAAGACGCCGAGGTGCACCTCGCGGTCGAAGGCGTTGCCCACCTCGGTGAGGAACATGTTTCCGCTGTTGCCGTGGTAGGCGACATAGGTGGTGCCGTTGCGCTTGAGCAGGGACGGCCCGGACAGGTCGCTCTGCCCGTCGGGGCCGGGCGACACCAGCGGGGTCGGGTCGAACCGCCAGTCCATGCCGTTGGACGACCAGCCCCAGAAGATCTTGCGGGAGCCGCCGGTGACGCCCATGAAGACCATGACGTATTTGTTGCCCAGTCCCGGGACCGCGTGCTCGAAGACCCGGGCGTAGGAGGTCTCCGTCGAGCCGGGGATCATCGCGGTGGTCAGCACCGTGCCGTGGTAGGTGAAGCGCACGCCGTCGGTCGACCAGGCCATCCGGGTGGTGTTGTTCTCGCCGTGGAAGTACATGTGGAACCGCCGGTCGGCGGCGTTCCAGATGATGTGCGGCGAGGAGATGTGGCTCACCGAGTAGTGCGGTGACCAGGTCCTGGAGATGATCGGGTTGCTCGGATACTCGGTGAACGGGCCACCGAGCGAGTTGCCGTAGGCGAGGCAGATGCCGCCGGGCGCGTCGTGGGGAGCGTAGTAGAGGTAGTAGCGCCCCAGCGGGCTCGCGATCTTGTCGTACATGCCCCGGATGCAGGGGAAGATCAGCTCGTTGGTCGGGTTGTAGCGCAGGCTCGCCTTGTCGAACGCCGTGCCGATGTAGCGGTAGGTGGGGAATCCGGCGGGTCCCAGCGCCGCGGTCGTGCCGGCCAGCGCGGACGCCTGCACGGACGCCTGCGCGATCGCCGCCGTGGCCGTCCCGGGAAGGGCGAGCCCGAGACCGCCGGCCACGCCGGCACCGACCGCCGCGCGCAGGAGTCCGCGGCGGTCCAGGAGGGGTTCAGACATGGAACGTCCCTTCGCGACAACTTTCACCGTGAGTGATGGTGAGGACTTCTCCCTGATCGCAAAGATTCGGTCAGGCGTGCCCGCTCGTCAAGGTGCTAATACGGATTATCACCGGCGAAATTTCCAGAGCAAGATCCTGGAGCCCGGCTCTTGACAGGATCCGCCGCGGATTGCAGGATGACGTCCCAACTTCGCTAATGCGCATTATCAGCAGATGGGACGCTACGAATCGTGACCGCCCCCGGCCGCCGGCTCACCCAGCAGGACATCGCCCGCATCGCGGGGGTGAGCCAGACGACGGTCTCGCTCGTCCTCAACAACCGGATCGACGCCGAGGTACGCATCGCCCCGGAGACGCGCGAGCGGGTGCTGAGGGTGATCAGGGAGACCGGATACGTCGCGGACCCGGTCGCCCGGCGGCTCGCCGAGCGGCGCAACCGCATCCTGGGCGTCTTCACCTACGAGGCCGTCTTCCCGACCGCGAGCGCGGACTTCTACCACCCCTTCCTGCTCGGCATCGAGGAGTGCGCCGAGGAGATGGGCTGTGACCTGTTGCTGTTCACCAGCGCCAGGGCCGCGGGGGAGCGACGCCGCATCTTCAACGAGGACAGCCGGGTGCGGCTGGCGGACGGCTGCGTGCTCCTCGGGCGGGCCGTCGACCGCGACGACCTGGCCCGGCTGCTGACCGAGGGCATCCCCTTCGTCTCCATCGGCCGCCGCGACGACGCTGGAGCCCCGGTGCCGTACGTGGGCGCCGACTACTCGCCCGCGGTGCGCGCCCTGGTCGACCGGGCGGCCGGGCTCGGCCACCGGCGGCTCGCCTACGTCGGCACCGGGGCCGGTGCCGAGTCGCCGGCCGACCGCATGCGCGGCTTCCGCGAGGCGGTGGCCGCCGTCGGAGCCGAGGGGGTGCACGTGTCGGTCATCGGCAGGACCCCCGAGGAGATGCTGGACGAGCTGTCGGCCGCGGGGGTGACCGCGGTCTTCGCCGAGGAGCCCGCCGACGCCGTGGCGATCATGCACGCGGCGGGTGAGCGGGGTCTTGGGATCCCCGGTGACCTGTCGTTCATCGCACTGGGCGCTCCGACCAGGCCCGTTCGCGTCGACGTCGACCTCACCGGGTTCCGCATCCCCCGGCGGGAGATGGGCCGCAGGGCCGTCGAGCTGCTCGCGCGGCTGCTGGAGCGCGGCGGGGGAACGCCACAGGAACTACTGCCCTGCGAGCTGGTCGAGGGATCCACGCTCGCACCGGTCCGGAGCTGACCGGACGGTGCGGAACGCCACAAGCGCCGAGAAGGCGAAGAACGCCGGGAACGGCGAGAAGGCGGAGAGAACGACGATGATGGGAGAGAGCCCCGACGTGGTTGAGATATCGGCGGACGCGGTGGTCGTCGGCGGAGGACTGGGTGGCGTCGCCGCCGCCCTGGCGCTGCTGCGAGCCGGGCGCACCGTGATCCTGACCGAGGAGTACGACTGGCTCGGCGGGCAGCTGACCAGCCAGGCCGTACCGCCCGACGAGCACTCCTGGGTGGAGCGGTTCGGTGTCACGGCCTCCTACCGGGCGCTGCGCGACGGCATCCGCCGCTACTACCGCGACCACTACCCGCTCACCGCGCGGTCGCGGGCCTGGCGGGAGCTGAACCCGGGCGCCGGGCACGTGAGCCGCCTGTGCCACGAGCCGCGCGTCGCGGTCGCGGTGATCGAGGCCATGCTCGCGCCGTACCGGGGTTCCGGGCGGCTGCGCGTGCTGCAGCCGTACCGGCCGGTCGGCGCCGAGGTCGACGGCGACCGGGTGCGGGCCGTGCGCCTGGAGCACCGCGAAGGGAAAGGCGAGGTCACGGCCGTCGCGCCGTACGTGCTGGACGCCACGGAGACGGGCGAGTTGCTGCCGCTGACCGGCACCGAGTACGTGACGGGGTTCGAGTCGCAGGGCGACACCGGAGAGCCGAGCGCGCCCGCCGAGGCCCAGCCGATGAACATGCAGGCCGTCTCGGTGTGCTTCGCGATCGACCACGTCGACGGAGACCACACCATCGACAAACCCGCCGCCTACGAGTTCTGGAGGAGCTACCAGCCCGACTTCTGGGGCGACCGGCTGCTGTCCTGGCGCTGCCCGCACCCCAGGACCCTGGAGATCGTGGAACGCTCCTTCACCCCCAACCCCGACGACGACCCGCTGCTGGTGGAGGCCGACCAACGCCTCAACCCCGGTGACGCGAACCTGTGGACGTTCCGCAGGATCGCCGCGCGGCGCAACTTCGCCGACGGCGCCTACGACAGCGACATCACCCTGGTCAACTGGCCGATGATCGACTACCTGGAGGGCCCGGTCATCGACGTGCCGGACGCCGCCGCGCACGTGGCCGCCGCTCGCGAGCTGTCGCGCTCGGTGCTGTACTGGATGCAGACCGAGGCGCCCCGCGCCGACGGCGGGACCGGCTTTCCCGGCCTGCGCCTGCGCGGCGACGTCACCGGCGGCGGTGAGGACGGGCTGGCCCAGGCGCCCTACATCCGCGAGTCGCGCCGCGTCCGCGCCCTGTACACCGTGGCCGAACAGGACCTGTCGTTCGCGGTGCGCGGAGACAAGGGCGCGGTGAGCTACGCCGACTCCGTCGGGGTGGGGATGTACCGCATCGACCTGCACCCCTCCACCGGGGGCGACAACTACATCGACGTGGCGAGCTCGCCGTTCGAGATCCCCCTCGGCGCGCTCGTGCCGCAGCGGATGACCAACCTGCTGCCCGCGTCCAAGAACATCGGCACCACCCACATCACCAACGGCGCCTACCGGCTGCACCCGGTGGAGTGGAACGTCGGCGAGGCCGCGGGGGCCCTCGCGGCCTTCTGCCTGGACAACGCCACCACCCCGCACGCCGTACGCGAGGACGAGGGCCTGCTCGCCGACTTCCAGCGGCGGCTCACCCGAGACGGCGTCGAGCTGCGCTGGCCGCAGGTGACCGGCTACTGACCGGACGAGCGGCACCGGCCGGGCGACCGGTCACCCACCACGACCGCCGGGGGATTCCCAGCAAGGAGATCGGACCATGAGAACATTCGCGAAGCCCGCGGCCGTCGCGCTGGCGGCGCTGCTCACCCTGACGGCGTGCGGTGGGGGAGGCGAGGCCGCCCCCGCCGCGCAGGGCCCGCAGCCGCTGCGCATGACGATCTGGACCTCCAACGAGGCCCACCTGAAGCTGTTCGACGAGATCGCCGCCGAGTACAAAAAGACGCGCCCCGACGTCGGGGAGATCAAGTTCGACCCCCTCCCCTTCGAGAACTACACCACGACCCTGACCACCCAGATCGCCGGCGGCAACGCCCCCGACCTGGCCTGGATCCTGGAGAACTCCGCGCCCGACTTCGTCTCCTCCGGCGCGCTGGCGCCGCTCGACGACACGCTGCGCAAGGCCGAGGGCTACGAGTTCGACGACCTCACCCCCTCGGCGGTCAAGCTCTGGCAGGCCGAGGGCAAGCTGTACGCCTACCCGTTCTCCACCTCGCCGTTCGGCGTGTTCGTCAACACCGACCTGCTCAAGAAGGCGGGCCAGAAGCCTCCGGCGGAGATGATCGAGGACGGCACGTGGACCTGGGAGAAGGTCGCCGCCCAGAACGCCGCGGTCGCCGCCGAGACCGGCAAGGCGGGCATGGTCGTCCGCGACTTCGACTACAAGGGCTGGGACAACCTCTCCACGGTGTGGGGCGGCTGGGGCGCCCAGGCCTGGAGCGAGGACGGTAGGAGCTGCGGGTTCGACAGCCCCGAGATGGTCGAGGCGATGACGTTCCTGCACAAGTCGATCTTCACCGACAAGGCCTTCCCCGGCCCCGGCACCACGGCCGACTTCTTCGCGGGCGACGCGGCGATGACCATCACCCAGATCTCCCGCGCCTCGCTCCTGCAGGAGGCGAAGTTCGGCTGGGATCTCGTGCCGCTGCCCGCCGGGCCCAAGGGCGAGTACTCGGTGATCGGACAGGCGGGCCTGGGCGTCTTCAAGCAGTCCGCCAACGCGGAGCTGGCGGCCGACTTCCTCGCCTTCTTCACCAACCCCGGCAACTCGGCCAAGCTCGCCGCCTACTTCCCGCCGCCCCGGGCCTCCCAGCTCACCGCCGACACCCTCGCCAAGAGCAACCCGCTGCTCAAGCCCGGCCAGCTGCAGGAGGTCGTGATCGGCGGCATCGAGAAGGGCGTGGTCAAGCCCAACCACACCGGCCAGGCGGAGCTGTCGCAGACCGTACGGGCCGCGCTCGACCCGCTCTGGCAGCCCGGTGCCGACGTCAAGGCCGTGCTGGGCGGCGTGTGCGCCAAGATCCAGCCGATGCTGGGCGCGTGACGTGGCCGCGTCACACCCCCGATCCGCGGTGACCGGCCGGGCCGACGCCCGGCCGGTCACCGGCGACCGGGCCGCCCGCCGGACGGCGGAGGGCGCGGAGGACACGGAGGCCGAGGGCCTGACTCGCGGTCCCCGGCGGACCCGCCGGGCTCACCGGGTTTCCGGCGGCGGTGGAGGAGGCGGGGTGTTCTGGACCATGCGCCGCCGCGACAACCTGGTCGGATACCTGCTCATCACCCCGCAGCTCCTCGGCAGCCTGCTGTTCGTGCTCCTGCCGCTCGGGCTCGTTCTGTGGTACAGCCTGCACGAGTGGAACGTGCTCGCCGGGACCTTCGAGTTCGTCGGCGGGGAGAACTACGACAGGCTGCTCGCCGACGCCAACCTCCGCGAGGTCCTCGCGGGGACCGCGCTGTTCTCCGTCGGGCTGGTCGTGCTCAACCTCGGCCTCGCCCTCGTCCTCGCGATCCTGCTCAACCAGCGGCTGCGCGGGACCACCTTCTTCCGCACGCTGTTCTTCTCGCCCGTGGTGGTCTCGCTCGTCGCCTGGACGATCGTGTGGCGGTTCCTCCTGCAGGACGACGGCGGACTCAACGGCCTGCTCGCCGTCGCCGGGGCCGACGGACCCAACTGGCTGCGCGGCGAGGGCACCGCGATGCTCTCGGTGATCGTCGTGCAGGTCCTCAAGAACGTCGGCCTCAACATGGTGCTGTTCCTCGCCGCCCTCCAGGGCGTGCCGTCCCAGCTGTACGAGGCCGCCGAACTCGACGGCGCCGGGGCGTGGACCCGCTTCCTGCGGATCACCGTCCCCCTGATCAGCCCGACCATCCTGCTCACCTCGATCATCACCGTGGTGGGGTCGCTGCAGGTGTTCGCGCAGATCGCGGTGCTCACCCAGGGCGGCCCGGGAATGTCGACAACGGTCCTCGTCTACTACCTGTACCAGCAGGCGTTCCAGTTCCATCACTTCGGATACGGCGCGACGCTGTCGGTCCTGCTGTTCGTGATCGTGGCGCTGCTCACCGTCGTGCAGTGGCGGATGCGCAGGAGGTGGGTCTTCAATGAGACGTGAGATACCGGTACGGATGAAGACGCTCCTGTACGGCGTGCTGTGTGTGTTGTGCGTGCCGTTCGTCTTCCCGACCTGGTGGATGGTGACCTCGTCCCTCAAGCCGGTCGGCGAGATCTTCGCCTTCCCGCCGCGGCCGCTGCCCGCCGACTGGGACTTCTCGGCCTACGGGCAGGTCTTCCGGCTCCAGCCCTTCGCGGGCCAGTATTTCAACAGCCTCTACATCGCCCTGGTCGTCACGGCGGGGACGATGGCGGTGGCCGCGATGGCCGGGTACGCCTTCGCGCGCATCCGCTTCCCCGGCCAGAACGTCCTCTTCGTCGTCGTACTGCTCGGGCTGCTCATCCCGAGCGAGGTCACGATCGTCCCGCTGTTCCAGATGTTCCACGGGCTCGGGCTGACCGACACCCACTGGCCGCTCATCCTGGTGCCGATCCTCGGCGCGCCCGGCGTGCTGGCCACCTTCATCATGCGGCAGTTCTTCATCAGCCTGCCCGGTGAGCTGGAGGAGGCGGCCCGGGTGGACGGGCTCGGCCGGTTCGGCACCTTCTACCGGGTCGCGCTGCCGCTGGCCCGCCCCGCGCTCGGCGCCGTCGCGATCTTCACGTTCCTGCACAGCTGGAACCTCTACCTGGAACCCATCGTGTACCTCTCCTCGCCGGAGAAGTTCACCCTCCCGCAGGCGCTGACCCAGTTCGTCGACGCCTACGGCGGGCCGATGTGGAACGTCCAGCTCGCCGCCGCCTCGATGACCGCTCTGCCGGTGCTCGTGGTGTTCGTGCTCGCGCAACGGCAGTTCATCGAGGGCCTGGCCCACACCGGCCTGAAGGGCTGAGAAGGGTCAGACCCGGGGGTCGACGTGGATCTTGGGGCCGGGCCCGGAGCCCGCGGGGCGGGAGCCGGAGAGGATCTCGCCCACCTCGTCGAGCCCGACGACGGCCGCCACGAGCGGCCGGGGGTCCACCGAGCCGGACGCGTAGTGCTCGATCGCCCCGGCCAGGCCGGGCGAGGCGCTCAGGATGCCGACGGCCGTCACGTCCTTGAGCACCA
This sequence comes from Streptosporangium sp. NPDC000095, assembly GCF_042899335.1. Classification (NCBI taxonomy): domain Bacteria; kingdom Bacillati; phylum Actinomycetota; class Actinomycetes; order Streptosporangiales; family Streptosporangiaceae; genus Streptosporangium; species Streptosporangium sp. NPDC000095. The sequence continues at coordinate 7,643 of NZ_JBIAZS010000016.1, forward strand.
GCAGGCGGGTGTCGACGGCGCTGGGGGTCGACGCCAGGCCGATGTAGACCACCCGCTTGCCGGGCTCCACCAGATCGACGGCGAGGGAGGGCAGGCCGGGGGCGTTGGAGGCGTCGACGACGGCGTCGAACGGGAGGCCGGGAAGCCGGTCGGCGGTCCACGCCCCGTGCACCCCGAGGGTGCGGGCGAACTCCAGCGACGGCTCCGACAGGCCCATGATGTGCACCTCCGCCCCGTGCGCGAGGGCGAAGGCGGCGGCGAGCAGGCCGATCGTCCCCGGCCCCAGCACCAGCAGCCGGTCGCCGGGGGCGAGGGCCGCGGCCTCGACGGCCCGCAACGCGTTGCCGCCCGGCTCGACCATCGCCCCGGCCACCGCGTCGACCGCGTCCGGCAGGGCGTGCAGCGCCGTGACCGGCACGGGCAGGCGCTCGGCGAGGGCGCCGGGCCAGCCGCCCCGGATGCCGATCTCGAAGCGGTCCTCGCACACGTGCTGCAGCCCGCCCAGGCAGCGGCGGCACCTGCCGCAGCCGAGCATGGTGTCGCCCGTGACGCGGGTGCCGATCCAGCCGCCGTCGACGCCCTCGCCGACCGAGGAGACCGTCCCGCACCACTCGTGGCCGAGCCGCATGGGATAGCGGGCGTGGTCCTCCTCGAGATAGGCCATGTCGCCGCTGAAGAACTCCATGTCGGTGCCGCACACCCCGGCCCGCTCCACGTCGACCACGACCTGCCCGGGGCCGGGAACCGGCGGATCGACGTCCAGTACGGCGAAGCGGCGGGGCCCGGTCACGACGAACGCTCTCACGGTTGGAACCTTCCAGACGGCACCGCCGGGCGGGGACGGAGGTAACAGAGGTACAAGAATCGGGCTCCGTAGACTACCGTTCGGCAAATGGGGCTGAAAACGTGACGGCGGAACGACGTAGCTCGCAGTGGTACGCGGGAAACGATCGCAACGCCTACATCCATCGGGCCTGGATGCGGCGGGGGTTGCCCTCGCACGCCTTCGACGGCCGTCCGCACATCGCCATCGCCAACACCGCCTCCGATCTCACACCGTGCAACTCCCATTTCGACGAGGTGGCCGAGGGCGTCAAACGGGGCGTCTGGGAGGCCGGCGGCGTCCCGATGAACCTGCCGGTCGTCTCGCTGGGTGAGACGCTGGTGAGGCCCACCGCGATGCTGTGGCGCAACATGGCCGCGATGGCGATCGAGGAGATGCTGCGGGCCAACCCGATCGACGGTGTGGTGCTGCTGGGCGGCTGCGACAAGAGCATCCCGTCCCTGCTGATGGCCGCGGCCTCGGTCGACCTGCCCGCGGTGGTGCTCCCCGGCGGGCCCATGCTCACCGGCACCTTCCGCGGCGCGCCACTGGGCTGTGGCACGGACGTGTGGAAGCTCAGCGAGGAGGTCCGCGCGGGCACCCTGAGCGAGCAGGCGTTCCTGCGCTCGGAGTCGTCGATGATCCGCAGCAGGGGCCACTGCAACACCATGGGAACCGCCTCCACGATGGCCTGCGTCGCCGAGGCGCTCGGCACCACCATCCCCGGCATCGCGGGCACGCCCGCCCCCGACAGCCGTCTGCTGGAGGGCGCTCATGAGACCGGGCGGCTCGCCGTCGAGCTCGTCGAGCGGGACCTGCGTCCCAGCGCCCTGCTCACCAGGGGATCGTTCCTCAACGCGATCGTGGCGCTGGCCGCCGTCGGCGGATCCACCAACGCGGTGGTGCACCTGCTGGCCATCGCGGGCCGGCTCGGCGTCGAGCTCTCCCTCGACGACTTCGACCGCGTCGGCGCCGGGGTGCCGCTCCTGGCCGACCTGCAGCCGGCGGGCCGGCACCTGATGGAGGACCTCCACCGCGCGGGCGGGCTGCTGGCCGTGCTGCGCGAGGTGCGCGACCTGCTGGACCCCGAGGCGCTGACGGTGACGGGCAGGTCGCTCGCCGATCACCTGGACGAGGCGCGGATCTGGGACGAGACCGTCATCCGCCCGCGTGACCGGCCGCTGCAGGAGGCCGCGGGCATCGCCGTCCTGTACGGCGACCTGGCGCCGTCCGGCGCCGTCATCAAGCCCGCGGCGGCCTCGCCCGAGCTGATGCGCCACCGGGGCCGTGCCCTGGTCTTCGACAGCGTCGAGGACATGCACGCGCGGATCGACGATCCCGATCTCGACGTGGACCCCTCCACGGTGCTCGTGCTGCGCGGGTGCGGACCCAAGGGCTACCCGGGGATGCCCGAGGTGGCGAACCTGCCCCTGCCGGCCAAGCTCCTGGAGAGCGGGGTGCGTGACATGGTGCGGATCTGCGACGGCAGGATGAGCGGCACGGCGTACGGGACGGTGGTCCTGCACGTGGCGCCCGAGGCCGCGGCGGGCGGCCCGCTCGGCCTGGTGCGGACCGGTGACCCGATCGTCCTGGACGTCGAGGCCAGGCGCCTGGACATCGACATCCCGCCGGAGGAACTGGCCAGACGTCTGCCCTCGGAGACCATGCGGGAGGCGTTCGCCGCGCCCTCACGGGGCTGGGAACGCCTCTACGTCGACCACGTGATGCAGGCCAACCGGGGAGCCGATCTCGACTTCCTCATCGGCTCCAGCGGTCACGCGGTCGCCCGCGAGTCCCATTGACGCCGGTGCCGCCGGTGCCGTCACCGGCGGCACCGACGCCGCGTGACGGGCCGGGCGCATCCGGTACCCGGCGGCCGGCCCGTGCTCCGTGCCGTTCCAGCCTCCCTCGGTCCCCGTCAGCCGCCGGTAGCGGGAGTAGGCGATCTCGTACGCCTCCCGCTGCCCTGAGGGAGAGAACGGCCGGGGCCTGAACGAGCGGCGGACCACCTCGCGCAACTCGGTGAGGGAGCCGATGCGGCCCTCGGCCATCGCCTGGACCAGCAGGTTGCCCACGGCGGTCGCCTCCACGGGGCCCGCGAGCACCGGTCGTCCGGCGAAGTCGGCGACGAGCCGGCACAGAGTGTCGCTGGAGGCCGCGCTCCCCACCAGGTGCACGGCCTCCACCCGCCGGTCGCTGAGGAACTCGGCCTGCTCCAACGCCCACCGGTAGGAGCAGGCGAGGCTCTCCAGGACGCAGCGCACCGTCTGTGCGCGGCCGGCGGGCGGCGCCTGGCCGGTCGAACGGCAGTAGGCCCCGATCCTGGCCGGCATGTCACCGGGTTCGAGGAACCACGGATGGCCGGGGTCGATCAGGGGGCCGAAGGCGGGGGCCGCCGTGGCCTCGGCGACCAGATCCGCGTACGAGGTGCGCGCCCCCCAGGCCCTGCGGCACTCCTGGAGCAGCAGCAGGCCGTTGAGGGTCCGGGTGAAGCGCACGGTCCCCATGACGCCGCCCTCGTTGGTGAAGCCCGCCAGCCTCGCCTCCCGGCTCGTGACCGGCGCGTCGAGCTCCAGCCCCGCCAGCGAGCGAGGGCCGAAAGAGACATAGCCCACCGATCCGGATGAGACGGGAAGCGCCGCCGCCACGGAGGCGGCGTCGTGGCCCGCAACCGCGACGACCATGGGCGTGGCGCGGCCTCTCCCGTTCCGGTCGCCGCCCCTCCTGCCGCTCCCACCGTTTCCCCCGCTATCGCCGCTCTCGCCGCGCAGCGGGCCGACGACCGTACCGGGCTCGGTGAGCCGGTCGGCGAGCAGGTGACGGGGCAGGCCCAGGCGGGTGACGATGCTGTTCGCCCAGCGGCCGGTCCTGACGTCCAGCAGCTGGCTGGTGCTCGCGATCGTCCGTTCGCTGAGCATCTCGCCGCTCAGCCAGAGCGTGAACAGGTCCGGCATCATCGCCAGGTGGTCGGCCGCGTCCAGGAGCGGGGAACCGGCATGCGCCAGCAGCTGGCAGGCCGTGGTGCCGGGGCCCGGATGGACACCGGTCAGCTCGTAGTGGTCCTGCCAGGAGACGAGTCCCGCCAGCCCGGAGGTGTAGGGGTCGCGGTGGTGACGGGGGTTGGCCAGCAGTCGCCCGTCGCGGTCGAGGAGCGCGAAGTCGCCGCCCCAGGCGGTCACGCCCACGCTGGTGAGGCGGTCGCGGGCGGCGGCCAGCGCGATGCCCCCGCGAGCCTGGGTGAGAAGCCCGAGCACGTCCCAGTACAGGCCGTCGAGAACGCGGACGGGCCGGTTGGCGAAACGGTGCACTTCACGCACCGAGAGCCGTTCACCATCGAATTCGCCGGTCAATACCCGGCCGTTCTCAGGTCCGAGATCCACGGCCACGTAGACGGGCACGGGTGCAAGGATAACCGGAGAGACTTTACTGATACGGGGGATATATCAGAAACGGTAGGTGAGGCAGCTCACAGGGTCGTCTTTCTCCCCGGGTTCGGCCGCGTGGGCCTTTCCTGGAACCCTTCCTCGACGGTTTCACCCGGTGTGGTCAAGCGGTCCCCGCCGCTCGGGCGCGTACCGGCACCATTCCCGCCTGGTCCGATCTCGACCGATTTGGGCGAAGGCGGCGGTGGCGGCGGGTCCGGCCACGGTGAGGGCCCAGTGAGAGCCACAGTGACGATGTCGCGACGTTTACGCGACATGACGGTGATCTCCATCTGATCCTCGTCCGGCCCCTGTCCGATCCGTGAACCACGGACCTCCCCCCTTATATGGGCGGCCATTCGGCATACCGTCCGAGGCATTGTCCTTACCCCCTTTCCCGCACGGAGTCGTGGCGCCCATATGGGCCTCCGAGACGGCGGCAAAGGCACATGATTCCTGCGATTTACCAGCATCGGTAAAGACATCCTGGATTTCCGGACCGAGGCGACCAGGCACGATTGACAGCCGGCGGAGGACGGCCGTCCGCCGCACCGTTTATCTCGGCCGCGAGGGGTAGTCGGGGGGCCACACACATCGTGACAAGGAGAGAGCCCGCACATGACGAGCGAAGGTCTGTGGAGCTATCGCGAGGGCGTCTACGGTCCGGACGAGACGATGGACGAGACGATGAGCGTCATCGGCTTCGACGTGGAGGCCGTCGACGGCAAGGTCGGCCGAGTGGAGGAGGAGAGCAACATGACCGATGACAGCTACATCGTGGCCGACGTCGGCTCCTGGCTCTCGGGCAGGAAGGTCGTGCTCCCGGCCAGCACGGTGACCAGGATCGACAAGGACGAGCGCAAGGTGCACGTCTCGCAGACCAAGCAGGAGATCCAGGACGCGCCGGAGTACGACCCGGCGACCTACCGGCAGAGCGTCCACTGCCAGGAGTCGGGCGGGCACTACGCGTCCGCCCCGCCGCGCGACCGGCTCACCGCCGATCTCGGCTGAAGCGGCCGGCCGTCCAGCCGGATGATGCCGCGGGAGGCGGCGACCGTCACCGCGGCGGTGCGGTCGTCCACGCCGAGCTTGGCGAAGATGTGCAGCAGGTGGGTCTTGACCGTGGCCTCGCTGATGCACAGGTGGGCGGCGATGGCCTTGTTGCTCATCCCCTGGGCGACCGCACCGAGGACCTCGGCCTCCCGGCCACTGAGAGCATCGGGGGCGTCGGCCCGCGCCCACGACAGCACCCGGCTCGCGATCGTCGGCGACAGGGCGCTCTCCCCCCGCGCCGCCACCCGGATCGCGTCGAACAGCTGCTCGCGGCCGACGTCCTTGAGGAGATAGCCGATGGCTCCCGCGTCGATGGCGCGTGAGATGTCGCCGTCGGTGTCGTAGGCGGTCAGGACGATCACCTTGGCTCCCGGGTCGTCCTCGCGGATCCTGCCGATCGCGGTCGCGCCGTCGATCCCGGGCAGCTGCAGGTCCATCAGGGTGACGTCGGGCCTCAGGTCGCGCGCCAGTCGCACCGCGTCCGTGCCGGAGACCGCCTCACCGACCACCTCCAGATCGTCCTGGGTGCCCAGGACAGCCCGGATGCCGTCGCGGACCAACGGGTGGTCGTCGGCGATCAGGACCCGGACGGTCATCGCGACCCGCTCAGCGCCACCGGGGAAAGGCTGGCCACCACCGTGGCGCCCGCCCCCGGGGAACTTTCCACGAGCAGCGTGCCGCCGAGTTGCTCCATCCTCTCCCGCATGATCGAAAGGCCGTGTCCCGAGGCGGCCCTGCCGGGATCGAAACCGTCGCCGTCGTCGTGGACGTCAAGCACCACCAGGTCCTCCATGTACGACAGGGTCAGCGTGACCTGCTCGGCGCGGGCATGGCGGCGAACGTTGGCGACCGCCTCCTGCGCCACGCGCAGCAGCTCCGCCTGGACCCGTGCCTCGAGCGGCCGGAGCCTGCCGGTGATCACGGTGTGCGCGTGGACGCCGGTCTCGTCCGACAGCCTGCCCGACAGCCGCCGCAGGGCCTCCGGCAGGCCGCACCCGTCGAGCTGGCCGGGGCGCAGTGCTCTCACCACCCTGCGGCTTTCCGCCAGATTCTCCCGCGCCACCCGCAGCGCCTGGGTCAGGTGCCTGTTGTCCGGCAGGGTCTCCTGGGCCGCCTCGAGCAACATCGTCACGCTGGCGAACCCCTGGGTCAGGCTGTCGTGGATGTCACGGGCGAGCCGTTGCCGTTCGGCCGCCACGCCCGCCTGCCGTTCGGCCGCCGCCCGCGCCTCCTGCGCGACCTGCAGCCGGTCGAGGAGTCGCTTGCGCTCGGCGCTCTGCCGGGACACCGAGCCGAAGTACCCGACCGCGGCGGCCGCGCTGGTCGCGATCAGCGCGGCGATGACGATCTCGGCCCAGGTGATCGACCCGGTCGCGTGGAAACGATGCCACAGCCAGCCCCCGGCGCAGGACACCACCGCGACCAGCCCGACCCGCACGGCGTCCATGCAGTACGGCACGAGGACGCTCAACGCGATTACCAGGAAGGAGGAGTCCATCGCGAACAGCCCCAGCCAGAGCAGTCCACCACCGAGCACGTACGGCGTGGGCACGTCGTCCGGGGGCGGCGTGCGCAGCACGAACCACACCGCGTACCAGGCGGCCAGCCCGGCCACCAGCACCACCGGGAGCACCCGGCCCACCTCCGTCAGCGGGCCGGCCGAGGTGAGCACCAGCCATGAGGCGAAGAAGGCGTGCTGCCACCGGCGCCGCGACCGCTCCCAGGACTCCACACCGCCGACGATAATCAACCTCCCGTCCGTTCGGCATCAACCGGTCGACTGATCGCATGATCGGCGTTGCGATCGATGCGGGCGCCGCCCCGGCTGAACCAGACTCGACGCCGTGACCGCCATCCCCAGCCCGACCCAAGCCGTCTGGCACCTCGGCCCGTTCCCGATCCGCGCCTACGCCCTGCTGATGCTGCTCGCCGTCCTCGTCGGCATCTGGGTGACCCGGCGCCGCTGGGTCGCTCGCGGCGGCGATCCCGGCGCGGTCGAGGACATCGCGATCTGGGCCGTGCCGCTCGGCCTGGTCGGCGCCCGGATCTACCACGTGGCCACCGACTGGCAGCAGTACTTCGGCCCGGGCGACGACCCGCTGCGCGCGTTCGCGATCTGGGAGGGCGGGATCAGCATCTGGGGCGCCGTCGCGGGCGGCGCGGTGGGCGCGTGGCTCGCCTGCCGCCGGCGCGGCATCGCGCTGCGCGACTTCGCCGACGCCGTCGCGCCCGGGATCGCGCTCGGGCAGGCGATCGCCCGATGGGGCAACTGGTTCAACCAGGAGCTGTACGGCGGCCCGACGACCCTGCCCTGGGCGCTGGAGATCGACCCCGCCCATCGGCCACCCGGTATGGAGTCCACAGCCACCTACCACCCGACCTTCCTTTACGAGTCGCTGTGGAACCTGGGCGTGGCCGGGTTCGTCATCTGGGCCGAACGACGGTTCCGGCTCGACCGCGGCCGGACGTTCGCGCTCTACGCCGCCGCCTACAGCGCGGGTCGCGCCTGGATCGAGTGGCTCCGCATCGATCCCGCCCCCCACGTCCTCGGCCTGCGCCTCAACAACTGGACCGCCCTGCTCGTCTGCACGGCCGCGGTCGCGTACCTCGTCGCCGCCGGAAAAACCGCTCCGGCGGATCGGTAGGAGGTGGCCGATGCGTCGGCGGCCGCTCCCACGACCGGGCCGGCTCCAGGAGGCCCCAGAATGTGATCTGGCGTCCGCGGAACCGAACTCCCGGAAAGGGAAAGCTGATGAAGATTGTCCTCGACGACCTCTCCGGTCCGGAGATCGCCGGTTTTCTCGACGAGCACGTCCAGGAGATGCGAGCCGTCACCCCCCTGAAGAGCAAGCACGCCCTCGATCTGGACGGGCTTCGCCGGCCCGAGGTCACCTTCTGGTCGGTGATGGACGGTGACAGCCTGGTGGGCTGCGGCGCGATCAAGAGACTGGACGCGGGACACGCCGAGGTGAAGTCGATGCGCACCGCGCCGGCGCGCAAGCGCAGCGGGACGGCGTCCCTGCTATTGGAGCACATCATCGCCGAGGCCGGGCGCATGGGATTCACCCGGCTGAGCCTTGAGACCGGGGCGAGCGAGTTCTTCCTGCCCGCCCGGAGGCTGTACGAGAAGTTCGGCTTCGAGTACTGCGAGCCGTTCGCGGACTACGAGTACGACCCGTACAGCGTGTTCATGACGAAGAGGCTGTAAAAATCAGGGGTCACGGGTCGCGGTGATCGATCGTTCCCGCCGGTGAACCCCGGATCCCCGGGAGTCGCCCGAGCCCGGGGGCGCCCTGCTGAACCAGCCGGTATCCAGGTGCGTAGCTGGGGGTGTCAGAGGCGTGAACATTCGTCAGCAGGAGGCCCCAGTTGGCCGGTTCCACCCACCGCCGAGCGCACGGTGCAGCGCACAGCCCGTCGTACTTCTCGCTCATCCGAGCCGCGCCGGAGCGGGGGGAGGAACCGGTCGACTTCTGTATCCCCTGCAATCCGTACTTCCCGACCCCGGAGGCCTTCGGCGTCCTGGAGCACAACCTCGCCACGATCCTGAAGTTCTATCCCAGCGACGCCGACACGATCACCGCCGAGCTCTGCGGGGTGCTGGGCCTGAACCCGCAGACCGTCGTGATGGGCAACGGGTCGACGGAACTCATCACCTGGATCGACCACCTGCTGGTCAGGGAGAGCCTCGCGGTGCCGATCCCCACCTTCGGCCGCTGGACCGACCAGCCGATGGAGACCGGCAAGCGCGTGGACATGTATCCGCTGCCGGAGAACCAGGGATTCGCGCTGGACGTGGACGCCTTCGTCAACTTCGTCAGGCATCGCGGCTCCCGGGTGGCGGTCATCTGCAACCCGAACAACCCCGACGGGGGCTACCTGCGCCGCCACGAGGTCATCGCCCTGCTCGACAGGCTCGTCGACCTGGACCTGGTCGTGGTGGACGAGTCGTTCATCGACTTCGTCGACGCCGAGCCGTATCCGAGCGTCGCGAACGAGGCCGCGATCCGGCCGAACGTGGTCGTGCTGAAGAGCCTCGGTAAGAACTTCGGGCTGCACGGCATCCGCTTCGGCTACATGGTGGCGAACCCCGCCCTGGCGGACAGGGTGCGGCGCGCCCTGCCCCGGTGGAACCTGAACTCCTTCGCCGAGACCGTGGTCTTCATGATCCGCCGGTACATGTCCGAGTATCTGGACAGCCTGCGGCTGGTCGCCCTGGACCGCGAGTCGATGCGCCACCAGCTGACCCGGGTCCCCGGCCTCACCGTCTTCCCCTCCCAGGGCAACTTCCTGCTGGTACGGCTCCCCGGTGGCAGGGACGGCGCCGCCCTGCGCGACCAACTGCTCGACGAGCACAACCTGTTCGTCCGCGAGTGCGGAAACAAGCTCGGTATGACCAGCCAGTTCATCCGCCTGGTGGTCCGCCCCGAGCAGGACGTGCGGCGCCTGATCAGCGGGTTGTACGCGGTCCTGTACGAGAGCGGGAACAGGTCGCTGAGCCCCGTACCCCCGCCCCTTCCCGCACCGACCCCGATCCCGACGCCCACGCCCCTGTACGACCCGCTGCCCGCGTCCCCTTCGACGCAGACGCCCCTGTACGAGGGGGACCGCCGCTTCGACGTGCTGTCGTCGGCCCTGCCCCCCTCCATCTGAGACGCCCGCGCCGGCCGCCCGGGGTTCCGGTCGCGTTTTCGGCTCCTCACGATCGGGTGCTCCTTCTGCGGATGATGACCGCGAACGCGGGGACGCCGATCAGGGCGGTGAGCACCCCTACGGGCACCTCGCGCGGGGAGAAGAGTGTGCGCGCGGCGGTGTCGGCCCACAGCAGGAAGACCGCCCCGTACAGCGCGCAGGCCGGTAGCAGCACGCGGTGGCGGACGCCCACCAGGAAGCGGACGGCGTGCGGGACGACCAGGCCCACGAACCCGATGGCGCCACTCGCGGCGACCAGGACCGCGGTGCTCAGCGCGGTGGTGACGAGCAGGAGAAGCCGGGTCCTGCCCGGAGCGACGCCGAGTGAGGCGGCGATGTCGCGCCCGAAGGCCAGCGCGTCCAGGGCGGGGGAGGCGGCCCAGCACACCGCCAGGCCGATCCCGGCCACCGCCGCGCAGAGGACGACGGTGCTCCAGCTCGCCGAGGCGAGGGATCCCAGCAGCCAGAACGTCACGCCGCGAGTGCTCTGCGCGTCACCGGCCCAGATGACGACCAGGCTGGTCAGGGCGCTGAACAGCTGCGAGACCGCCACCCCGGCCAGCACGACACGCAGGGAGTCGCCCGAGGTGGCGCCGACGAGCATGAGTACGCAGCAGAAGGCCGCCAGGCTGCCGGCGAAGGCGCCCGCCGTCAGGGCCGCCGCGGTCCCCGACCCCAGGCCGAGGATGAGGACGGCGACCGCTCCCGTGGACGCTCCGGAGGAGATGCCGAGCAGGTAGGGGTCGGCGAGCGGATTGCGGGTCAACGTCTGCAGGACCGCCCCGCAGACGGCCAGGCCACCCCCGACCAGGGTCGCGAGCAGCACCCGGGGCAGGCGCAGCTCCCAGACGATCGCGTCCCGCAGCGGGGGCGGGGGTTCCAGCGGCAGACCGAGGTGCGCGGCGACGCTCTGGAACACGTCGCCCACCGACAGGCCCGCGGCGCCGACGGTCACCGCGAGGGCCACCGAGAGCGGCAGCAGTGCCAGCCCGGCGCCGCCCACCGAGAGAGCACGTCGTCGCCCGGCCCGTGAGGAGGTCATCGAGGTCATCGAGGGCGTCGGGGGTCATCGCCGGGCGAAGACGACGTGGTCGTCCAGGTACTGCCAGACGGTTCCCACCTCGGCGAAGCCCGCCGTGCGCAGCGCCGCGAGGTGGAACTCCAGGGGGGCCGGAGGCTGCGGCGGGCGGTCGGCGAAGCGCCGCTCGCGTTCGGGGAGCAGGGGGGCGAGCTCGGGGTGGTGGGCCACCGTCGCCCACCACTGCTCCCAGGTGGCGGCGCCGTCGGTGAAGGCCGCCCGCTGCACGGCGGCGTCGTGGGAGGCCGACAGTCGCCGCAGCGCCGGATGATCGTCGCCGAAGCGCAGGTGGTCGGCGTTGAGGAGTACGGAACCCGGCGGCAGCAGGCGCGCCAGCTCGGTGTAGACCTCCAGCAGCTGCCCGGGGGAGAGCCAGTGCAGCGCGGTGGAGGTCAGCACCGCGTCGAAGCTCAGGCCGGGCAGCGCGGACGACCAGCCCGCGTGCGCCAGGTCGCACTCGACCACGGTGGCACGATCGTCGTGGCGCGCCAGGACCGAGCGCGCGAGCCGTGTCAGTACGGGGTCGTGGTCGACGGCGACGGCGCGGGCCCGGGGAAAGCGGCTCAGTACGCGTTCGGTGATCGAGCCGGGCCCGCAGGCCAGGTCGAGCACGGTGGGATCGCCGGGGCAGTGCAGGTCGAGCACGTCGAGCATCACCTGGAAGCGGTTCTCCCGGTGTGCCACGTAGGCGGACTGCTGTTCCTCCCAGGAGGAGAACAGGTCACGCGAGGTCACGGAGGAGGAGGCGGGAGGGGGGACATCTGTGGGGGCGGTCATCGTGGTCTCCGGGGAGTTCGGTGGTCGTGCGGCGGCGCGTCCGCGAAGGGCGTCGGTGCTCCGCGGTCCGTGATCCGGGTGGAGGTCTGCGGGGTTCCGAGGCGCCGGGTTCGAGGTATTTCAAGGAACGTCGAGATATGTCGGGGAATGAGGTCAGCCGTAGAGATCCCGCAGACCTCTGCCGACCTGTTCCACGGCGCCGACGCTCCTGATCGAGGGGTCCATGGCCGACCCGGGGACGACGATGAAATGGTTCTTCCTGACCGCCGTGAGCCGGGAGGCGACGGGATCGGAGCGCAGGAAGCCCATCTTGGCCTCGGCGCTGTCGCCGTCACCGCCACGGGTGAGGTCGGCCAGCACGATCACGTCCGGGTCGCGCTCGGCGATCTTCTCCCAGCTTCCCTCGGACCACTGCTGGGTGATGTCGGAGAAGGCGTTTCCCACGCCGAGGAACGTGCCGATGGTGTCGGGCAGCCCGCCACGGCCCGCGATGGCCGGAGTCTTCGTCCCGGAGTAGTACCACATCAGGTTCGGTTCGGCACTCGCGCCGGTCGTCACGTTCCCGACGGTGGTCTTGGCCACATCGAGGCGCTTTCGCAGGTCGGCCAGCACGCTCTCGCCGCGCTCCGGGACACCGAAGATCTTCGCGATGTCGTCGATCTCACCGAAGATGGCGTCGAAGGTGACGGAGGAGGGGATGAGACCGGGATCCTCGCAGTCGTTGGAGGAGAGGTAGGCCGGTATCCCGAGAGCGGCCAGGTCCTTCCTGGTCCCACCGGCGTCCGGCGCGTAGGCGGAGGCGCGCATCGAGTAGACGAAGTCGGGCCCGGCGGCCAGCAGGGCCTCCCTGCCGGGATACCGGTCGGCCAGGACGGGGACCTCGTCGTAGCCGGCCTTGAGCTCGGTGAGCACCGGATCCGTCCGGTACGCCGTTCCCGCCATCCGGTCGGCGAGTCCCAGCGTCAGCATGATCTCTGTCGCGTTCTGCTCCATGGAGACCGCCCGGCGCGGCGGCGCGGCCACCTTGAGGGGCAAGCCACAACTTGTCAGCTCCGTGACGGCGGGCGTGGCCGCGCCGGCGACGCCGGTGGACGTGCCGCTCGCGCTCCCGCAGGCGGCGAGGGTGAGGAGGAGGGAGCCCACTATGAAAATGGGAACGGTTTTCATGATGGGTGACTGTACAGCACCGGGAGAGAGGGGGGGAGGGGGGCTCGTGTCCAGGCGTCCGAAAAGGGGTGCCGGACCGTGGCCGGGAGTCGCGCGCGGTGTTCGCCGTGTGACGTCTCGCGCAGTATGCGAAGTGTCGGCCACTTCGTGTCATCAGGCACTTACTCGATGCGGAAATTGTGGAATGCGTATCGCGGGTGAGGTAATCAATGGTCGCCTCCGCTTTCGGCCGACCGTATCCGCGGGCCGTCGCACCTTTGCCGAAGATGGACCGCTCCCTTTTCGGAAAATGCCGCGGGAGGGTCGAGGTGAAGAGGTGCCGCGGACCTGTCGTGCGGTGTGGGCCAGGGTATCCGAGTGGTCGCGGCCTGTGTCCGAAGACGTTCCGCGTGTGCGAGAGCAGGAAGAATCCGCGAGGCGGGCGGACGACGTGAAATTTACTCGAATCCGTTTCGTGAGAAATCTTCAGATGAAACGCGTGCCGACAGGCTGATTCCTGACCCATAATCGCCGTCAAGAACATGTGAATCGTGAAAAAGGGAGCGCTGCGTTGTACGGCAGAACCTCTCCGCTGTTCATCGGCCGGAAGCGGGAACTCGACTTTCTCGGGGAGGCGTGGAGGGATGCCGGACGTCGTGACGCGCGGATCGTGGGTGTCCGGGGGGCGTCCGGGATCGGCAAGACCGAGCTGATCGAGCGCTTCCTGCGTACCGTGCCCGGCGTGCGGACCGTTCGCGCCTTCGGTGACGAGGACGCGCTCGCCCACCCGTGGGGCGTCCTGGAGCAGATCGCCGAGCAGCTACCGACCCCGGTGCTCGCCAGGACGCTGGCCGGCCAGGCCGAGGCCGCCTTCGTCGGCCAGGCCCTCGCGGCGGAACTCGTCGCCGCCGACGCGCTGATCGTGGTCGTCGACGACGCGCACTGCGGCGACTGGCAGTCGATGGCCGCGCTCCGCCTGGCCGCCCGGCGCCTGCGCAACGCCCAGGTCATGCTCCTGGTCGTCCACCAGGCTCCGGGATACGCGACGGGAGCGGCGCCGGACGCGCCCCGCCTGGAACTCCACGAGGGCTGGGCCCGCATCTTCGACTCGCCACAGGGGCGCCTGCTTCAGGTCGAAGGACTCCCCGCCGACGATCTGGTGCGGCTCGCCGTCGCGACCGGCCACGACGGGCTCACCCCCTCCGGCGCGAGAAGGCTGCACGAGCACACCGACGGCAACGCGCTGCACTCGCTCCTGCTGCTGGACCAGGTGGAGATGCACTCAATCAACTTCGGCAACGGCCCGCTGCCCGCCCCCCGGGGCATGACGCAGGCCGTCGTGGCGAGGCTGGCGTCGTGTGACCGCCGTACCCGCGAGGTCGTCGGTGCGGCGGCGGTGCTCGGCCGCCGCTTCGGCCTGACCGACCTGCGTGCCCTGGCCGGCGTCGCCGACGCCACCACCCCCCTCGCGGAGGCCGTCGGCGCCGGGCTGGTGAAGGAGATCCCCGGGACGGCGGGGCAGGAGTTCGCGTTCACCACCCTGCTCGTCTGGGACGGCATCTACTACGACTCCGGCATCGAGCGCCGCCGCGCCCTGCACCGCAGCGCCGCGCTGCTCGGTGGCCCCGGCGCGCTGTGGCACGGGATCGCGGCGTCCGGAGGCGGTACGGACGGCGAGCTCGCCGAGCTGGCCCAGGAGGAGGCCCGGTTCCTGCTGGCGCGGGGCAGGCTTCCCCTCGCCGCGGTGTACGCCCGCCACGCGGTGGAACTGACACCACCGGGACCGGACAGGGTGGCCCGCCTGCTGACGGCCGTGGAGACCCTGCTGGTCTCCGGCGACGCCACCGTCGCCCGGCGCTACGAGAGTGAGGTCCTCGCCGCGCCACCGGGTCCCTGGCGCGACTACGTCGCCGGCTACCAGGCACTGATCTCCGGGCGCGTCGCGGAGGCGAAGCTGCTGCTGGTCCAGGCACTGGGCGCCGCCGAGCGCGACGGGGCGGAGAACCCGCACGCGCCCGCCGACCTGCGGGCGCGCGTCGCGGCCCAGCTCGCGATCATCGGGGTGGTCGAGATCTCCTACCCAGAGATGGTCGAATACGGTACGGCCGCCGTCGCGGCGGGCAGTCACGAGCCATGGGTGCGGGCCTTCGCCTGGTTCGCCCGGTCCCTGGGCTGGACCCTGGCCGGACGGGCCGAGGAGGCGCTGGCGTCCCTGACGGACGCCGACCTGCCGGGGTCGGTGGCCGGGCTGGACGGGCTGGTGGCCCGCGGGATGATCCGGCTGTGGACCGACGATCTCGAGGGCGCGTCCGCCGACCTGCGTGACGGCGTCGCGCGGGCCACGCGCGGCGAGGCGCTGCGGGTCGGCCAGGCACTCGGTTTCCTGGGCGAGGTCGAGTTCCGCCGGGGCAGGCTCGACGACGCCGTCCAGTTCACCAGGCTCGCCGTCGGCGACGCCGAGGAGAACGAGCGGGTCTGGGACTACGCGCTCCTGCACTCCCTGGCGTGTTTCCCCCAGGCGGCCAGGGGAGAGTGGGACCAGGCGCGCGAGCACGCACGCCAGGCCGCGGAGTGGGCGCCGATCGTCGAGAGCAGGGTGAGCCTCGCCTACGCGGCGGGCGCGCGTGCGGCGATCGCCCAGGCCCAGGGGGACACCCAGCGGCTGCTCGTCGCGGCCGAGGCCATCGAGGCGCACTACGACTCCCTGGAGCCGGGAACCCACCTGTTCGGCCCGGTCTGCGCCGACGCGCTCTCCCAGCTGGGCCGGGTCGAGGAGGCCGAGGCCGCGCTGGACATCTTCAGCGACAGGGCCGCCTCCAGCGGGCGCCGCTCGACCCTGATGTCCATCGCGAGGGTCAGGGGCCAGATCGCCGCGGCGAGGGGAGACCACACGCGCGCCGTACGGGAGTGCGAGGAGGCCCTCGCACTCGCCCGCGAGGTGGGCCTGCCGATCGAGGCGGGAAGGATCGACCTGGTGATGACGCGCTCCCAGCACGCCAGAGGGCGCCACGCCGAGGCGGAACGGCTGCTTCGGCGGGCACTGGTCGCCTTCAACCGCACCGGCGCCGCGGCCTACGCCGCCCTCGCGCTGAAGACGGCCGGGGAGCTCAGGCTCTCCGTGGACGGCCCCAACGCCGCCTTCAGCAGCCTCACCGGGGCCGAGCGCGAGGTCGTGGCGATGGTCTGCGAGGGCATGACCACCCGTCAGATCGCGCAGCGGCGCTCGGTGACGATCAGCACCGTGGAGACGCAGCTGAACCGCATCTACGCGAAGCTGAACGTGACCAACCGGATCGAGCTGCGCGCCGTCCTGTCCGACCCCGGGGATTGACCGGCGGCCGGGACCGGACACCCGGCTCACAGGAGCGGCATACCGGCGGCGCGGCCGGGCCGGTGCAGGTGAAGCGGGCATGTCAAGGTCCGTCGTGCCATCCGTAGGGGTGGTACCTGGACGCCTTCCGCTCTCCCGGCGACTACCGTGGGCGCCGCCAGAGCGCCGGGAGAGCGGTGCCGCAGAAGGAGGCCGGAATGCGGTTGACCATCGACGTCCAGAGGACCGCCACCGGTCACATCGCCGGGACGGTCGCGTCCGACGACTCCGCGCAGCCCGTCCCCTTCCACGGTGTCATCGAGTTGGTCACCCTCCTGGAAACCCACCTGGACGGATGACCGCACGAGGGGATGCCGCGCCCCCCTGAGGGGCTGGAGATCGTCGTCCATGGAGTGCACGCCAGGGGAGAACATCGGATGGGCAGCACATCGCACCTCACAACGGGACGCCGGCGCCGCGGACCCGAGCCGGGCCGGGCGCACCGCCGGCCGCGGGCCGGTACGGTACCGCGGGCACTTCTCGACGTACGGGACGTGCCGGTGGTGCGTCCCGAGGGGAACGGTCGCGCGGGGTCGGCCGGGGCGGTCGCGTGAACGCCACCATGACGGCCTTCGTGCCACCGACCGACGACGGTCACGACCTGCTGGACAACTGGATACGGCCGATCTGCGCGAGACTGGGGATCCGCCTCGCGGTCGCTCTTCCCGGCGCCGGCCAGATCACCGCGCTCGCGGCGCAGCGGGCGTCGACCTTCGTCGTGTGGGACTGTTCGGTCGAGGGGCCGGAGGACGTCTACGAGGCCTTCAACATGCGCGCCAAACTCGACCCGGGCAGCATCGTCCTCAGCCGCACCCCGCTGCCGCGCAACGTGCTGACCCGCGCCAGCCACGCCCCCGTCCACGGTGAGGTTCTGGAAAACCCGGAGCTGGGCGTGTGGCTGGAGCGGCGTCTGCGCCGCATGCTGGGCGCGGTCAGGACACCCGCGCCACGCCTGCCCGAACCCCGGGCGCACTACTGGATGTTCGACGAGCCGGCCGACTACTTCCTCAGTTTCCACGGCGAGCGCCGGCGGGAGGCGGGGGAGTGGCGCGAGGCCTTCGAGAAGGCCCACTCGGTCACCGTGCGGATGGTGTCGCCTCGCGAGTACTCCTACCCGGCCGAGGTGGTCACCCGGCAGCAGATGTGGGAGGGCGTGGCGCGGCTGATGTACGAGATCGTCACGACGGGCAGGGCGATCGTCCATCCCACCCCGGACTACTTCGCGTCGTTCTGGACGGTGAGCGAGTTGCTGGCCACGCTGTGGCTGCTGCCGCGCGGCTCCACACCTCCCATGATCACCTCCGCGTACGCCGCCCGCCCCTCGGGCGGCATCCGGCGGATGGAGCACCTCACCGCCCGTGCCGTCCTGGGCGTCCCCCTGCTGAGCGACGCTCACGCCGACCGCTTCGCCAGGCTCGTCAACCACGCCGATCCGATCACCACCGTCCCGCAGATCCGGAGACCCCCCGAGGGCGGCGGGAGAGATGTCACCGGGATGGTGAGGAACGTCGGCCACCGCGACCCCGAACTGGCGTCCTCACGGTTCTGGGACGAGGTGCGAGTGCCCTGCCCGATCTGCGCTCCCAAGGGCAGGCGTGCGGCGAAGGTCGACTGGGACCGGCACATGGACCTGTCGTGGAACGAGCGGGGGGTGGACCAGTACGGCTATTTCACCGCCCGCCGCGAGGACCTCGGTGCGGGAGGGATCCGCTGCCCCGGGTGCCGTACCCGCCTGCGCCTCGTCAACGAGCACGGCGTCCGCACGCTCTGGACACCGGTAGCCGAGGGGGAGACGGAAAGGGAGCGGCCGGTCCTCCGGCGCGACCCCGTCTGGCAGGTGCTGCCGGACGGCCCGCGGGAGGCGGAGACGCTTCCGGGGAAGAAGGGGCTCGGGGCCCTCCTCGACTTCCGGGACAGAGGGTTTCCCGCCGGGACGAGGTGGGTTTCCGCGCGAGGTCTCGGCTAGGGGCGAGAAGCCCCTCGGGAAGTCGTCACCTCCGAAATCGGAGCGTTCCAAAACAGCAGAAGATCTGGTCATCGTCGCCGACGGCTCGGTTCGGCGAAAGGAGGCGAGATGGATCCCGTTGACACCGTTCGAGTTCAAGGAGAGTTCTCATGCTCAAGGAGAAGGGATGGACGCCACCCCTTGCCGGTCCGCGGACCGGAGCACCCCGGTGAGACCGTGGTGAAGGTGGAGGACGGCGGTGCGTCCGCGGAGCGCGCGCACCGTCTGGCCCTGTCGCTGAGCCGCCGCTCCAGCGTGCTCGGAGCGGCGGGGCGTCACGGGGAGGCGCTCGCCGCGAGCGAGGAGGCTCTCACGATCGTCCGGCGGCTGGCCGCGGACGACCGTGACACCTACCTTCCCGACCTGGCCCTGTGCCTGGCCGGGGCGGCGACCCGGTACGTCAGGCTGGGCCGCAGGCACGAGGCGGTCGAGGTGGGCCGCGAGGCGGTTGCCGTCAGGCGCGAGCTGGCGCGGGCGCGCCCCGGCGACCACCTGCCCCACCTCGCGGGTTCGCTGAACGGCCTCGCCTGCGACCTGGGTCGCATCGGCAGGCCGGAGGCCGCCCTGGACGCCGCCCGCGAGGCGGTCGACATCTACCGGGATCTCGCCGCGCGGAACCCGGTCGCGCACGAGCCCGGTCTCGCCATGGCGCTGCACACCCTGGCCCAGCGGACGGCGTCGCTGGGGCGGCTGGAGGAGGCCGTGCTCCACAGCACGAGAGCCGTCTCCATCCGGCGCGGGTTCGCCGCGGAGAACCCGTCCGCCGGCGCGGTGGCCTTCGCCACCGCGCTGCACGGCCTCGGGTGGCTGCTCGCCGCGCTGGGCAGACGAGAGGAGGCCATCGCCGCCTACGCGGAGTCGGTGACGATCCGCCGCGGGCTCACCCTGTCGGAGGACGTCCAGGCCGCCGACCACGGCTACCTCGCCGCCGTGGCGGGGGAGTGGGCGGACCTTCTCATGGACGCGGGCCGCCTCCCGGCGGCCATGGAACCACTGGAGATCGCCAGAGCCGCCTCCGTGCACGCCGGCGACATCGAACGGGCCGGCCGTCTGGCCGCCCTGATGGAACGTGCGGGAAGCATCCGCGTCTGACCCTTCGCCTCCCGTACGGAACCGGAGGCCGGTTTCCTCGGGGAGGTGGAGCGCGGTGGCGGGGACGGGGTTCGCGTCCCGCGCGGGGAGGAGGGGACTCGTGCGGGCCGGGGGTCCGCGTGCGGGAGGGGAGACCCGCACGCGGACCGGGGGGTGGGCTTCACGCCCCCGGCCCAGATGACCCCTCCGTCATCCGGGCCGGGGTCCTACCCGGCGGTGAGCCGGGTGCTGTGGTGGTCGTGAGCCGGGAACGTCCTCGCCCTCGTCACGCGAAGCATCCCCCCACGCCCTGGCGTGCGCCCCGGTTGAAAGCGCCCAGGCGTTGCGCGGCGGTGCCGTGGTCGCTCACGTCGGTCCAGGGGGTGTCGTCCGCGTGTGCCCGCAGGGCCGCCGCGATCTCCTCGGTGTCGCCGGTCTCGAAGAACAGGATGCCGTCCTCCGCGGCTCCGAAGAGCGTGGCTCCGGCGAGGCAGTCGGCCTGGAGTTCGAGCTGCCGGGACAGCAGCCGCTGGGGGATGCGGGCCTGGACGGCATGACCCCATTCGTGCGCGATGATCAGATAGACCCAGGCGTCGCCCTGCCGGTATCCCATTCGCATGAGGTCGACGTCCCAGGCGATGAAGTCGTAGGGCGGCCAGCAGTACAGGGCGTTGTCATCGGGAAGGGGATATCCCCGGCATGTCGGCGTGTTGCCCCACGCGCCGTCATACCCGCCGAGAACGCGCGGAGGTGAATACCTGCCGGGAAAGAAATCCGGCCAGTGTGTCGCCCAGAAGCGGTTGATGACGTACCGCGCGCTGCGGATGTCCTCGTTGATGTCGTCGAGGCCGCTCGCGGCGGAGGCGCCCACCGGGGCGTTCGCGCCTGTCGTGGCGGTCGCGGTGCCCGCGGTACCCACGATGCCCGCGAGCAGCGCGCCGGTGAGCAGTACGGCGAGCGCGAGGCGGGTGGTTCTCCGTCGTGAAGCGGCCATGGTTCTCTCCCCCGTCGCTGGCGGCCACATACCGGATAATGGTCTATCGCCGGGTTTTTTCGCAGGGCAGCGTCACCATACGAGGAAAGGTAATACGGGAGAGGAGCTATCGCGAGATCGTACGAAATATCGTGCTAATTCGTCGCCGCATTCGAGGAATTAGCGGCACGTCATAATCATCGCGAAGCGATCCCCCGGCCCCTCCCGCGATCATGGCCCCCAAGCGGAGACGATCGCTCCCCCGACGGAGACGATCGCTCCCCCGACGGGGACGACGGTCCGCGACCGGGCCCGGCGGACGGCGGGAAGGTGAGGGGGCGGTCAGCCCGCCGGGGGAGCGGAGCTCTCGCGGATGATGAGGTCGGTGGAGAGCTCGACCCGGCGGGGCTCGGGGGACTCACCACGGGAGATGCCCAGGGCCATGCGGGCGGCGACGAAGGCCATCTCCTCCAGAGGCTGGCGGACCGTGGTGAGCGGCGGCCAGGCGGACCTGGACAGGGGCAGGTCGTCGAAGCCGACGACGCTCAGGTCGTCGGGGACGCGCAACCCGCGCTGCCTGGCGGCCTCGAAGACGCCGAAGGCCTGCAGGTCGCAGCCGGCGAAGATGGCGGTGGGCGGGTCGGGCAGTGAGAGCAGGGTGTGGCCGTGGTCGTGGCCTGAGCCGACGAGAAAGTCGCCGTACAGGATCAGCGCGGGGTCGACCTCGACCCCCGCCGTCTCCAGCGCGGCCCGGTAGCCGTCTATGCGGGCGCGGCTGCACAGCACGTCGGGCGGACCGCCGATCATGCCGATCCTGCGGTGGCCGAGCTCCAGGAGATGCCGGGTGGCGGTCAGGCCGCCCTGCCAGTTGGTCGCGCCCACCGAGGCCACTCCGGGAGCGGGCTCGCCCTCGGGATCAACGACCACGAAAGGGATCGAGCGGGAGTTGAGCCGGTCGTAGCGCTGCGCCGAGAGGTGGGAGCCGACGATGATCACACCGTCGGTGCGGCGGGCGGCCAGCCGGTCGAGCCAGTCGCGGCCGGGGCCCGCGTGGGTGTGCAGGACGGAGATGACGATGCTGGCCCCTGCCTCCGCTGCCGCCTTCTCGGCCCCGCGGACGAGCTCCATCGCCCACGGGCTCTCCAACTCGGCGAAGATCAGGTCGATCAGGCCCGCCGGGCCGTCGGAACCGGTCGTGCGCCGGATGTAGCCGTGCTCGCGCAGCAGCCGCTCGACCCGCTTGCGGGTCTCGGGCGACACCTCGGCCCTGCCGTTGATCACCTTCGATACCGTCGGCGCGGAGACACCCGCCTCCTCGGCGATGCGGGCGATCGTCACCCGGGGCTTACCTGGCATGCCCGGCAGCATATCCGAAACCTTTCGGAGTGTGGCCGGTGGCCTGGGAATACGCCTCTTCGTCTCCCAACGGACTCTCGCCCGATACGCCCCCGGAGCCTGATCGTTATCGGAGGGTGGAAAATTTTTGTGGCCGCCGGAAATATTCGCCGCCGCCGCCACCAGCGGCCCGAGCGGCGCTCAGGCCCCGTCGGCGCGGACGCGGCACAGGGCCCACGCTCGCAGGAACCGGTCGCGCCACACTGCCGCCGTCCGGCTTCCCCTTTGGCGACAGTTATTTACTTACCACAAGGAAGGGCGGATTCTCTTTATATAGTTTCATACAGTCTTGGAAGGGAGATCCGGCATGGCTGGGGACGAGGTCACGCGGTTGCGTGCCCTGCGGGCGAAGATGGACGGCACCTATGGCGAGGCCGGGTGGCGCCAGGCGCTCACCCAGGCGATCCTGCGCCGGTGCGCCGACGACGATCTCCCGGGCACCGTGAGCCGGACGGATCTCGACGAGGCGGCCGAACACGCGGGCTGGCTCCTCGCCCACGACTGCGACCAATGGTCCTTCGCCCTGGTGGGACGGGTGCACGAGATCCGCTGGGAGGAGTTCGGGGATCCTGCCGATCGCGACGTCGCCATCACCATGCTCTGTGAGGCGGACGACCTTCACGAGGAGAACGCCTGGTTCAGCGCCGCCGACCACGAGGCCCTCGCCGAGCTGCTGCTGAGCCGTCACGCGGACCGGGGCGTGCCCTACGACCTGGACCTCGCGGTCGACAGGCTCAGGGCGGCCCTGCGCGAGTGCGACGACAGGTGGTCGGCCCTCTATCTGCGCTACCGGCTGGGTACGACGCTGGCCCTGCGCGCCACCCGGCCGGGGGCGGGCACCGATCTCGGCGAGGCCGTCGCCCTGCTCGAAGACGTGCTCCCCCACCTGCCGGAGGGCGACCCGGCCACGAACCAGGCGACGTTCGCCCTGGGCGGGCTCCTGAGGAGCAGGGGGATCGCCACCGGCAGCGCCGCCGACCTGGAGCGGGCGGCGGGGCACTTCGGCCTGTTCCTGGAGGCCACTTCCGACGACGACCCGCTCTGGCCCAAGGCGGCGGACGACCTGGCCAGCACGCTCACCCACCTCGGCCGGCCCGCCGCACCCGGCCGCGGGGGAGGGCGAGCCCACCGTACGGGGGCGCGTGGCACCCGTCGCGGAGAACCGTGACCGACGGGTCCACCGGGCAGGCCGGGACGGCACGTCAGTCGTCCTCCCACAGACGGTCCTCCGGGGTGCTCGACGTGGGCTCGCCCACCCGTGCGGCCACCGACCGGGCCTCGGCCAGCAGCGGGTGCCCGTCGCCCAGGGGCGGGCGGCCGTGAGCCAGCGGGCGGCGGTCGAGCAGGGGCGCCAGCAGGGGCGCCACCTCCTCCACCTTTCCCGAGCCCATCCGGTACAGCGCGAGTTCCAGGCGCCCGGCGAGAACCAGCGGGTGTGAGGCCTCCAGCACGTCCTCGCCCATGGCGACGAGCGCCGCGCCGGTGGTCTCCGCCTCGTCCTCCAGACCGAGGGCGTACGCGGCCCGGGCGGCGAGCAGCAGCCGCTCGGCCTGGCCGGGGAAGTCGTCGTCCATGTCGTGCTCGTCCTTCGCGAGGGAGGCGAGCACCCGCGCCGCCCCGGCCGCGTCGCCCAGGGCCAGCTGCGCGGCGGCCTGGGCGCGACGCACCGGTCGTTCGGCCGGGAGTGTACGCAGGGCGGCGAGCGCCTGGGCGGGCTCGCCCGAGGCGGTGAGGGCCGTGGCGCGGACCAGTGTCGCCTCGGCGCCCAGCCGGGGCGAGACCTGCCGGGCGAACCACTCCGTGGTGACGGTGACCCCGGTGAGCAGCCGCACCGCCTGCGCGGGGAACCCCGCGGTCAGCTCGATCTCCGCCAGAAGCACCGTGTCGTACTGGGGCCAGTAGCCCTCGGGCGGCAGGTGCTGCGTCCGCAGCCGGAGCGCCTCGGTCAGGTGGTGACGTGCCTGCGCGGGCTGGCCCGCCGCGAGCAGGGCCTCGGCGAGGGTCACCCTGGCCGAGGCGGTGTTGACGCTGTCGGGACCGAGGCGTTGCTCGCGGTCGGCGAGCGTCGCCTCGGCCAGGGTCACGCCGGTGACGATCCGGCCCGCGCGGGAGGCGGCCCTGGCCATCGCCTGCCGGGTGAGCGTGAACCCCCGCCACGCCGGGGTGACCCCGGTGGCGGGGACACCTTCGACGCGCTGCTCGCTCACCTTCGTCAGCTCGCGCAGCCCTTCGCAGGGACGGCCGGCCTCCACCAGCACCTCCGCGAGGTTGTGCCGGGCCCGCGCGCCGAGCGACGTCGCGTCCGCGGAGGCGGGAAGCCCTCCCGCCACCCGCAGCGACCGCTCGAAGCACGACCTCGCGCCCGGCAGGTCGCCCAGGCGCAGCAGGGCGATACCCTGCCTGCTGGTCACGTCGCAGAGGGTGCGCGGGTCGAGGTCACCGGCCGCCAGCAGGTCGGCCAGCTCGCCGCCGACCTCCGCCGCCCGCGCGAGCAGGGGGCTGCCGTCGAGCAGCACCTGCAGGACCATCTCCAGGGCACGGCTCCTGGCACGGCCGCCGGAGTCCATCCGCTCGGCGAGCTCGGCGGCCCGTTCGGCGGTGTGCAGCCGCTCGGCCCACTCCCCGGCCAACGGGAACAGGTCGCGGGCGAACCAGTGCGCGCAGAGCGCGGTCGCCTGGTGCTCCGCCACTCCCTCGGGGTCGTCGGCCATCGACCGGAAGGCGAGTTCGGACAGGCGCTCGGCACTCGCCGCGGCCCACCCCGCGGACGGGACGGCGACCGCGAGCGCGGCGAGCTCCAGCCGGGGCTCCAGAAATCGCGCGTACGCGGTGACGCGGCCCTCCCACCCCGCGGCGGCGGTGGCGCCGTAGACCTCCGCCGTCTCCCACACCGGCTGGCTCTGCCCGGCCGACGGGCGCTTCTCGGAGGTGGAGATGTCACCGATGCCCAGGCGCACCTGGGCCAGCATGAAGCGCTCCACCTGGTGAAAACGCGCCACCCTGCGCAGTGCAGCCGTGACCAGGCGCCGCGCGTCGAGCAGGGAGCGCGGCGGCTCGGGCGCGAGGTCGTCCGAGGTGAACTCGTCGAAGGCGTGCTTGACCGCGAGGGCCACCAGCACGCGCCGGCTCCTGACCTCGTTGTACAGCCAGACGGCGCTGCGGCCTCTGTCGCCCTCGGTGCCCCGCGGCAGCCGGACCCGCTCGGCGACGTCCTCGGCCCTCACCTGGTGGTAGTCGCCGCTCCGGAAGGCGTCGGCCGATGCCGCCGCGATGGCCGCGAGCCTGCGTTCCTGTGCCGACACCCTCGCCCCCTTCGGATCCGCACATGAATATATCTCACTATGGTGGAAGAGGCTCTTGGTTGATGAGTTGACTATCGAGATGGGTATCCCGATGTCACGCCTGGTTTTCCAGATCACGCTCGGGCGCCCGGGGGAGCCGCCCTCCGGAGCGCCGGGGGACCTTGAGATCCTCCGATGATCACGCGGCGCCCCGGACGGGGCAGGGTGGGACGAGACGGCGGAGCGGCCGGTCGTCGTGGAACGGGTCGCCTACGGACGGGCGCCTACGGACGCACCGTTATGGGCGGGCCGCTACGGGCGGGCCTTCAGGGATGAGCCGCTACGGATGGGGCGGCCCGTTCCCCGACTCCCGCCGGCGCCCGCGCAGGGCTCCCACGAGCGTCCTGGCGATCGTGACGGCCGCCGTACCCACCGCGCCGACCAGGGGCTCTCGCTCCTCGGCCGCGGTGGGGCCGGGGTCGGGATGAACGGGATCCGCCCGCCCGGCGCGGACGGCCTCCAGTTGCGCGGCGAACGCCAGCCCCAGGAAGAGGGCGATCGAGCTGAGGAACGACCACAGCAGCAGCGCCATGACGGCCGTGAGCGGTCCGTACGTGGCGCCGAAGGTGCCGCTGCTCTCGGTGTAGAAGGCGAGCAGGAGGGTGAAGACCGTCCACAGGACGAGCGAGACCAGGGCGCCGAACGCCAGCCAGGTGTGACCGGGCTGCCTCCTGCGCGGTGCGGCGCGGAACAGCACCGAGGTCGACAGCAGCGCGAGGAGGAAGCCGAGCGGCCAGCGCACCAGGTCGAACGCCTCCCTGGCGCCGTCGCTCCAGTCGTAGACCTGGGCCAGGGCCCTGCCGATGGCGCCGCCTCCGACCATCACCACGAAACCGGCGGTCATGAAGGCGCCGGCCGTCAGCGCCATCAGCAGAGCCCTGCCGTACTTGCGGTGGAAGGGACGGTCCCGCTCGACGCCGTAGATGCGGTTCGCCCCCCGCTCCACCTGGGCCATGGCGCTGGTCAGTGAGGACACGGCGGTGGCCAGGCCGAGCCAGAGCGCGATGACACCCCCGGTACGGCCCGCCTGCCGGTGGCTGTCGGAGAGCACGTCCTTGACCGCCTCCACCCCCGCCCCCGGCGCGAGCTTGCTCAGGACCAGCTCCAGCACCTCGCCGAGATGCTCCTGGTTGATCACCGAGCTCAGCCCGACCAGCGCGATCGCACCGGGGATGATCGACAGGCAGACCTGGAACGCCAGGGCCCTGGCGTTGGTCATGCCCTCGCCGTATCTGAACCTGCTGAAGGAGTCGCGGACCAGATGCCAGCGGCCGTATTCGCGCAGGGCGGCCCAGGCGTGGTCGGCCGAGAGCTCTTCACCGTTCATGGTCCGCGTCTGCGGGACCTTCGTCGCTGTTCCCATGTCGAGCGGGCGGCTACCCAGAAAGCGACACCGCGAACAAACGGTGCCGGATAACCCGCCGATTCTGGGTAGGGCAGGCTCATGGCTGAATTCCTCACAGATATCAAGGAGCTCCGGGCGCGGGCGCGTCAGGAGATCGACAAGGGGCCGATCACGTCGGCCTACGGCGCGGACCTGCCCCGGGTGATCCAGGTGTGCAACGAGGCCCTGGCGACCGAGCTGGTCTGCGTGCTCCGTTACAAGCGCCACTATTACACCGCCTCGGGCATCCACGCCGGGGTGGTGGCCGCGGAGTTCCTGGAGCACGCCGCCGAGGAGCAGGAGCACGCCGACCGTCTCGCCCAGCGCATCGTCCAGCTCGGTGGCGAGCCGGACTTCAACCCCGAGACGCTGGCGGCGCGCTCGCACGCCGAGTACGACGACAGCCTCGACCTGATCGAGATGGTCAAGGAGGACCTGGTCGCGGAGCGGATCGCGATCGCCTCCTACACGGAGATCGTCAACTGGCTCGGCAACGACGACGTGACCACCAGGCGCGTCTTCGAGGACCTGCTGGCCCAGGAAGAGGAGCACGCCGACGATCTGAAGAGCCTGCTGGAGAGGCTTCCCGGCGCTCTGAGCCAGAGCCAGGACGCGTAAGGCGTGAACACGAGCGGGCCCCCGGGCCTCAAATGGCCGGGGGCCCGCTCGTGTTCACGCCGGTCGGCGTCCCGCACGGCCCTTCGCGCCGGAGCCGGATCGAGGGGACTCCGGCGCGGGGCCCCGCGGGTCAGTCGGCCGTACAGGACACCTCGGGGACGGGGGAGCCCGGCCCCGAGGCGAGGAAGCCGAAGACCGTGGTCGCGCCGGGTGCCAGGGAGCCGTTCCAGGTGGCGTTCCGCGCCGAGACGGCGACTCCCGACTGGGTGACCGTCGCGTTCCACGCCTGGTTGATCTGCCGCCCGGTGAACGTCCAGTTCGCCGTCCAGCCGGTGATGGCCACCGGGCCGGTGTTCTTGACGGTCACCTCACCCTGAAAGCCGCCCGACCACTGGTTGGTCGTCCGGTAGACGGCGGTGCAACCACGGCCCGCCGTGGGAGTGACGGTCGGCGTCGGAGTGATCGTCGGGGTGGGGGTGGTGGTCGGCCCGGAGCCGAGCAGGGCGGCCAGCGCGGGGAACCACCGGTCGGCGATCTTCTGGTCGCCCGACGCGTTGGGGTGCACCCCGTCGTAGGTGTCGTACCCGGTGGTGAAGCCCGTCCACTGGTCGACCACGATCACCGGTGACCGCGCGGTGGTCTTGCTCGCGGCCCATCCGGGAATTGCCGCGTTGAGCGCGGAGACCCGCTGCGCGCACTCACCGCACGTGCCGGGGTTCATGGGGATGATCTGGGCGACGAGGACCTTCGTGTCGGGGTTGCTCGCCCGCATCTGGTCCACCAGCTTGCCGTACGCGGACAGGATGGTGGCGGTCGGACGGTTGCTCCAGACGTCGTTGGTGCCGAAGTGCATCATCACGATGTCGGGCCTGGTCGCCGAGAGCCAGCCGGGAAGCTGGTTCTGGTCGGCGACGTTGGTGACCAGCGCCCCGCCGTGTCCCTCGTTGTCCCCGTCGTGCGCGACGCCGCAGCCCTGGGGCGGCAGGGTGCCGACGAAGTCGATGCCGGTGTGTCCCGCGTTCACGAGGCGGTTCCACAGCAGGGCGCGCCAGCATCCGGGGGAGCCGGTGATGGAGTCTCCGAGTGCCATGATCCTGGTGGCCGCCGCCTGCGCGGGGACCGCGGTGCCCGCGAGCAGGAGTCCCAGGGTCACGACCGCGGCCATCGCGGTCGCCAGAACCGTGAGAATCGTGCCGCCTCCGCGTGCCGTTCTTCGCATCTTCCGCTCCCGCCTCGGTCTCGCCCGGCTGCGGGCCGATGCTAGGCGTCCCGGGCGGGGGCGGGAAGCCGTCCGCGTCCGCGGGGTCCTGACCTGCGCGGTTCTCGCCGGGAGGGTGTAACTTTCAGCCCGCTCTCGTGTCTCGCGGCCTTCCGTGTCCTTCGTGCCTTCCGGACGGGGCCGGGTCCGGGGCCGCCGGGCGGCCTCACACCCCGGTGAGATCGTCCACCTCCCCGCGCGCGGACCGGATCTTCTCCGCGCGGATCGGATCGCCCGCTCCACACGGGGCGGACGATGATCGGCGCGTGGGTGAAACCCCGGTGGGCGGCTGGTGAAGGAAAGCTACAGAGAGCATCACAAGAGTGGAGATAATTGACGTTGACGGCAGGGTGAACGTATTGTCCGGACAACACCACACCTCGGTATCAGTGCCCTGACCTCGAAGAACACCCAACGGAGCGTTCATGAAGCGACTAGCAGCGGTAGCGGTCTCCCTCTGCCTCGCAGCCGCCACCGCGGCGTGCGGCGGCAACGCGGACAGCTCCGCCGGCTCCGCCGGTGACGTCTTCACCACGATCGACGCGCTGAAGCCGGGCATCGACGCGAACGCGCCGGTCAACCCGTACAACCCCAAGGGCAACGCCTTCCGGGGGTTCAACGCCGAGTGGCTCGGGTGGACCAAGAATCACCTGACCGATCCGAACCGGTTCTACCCGGGGGTCGCGCAGAGCTGGCAGGTCGCCCCAGACCAGTCCTCGATCACCCTCAAGCTCCGCCCGGACGGCAAGTGGTCCGACGGCGAGCCGATCACCGCGGAGGACGTGAGGTTCTCCATCGGCCTGGCCTACACCCAGGGTGGCACCGCCTACGCCCTCGACCCCTCCGCGGCCGGTACGGCCTCCGACATCAAGATTCTGGACGATCGGACCATCAAGATCACCCAGGCGGCGAAGAACCCGAGTTCCTCCTTCGTCCGCAGCGTCATGGAGACCGTCATCGTCCCGGAGCACGTCTGGCGCGGTGTGCTGCCCGCCGACTTCTGGCAGAAGCTGAAGCTCGCGCAGAGCGACGCCCCCGGCGCGGAGGTGGCCCGGGCGGGGATCACCAGCCTCGCGGACAAGGTGATCTCCTTCGCCCCGCCCAGGGACGTCTCAGCCGGGCCGTTCGTGCTGAAGCGCGTCAACCCGGGCGAGGCGCTGCTGGTCAAGAACGAGAACTTCTACAACGCGGCCAACGTCGCCGCCGACCAGGTGCGCATCCTCAACTACACCGGCAACGAGCAGGTCTGGAACTACCTGGTCTCCGGCAGGCTGGACAACGCCCCGTTCACCGCGGTCCCCGCGGGGGTGATGCGGCGGATCACCGAGACCCCGGGAAACACCATCGTGAGGGGATACTCGCCGGTCAGCATGGGACTCGCGTTCAACCAGTCCAGGAAGCCCTACGACAACGTGCACGTACGCCGGGCACTGGCGTACCTGATCGACCGCGCGCAGGTCACCAAGGTCGCCTCCCCCGAGGGGGGCGCCGCCTCGGCCACCACCTCCGGCCTGCACGAGGAGGCCGCGAAGGCGTGGCTGGGCGACGGCCTCGCCGCCCTGGACCCCTACCGGCACGACCCCGCCAGGGCCGAGAGCGAGCTGCGGGCCGCGGGGATGAGAAAGGTCGACGGCAGGTGGACGATGCCCGACGGCAGCCCCTGGAAGATGACCATCAACGTGCCCGCCTCCTTCTCCGACTGGCTGGCGGGCGCCAAGGCCGTCACCAGCCAGCTCAACGACGCCGGGATCGACGCGGAGGTGGTCACCACCGCCGACTACCCGCTCTACCTGGAGGAGATGGCGGCAGGGAAGTATGACCTCGGCTTCTGGCTGGTGGCGCTCGGCCCGGCCCCCTACAACATCTTCCAGCGCCTGTACGGCGCGCAGAACGGCTGGCAGCTCTTCGGCGGCAGGCTCAAGCACGTCGCCCCCGGCACGGAGGGCAACTGGATGGGCGGCGCCGAGATCATCGACGTCAAGGGCGTGGGCAGGGTCAATCCCGGCGAGCTGGCGGTGAAGCTGAACTCGGTGCCCGAGGCGGAGCAGCGGGGGATCGTCTCGACCCTCGCCAGGACCGCCAACCAGGACCTCCCGGTGATCCAGCTGTGGGACTACGTCAACACCCAGGTCGTCAACACCACCCGCTTCACCGGATTCCCCGGCGACGACAGCGACGCGCTGCGCCTCACCTCCGGGGTCTGGCTCCAGCTGGGCATGATCAAGAGGAGGAGCCAGATATGACGGTCATCGCACGCCGCCTCGCGGGCCACCTCGTCCGCGGGCTCGCCATGATCCTGGTGGTCACCACGATCAGCTTCGTGATCATCAGGAACATCCCCGGAGACCCCATGCAGGCCCGCTACGAGAAGCTGGTCGAGCAGGGCATGTCGCCGGAACAGGCCGAACGCGCCGTCGCGGTGCTGTACGGGTTCATGCCGAAGGGCACGATGTGGGAGCAGTACGTCGGCTACATGAGAGGTCTGCTCCACCTCGACCTCGGCCAGTCGCTGAGCGTTCCCGGCGCGGAGGTGACCACCCTGCTCGCCTCGGCGGCGACGTGGACGATCCTGCCGGTGCTCGTCGGAACCCTGCTCAGCTTCGCGGTCGGCATCATCCTGGGCGTCTACGCGGCGATCAAGCGGTCGAGCAAGCTGGGGGACATCCTGGCCGTCTCGGGCTCGCTGCTGCACGGCCTGCCGCAGTACGTCCTCGCGCTGCTGCTGAGCGCGGTCTTCACGACCCTGCTGCCGATCTTCCCCGCGAGCGGCACGGCGGACGTCACGCTCGAACCCGGCCTCAACGCCCCCTACATCGGCTCGCTGATCCAGTACGCCACGCTGCCGATCCTCACCTACGCGCTGGCCGGATACGGGGGCTGGATCCTGGCGATGAAGTCGAGCGTGGTCACCGTGCTGGGCGACGACTTCATCCTCGCCGCCGAGCTGCGCGGCATGAAGCGCGGCGTCATCTTCCGCTACGTGGCGCGCAACGCGATCCTGCCGCTGTTCACCATCCTCGCGCTCTCGCTGGGTCTGCTCTTCGGCGGCGCGATCTTCATCGAGCGGATCTTCACCTACCCGGGGCTCGGCCTGTTGCTGCTCAACAGCATCACCGACCGCGACTACGCGCTGATGGGCGGGGCCTTCCTGCTGATCACCGTGGCGATCGTCATCGCGAACATCGTCGCCGACATGCTCTACACCGCCATCGACCCACGGGTCCGTTCCGGACAGGAGGCGTCATGACCGGACGAATCAGGGGAGCCGTGGGAAACCGCCTTTCCGGCACGCGGGCGGCGGATCTCACGAGCCCGTACACCCGCACCGCGGGGGTGATCGCGTGACGGCACCGGTCATCACGGGTGGCGCCCCCGGCGCACCCGGCACCCCGGGGACCTCGGGGACCTCGGGGATCGCCGGCACCCGCGCGACGCTGCGGCGCAACTTCCGGCGCGGCGTCTGGCGGGTCCTGCGGCGCAAGCCCAGCCGGATCGTGGGCGTGGCGATCCTGGCCATGTTCGCGTTCATGGGGATCTTCGGGCCGCTGCTCTACCCCGCGCGGCTGCCGCGCGACGACAACGCGCTCTACGCCGCGCCGAGCCTCGCACACCCCTTCGGCACCGACTTCGAGGGCACGGACGTGCTCGCCCTGGTGGTCACCGGCGCCCGGTACGTCCTGCTGACCGCGCTGGTCACCGCCGTGATCA
This sequence comes from Streptosporangium sp. NPDC000095, assembly GCF_042899335.1. Taxonomy (NCBI): domain Bacteria; kingdom Bacillati; phylum Actinomycetota; class Actinomycetes; order Streptosporangiales; family Streptosporangiaceae; genus Streptosporangium; species Streptosporangium sp. NPDC000095. The sequence continues at coordinate 39,757 of NZ_JBIAZS010000016.1, forward strand.
CGGTGGCCGTCGGCACCGCCGTCGGGCTCTTCGCGGGGTTCCGGCGCGGACGCTGGGACTCCGTGCTCATGCGGATCACCGACATGAAGCTCACGATCCCCGCCCTCCCGCTGCTGCTCGTCCTGTCGACCGTCTGGAAGTTCACCAGCGCGCTCGAGATGGGCCTGGTGCTCGGACTCCTCGGCTGGGGCGGTGTGGCGCGCGCCGTACGGGCGCAGACCCTCTCGCTGCGCGAGCGCGGCTTCATCGAGGCGGCCAGAGGGCTCGGTCTGTCCGGCAGGCACATCGTCGGCAGGGAACTGCTGCCCAGCATGGCTCCCTTCATCGCGATGAACATGCTCATCGCGGTGACCGGCGCGGTGTACGCGCAGGTGGGCCTGTTCTTCCTGGGGGTCCTGCCGTTCGACGCCAACAACTGGGGCGTGATGCTCAACCTCGCCGTGTTCGGCGGCGGCGCGCTGACGACGACCACCGCGCTGCCGTACATGCTGGCGCCGCTGCTGGCGATCCTGCTGCTCACCCTGGGCATCGTCCTCGTCGTCGACGCCATGGACGAGATCTTCAACCCCCGGTTGCGGGAGGACTGAACAGATGTTCGCACGTTCGGAGAAGGTGTCCGTGACACCGGGCGAGCGGCTGGCCGCCGCCGTGAGAACCCTGAGCGCCCGGCGCACCCGGGGCTCCCGGAATCCGGAGGGCACCGGCAGCACCGAGAGCACCGCGAGCGCCCAGGGCGCGGCGAACTCCCGCGAGGCGGGAAGGAGCGGCCCGCCCGGAGTGCGCGTCGACGACCTGTCCGTCGTCTACCGGACGTCGGCGGGAGAACTGCCCGCCGTGTCGGGGATCGACCTTGAGCTGGTGCCGGGGACGATCACCGGGGTGGTCGGCGAGTCGGGGTCGGGCAAGTCCACCCTGGCGCTGTCGCTGCTGAACGCGGTCCAGCCCCCCGGCAGGATCCGCTCGGGCCGCGTGGAGATCGACGGGCTCGGTGACGTCGTGGAGTTGCGGGGCGACGATCTGCGCCGGGCGCGGGGACGGCACATCGGGTACGTCTTCCAGGCGGCACAGAACTCCCTCAACCCGCTCAAGACGGTCGGCAAGCAACTCCTCGACCTGGGGCGTTCGCACGACATCCAGGATCTGAGGGAGCTGGTCAGGGACGCCAAGGACCTGCTCGGCAGGATGGGCCTGGACGGCGCGCGCGTGCTCGACTCCCACCAGCACGAGCTGTCCGGCGGGATGCGCCAGCGGGTCGGCATCATGTTCGCGCTGGTGCTCAACGCCCATCTCGTCGTGCTGGACGAGCCCACGACCGCGCTCGACATGATCAGCCAGGCCACGATCCTCCGGATCATCAGGGAGGTCCACGAGGAGCGCGGGCTCACCACGCTCGTCATCACCCACGACCTCGGCGTGGTGGCCGAGGTCGCCGACCGGCTGGCCGTCATGTACGGCGGGCGCGTGGTGGAGCAGGGACCGACCACCGAGGTGCTCGGCGCACCCCGCCACCCCTACACCCAGGGCCTGATCCGGGCCATCCCGCGTCTGGTCGGCGACATCGGGGAGGCGAGGGCACTGCCCGGCCGTCCGCCGACGCTTGGGACAGTCCCGTCGAGGGGATGCGTCTTCAGGGAGCGTTGCGAGCTGCGCATGGACGTCTGCGAGACCGAGGAGCCGCCCGCCGTCACGCGCGGCGAGTGGATCGTGGCCTGCCACGCCGTCGCCGCCCGCCACGCGGACGAGGACGCGAACGCCGCGCGCACCGCGCACCGGACCGGCGACGGAGTCGCCGCGCGCGCCACGAGCGGGACGGACGGCGGCGCCGGGAACGGGACGAAGAACGGGAACGGGGCCGCGAACACGAACGGGAACGCCCACGAGGACCGGGACGCGGTTTCGCGGGGGGCCGGAAGGCCCGCCGGGACACATGGGCCGAGGGAGAAAGCGTGATCACTGGACAGGGAGTCACGAAGACCTTCAAGCAGCGGGGCGGCATACTCGCCGGCCGGGAGGTGAAGGCACTGCGCGGCGTCGACTTCGCCATCCCCAAGGGCGGGGCGGTGTCGTTCATCGGGGAGTCGGGCTGCGGCAAGACGACGCTGGGGCGGATCATCGCCGGGCTGGAGAGCTACGACTCCGGAGAGATCGTCATCGACGGCACGCCCATGTCGTCGCTGCGTCCGAGGCAGCGCCAGCCCCACTTCCGCAGGATCCAGCTCATCCACCAGGACCCGTACTCGGCGCTCAACCCGACCCGTACGGTGCACCAGACGCTGGACGCGCCGCTGGCGCTGCGAGCCGCGCAGACCGGCCGATCACGCTCGTGGGCGGACGGACGTGCCCAGGAACTGCTGGAACTGGTCGGCCTCGACCCCGGCTACGTGCTGCCGCGCTACCCCCACCAGCTCTCCGGCGGGATGCGCCAGCGGGTCGTCATCGCCCGCGCCCTCACCGTCGACCCCGAGATGCTCGTCGCCGACGAGGCCGTCTCCATGATCGACGTATCGCTGCGGCTGGGCATCCTCGCCCTGCTCAAGGACCTTCGCGAGCGCCTCGGGGTGAGCGTGCTGTTCATCACCCACGACGTGGCGACCGCGCGCTACATCGGCGACGACGGCGAGCTGTACGTCATCTACCGGGGGCAGGTCGTCGAGCGCGGCCACGTCGAGACGATCATCTCCGCTCCGGTGCACCCGTACACCCAGTCGTTGCTGTCGGCCATCCCCGTGCTGCACGGCCTGGAGCGGCCGGGCGAGGAGCCGGTGACGCCGACCGGGGCGCTCGACGAGAGCCGCCTCGACGAAGGCTGCCTGTTCGCCCGGCGCTGCCCGTTCCGTACCGGCCGCTGCGAGTCCGAGCACCCGCTGCTCGGCCACGGCGGCGGTACGCCTCAGGAGCACGCCTGCTTCCACCCCGCTCCACGCAACGTCGTCGCGATGCCGGTCGGTCACCCGTGACCCCGCTGGGAAAGAGACCCGGGGCGGGGTCGTGGAGTGCGGGCGGGGCGCAGGGGGCCGCTGAGACGTCGAGGAGCCCGGAAGCGCCGGGAATCCGCGATCTGTCCGGAAGCCGTGCGGCGTCCGAGATCGGCGAGCTGTCCGGAACCCGCGAGCTGTCCGTGATCAGGCAGGCCGTCGCGGCCGACGCGGAGGCGCTCGCGGAGATCGCCGGGGCCGCTCTCGCCCATGACGCGGGGGAGGCCGCGAGCCTGGTCGCCCGTCTCGCCGCGCCGCCCGCGCACCGCTCCTGGACGGCGCTGGTGACGCGCGGTCTGGACGGTGTGGTGTTCGCCTCGATGTCGGCGCGCGACCCGTGGGTGGGCCATCTCGACCTGCTCGCCGTACGTCCCGAGGCTCGGGGAGCGGGCCTGGGCCGGGCGCTGGTCACCGCGGCCGAGGACTGGCTGCGCGGCCGGGGGGCGACCGAGGCGCGCTTCGCCGGTAACCCGCCCTGCTACGCCTGGCCGGGCATCGACGTTCGCTACACCGCGGCGGCCTGCCTGGCCGAGAGCCTCGGCTACGAGCGCCACAACGTCGCCTGGAACATGACCGCCGACCTCACCGGTGACCTGTCCGTCGACGCCGACCTCGGGCGGCTGGCGGCCTTGGGGGTCACCGTGCACGCCGTCGCCCCCGGGGACCGCGCCGCCGTGTCGGCCTTCGTCGAGGAGCAATGGAACGCGAACTGGGCCTGGGAGGCGGAGCAGGCCACCGGCTGCCACTACGCCGTCAGGGACGGCGAGATCCTCGGCTTCGCCGCGTGGGGCGCGCGGCCCTCCTGGTTCGGCCCGATGGGCACCGCGCCGGCCGCGCGGGGCCTGGGGGTCGGTCGCGTGCTCGTACGCCGCTGTCTCGCCGAGCAGCGGGCCGCGGGCATGTCGAGTGCCCAGATCGGCTGGGTGGGGCCGCTGCGCTTCTACGCCAGGACGGTCGGCGCGCACGCCGAGCGGGTCTTCTGGCTCTATCGCCGTGGGCTGTCATGAGGGCCTCGGCACACCGGAGTGACCCGATGTACGGGTTGCTGCCGGGTACGCGGCCGTAACTTCCTCGCTGCCAGATGATCATCTGGTTGACGGCAGTGAGACAGGACAACTAACGACATGGGATGTCATGAGTGATCAAGTAGCCACGCTGTCCACGCTTTCCACCGAGCAGAGCGATCCGCGCTACAGCCGGATCGACCTGCTCCCCACCGAGCAGGTGGCCAGGCTGATGAACGCCGCGGACACCGCGGTGCCCGCGGCGGTCGCCGAGGCGGTTCCGGAGATCTCGGCCGCGGTGGACGCGGTCGTGGCCAGGATGAGGTCGGGTGGCCGCCTGTTCTACGTGGGCGCGGGGACGTCGGGCCGGCTGGCCGTGCTGGACGCCTCGGAATGCCCGCCGACCTTCGGTACCGACCCCGAGCTCGTCCAGGGTGTCATCGCGGGCGGAACCCCCGCGCTGACGCGTTCGGTCGAGGGCGCGGAGGACGACCGGGACGGGGGAGCGGCGGCCCTGGCGGAACGGGGAGTGGGCGCGCTCGACGCGGTGGTGGGCGTCTCCGCGAGCGGTCGCGCGCCCTTCGTGCTCGGCGCGCTGGCCGAGGCGAGCCGCCGTGGAGCCCTGACCGTGGCCCTGTCGTGCAACGTCGCGACCCCGCTGTCGGCGGCCGCGCGGCACCCCATCGAGGTGATCGTCGGCCCGGAGGTGGTGACCGGCTCCACCAGGCTCAAGGCGGGGACCGCGCAGAAACTGGTCCTCAACATGATCTCCACGATCGCGATGGTCAGGCTGGGCCGTACCTACGGCAACACGATGATCGAGGTGTCGGCGATGAACTCCAAGCTGGCCGACCGGGCGGCCAGAATGGTGAGTGACATCACCGGGGCGGCACCGTCGGCCGCCCGCTCCGCGCTGGAGGCCGCCGGATGGCACGTGAAGGTCGCGGTACTCATGATCGAGCACGGCCTCGACGCCGACGGTGCCCGGGTCCTCCTGGAGCGACACGGTGACCATCTTGAGGCGGCGCTGGAGGCGGGACGGGCCAGGGGCGCCTGAACCTCCGGCGGAAGGGAAGCCGGCGCCGGACGTGAGAGCGACGCCGGGCGCGGAGCCGGTTTCCGGCGCGGAGCCGGGACCGGGACCGGGGACCGGAGGCGGGAACGATGTCCGAGCGTGACGAGGGTGCCCGGCTCGCCGGGATCCTCGGGGCGGCCGTGCCGCGCGTCTGCTCGGCGGCGGTGGCCGCGATCGCCGTGGGCGGTGTCACGGTGGCCGCCGCCGCGGTGGGGGAGGCCGTGCGCTACTCGTCGGCCTCGGAGGAGCTCGCCGAGGACCGGCCACCCGCCCTCCGCGACGCGGTCTTCGACCTCGCCTCGATCACCAAGCTCTTCACCACGGCCGTCATCCTGTCGCTGGCCGAGGACGGACTGCTCGGCCTGGACGATCCCGTCGCGGACCGGCTGCCCGCCTGTTACGGCGGGGCGCCCGAGGTCACCCTGCGGCACCTGCTCACCCACACGGCGGGATTGCCGCCGGGACGCAGAGCCCACGAGGAGATTCCCGGCGACGGCGAGCAGGTCCGCGCCAGGCGGATGGAGAGGATCCTCTCGACGCCGCCGATCGGTCCCGTGGGTGAGCGCTATCTCTATTCGGACGTCGGTCTGATCACGGCGGGCAGGGTGGCGGAGGTCGCCGGCCGGGCCTGCCTGGACGAGCTCGTCCGCGTCCGGGTCATCGATCCGCTGGGCCTGCCCGACACCGGATACCGTCCCGCCGCGTCCCTGCTGCCCAGGATCGTCGCCACCGAGCACAAACCCGAGCGCCCGGGGCCCGGATGCGTGCGCGGCGAGGTCCACGACGAGACCGCGCACGGCCTGGGCGGGGTCGCCGGGCACGCCGGGATCTTCTCCACCGCCGACGACCTCCTACGCTTCGCCGAGGCGTTGCGCACCGGGGGAGCGCCGGTCCTGGGGCCCGGCGCGGTCGCGGAGCTCACCCGCGACCACGGCGTGAGGGACGCGGGCTTCCGCCACGGCCTGGGCGTGCGGATCGGTGATCCCGCGATCGTCGGCCCGCTGGCCGACGCCTACGGCCACTCGGGCTTCACCGGCACCTCGCTCGTCGTCGATCCCGAACGCGCCCTCACCGTCGTCCTGCTGACCAACAACGTCCACCCCCTGCGTGGCCGCGCGGGCATCCGCGACCTACGCCACGCCGTCGCCGCCGAGGCCCTGCGCCTGTCCTGAGCCCGCGCCGCACGCCTTCCGGTCGCGTTCTCCGCAGGGCACGGAAAAGGAAGTGGCCGTGATTCGTGGCCGGGAAGACAGGATCGGCGGAGCCGAGAGCCGGCCGTTGCCCGATCAGAGCGCCCCTGCGGCCCCGGCGCTGTGGACGGTGGGGTGGATCGGCCGGAAGCCGAGTTCACGGCGGATCTTGGAGGTGTCCGCGATGCCCTCCCAGGGGTCGTCGAGTGTTCGGCTCGTCGCCCCGTCGGCGACGGGCTCACCGTTGAGGTTCAGCAGTTCCAGCGCGGTGACGGGAGCGTCGTCGGCGACGTTGAACGTCTCCCCGTCCACACCGCCGGCCCGGATGAGGCGCAGCAGGGCCTGGGCGACGTCGGCGTGGTGCACCATGTGCAGACGTTTGTGGAGTGGCCAGTCGCGTGCCCACAGCAGCGACTCCGCCAGGTGTGGATCACCGTCGCCGTAGACGAAGGCGAGGCGGGCGATGCGCAGTGGCAGTCCTTCGGTCCGATGCAGTCCCAGGAGGATCTTCTCCGCGGTCGCCTTGCTCGCCGGGTAGGCCCTTGCCGATGGAACGGGCTCATCCGCCTCATGGGCCGGGCGGCCCCGGCCGGGACCGTAGACGAGGGTGGTGCCGACGTGGACGAACCGGGTGACACCGGCTCGGAGGGCGGCCTCGGCCAGTTCGACCGTGGCGGTGTGGTTGATTGCGATCGCCTCTTCGTCGGGGACGCCGCGGAAGGCCGCGCCGAGATGAACGACCGCGTCGACGCCCTTGAGGACGCCATCGAGGCCGCCGGTGTCACGCAGGTCGCCGACGACCACCTCGGCACCGAGCCCGCCGAGGGGCTCGGCCCGGACCGGGTCGCGGACCAGGGCGCGGACAGGCTCCCCATGCTGGAGCAGGCGGGGGACGAAGCGGCTGCCGACCCGCCCGGTCGCACCGGTCACGAGAATGGTCATGGAGGGACTCCCAGGGTTCGATGGACCACTGGGTGTGACGCTAGCAGATACTTGGATTACTTAAACCTTTTAATGTCACCAATATTTTAAGCCATTGGACTTACGTACCATGGTTCTCATGGAAGAGCGCGAACCTGATCAGGACGAACACCTCAGATCCGAGATCTGGAAAGCGCTCTACGACTTCTTCCTCGCCGAACACGAGCGTCGCATCGAGTCCCTCGGGAAACTGGGCGTCAGCCCCGGAGACCTCAAGGCCCTCATGCGGCTGGTTCCGGGACGGGGCGAACCGATGCGGGCACTGGCCGACATGTGGCGCTGCGACGCCTCGACCGTCACCTGGATCGTCGACCGATTGGAGAAACAGGGGTTGGTCGAGCGCCAGGCGCATCGGACCGACAGGCGCGTCAAGGTCGTCGTCCTGAGCCGGCGCGGTAAGGAGCTCCAGGCCCGGCTGACGGAGGACCTCTACCGGCCACCCGGCATCCTGTCGGAGCTGTCGCATACCGACCTGAAGGCATTCCACCGGTTGTCGTCGCGGCTGCGTCCGGAGGCCGGGTGAACGGGTTTCGAGATTCCCCCGGAGCCGTCACTGCCGGTCTTGCACGGGGTGCCCCAGACCCTGAGCCGGTGGCCGGTCAAGGACTCCGGGGGTGGGCTGGGGCGCCGTGCCGTGACAGGACTAGGAAGACCTGCTCCGGCGGCGGTAGTCGGTCCTGAAGCCGTCGATGGCGTCCCTGGTCGCCCTCAGGGCCGCGTCGGAGGTCTCGAAGGTGCGCTGGGCGACGCCGACGAAGATGCAGTCGACGATGAGGAGCTGGCTGATCCGGCTGGCCAGGGCGCCCGGCCGGAAGGCGGTCTCCCTGCCCGCCGAGACCAGGACGTGGTCGGCGAGCTCGGCCAGGGAGGAGCGCGGGTTGTTGGTGATCGCCACCGTGGTGGCGCCCGCACGCCGCGCGACGCGCACGGGCGCGAGCACGTCTGGGGTCTCGCCGGTGCAGCTCACCGCCACCGCGACGTCCTCGCCTCGTACCAGTGCCGCGCTGGTCAGCGCGAGGTGCGCGTCGGTGTAGGCGTGACCCGGCAGGCCGATCCGCATCAGCTTCTGCGCCATGTCGACCGCGACGAGCCCGGAGGCGCCGACCCCGTAGACGTCGACCCTGCGGGCTCCGGCCATCGCCTCCACCACCAGGCCCAGCCGGTCGGGGTTGAGCTGGGCCGCGGTGTCGGCCAGCGCCTCCGACTCGGCCCTCGCCACCTTCGCGATCACGTCGGTCAGCGGGTCGTCGGGGCCGAGGTCGCCGGGAACCAGCCGTTCCGGCTCGTTCCTGGCGACCGCCGCGGCCAGGGCGAAGCGCAGCTGCGAGTATCCGGCGAAGCCAAGGGCCCTCGCGGTGCGCACGATCGTGGCCTCGCTCGTGCCGGAGGCCGCGCTGAACTCGGTGATGGTGCTGCGGGCCACGACGCCGGGGTCGTCGAGGATGAGACGGGCGATGGACTGGGCGGCGGGGGTGAGGGAGGGGAGGACGGCCCTCACCGTGGCCACCAGGTTCACGGGGGTGGGGCCGTCGAGGACGTTCATTAAGCGCCTTTCATGTCATAAATCAGCCTATTGGTCACCGGTCAACCAGCGGGCCACGGCGCGGGCCGAAGCCCGGGAGATGCCGTTCGTGGTCACGTACACGGCCCCTGTGGGGGTGCCGGGCATCCCGGTCTCGATCACCACGGTGTCGGGGCGCAGCGCGACGGCCCGCGCCAGCAGTTCGCCGACCCAGGGGTGGCGCCCGGCGTCGTGCACCACCATCACCAGCGGGCGGCTCTCGTCACCCAGGTCGGGCAGCTCGGGCGCCTCCACGGTGACGACGTGGCCGACGGTGCCGGGAAGCACCTCGGCGAAGGCGCCGATGAGACCGGTGAGCGTGCCCGGCTCGACCGCCTCGCTCAGCCGGGGGGCGATGTCGACGACCAGCGGCGGTCCGGAGAGCACGGCCGGAGCGGCCGTGGAGGTCACCCGGATGGCCGACCGAGCGGTCCGCAGGCCGAGCTCCTCGCCCTCGTCCCCCGCGTCCCTGGCGGCGATCCCCGCCGCCCGCGCCCGCGCGGCGGCGTCCGAGGCGTACCAGCCCGACAGGGCGAGGACGCGGGAGGCGGCCTCGGCGAGCCGGTCCTCGCCGAGCCTGCCCTCCCGTACGGCGTCCACGATGGCGTCGCGCAACTTGTGGACGTTCTCGCCCCCGGGGGAGGAGATGCCCGCGCAGATCGCGTCGGCCCCGGCCGCCAGGGCGCGGACCGCGATCTCCCCCGGCGGATGGAGGGCCGCGACGGCGCGCATCTCGATGGCGTCGGTGACGATCATGCCGGTGAATCCCAGCTCCTCGCGGAGCAGGCCGGTGACGATCCTCCGGCTCAGCGTCGCGGGATTCTCCGGGTCGAGGGCGGGGATCAGCAGGTGCCCGCACATGACGGCCCGCACCCCCGCGGCCACCGCGGTGCGGAAGGGCGGCAGATCGCGCTCGGCGAGGAGGCGCGCGGAGGCGTGCAGGGTCGGCAGGGCGTGGTGGGAGTCGGTGTGGGTGTCGCCGTGGCCGGGGAAGTGCTTGGCGCAGGCGGCGACCCCGGTCCCCTGGAGCCCGGAGATCCAGGCCGCGGTGTGCCGGGAGACCAGCTCCGCGTCGGCGCCGAAGGAGCGGACGCCGATCACCGGGTTGACCGGGTTGGCGTTGACGTCCGCCACCGGGGCGTAGTCGAGGGTGATGTCGGCGGATGCGAGGAGGCGGCCGATCTCCTGGGCGACGAGCCGGGTCGCCTCGACGTCGTCGCCCACGCCCAGTGCCCGGTTGCCCGGCCACGAGCTGCCCCGCGCGGCCTGCAGACGGGTGACGGACCCGCCCTCCTCGTCCACCGCGATCACCGCGGCGGGGTTCTCCGCGCGCAGCCGGGCGACCAGATCGGCGGTGTGGCCGAGGCCGGTGAGGTTGCGGGCGAACAACACGGTCCCGCCGAGGCCCTCCTCGCCGAGCGCGCGCAGCAGCCACCCGGGCGGCTCGGTGCCGTCGAACCCGGGCTGGAGGACGGTCATGGCCAGCCGGGCCAGGTCGGGGCTGCGATGGGGCATGCGGTCACCTTGATCGAGGTAGGCGTCGTGTGGCGGGTGGGCGGAGGAAGGTGTCTCAAGGCAGGTTACCCATCAATGATGATTTCCTTCATTTTCAATGCCCCAAAAGTAGTTTTCTGTCATCTGCGTGCGCTCCCCTCTCCTGTCGAGGTGGGAGGGGGGCGCACGCGGAGGGGGTGCTCGCCGCCGAAAGCGTCAAGACCGCGAATGGGGCGGCCCGTGTTCTCGCTATCCCGTATACCCTGTAGGGATAGTGGGTTATGCTGGATCGCGTGTCAGGTTACCCATCGGTCGCCGTCGTGGGCGGCGGCGCGAGCGGCACGCTGGCGGCTGTCCACCTGCTCCGCGAGGCGCGGGCACGGAACACGCCGCTGGAGGTCGTGCTGATCGACCGGTACGGGCGGCACGCGCTGGGACAGGCGTACTCGACCACCGATCAGCACCACCTCCTCAACGCCTGCGCGAACAAGATGAGCGGGCTGGACGACGACCCCGGCCACTTCCTGCGCTGGGCCCTCGACGACGGGCTGGACGTCTCCGAATCCGACTACCTGCCCAGACAGACGTACGGGCGCTACCTTCGCGACCTGCTGGCCGACGCGGAGGAGTGGCCCGTCCGTGTGGTGCGCAGGGTGAAGGGCACGGTGAGCGCCTTGACCAGGGACCGGGGGGTGCGGGTCCACCTGTCGGGCGGCGGCGGGATCGACGCCGAGGCCGTCGTGCTCGCCCTGGGCAACCGCGCGCAGTCCGCCAGGCCGCCGATCGTGGACGAGAAAAGCCCCGGCTACGTCGCCGACCCGTGGGCGCCGGACGCGCTCTCGGAGATCCGCGACGGCGCGCCGGTACTCGTGCTGGGGACCGGGCTGACCATGGTGGACGTGGCGGTCAGCGTGACCCGGGCGCACCCGGATACCGTGGTCCACGCGGTGTCGCGGCACGCGCTGCTGCCGCGCCCGCACCCCCGGCCCGTACCGCCACCGGTCCCGACGCCGATCCCGGACGGGCCGCTGGGGATCGGCGACCTGCTCCGCGCCGTGCGTCTGGCCGTACGGGACAACGGGGGCGACTGGTACGGCGTGGTCGACGGCCTGCGGCCACAGGCCCAGAGACTGTGGGCCCGGCTCACCCCGGACGACCAGAGGCGGTTCCTGGGACTGGCCGCCCGCCACTGGGAGGTTCACCGCCACCGGATCCCTCCCCCCACGGCCGCCAGGATCGCCGACCTCAGAGCCGCCGGCCGCCTTCACCTGATCCGCGGCCGGCTGCTCCGGGCCACCGCCGGCCCTCGCGGGCTGCGCGCCCAGGTGAGCACCGACGGCGCCGTCCGCGAACTCGACGTCGGCTGGCTGGTCAACGCCACCGGGCCCGGCACCGACATCGCCCGCGACCCCCTCCTCGCCCGCCTCGTCGCCGACGGCGTGGTCCGGCCGGACCGGCTGCGGCTCGGGTTGGACGCCGATCCCGGCGGTGCGGTCCTGGACGCGTCGGGAGAAGCGGACGACAGGATCTTCACGCTCGGCCCCCTGCTGCGCGGAAGCCTGTACGAGACGACGGCGATCCCGGAGATCCGCGCCCAGGCGGCGGCCCTCGCACCGCGTCTGGTGGCGGCGATCGCCCCCGCCGCCCGGCGCGCCGCGTCGGCCGGTTAGCCCCCTACCCCGCGCGGGCCGCGTCGTGGCGAGTCGGTGGCCACGACTGATCAGCTGCGGCGGGCTCCCCCCGGGGAGATCGGTGGCACGTGCGCGGCACGGGACGGGCGGGATCCCGGCGTCCGGCCCCAGGGAACGCCGGTGGCCGTGGCTCGTGCCCCGGCTCCGGTGCGGCCGGCGAACTTGACCTTCAGTGTGCTTGAGGTCCGATGCTGTGAGGAACTTCCACGGAAAAGAGGATTCCGATGAGTGAGGATCTGGTCGACTTCTGGTTCGATCCCGGCTGCCCCTGGGCCTGGATCACCTCCCGCTGGATTCTGGAGGTGCGCGAGGTGCGCCCCATCAGGATCAACTGGCGGGAGATGAGCCTGGCGGCGCTCAACGAGAAGCAGGACATGCCTGAGGAGTACCGCGAGATCGTCGAGCTCGGCCGGGGCACCATCCGGGTGTTCGCGGCGGCACGCGCGGCGGCCGGGGACGCCGCCGTCGGCGAGCTCTACACCGCGCTCGGCACCCGCTACCACGGCGAGGACGGCCTGTTCCGGCGCGCCCGCGACACGACGCCCGACGGCGGTCTCGCGAGCTGGCGGGCCGCGATGGAGTCGCTGGAGCCGGTGATCGCCGCCGCGCTGGCCGACGCCGGACTGCCCCCCGAACTGCTCGCGGCGCGGAGCGACGACACCTGGGACGAGGCGATCCACGCCTCGCACGCCCTGGTGCCGGCGGGGGAGCGGAACCAGGCGCTGATCGGCGTCCCGACCATCTCGGTGAACGGGCACGCCGGTCAGTTCGGCCCCGTCGTCAGCGAGATCCCGACCGGCGAGCGGGCCGGGCGGCTCTGGGACGCGTTCAAGGTGCTCGCCACCGAGGAGGCGTTCTTCGAGCTCAAGCGGGTCACCGACCGGGCGGCTCCCCGCACCTACCCGGGGGCTCCATAGCGCGGGACCGGCCTTTCCTCCAGCGCCCTCGCCGCCCTTGACAGAGAAATAACCTGCTTTTTCGCGAAGGATACGCTTGATCATGTTCGTCCCCCCGCACTGAGGGCAGGCCCCGAGTGTGATGGAGTGTGAGGTTCGCCGGCACCGCCGTCGCCGTGCTGGTTCACGGAAGCGTGATCGCCGTTCCGGGGTTCGTGAGCGGGGCGGCTCGACCCGTACCACGATCGGACCTCCCTCTTCGCGTCACGGTGAGGTCGAGTAGCGGTTTGTGTCGGTGAGTTCGAGGGGGAGCCCTGCCGGCGGCCGCGACCGCGTGACCGAGGGCGGAACCTCTCTCACTCGTAACGTCGCCGTACGGCGACAGGATGGGGCCGGGAATGAGGATCGTTGGGATCGCGGGAAGCCTTCGCCCGGGGGCGTACGTCTGGAGGCTCCTGGAGGCGGCGGCACGGGAACTGCCCGCGACGGTGGACTTCGAGATCTGGCGGGGCCTGGAGCAGGTGCCGCCGTTGGAGGAGGGCGGGCTCCCGCGGCCGGTGGCCGATCTGTGGCACCGCCTCTCCGCCGCGGACGGCGTGCTGATCACCGCGCCGGCGCACAGCGCGCTCCCGGCGCAGCTGGGACACACGCTCGACTGGATCGTCTGCGCGCGAGGCGGCGCGGTCCTGATGGGCAAGCCGGTGGGTGTGGTGACCGCCTGCCCGCGCGCCCACGAGGGGATGTGGACGCAGATCCAGCTGCGCAGGGCGCTCGGCGCGGCGGGCGCGGTGGTCCGGGGCGCGGAACTGGCCGTCTCCACGACTCCCGCCCCGTTCGACGCCGACGGCAGGCTCGCCGACCAGGACTACCGGGCCCGGCTTCGCGACCTGCTGGACGAGATCTGCTCCCCTTCCCTCGCCGAGACCGGTTCTCTGCGCGGGTCCACCGTGTGAGGTCCGCCTGACCGCTCGCCGGGCCCCGCCGAGAGCCGGGCCCGGCCCCCGGGATCCGCCGTACGAGGTCCGCCGTACGGCTCCGATCCTCCGGGCGCCCCTCGGGTCGGGGCGCCCCGCCGGAAGGCGAGCGCCCGGTCGCGCGCCGCACAGGGACGAGGAAGGGAGGCAGCCGTGGGGATATCCGGCCAGGAGGTGGCGCTGCGGGCTCTCGGCGCGGCGCTCGACGTGCACGCGCCGACGGCCAGACACGGCGTCAGGACGTTCCCCGAGGGCACGCCGTTCCTGTGGCTGACCGTTCCCGGTGCGGGAGGCGCCACCGTCTTCCTCGACGAGCGCCAATGGATCTGCCTGAGCGAACCCGAACGCGGCGGGGTGACCGTCCAGCTCGTCGCCGGCGGGGTCGACGACGATCCCGCCCTTGTCGTGGGCCGCCTCATGGCCGTCATGACGCCGGTGCCCCGGCCTCCCGGCGGCCGTCTGTCACGCGCGCTGAAGGTGGGGCTGCTCGGGATCGCCGGGGGTGTGGGAGTGGGACTGCTGTCCGCGCTGCTCATGGCGATCCTCGTGGCGGGCAACGGCTACACCTCACCGGAGACGATCCGCGCGGTGTACGTCCTGGCCGTGCTGATCGGTGTCGCGACCGGGCTGTGGGTGTCCCTGCGCTGGTGGCGGATGGGGCGGGACCCGCGTGATCGGGACTCCGGTGGGCAGGAGCCGTAGGGACGACCACGTGGAGGAACGACATGGCCGAGCTGCTGGCGATCTACAACGAGAGCGCGGGGAGCGCCGACGAGAAGGCAAGGACCGCCGCACTCGAAACGCTGCGCGCCGGTGGCGCCGACGTGATCGAGGCGCCCGCCGGTAAGAAGGACCTGGACGAGATGCTCGACTCCTGCCCGGGCAGGGACGTGGTCGTGCTGGGCGGCGACGGCACATTGCACGTGGTGGTCGCCGCCCTGCACCGGCGCGGCGAGCTGGAGACCCGTACGGTGGGACTCGTCCCGCTGGGTACGGGCAACGACTTCGCCCGCGGCCTGGGCGTCCCGCTGGACCCGCCGGTCGCCGCCCGCGTCGTGCTCGCGGGCCGGCCGCAGCCGCTCGACCTGCTGGTGGACGACGAGGACGGGGTCGTCGTCAACATGGTCCACCTCGGCATCGGCGCCGAGGCGTCCGAGGGGGCGACGCCGCTCAAGCCGGTGCTCGGGCGGCTCGCCTACGCGGCGGGAGCGCTGCTCGCCGGTGTGCGAAGCCCCGGCTGGCGGCTGCGCGTCACCGTGGACGGCCGCTCCGTCGGCGACGGGCACCGGGTACTCATGGTGGGGATCGGCAACGGCCTCACCATCGGCGGCGGCACCCCACTGGCTCCCCGGGCCAGGCCCGACGACGGCATGGCCGACGTCGTCGTCTCGCTGACGACCGGACCGCTGAACAGGCTCGCCTACGCCCTCCGGCTGCGCAGGGGAACCCATCCCGACCTGCGCGACGTGATCACCACCCGTGGCGGGGAGGTGACCGTGGAGGGCGAATCCGTCCCGGTGAACGCCGACGGCGAGCTGACCGGCCGGATCACCCGGCGCCGCTGGACGGTCCTGCCCGCCGCCTGGCGCATGTTCACCTGAGGCCGCGCCCGCTTTCGTCCGGGGAGGGGCGCCCGGCGGGCGTCCTGCCCCCGGACGCGCCCGCCGGGCGTATGCCGCCGCCGTCGCGGTCAGCCCAGGGAGGCCGAGACCAGGTCGCGCGCCTCCTGCTGCACCCGCTTCAGGTGCTCGGGGCCCTTGAAGGACTCGGCGTAGATCTTGTACACGTCCTCGGTGCCCGAGGGGCGGGCGGCGAACCAGGCGTTCTCGGTGGAGACCTTGAGCCCGCCGAGGGCCGCGCCGTTGCCGGGGGCCGAGGTCAGCACCTGGGTGATCTCCTCGCCGGCGAGGCTGCCCGCGGTGACCTGTTCGGCCGAGAGCCTGGCGAGCACCGCCTTCTCCTCCCGGGTCGCGGGGGCGTCGACGCGGGCGTAGGCGGGGTCGCCGAACCTGGACACCAGGTCGCCGTAGTGCTCGCTCGGTGAACGGCCCGTGGTCGCGATGATCTCCGAGGCGAGCAATGCCAGAATGATGCCGTCCTTGTCGGTGGTCCACACCGAGCCGTCGCGCCGCAGGAACGACGCCCCGGCGCTCTCCTCGCCGCCGAAGCCCAGCGAGCCGTCCAGCAGGCCGGGCACGAACCACTTGAACCCGACGGGGACCTCCATCAGTGGCCTGCCCAGGTCGGCGGCCACCCGGTCGATCATGCCGCTGCTCACCAGCGTCTTGCCGACCCCGGCACCGGCGGGCCAGCCCGGCCGGTGGGAGTAGAGGTAGGAGATCGCCACGGCGAGGTAGTGGTTGGGGTTCATCAGCCCTCCGTCGGGCGTGACGATGCCGTGCCGGTCGGCGTCGGCGTCGTTGCCCGTGGAGACGTCGAAGGCGTCACGGTTGGCGATGAGCGAGGCCATCGCGTACGGCGACGAGCAGTCCATCCGGATCTTGCCGTCCCAGTCCAGCGTCATGAACCGCCACGTCGGGTCGGTGAGCGGGTTGATCACCGTCAGGTCCAGCCGGTGCCGCTCGGCGATCTCCCCCCAGTACGCGACGCTCGCCCCGCCCAGCGGGTCGGCGCCGACGCGCACCCCCGCCTCCCGGACGGCGTCGAGATCCAGCACCGAGGGCAGGTCGTCCACGTAGTGGCCGAGGAAGTCGTACCGGCCGGTCGTGTCGGCGGCCAGCGCCCGGGTGTACGGGATCCGCCTGACCTCCTTCAGCCCGTCGGCGATCAGCGCGTTGGCCCTGTCCTGGATCCAGGAGGTGGCGTCGGTGTCGGCGGGGCCGCCGTGCGGCGGGTTGTACTTGAAGCCGCCGTCGCCGGGCGGGTTGTGCGAGGGGGTCACCACCACGCCGTCGGCAAGCGCCGAGGAACGTCCCCGGTTGTGGGCCAGGATCGCGTGGGAGACCGCGGGGGTCGGGGTGTAGCCGTCCCGGCTGTCGATCATGACCGTCACCCCGTTGGCCGCGAAGACCTCCAGCGCCGACACGCCGGCCGGTTCCGACAGCGCGTGGCTGTCGGCGCCCAGGAACAGCGGGCCGTCGACACCCTGCGCGGCCCGGTACTCCACGATGGCCTGGCTGGTCGCGAGGATGTGGTCCTCGTTGAAGGCGACGTTCAGCGAGGAGCCCCGGTGTCCCGACGTCCCGAACGCCACCCGCTGGCCGATCTCACCCGGGTCGGGATGCAGGGCGTAGTAAGAGGTCACCAGGCGGGCCACGTCGACCAGATCGGACGGCCTGGCGGGCTGTCCCGCGTGTTCGTGCGTCATCGCAGTCTCCTCACATCACACCTGGGCTAACCGTATCTGCCCTTAAATCGGATAAGGCTGCACAACTCATGAGGGCTTGGGGTGAACCGGTGGCTCCGTGCTCCCCGTATACCGTTGACAACGTTGTCATTACCGTCGTACCTTCAGCCTGTTTGCCCGGTCACTTGGGAAAAGTACCCTTTGTGGCATCGATCAGCGGAGGATCCCCTTGCACAGCCGCGCGGTGGCACCGATGGTCACCTGCCCTCCAGCCGCGCCCCGGCATGCCGGGCGGGCCGGCCGGTGACCGCCCTCGCGATCGACATCGGCGGCACCAAGTTCGCCGCGGCGCTGGTCAGGCCCGACGGGACCGTGACACGCAGGGTGGAGGTGCCGGTCGGCCGGGACCCCGAGGCGACACTGGTCTCGCTCGTCCACGACATCCGTGGTACCCGGGACGATCGCCCCGCAGACGCCGCCGTCGGCGTCGATGACACCCGAGATCTGGCCGGGATCGGGATCGGCTCCGCGGGCCCCCTCGACGCCGTCGCCGGCACGGTCAGCCCGGTCAACATCCCCGCCTGGCGGGGCTTCCCCCTGGTCGGCGCGGTGAGCGAGCTCCTTCCCGGCCTCCCCGTCGCCCTCGCGGGGGACGCGCAGTGCATGGCACTGGGGGAGTGGTGGCGGGGCGGGCACTCGCGCTCCCGCGCCCTGCTGGGCATCGTGGTGTCCACCGGTGTGGGCGGGGGCCTCGTCCTCGACGGGACGCCGTACGTGGGACCCACGGGAAACGCCGGACACATCGGGCACATCATCGTGGACCGCGACGGAGAGCTCTGCCCCTGCGGGGCGACCGGTTGCCTGGAGACGATCGCGAGCGGCCCGAGCATGGTCCGCTGGGCGCTGGCGAACGGCTGGAGCGCTCCCGGTGCGCGTCCGGACGCCCGCGCGCTCTCGGCCGACGCCGCACGCGGGGTGCCCGCCGCCCAGCTGGCCTTCCAGCGGGCCGCCGACGCGCTGGCCGTGGCGATCCTCACCACGGCGGCGCTCTTCGACATCGACGACGTCGTCATCGGGGGCGGCGTGTCCGGGGCGGGGGAGACCCTGCTCGCCCCGCTGCGCCAGGCGGTCGCCGAACGGGCCGGCCTCGCCTTCCTGCGCCGCCTGACCGTCGAACAGACCTCCCTGGAACGCGACGCCGGCCTGTACGGCGCCGCGGCCCTGGTCCTCCCCGTCGCGGGGTAGGAAGCCGCGTTCTCTCCTTCGCCCGCAGGCGGAGGTGTCCACGCCTAAGGAGAACTGATGAGCTCACTCGCCGTCCAGCTGTACTCCGTACGCGAACAGGCGGCCGTCGATCGCCGCGCCGTGCTGCGCCGCATCGCCGGCATGGGGTACGACGCGGTCGAGCCGTTCGACGCGCATCTCGACCCGGGAGGTCTGCGCGAGGATCTGGAGGAGGCCGGGCTCTCGGTGTGCAGCGTTCACGCCCCGCTTCTCGACGAGCGGCGCGCGTCCTCGCTCGCCGGGGCCGTCGCGGTCGGCGCGCGGACCGTCATCGTGCCCGCCGCCCCCGCCGAGTGGTTCGCCGACAGGGAGGGGGTCGAGCTGGCGGCGAGGAACATCGGCGAGGCGGCCCGTGAGGCCGCCGACCACGGGCTGCGACTCGGATACCACAATCACTGGTGGGAACTGGAACAGCGGGTGGACGGCCGTCCCGCGCTGGAGGTGCTGGCGGAGCTGCTGGACCCCTCGGTGCTGCTGGAGGTCGACCTCTACTGGGCGGCGACCGGCGGGGTCGACCCCTCGGGGCTGTTGACCCGGCTGGGCGAGCGGGTGAGCCACCTGCACGTCAAGGACGGCCCCGCCACCCAGGAGGGCCCGATGACCGCGGTCGGCGCCGGCCAGGTGCCCATCGTGGACGCGCTGAACACCGCGCCGGACGCGGTGCGGATCGTGGAGCTCGACCACTGCGCCACCGACATGCTCCAGGCGCTGGACGACAGCCACGCCTACCTGACCGGTCTCGTCGCCGCCGGGCGGGTGAGCGCATGACCGGCCCGCTCGGGGTGGCGATCGTCGGGTGCGGCAACATCAGCCACCAGTACCTGGGTAACCTCACCACCTTCCCCGGCGTGCGCGTGGTGGCGTGCGCCGACCTGGACCTGGCCCGTGCCGAGGAGGTCGCCGCGCGCTACGGCGTACCGGTGGCGACCTCCCCGCAGGAGGCGATCTCGCACCCCGACGTGGAACTGGTGGTCAACCTCACGATCCCGGCCGCGCACGCCGAGGTGGCGCTCGCCGCCGTCCTGGCCGGGCGGCACGTCTACAACGAGAAGCCGTTCACCGTGGACAGGGAGTCCGGCGCGCGGCTCGTCGAGGCCGCCACGGCGGCGGGGGTGCTCCTGGGCAGCGCCCCCGACACCTTCCTGGGCGCGGGGCTGCAGACCGCGGCCAGGCTCGTCTCCGAGGGGGCCATCGGCACCCCGCTCACCGCCCTCACCCTGTTCCAGACACCGGGTCCCGAGGTCTGGCACCCGAACCCCGAGTTCTTCTTCCAGCCCGGGGCCGGGCCGCTGTTCGACATGGGTCCCTACTACCTGACGACCCTGGTGACCCTCTTCGGGCCGGTGGCGCGGGTCGCCGCGGTCAGTCGCAGGGCGAGGGACGAACGGGTCGTCGGCTCCGGCCCCAAGGCGGGGACGCGTATTCCCGTGGCGGTGCCCACCCACACGACCACGCTCCTGGAGTTCGCCGCGGGGCAGGCCGCCACGCTCGTCTTCAGCTTCGACTCGCCGCTGGGACGCACCGGGTTCGTCGAGATCACCGGTACCGAGGCGACCATGGAGGTGCCCGATCCCAACACCTTCGGCGGTGAGGTCCGGCTGCGCCGGGCCACCGACGAGGAGTGGACGCCGGTTCCCATCAAGGGCACCGAGGCCGGTCGCGGCCTGGGCGTGCTCGACATGGCCCAGGCCATCCGTGAGGGAAGGCCGCACCGGACCACCGGCGAACTCGGCCTGCACGTCCTCGACACGATGATCGCCATCGCGGAGTCCGCGGAGCGGGGCGAGTTCGTGGAGGTCGGCAGCACCTGCCCGGTGCCCGCACCGCTGCCCGAGGGGTGGGACCCGGCCGCGATCCGGTTCGACTGACGGTCACAGGGCGGGGGCGGGTCGTCTCGCGGCCCGCCCTCGCGCGCTACTCGCCCGGGAAACGGCCCCCGAGGGCGACGGCGACGACGGTTCGCCCCCGCGCGGCGCGCCTGAGCCGCTGCCGGACACCCGGGGTACGGCAGCGGCTCAGGCGCGCCGTTGCCGGGGCTCCAGGTGTCCGGTCCGGTCGGCGGGGAGGGGGCCCTCAGGACAGGGCTTGGAGTCAGGGTGCCTGGTCGGCGGGGCCGACAGCCCTGGGGACCGGCTCGGAGGAATCCCGGGAGAGCTCGCCGGAGGACTCCTCCAGGCGGGCGCGAAGGCGGGCGCGGATCTCCTCCGGGGTGTACGCCTGCCGGCGGCGCTCGGCCCGCGCGATCACGACTCCCGTGGCCGCGACGCCCGCCACACCCGCCAGACCGAGTATCTTCCACCATCGCATGTGCCTACGCTATCGGAATGTCCGGCAAGAGCATCAGCCTCGATGAGGCCGTCAACCTGACCCGCACCGGCGACGTGTGGCTGTTCCGCGGTCGAACGGTGCCCGATCGAGCGATCCAGACCATGACGAACAGCCCCGTCAACCACGTCGGCATGTCGGTCGTCATCGACGACATGCCGCCCCTGATGTGGCACGCCGAACTGGGTCGCTCCCTGCCCGACCTGTGGTCGGGAACCCACCAGCGCGGCGTCCAGCTGCACGACCTGCGCGAGGCGGTGACGGTCTGGGCCACCAGATACGGCCAGCGCGGCTGGCTGAGACAGCTGGAGCCGCAGGCACCCCCCGAGATGGAGGACGCCGTCCTGCGCACCGTCGCCAGGCTGGACGGCACGCCCTTCCCCTCGACGGCCAGGCTCGCCGGCCGCTGGATGAAGGGGCGGGTGCCCAAGATCTTCAAGCGAGGCGCCGAGGAGAGCGCCCTGGAGAGCGCCTACTGCGCGGAGGTCGTCGCGGTCACGTACGAGGCCATGGGACTGCTGCCCGGAGGGCGGCGGCCGAACTGGTACGACCCCGGCCGTTTCTGGAGCGGTGACGATCTGGAACTGACCGGAGGTTTCCAGCTCGGAGGCGAGATCACCGTGAAGCTGGGGTAGGCCGTACAACGAACGGATCGGCGGGCGCAACCCCCGGCACCCGCCGCTCGAAGACAAGGATGGCGGATTCCCTCACCCTAGGGGTTCCACGGGCCCCTGAGGTCTCGTGCCGCCGTCGCCTTGAGGGGGTGCGTCATGCCGGACACGGTGGTGATCGTCGGTGCGGGTCTCGCCGGTCTGGCATGCGCCCTGCGGCTGCGTTCGGCGGGAGTGGAGGTCCGCGTCGTCGAGGCGGCGGACGAGGCGGGCGGGCGGGTGCGCACCGACGTCGTGGACGGCTTCCGGCTGGACCGCGGCTTCCAGGTCTTCAACACCGCCTACCCGGAGGCCGCGCGGGTCCTCGACATCGGAGCCCTGGACCTGCGCCCGATTCCGTCCGGCCTGATCTCCTTCGAGAGGGGGCGGCGGGAGCGGTTCATGCTGCCCTGGCGCCACCCGGGCCAGGCGCTCAGCGGGCTCCTCGCCGACGTGGGCTCTCCGCGCGACAAGGCGGCCCTGGCGGCGCTGACCGCACGGGACCTCCTGCTGCCGGTGAGCCGGCTGCGCGACGGGCGCGAACGCACCACGCGCGAGGAACTGCGGCACTGGGGCGTCTCACCGAGGATGGTCGAGAAACTGATCCGCCCGTTCCTTTCCGGTGTCGTCCTGGAGCGGGAACTGGAGACCTCCAGCCGTTTCTTCCACCTCATCTGGCGCGCCTTCGCCCGGGGAACGGTCGGGGTGCCCGCGCTCGGCATGGGAGAGATCACCCGGCAGCTCGCCGGACGCCTTCCTCCGGGGGCGCTCGCGCTGGAGACCCCGGTCCTCGCCGTGACCGAGGAGGGGGTGGAGACGGCCGGGGGCGAGACGATCCAGGCCCGCGCGGTGGTGGTGGCCACCGACCCCGCCATGGCCGCCGCACTCTATCCGGGGCTGGAGACTCCGGCGATGCGCTCGGTGACGACCTTCTACCACGCGGCCTTCCGCTCGCCCATGGACGACCCCACGCAGATCGTCGACGCGGAGGGCCACATCACCGACACCCTGGTCATCAGCGACGCCGCGCCCGCGTACGCGCCGCCGGGCCGGGCGTTGGTCTCCACGTCGGTGCTGGGAGTCCTCTCCGACGCGGACGAGCCCCGGGTCAGGGCGCGGCTTTCACAGATCTACGGGACGGACACCTCGAACTGGGACCATCTGGCGACGTACGCCGTCAAGGAGGCGCTGCCCGCGATGGTGCCGCCGTTCTCGTTGCGGCGCCCCGTGCGCTTCGCGCCGGGCCGCTATGTGTGCGGAGACCACCGCGACACCGGCTCGCAGCAGGGAGCCCTGGTCTCGGGGCGCAGGGCGGCCGAGGCCGTCCTGGCCGACCTGGGGTGATCCTTGGAGGTCGTCTCCTGGCCGACAGACCGGTCCAAGGGGCCCGCCCGGCCTGAGAGCCTGTCCGGTTGAGTCGATCGACCGCGACGCGGCCGGGCAGTGCAGCCTGGCCTGAGGGCCTGTCCGGGCGCCAGGCCCTCAGGCCAGCCGGGCGGGGAAGCCGCCGGTGGCGATGGGGCCCCAGCGCTCCGGGGTGACGCGCAACAGCGACTTGCCCTGCCGTGTCATCGCCGCTCGATACTCGTCCCAGTCGGGGTGCTCACCGGAGATGGACCGGTAGTAGTCGACCAGCGGTTCGAGGGCCTCCGGCAGGTCGAGGACCTCGGCCGTGCCGTCCACCTGCACCCAGGGGCCGTCGAAGTCGTCCGACAGGACCACGACGCTCACCCGCGGGTCACGGCGGGCGTTGGAGGTCTTGGCGCGTTCAGGGTAGGTGGACACCACGATGCGGCCCTCGGCGTCGACGCCGCAGGTCACCGGGGACGCCTGTGGCCTGCCGTCGCGCCGCGCGGTGATGACCAGCGCGCGGTGGCGGTCACGGAGGAAATCCAGCAGCCGGTCGCGGGAGACGACCTCGTTGGTCGCGATCTTCGGGCTCATGATTCCCACTCTACGGGGGGATGCGGAGGGCCTTGATTAACGCCCCGTCGAATGGAAAATAGCTATCTCTCTCGGGAGATATGTGGTCAAGAGTCCTCTAGTGGGGCATTTAGCCTCAAATCTCAGGGAATTGATCTCCAATACAGGACATGAGTGGCTCGGGAACCCGCCGACGGACCCGGATGGCTCATCCGCCCAACCAAGGAGAAAACCGTGAAGCAGAAGTCTCTTCTGGCATCGGCCCTGACCGTACTCGCCCTGACCGCAGCCCCCGCCGCGCAGGCGGTCGCCGCCCACGGGTGGATCACCTCTCCCACACCGGTCCCGACAGACTCGACCATGCCCACCGAGGGCGCCTCGCCCGAACCCTCGGGCATGATGACGGAGCCGTTCGGCCCCGGGTGCGCGTCCCTGCCCGCCAGCGGCGAGGGCAGCCTCAGCGAGATGGCCTCACAGCCGGTCGCCACCGCCGCCGCCTCCAACCCCTCCCTCTCCACGCTGGCCCAGGCGATCGAGCAGGCCGGCCTGACCGAGACGCTCAACTCCGCCAAGGACATCACGGTGTTCGCCCCCACCAACGAGGCGTTCGCCAAGATTCCGAAGGAGAAGCTCGACAAGCTCCTGTCCGACAAGGCGGAGCTGACCAAGGTCCTGACCCACCACGTCGTCGAGGGGAAGAAGACCCCCGAGGACCTGACCCAAGGCACGCTGACCACGATGCAGGGAGGGACACTGACCGTGAAGGGCTCCGGTGAGGACTTCACCGTCGACGACGCCAAGGTCCTCTGCGGCAACATCCAGACCTCCAACGCCGTCGTCTACCTCGTCGACACGGTGCTCATGCCGAAGTGACCGCGGCGAAGGCGGTGAACACGCGGCGGCCGTGACGGACGTCGCGGTCACGACGATCGCGACGGCCGTCACGATGCCGGCGGGCCGGTCGAGCCGCTGTGCCCCGGCGGCCCGAACCGCGACCGGCCCACAGTGACCCGACAGCGGCCCGACAGGTCGGTCGAGCCGCGACGCGGCAGGCGTGGCGACCTGACACGGCGGACCGGGGTGACCCGGGGCGACCCGGCGGGCCGAACCGCGACCTGACAGGCCGGGCCGCGATCCGGCCGAAGGAGGGGTGTCCGCGACGGGGCGCCCCTCATCGGTGTCTCCCGCTTCCCGCCCGTACCCGTCCCGCGCCCTCCTTCGATCGAGGGGACGTCGCGCGACTAGTGCCCCGATCCGCGGGTACCTGGCCGTCACACGGCGGGAAGGCGGAGGGCATGAGCATCAAGGACAGGTTCGGGCCGAGGGCGCGGAAGCTGCGCGCCGTGGCCCGCGAGGTCTTCGGCTGGCGTGACCTGCGCCCCGGGCAGCTCGACGCCATGCGTCACCTGCTCGCCGGGGGCGACGCCCTCGTGGTCATGCCCACCGGCAGCGGTAAGTCGGCCGTCTACCAGGTGCCGGCACTGCTGCTCGACGGGCCCACCGTCGTCGTCTCGCCGCTCATCGCCCTCCAGCGTGACCAGGTCGCCGGGCTGGCCGAGGCCGACGCGGGCGGGGCGGTCGCGGTCAACTCCGCCCAGTCCGGTGGCGAGGCGTCCCTGGAGGCCGTACGCGCGGGCGCGGCCGAGTTCGTCTTCCTCTCACCCGAGCAACTCGCGAAACCGGAGACGGTCGAGCGGCTGCGCGCCGCGCGTCCCTCGCTGATCGCCGTGGACGAGGCGCACTGCGTGTCGGCGTGGGGCCACGACTTCCGGCCCGACTACCTGAGGCTGGGCCAGGTCATCGAGCAGCTGGGGCATCCGCCGGTGGTGGCGTTGACCGCCACGGCCGCCCCTGCGGTACGCGACGAGATCGTCACCGCCCTCGGGCTGAGGAACGTCCGCCAGATCGTGCGGGGCTTCGACCGGCCCAACATCGACCTACAGGTGCGCCGCTTCGTCACCCAGGAGGATATGAGGCGGGCGCTGGTGGAGGACGCGGCGTCCCGCTCAGGACTCGGGCTGGTCTACGTCGCCACCCGCCGCGCCGCCGAGGAGTACGCCACCGCGCTGC
Organism: Streptosporangium sp. NPDC000095; assembly: GCF_042899335.1. Taxonomy (NCBI): domain Bacteria; kingdom Bacillati; phylum Actinomycetota; class Actinomycetes; order Streptosporangiales; family Streptosporangiaceae; genus Streptosporangium; species Streptosporangium sp. NPDC000095. The sequence continues at coordinate 65,157 of NZ_JBIAZS010000016.1, forward strand.
GCGAGGCCGGTCGCAGGGCCGAGGCGTACCACGCGGGGATGAAGGCGGCCGAGCGGCACAGGATCCACGAGATGTTCCGCGACGACGAGCTGGACGTCGTGGTCGCGACCTCGGCGTTCGGCATGGGCATCGACAAGCCGGACGTGCGGTTCGTGCTGCACGCCGCCCCGCCGGAGTCGCCGGACTCCTACTACCAGGAGATCGGCCGGGCCGGGCGGGACGGCGGGCCCGCCGCCGCGGTGCTCTTCTACCGTTCCGAGGACCTCGGGCTGCGCAGGTTCTTCGTCGGGGGACGCGCCGACGAGGAACTGCTGCTACGGGTCGCCACGCTGGTGCACGAGCACGGCGGCACCGTACCCGCGGGCGAGATGCGGACCCTGCTCGACGTCGGCGCCACCCGGCTCACCCGGCTGGTCAACCTCCTGGAGCGGGCGAACGCGATCGAGGTCACCGGCGAGGGCGACCTGCGCCGGGTGTCCGGCGGTCCCGAGCCCGAGGCGGCCGCGGCCCGCGCCGTCGAGCTGGACGACACCCGGCGTCGCATCGACGACTCCAGGATCGACATGATGCGCGCGTACGCGGAGACCACGGGCTGCCGCCGCCGCTTCCTGCTCGAATACTTCGGCGAGCCGCGCGAGCGCGGCTGCGAGGCCTGCGACACCTGCCGCGCAGGCCTGCCCCAGGAGCCGGAGGCCGCGGGCGAGGGGCCCTTCGCGATGCACGCCAGGGTGCGGCACAGCGCCTGGGGGCCGGGGATGGTGATGAGCAGGGAGAGCGACCGGATCACCGTGCTGTTCGACGAGGTCGGCTACAAGACCCTCTCGCTGGAGGCCGTGGAGCGCGACGACCTCCTGGTCGCGGGTTAGGTCCGCCTCCCGGAGGCCGGCCGGTGGGAGGGATCCGCGGGTCGCGCCGGTCCTCGTCAGTCCTTGGCCTTGCGGGCCACCCCGCCCATCGTCCACGTCCTGTCGCGGCCCTGCGCGGTGAGCGGGTTGTCGGGGTGCCAGTGGCGGATGTAGACCAGGCCGGGATCGACGAGTTCCAGCCCGTCGAAGAAGCGCAGCACCTCATCGCTTCGCCGGGAGGCGTCCTCGGTGCGGCCGAGGACCCGCTGGAATATCTCGACCAGCGGGCCCTTGGCCTCCGGCCGCGTGTCGAAGACGACGTGGCCGATGCCGAAGTGGCTGCCGACCGGCACCGCGTCGCGAAGGATGGCCACGCTCTTGTGCGGGTCGTCCTCGTCGGGGATGAACTGCAGGGCCGACAGGATCAGGACGGCCACCGGTAGCTCCAGGTCGACCAGGCGCAGCAGTTCCGGGTCGGTGAGCAACTCGCGGGGGTGCAGGACGTCACCCTCGACGGCGGTGGTGTACGGGTTGGTGGCGAGCGTGGCGCGGGCGTGGGAGAGCACCACGGGGTCGTTGGAGACGTAGACCACGCGCGTGTCGGGGACGATCTCCTGGGCCACCTGGTGGACGTTGCGGCGGTTGGGCAGGCCGGAGCCGATGACGACGAACTGGGTCATGCCTCGCTCGACGAGATATCGCACCATCCGGCGCAGGAACGCCTGGGCCTCGTGCGTCATGGTCCTGATCTCGGGCGCGACGGCGAGCACCTCCTCGGCCGCCTCGCGGTCGGCGGCGAAGTTGTCCTTCCCGCCGAGAAAGTAGTCGTGCATTCTGGCGATGTTGGGAACGCTGGTGTCCAGGCCTACCCCCGGCCGCCGGGACGTGTCGTTCAACGGGTTTCACCTCCGCTGTTGCCTGCGACATTAGAGAATCGCGCGTCGCGTGAACAGGTGCCGAGGCGCAGCAAATGCAGGCAAAACTCGATTGTTTCCCAAAAAAGCCTATTCTTTTCGTGCGACTCCGCCGACGACCCAGACGGAATCCGGCCGGTGCGGTATCGCGCCCTCCGGCCGCCATTCGGGAATGTAGACGACGCCCGGTTCGACCGGCCTCAGCCCGTCGAGGAAGAGTTCGACCTCGGCCTTGGTGCGCAGGTTCGCACGGCGGGGACCGGTGATCGACCCGCTGTCCTGGAAGAGGGCGGCGAGCCGCGCGGTCCTGTCCGGGCACAGATCGGAGACCGCGTGGGAGAGGGCCATGTAGCTGCCCGGCGCGACGGCCTTCTGCAGGGCGGCGACGGCCTGCGTCGCCTCGACGTCGTCGGGAAGGTCGGCCAGGACCGAGAAGAGCAGGAGCGCCACGGGCTCGTCGAGATCGATCAGGCCGGTGAGGCCGGGATGCGCGAGGAGCCGCTCGGGGTCGCGCATGTCCGCCTCGACGACGATGGCCGGGCTGTCCTCCTTCAGGAGGGCCTGGGCGTGGACGACGACCATCGGATCGTTGTCGACGTAGACGACCCGCGCCTCGGGTGCGAGGCCGCGCAGGATCTGGTGCACGCTGCCCTGGGTCGGCAGGCCGCAGCCGATGTCGACGAACTGACGGATGCCGGCCTCGACCAGGAAGCGCACGACGCGGTCGAGGAATCTGCGCCCTTCCCGCGACATGGCGGGGAGCTCGGGGGCGATGGAGAGCGCCACCTGCGCGGCGGCCCGGTCGCTGGCGAAGTTGTCCTTGCCGCCCAGGAAGTAGTCCGATATCCGGCCCGCGTTCGGGATCGTGGGATCGAACCTGAGGCGCTCAGGTTGCGACGACGCCATGGTGTCCTCCGTCCGGCATGCGGTTCCAGCGGACATTATCGACCTTCTGCCCACGGGGTGAGGTGTTTCCTGCCAGAGCCTCCTTCCACTCGGGTAACTTTCCCGGCACTCGACCTTCGGTGACGGGCTCTCGCGCGTCGTCAGTGGCAGGCTTCCAGGTGGCGTTCTCCTGCCGGGGGCAGGGCGAAGGCCGCCCACACCGCCTTGCCCCGGCTCTCCAGCGGTGCCCAGCCCCACGTCTCGCTGACACCGTCGACCAACTGGAGTCCCCGGCCGTTCTCCGCCTCGTAGTCGGGCTCGCGCAGACAGGGGCCCTGGTCGCTGGGGTCGGTGACCGCGCACAGCACCGAGCGCTCGGTGTGGCAGAGGATCACCCTGACCTCGGGGAAGGAACGGGCGTGCAGGACACCTCGCGTGCCGTGGCGTACGGCGTTGGTCACGAGTTCGGAGACCACGATGCCGGTGTCGTCGATCAGCGGTTCCAGCTCCCAGGCCCGCAGCGCCTTGGTGGTGAACTCGCGGGCGGTCCGCGCCGCGCACGAGTCGTAACGGAGGCTGCGGACGGCCATCTGTAACTGGCCGGCGTGGTCCTCCCTACCGGCCCAGGGGGGCAGGCCGCTCGGGGGGAGCAGGTGATTAAGCATCGACAACCACCGTTCCCACCCTCCGATCTCAGCTCGGATGGGTGTGGCTTCGCGTCTTCGGTAACCAGTCATCGGCGACCTTGAGGAGGGGACGATCATGTGGCGAGGTTGATCCGTCTGCCATCTTGCCTTCCGTAATGTGCATAGGCAAGTACAGATGCACGTGCATCTGCACAAAAAGCCCTACACTCGGAGTGTTGTTTCCCTCCCTAATCAGTGAGAGGCGAGGATGAACCAGCTGTACAACGGCATGTCGGCCGCCCTGATGGACGGTGTCATATGGCGCAAGAGCCACTTCAGCAACCCCAGCGGCAACTGTGTGGAACTCGCGGAACTGCCCGACGGCAGGGTCGCGATGCGCAACTCCCGCGACCCCGAAGGCCCCGCGCTGATCTACACCCGCCGCGAGGCCGACGACTTCGTCCGAGGGGTGAAGAGCGGGGAGTTCGACGACCTGATCAATTGAAGATCCGCCACTGTGATTGAAAGATAAAATCTTCTATGGTCTGAGCGTGGCGAGCGGAGTACCGTGAAGGCTCGCGATCGCCACAAAGAGTGGGCGCAGGATCGCGTTCCGCGCCCGAAGGACTGCAGATGATCATGCCAAACGCCGACGGTCGGCCGGTCGGTCCCACCTCTGCGGCCTCTGCGGCTCCCACGACCTCCATGGCCGCACCGCGAGGCAGCTCCACCGTGCTGCGGATCGTCCTGGGCGCACAGCTCCGCCGCCTGCGCGAGCAGCGGGGCATCACGCTGGAGGAGGCGGGGCACTCCATCCGCGCCTCGCACTCCAAGATCAGTCGCATGGAGCTCGGCAGGGTCAGCTTCCGGATCAGGGACGTGTCCGACCTGCTCACCCTGTACGGGGTGACGAGCGACGCCGATCGTGAGCCGTTCCTCTCCCTCGTCGAGAAGGCCAACCTCGCCGGCTGGTGGCACAACTACAACGACGTGCTGCCCGCCTGGTTCGAGACGTACGTGGGCCTGGAGGAGTCGGCCAGCGGCATCCGCAACTACGAGGTCCAGTTCGTTCCCGGCCTGCTGCAGAGCGAGGGCTACGCGCGGGCCGTCATCCGGCTGGGCTTCCCCTCGGCCTCCCCGGAGGAGCTGGACCGCAGGGTGAAACTGCGCATGGCACGTCAGCGGCTGCTGCACCGCCAGGACCCGCCCCATCTGTGGGCCGTGCTGGACGAGGCCGTGCTGCGCCGCCCTCTCGGCGGGGCCGAGGCGATGTGCGAGCAGATCGACCACATCCTGCGCGCGCTCGAACTGCCCAACGTGACCGTCCAGATCGTGCCCTTCAGCGTCGGCGGCCACGCCGCGGCCGGAGGTCCCTTCAGCATCCTGCGCTTCTCCCAGCCCGACCTGCCGGACATCGTCTACATGGAGCAGCTCACCAGCGCCGTCTACCTGGAGAAGCGCGACGACGTCGACAGCTACCTGGAGGTCATGGAGCGCCTGTGCATCGAGGCCGAGCCGGCCACGCGCACCCGCGAGATCCTCCTGGAGATCCGAGAGGGGTTCCAGGCGAGGCTCTGAGCCGGAAGCGGGCGCGGAACGACGGCGGGGCAACGGCGGGCTGGAAACGTCGGCGGGGAAACCCGGCTGCGTGGAAACGGCGGGCCAAGGGGACGGTGAGCCCGTGCGCGGCACAGGAAAGGGTCCGGCCGCAACCACCGGGGGGCGCCGTACGAAAATGTACGCATGAGATGTCTCGTGACCGGCGCGACCGGATACATCGGAGGGCGGCTCGTTCCCGAACTGCTGGACGCGGGGCACGAGGTCCGCTGCATGGTGAGGTCGGCCGGCCGCCTGCGCGACCAGCCGTGGGTCTCCCGGGTCGAGGTCGCCCAGGCCGACGCGGCCGACGCCGAGCAGGCGGCGAAGGCCCTGGAAGGCATCGATGTGGTCTACTACCTGATCCACACGATGGGCGGGGGGAGTGACTTCGCCGCCGCCGACCGCGAGGCGGCCACCACCTTCGCCGCCGCGTGCGAGCGCGCCGGGGTTCGCCGGGTCGTCTATCTCGGGGGCCTCGCGCCGGACGAGAGGCTCTCGCCGCACATGCGCTCCCGCGTCGAGGTGGGGGAGATCTTCCTGCGCTCCTCGGTGCCCGCGGTGGTGCTGCGGGCCGCGGTCATCATCGGATCGGGCTCGGCCTCCTTCGAGATGCTGCGCCACCTCACCGAGCGGCTGCCCGTGATGACGACGCCGCGGTGGGTGGGCACCAGGACGCAGCCCATCGCGATCCGCGACGTGCTGCGCTACCTCGTGGCCTGGGCCTCCGTCGAGGAGGAGGTGAACCGCTCCTTCGACATCGGCGGCCCGGACGTGCTCACCTACGCCGACATGATGCGGGTCTACGCGGAGGTCGCCGGCCTGCCCCGCAGGCTGATCATCCCGGTCCCGCTGCTGAGCCCCGGCCTCTCCAGCCACTGGGTGGGGCTGGTCACCCCGGTCCCGGCGAGCCTGGCCCGCCCGCTGGTGGAGTCGCTGCGCAACGAGGCCGTCTGCGGCGAGCACGACATCGCCCGCTACGTCGAGGACCCGCCGGGCGGGCTGATCGGGCTGAGGCGGGCGGTCGAACTCGCCCTCCAGCGCGTCAAGGAGGCCAAGGTCGTCACCCGCTGGTCCTCGGCCTCCACCCCCGGGGCGCCGAGTGACCCGCTGCCCACCGACCCCGACTGGGCGGGCGGCAGCCTGTACGTCGACGCGCGGGCCCGTCGGGTCGACGCCTCACCCGAGGCTCTGTGGGCGGTGATCGAGTCCGTCGGCGGCGAGGTGGGCTGGTACTCCCTGCCCCTGGCCTGGAGCCTGCGCGGTCTGCTCGACCGGCTGGTCGGTGGCGTGGGCCTGCGCAGAGGGCGTCGCGATCCCCGGCGGCTCTGGGTGGGCGACTCCGTCGACTTCTGGCGGGTCGAGGAGATCGAGCCGGGGCGCCTGCTGCGGTTGCGCGCGGAGATGCGCCTGCCCGGCCTCGCCTGGCTGGAGATGCGGGTGCTCACGTACCGGGGGGAGACCGTCTACGGCCAGCGGGCGATCTTCCATCCTCGTGGCCTGGCCGGGCACCTCTACTGGTGGTCGGTCGCGCCCTTCCACAGCCTGGTCTTCGGGCCGATGCTGCGCAACGTGGCGAGGGCCGCCGAGCGCGGCGGCCGGTCCGCCGTACACCCCTCCCCGGCCGGTGCCCCCCATGACGGCGGTCCGAGGGACACCGTCCCTCTCTGACCGTCTGCGGCCGCTCGTCACCGTTCGCCGGGGTTCACCAGGACGTCGACGACGTCGGAGTATCCGATCCCCTTGTGGGAGAACTGTCCCGCCACCGCCAGCTCAGCGAGACCGTGGGCGGTCGAGAACAGGGCCATCACCCTGGCCTTGGGCACCGGCCCCTCCCACGGGCCCTCCATGTCGAGCGCGGTCATCACCTGGTCGATCGCCGTCTCCAGATCCGGGTGGTGCCCGACGACGAACTCCGAGGCGAACACCAGCCGGTATTCCTCGGGGTGTGCGACGGCGTACTCGACGTAGCTCAGGTAGAAGGCCCGCAGCCGGTCGCGGGGGGTCTCGGCCGCCAGGACCGCGGCGGCGACGTGCGCGCTGAGATCGGTGATGACCCGGACGGCGAGTGCCGCGAGCAGGGCGGTCTTGTCGGCGAAGTGCCGGTAGGGGGCCGTACGGGACAGGCCTGCCAGGTCGCCGACGGCGCGTAGCGTCACGGCGTCGAGGCCCTCCTCGCGCAGCAGTCTCAGCGCGCTCTCGACCAGGCGGGTCCTGGTGCCGTCCACCACGTGGATCCCCTTTCCGGGCAGGCTGTGTTGACAACGTCAACGTATCTGGTTGACACTGTCAACATAATGTTGACGACGTCAACTGGAGAGTTATGAAGATAACGGTAAACGGGCTGCCCACCACGGTGGAGGCCGGCCCCGACGACGCCGCCGTGGACGTCCTGCGCGACGGTCTCGGCCTCACCGGCGCCAAGGCCGCCTGCCGCACCGGGGTCTGCGGCGCGTGCACGGTCATGGTGGACGGCGTGCCCCAGGCGAGCTGCCTGCTGCCGTCGGCCGCGCTGGAGGAGCGCGAGATCACCACCGCCGAAGGGCTCGACCACCCCGTCCAGCGGGCCCTCGCCGTCCACGACGGCCTGCAGTGCGGTTACTGCACGCCCGGATTCGCGGTCGAGGGCGCGGCCTTCGTCGACGCCTGGCGCGCCGAGCACGGCGACGTCGCGCCACCGCGCGAGCGGATCGCCGCGGCCCTCGCCGGTCATCTGTGCAGGTGTGGCGCGTACGAGGGCATCTACGCCGCGATCGCCGCCGCCTGCCGGGGAGAGCACGACGGCGCCGCGGGGACACCCGCCAGGGTGGAGGCGATGGACAAGGTCGCGGGCCGCGCTCGCTACACGACCGACGTGCGCCTCGAAGGCCAGCTGGAAGGCGTGGTCATCCGTTCCACGAGGGCGCACGCCCGCGTCACCTCGGTCACGGTGGACGCCGCCCACGTGGTCGACCTGCTGCCGCCCGACCGCGTCGTCCGCTACGCGGGCCAGCCCGTCGCCGCCGTCGCCGCCCCCACCCGCCGCGAGGCGCTCGCGATCGCGGAGGCCGCCGGGATCGGCTACGAGCCGAGGCCCGCCGCGCTCGACGACGCGCCGGACGCCCCGCCCGTCTACGACGAGGAGTCCAGAAAGCACGTCCCCAGCTCCAGCGAGGGGTTGGCACTTCCCGGCGCCTGGAACGGCAACGTGCGCGGTCCCTTCACCAGGGCGAGCTGGCGCGGGCGCACCGCCGCCAAGCGGATCGAGGCCGCCAGGCGCGACGCCGACCCCCGCCTGGTGACCGGCACGTTCACCACCGCCGTGCAGGTCCACACCCCGCTGGAGCCGCACGCCTGCGTCGCCCGCTGGGACGCCGAGGGCGACCTGCACCTGCACCTGTCCACCCAGACCGTGGTCATCACCGCCGAGCAGGCCGCCAAGCGGTGGGACCTGCCGGTCGAGCGGGTTCACATCGCCGCCGACCACGTCGGCGGCGGTTTCGGGGCCAAGGTCGGCGTCACCGTCGAGACGATCGCGGCCGTCGAGCTCGCCCGGGCCCATGGCGCGCCGGTGCGCGTGGTGCTCAGCCGGGCCGAGGAGCTCACCGACGCGGGCAACCGTCCGGGCACCCGCACCACCGTCGAACTGCTCACCGACGACCGGGGCGACCTCACCGCCCTCACCATGGACGTCCACGGGCGTGGCGGCGTGGCCATCGGGTCGTCCGTCGCGCTGATGGCCCGCCTCGTGTACGGCACCGCGCCCCGCAGGCTCCGCGACTACGACGTGGTCACCAACGAGTCGCCGGGCACCCCGTTCCGCGGGCCGGGGGCGCCGCCCATGCTCTGGGCGCTGGAGCAGGCGGTGGACGAGGCCGCCCACCGCAGGGGCGAGGACCCGATCGCGCTGCGGCGCCGCTGGGACGGCAACCGCAAACGGCACGCGCTCTACGACCTGGCCGCGGCCCTGCCCGAGTGGACGTCCAGGCCGCGTACCGGCTCCCAGACGGGGCGTTTCCGCCGGGGCGTCGGGGTGGCCGCCGCCAACTGGCTCTACATGCTCGACCCCGCCACAGAGGTGGAGCTGCGTGTCGAGGGTGACGTGGTCGTGGCCTCGACCGCGACCCAGGACATCGGGACCGGCGTCCGCACCGTCATCGCCGGCGTCGTGTGCGAGGAACTCGGACTGCCCGCCGAGCGCGTCCGCGTCGAGGTCGGCAGGACGGGCACCGTGCACGGGCCGGGCTCGATCGGCAGCCGCACCACGGCCTCGGTGGCCCCCGCCGCGCGCGACGCCGCGCGGCGCCTGCGCAAGCTGGGCCTGACCGACGGCGCCAGGGTGGTGGGCGGGCGCCGCCGCGACCGGCGCGGCTACGTCACCCCGTTCCCGGTGGGCGGCATGGCGATCGGCCGGGGGTTCAGCGGTTCCGTCCACGTCACCGAGGTCGAGGTCGACACCCGCCTCGGCACCGTCAGGCCGCTTCGGGTGTGGGCCGGGATCGCGGCGGGTCACATCTACGCCGAGCGGCCGGCACGCAGCCAGTGCGAGGGCGGTGTCGTGCAGGGCATCGGCTACGCCCTGTACGAGGAGCGGCTGGTCGACCCGGTCACCGGAAACGTGCTGACCGCGAACCTCGACGACTACCGCATCCCCGGCATCGGCGACACCCCCGAGATCACTGTGCACTTCCACCGCGACGGGTGGGAGCACGTCAACGGCAACGGCGTCGGGGTCGGAGAGATCTCCACGGTCGGCGTGGCCGCCTCGGTGGGCAACGCCGTCCACAACGCCACCGGCTGGCGCCCTCACGACCTGCCCATCCGTCCCGACCGGCTCCTCGAAGGGATCACCCGTTGACCCCCTCCGCGCGGACGCGGCCGGACCCGTACCCGGCCCCCGGGAGGGGACGGCCGACGGCCCTCTCACCGGAGCACACCCCCCGCCTCACACTGGAAGGTGTTCGATGACCGTACTCACCGACCTCGGCGAGGCCGTACGGCGCGGGGGCGAGTTCCGCGCCGGAGGCACCGACCTGATGGGCCGCCGCGCGGCCGGACCGCACGTGGACCTGCGCGGCCTGCCCGATCTGTCCGGCGTCACCTGGCAGCCGGACGGCTCCGTCAGGATCGGCGCGCTCACCACGGTCGCGCGGGTGGCCCGCGACGCGCGCCTCGGCGCCACACACCCCTGCCTGGCGCTGACGGCGGCGGGTCTGGCCACACCCCAGATCCGCGAGGTGGCCACCGTCGGGGGCAACCTGTTGCAGCGCAACCGCTGCGCGTACTTCCGCAACCCGGCCTTCTCCTGCCACCAGAACGGCGGCGACCACTGCCCGGCCCGCGCCGGGCTCTCCCCGAACGCCGCGATCCTCGACAGCGGCCCGTGCGTCGCGCCGCACCCGTCGTCGCTGGCGGTGGCCCTGCTCGCCTGCGACGCCTCCGCCGAGACGCACGGCAGGGAGCCGTTCCCCGTCGCCGACCTGTACGGAGACGGTTCGGACCCCTCCCGGGACCATCTGCTGGACCCGGGGGAGATCCTCACCTCCGTCGTCCTGCCGCCGCCCGTGCCCGGGGAGCGGGCCGCCTACCACCGCGCGATCGGCAGGTCCGAGGCCGAGTGGCCGCTGGTGGAGGCCGCGGCGCGGCTGGGCGTCGACGACGGGAGGATCACCTTCGCCAGGGTGGCCGTGGGAGGTGTCGCCCGCGTCCCCGTACGCCTGCCCGAGGTCGAGAAGGCACTCCTGGCGGGCGAGCCCCTCGACCGGGCGGCCGGGCTGGCGGCCGCCCGGTGCGCTCCGGCGGCCCGCAACCACTACAAGATCGCGCTGCTCGCCGGGACCGTCCTGGAGGTGCTGGAACGCGCGAGCGGAACCGGCGAGACCCGCTGATCACCCGGCGCCCCCCGCCGTGCCGTCCGGTCACGGCGGGGGCGCCGGTGGGGACGCGTCATCCCGTACGCTCGACGATCAACCAGGGGTGTGCCGTTCGGCTGTGCCGGGCCACCCGTTCGTTCGGGCTGTCGACGACCTCCTCTTTCGTCAGGCCGCCTCGACGCCGAGGTGCGTGCGGTGGTGCTCGGGGGTGTCGATCTCGTCGAGCAGCGCGATCGCGAAGTCGGCGTAGGAGATGCGGCTGGCCGCCTCGGCGGGGGCCACGCGGTAGCGGCCGGTACGGGCGCCGCCGTGGTCGAAGTCACCGGCCGGGCTGACGACCAGCCAGTCGAGCGAGGCGGGGGTGGTGCGCAGCACCTCGTTTCCTGCCGCGTGCCCCAGGTAGAACGACCGGTACTCCTGCGGGTAGCCGGGCGTGTCCATCAGGAGCGTCCCCGAGGAGGTCGCCAGCACCGACGCCAGGCCGACCGTCAGCAGCCGGGCCACTCCCGCCCTCGTCAGCCCGTCGAGCAGGGCGCGGGCGGCGTCGGCGAAGAAGACGTCGTGCGCCGCGCCCGCGTCGTAGACGGAGCTGATCGCGGCGTCGTGACCCTCGGCGAGCCGCGCGACACCGTTCGCGTCCGTGACGTCGCCGGCGACGATCCGCACACCGTCCGCGGCCAGGTCACCGTGCCCGGCCGGGTCGCGCACGACCGCGGTGACCTGGTGCCCGCGCCGGAGGGCCTCGTGGACGGCCGCCCGGCCGCCCCGGCCGCCGGCACCGAAGACGATGATCCTGCTCATTGGAACCCCTCGTGTCCAGGGCCGGACCTGATCGCCGGCCGCTGCCGGGAGATTAACCGGGCAGGTGGTTACCACCGGGATACCCGGCCACCCGTGGTTCGGCGCGACGGTCGGCGGTGGTCCCCAGCGGGATCCCCGGCTAGCGTGAAGGGGTGACAGAGCCCCTCGATCCGGAGATGTTCGATCCGGTCTGCCCGTCCGACCTCACGCCCATCCGCTTCGGCGACAAATGGGCAGGGATGATCATCCGCTGCCTCGAAGGCGGGCCGCGACGGTTCTCCGAGCTTCGGATCCCCCTGCGCGGCATCACCGCGAAGGTGCTCACCCAGTCGCTCCGGACGCTCGCGCGCGATGGCCTGATCGTGCGCACCGTTCATCCCGCCCAGCGGGTCGAGTACGCGCTGACGCCGCTCGGCCGCAGCCTGCTCGAACCGATGAACGCCGCGTGCGCCTGGGCGCAGGAGCACTGGGAGGAGCTCCTCGACGCCCGCGAGGCCTCCTCCGCCGCTTCGTCGTACGGGCTCGGCCGTACGGGGTAGGTGCCCGGCGGATCCAGGGGGACCGGTGGCGCGGGAAGGTGGGGCCGGTACCTCCGGGACGCCTCCCGGAGGTACGACGTGGGGTCGGGGCGGGCCACTCGTGGCGCGGCGCCATGAGCGGGACGGGCGCGCCGTGACCAGGCCCGTCTCGCGGACGGATGACGGAGACCGACTAGTGATCTACTTTGTAAAGGCGTCGGGTCGGTGAAAATCCCCCCGCCAGGAAACCCCGGTTCTTCGCCTGTCACGGAGGCGAACGCGAGTCCGGTGGAGAGTCCTCACCTCAGGGTGGTCGCCAGGTGCTTGGCGAGTCCCTCGGAGGCGGCCCTGACCATCTCCAGCACCTCGGTGAAGCCCTCGCGCTCGCCGTAGTAGGGGTCGGGCACCTCGGCGCCCTCGGGGGCGGCGGGGTCGAAGGAGCGGAACAGGCGCACGTCCGCGCCCGCGGGGGCGAGGCGGCGCAGGGCGCCGAGGTTGTGGGCGTCCATGGCCAGCACCAGGTCGACCCGGTCGTACCAGTCGCTCAGGAACTGCCTGGCCCGGTGCTCCGAGCCGTCATAGCCGTGGTCGGAGAGCGTCTCGGCGGCCCGCGCGTCCATCGGGCCGCCCTGGTGCCAGCCGCCGGTGCCCGCGCTGTCGACCGTGACGAGGTCACCGAGGCCGTGGTCGTCGAGGGTCTTCCTCAGCACGACCTCGGCCATGGGGGAGCGGCAGATGTTTCCCAGGCACACCACGCATATGTGATAACTCATGCTTATCAGGATGCCGCCTGCCCGGGGGGTGATGGCCGGGAGAACGGCCGTTTCTATGTCGATTTCCGTGTCGATCGGTTCCCGCCGGAGCGGCGCGCGGGATTCTCCGTGGCCGCGAGGGGAGCGTGATCGCCCCGGCCGGTGACCGGGTCCGAGGGGGGACGCGGTCCGCGGCTAGCATGTCGCCCGGTAGAGCGGAATCGGGGAAGGATCGGCTGTTGAAGGATCTCGGGGAGGACCTCCGCGCGTTCTGGCGGGAGCGTCATCTGTGCACGATGACCACCGTGCGCGCCGACGGCACGCCGCACGTCGTTCCGGTAGGGGTGACGCTGGACGCCGACTCGGGGATCGCGAGGGTGATCACCTCGGGCGGCTCGCACAAGGTCCGCCATGTGCTCGCGGCGGGTGACGGTGGGGCGGCCGTCGCGGTCTGCCAGGTGGACGGGCGCCGCTGGTCGACCCTGGAGGGGCGTGCGGTGATCCGTACCGACCCCGAGTCGGTCGCCGACGCCGAGCGCCGCTACGCCGAGCGTTATCGGGTGCCGAGGGAGAATCCCGCCCGCGTCGTGGTCGAGATCCGCCTCACCCGGGTGCTGGGCAATGTCTGAGCCCTCCTCCGCCGATTCCACCGCCGTCGATCCCGCCGTTGTCGTCGTCGGGATCGGAGACGACGGCTGGGCCGGTCTGTCGCAGGCGGCGCGACACGAGCTGCGCGCCGCCGAGGTTCTGATGGGCAGCGCCAGGCAACTGCGGCTCGTCCCGGAGATCGGCATCGAGCGCGCTGCCGGGCACGGTGTCGAGCCGGGAACCGAACCCGGTGGCGACCACGGTGCGAGGTTCGGTGGCGAGTCGGGCGTCGAGCGGGGAGCCGAACTCGGTGTCGACTCCGGTGCGGACCGCGGTGCCGAGCGCGTCGTCTGGCCCTCGCCGCTTCTGCCCGCCCTGCCCTCGCTGCTCGCCTCCCACCGGGGCCGCAGGGTTTGCGTACTGGCCAGTGGCGACCCCATGTTCCACGGCATCGGTACGACCCTGGTGCGGCTGCTCGGCGCCGGCCGGGTGCGGGTCCTGCCGCACCCGTCGTCGGTCTCCCTCGCCTGCGCGCGGCTCGGGTGGGCGGCCGACCGTGTCGAGGTGGTCAGCCTCGTGACGCGTCCCGTCGAGGTGCTGCACCCGGTCGTCCACGAAGGCCGTCGCGTCCTGGTCCTCAGTGCCGACGGCCGGACTCCGGCCCGGGTCGCGGCGTTGCTCGCCGCCCGAGGTCACGGCGCGAGCACGGTGACGGTTCTGGAGCGGCTGGGCGGCGCCGGGGAGCGCGTGGTCTCGGGTAGGGCGGACACCTGGTCGCCGGCCGTGACCCACGATCTCAACGTCGTCGCCGTGGAGTGCCGCGCGGACGCCGGGACGGTCGCGCTGCCGCGCCTTCCCGGCCTGCCCGACGAGGCGTTCGAGCACGACGGGCAGCTCACCAAGAGCGAGGTGCGCGCGGTCACCCTGTCCCGGCTGGCTCCCGTTCCCGGGGAGCTGCTGTGGGACGTCGGTGCGGGGGCGGGCAGCATCGGCATCGAGTGGATGCGGGCGCATCCGGACAACCGGGCCGTCGCGGTGGAGTCGCGTCCGGACAGGGCGGCGGTGGTGGCACGCAACGCCGCGGCGCTGGGCGTTCCCGGTCTAGACGTGGTGACCGGTGCCGCTCCGGCCGCGCTCGCCGGGCTGGAGACGCCCGACGCGGTCTTCGTCGGCGGGGGGCTGACGGTCGCCGGGATGGTGGAGGCGTGCTGGGAGGCGCTGAGGCCGGGGGGCAGGCTGGTGGCGAACGCGGTGACCGTCGAGTCCGAGGCGGTCCTGGCCCGCTGGCACGGCGGGCTCGGTGGCGACATGGTCCGGCTCGCGGTCAGCAGGACCTCTCCGGTCGGTGGGTTCACCGGCTGGCGGCCCATGATGCCCGTCACGATCTGGACCGTGCTCAAGCCGCCCGCCCTGGAGGAGAAGCGATGACGGTACGTTTCATCGGCGCCGGGCCGGGCGCCGCGGATCTCATCACCGTGCGGGGAGCGCGGGCGATCGCGTCCGCGCCGGTGTGCCTGTACGCGGGATCGCTGGTCCCCGCCGAGTTGCTGGAGTCGTGCCCGCGGGGCGCGCGGTTGGTCGACACCGCGCGGATGAACCTGGAGGAGATCGTCGCGGAGATGGTCGCCGCCCACCGGGCGGGGGAGGACGTGGCCAGGCTGCATTCCGGTGACCCGTCGGTGTTCAGCGCGATGGCCGAGCAGATGCGGCGGCTGGACGCCGAGGGAGTGCCGTACGAGGTGATCCCGGGGGTGCCCGCCTTCGCGGCGGCGGCGGCGTCGCTGGGGCGTGAGCTGACGGTGCCGGGGGTGGGGCAGACGGTGGTGCTGACCCGCACCTCGGTGCGCGCCACTCCCATGCCCGAGGGCGAGGATCTGGGCACGCTCGGTCGTAGCCGGGCCACGATGGTCCTGCATCTGGCGGTGCAGCGGGTCGAGGCCGTCGCGGCGGAGCTCGTTCCCAACTACGGTGCCGACTGTCCGGTGGCGGTGGTGGCGAGGGCGAGCCGCGACGACGAGGTGATCCTGCGCGGCACCCTGGCCGATATCGCCGGGCAGGTCCGCGACGCGGGGATCCTCCGCACCGCGGTGATCGTCGTCGGACGGGTGCTGACCGCTTCGGAGTTTCCCGACAGTCACCTGTACTCCGCGGCCCGTTGCCGTGACTGACCCCGTGCTGAAGGTCCTGATCCTGGGGGGCACCGACGAGGCCAGGCGGCTCGCCGCCGCGCTCGCCGATCGCCCGCGGACGCACGTGGTGTCCTCGCTGGCGGGCCGGGTGCGTGATCCGAAGCTGCCGGTGGGGGAGGTGCGCGAGGGAGGTTTCGGCGGCCCCGGCGGGCTCGCGGCGTGGCTGGTGGAGCACGGCGTCCAGGTCGTCGTGGACGCCACGCATCCGTTCGCGGCCAGGATGAGCGCTTCGGCGGCCGAGGCGGCGGCCCGTACGGGTCTGCCGTCGCTGATCCTGCGACGACCCGGCTGGCGGGCGGCTCCCGGTGACGACTGGCGCTGGGTGCCCTCTTTGGAGGCCGCCGCCGAGTTGTTGCCCTCGCTGGGGGAGCGGGTGTTCCTGACCACGGGGCGTCGCAGCCTGCCGGTCTTCGCGGGTCTCGACGGGCAGTGGTTCCTGGCCCGTTCGGTGGACCGGCCGGGGCCGGTGGTGCCGCGACGTCTGGAGGTGCTGCTGAGCCGGGGGCCGTTCACGGTGGACGGCGAGCTGGCCCTGATGCGCGAGCACCGGGTGGAGGTGCTGGTCACCAAGGACAGCGGTGGTGAGATGACCACCGCGAAGCTGTTCGCCGCCCGTGAGCTCGGGGTGCCGGTGGTGATCGTACGCCGTCCGCCGCTGCCCGAGGGGGTGGTCTCGGTGGGGACCGTCGAGGCGGCGCTCGCCTGGCTGGAGAGTGTGAGCGGCCCCGGTGGGGGTGCGGGTGCGGGTGCCGGTTCGGGGCGTCGGGCCCGGCACGCCGGCGAGCGGTGAAGGCCGGACTCGCCCTCACCACGTGACGGCTCCTCGACGACTGAGGAGGAGCCGTCACGTCCGGGTCAGGCGGGATAGCGGCGGGGGGTGAACACCACCCGTTCGCCGTCGGCTCGCTCGACCACCCGCGTGGTGGACGAGCCCACCAGCAGCAGGCAGCGCATGTCGATCGCTCCGGGGTCCAGGTCGCCGAGGGTGGTGACGGTCATGTGCTCGTCGGCCCCGCCGACGTCGCGGCCGACGACCACGGGGGTCTGCGGCGCGCGGTGCTCGAGCAGCAGGTCCCGCGCGGCGGCCACCTGCCAGGTACGGCTCTTCGAGGCCGGGTTGTAGAGGGCCAGGACGAGGTCGGCCTTCGCCGCGGCGCTGATCCGCTCGGCGACCACCTCCCAGGGTTTGAGCAGGTCCGACAGCGACAGCACGCAGTAGTCGTGGCCGAGGGGCGCACCGGCCCTGCTCGCCACCGCGTGCGCCGCGGTCAGGCCGGGCAGCACCCGTACCGGCACGTCCGCGAACCTCGGCTCGCACGCCACCTCCAGCACCGCGCTGGCCATCGCGAACACCCCGGGGTCGCCCGAGGAGACCACGGCCACCCTCGACCCGGCCGCGGCCAGTTCCAGCGCGTGCGCGGCCCTCTCGGCCTCCACCCGGTTGTCGGTGGGGTGGCGGCGCTGGCGAGGGTTGGGCGGGACGCGGTCCAGGTAGGGGCCGTACCCGACGAGTTCGTCGACCTCGGCGAGCGCCTCCTGCGCCTGCGGGGTCAGCCACGGACGTCCGGCGGGGCCGAGTCCCACCACGACCACCTCGCCGCGCGCCCTCGCCTCGCCCTGGGTCTCGGCTATGGCGGCGGGCGCGGGGCTCGACGCGTTGACGGGGCTCGGGATCAGCGCCAGCGAGAAGTACGGGACGCTGCCGGGGTCGACCTCGGCCAAAGGCGCCAGGCGCTGCTGCCCGGTGGTGGCGCGCTCGACGTACCAGGCCTCGTCGAGACGCCCGGCCTCGGCCAGCGCGTCGCGGACCTTGGTGAAGGTACGGCCGAGTTTCAGCACCGCGGCCGAGTCGGTGGCCGCCAGGCGCTCGGCGAGCACCTCGGCGGGGAGCGTCCCCGGCAGCACGGTCAGGACCTCGTCCCGCTCGACCAGCGGGCGGCCCAGGACCGCCGAGGCGCCGCTCACCGACGTCACGCCCGGCACGACCTCGGTGACGTAGCGGTGCGACAGACGCTTGTGCATGTGCATGTACGAGCCGTAGAAGAGCGGGTCGCCCTCGCACAGCACCACCACGTCGCGCCCGGCGTCCAGATGGGCGGCCAGCCGCACCGCGCAGGCGGCGTAGAAGTCGTCGATCGCCCCCTGGTAGCCGCCGGGGTGGTCGGTGGTCTCGGTGGTGAGCGGGTAGATGAGCGCCTCCTCGACCTGCCCCTGCCGCAGGTAGGGAGCGGCCACCGAGCGGGCGATGCTGCGGCCGTGGCGGGCACTGTGGAAGGCGATCACGTCCGCCTCGCCGATCAGGCGGGCGGCCTTGACGGTCACCAGCTCGGGGTCGCCGGGGCCGAGTCCCACGCCCCACAGCCGTCCGGTCACGCGTGTGCTCACGTCGTCGCTCACTCCTCCTCGCTCGCGATCGCGTTGACCGCGGCGGCGGTCATCGCGCTTCCGCCCCGGCGTCCGTTCACGACGAGGTGTTCCAACCTCGCCGGGTGCTCAGCGAGGGCCTGTTTGGACTCGGCGGCGCCGATGAAGCCGACCGGGACGCCGAGTACGGCGGCCGGGCGGCCCGCGCCCTCCTCGACCATCTCCAGCAGCCGGAACAGCGCGGTCGGCGCGTTGCCGATCGCGACCACCGAGCCCTGGAGCCTGTCGCGCCACAGTTCCAGTGCCGCGGCGCTGCGGGTGGTGCCCAGCCGCGCGGCGAGCTCCGGCACGCGGGGGTCGCCGAGGGTGCAGATCACCTCGTTGCCCGCGGGAAGGCGGCGCCGGGTCACCCCCGAGGCGACCATCATGGCGTCGCAGAGCACCGGAGCGCCCGCCTGGAGCGCCTCGCGCGCCGAGGCCACGACACCGGGCGACCAGCGCAGGTCGCTCACCAGGTCGACCATCCCGCAGGCGTGGATCATACGGACCGCGACCCGGGCGACGTCTGCGGGCAGGCCGTCCAGGTCGGCTTCCGCGCGGATGGTGGCGAAGGAGCGGCGGTAGATCTCCGCGCCGTCGCGGACGTAGTCGATCACATTTCCCCTCTGGCGGCCGCCACCGCGGCCGCGGTCTCCTCGATGCCGGAGCAGGTCAGGGCGGTGCCGTCCAGTTCCAGGCGGTAACCGTCACCGGTGGCGATCACGTCCGCGACCCGTCCCCTCGGGCGGCCGCAGCGCCTGGCGCAGCCCGCCCAGTGCACGGGGAGCGTATCGGTGCCCGGCCCCATCGTGGACGGCGGGGCCATGCCGATGGCGGTGGCGGCGTCGGCCTGGACGTCGGCGAGGGATTTGGCGCAGCCGGGGCGGCCGGTGCAGGCCGTCACACCGATCCAGGGGGAGGCGGGGTCGACGACCAGCCCGGCGGCCTCCAGACGGGCGGCCGTGCCCGTGACCTCGGCGCGGTCCAGGCCGGGCAGGACCACACCGCGCCATGGCGTGAGCCGGATCTCCCCGCCCGAGGCGGCGTCGGCGAGCAGGAGTGCCTGCGCGGAGGTCAGCCGTCCCAGGGGGATCGCCACCCCGAGCGTCACCCGCGAGCCCTCGCTTCGGGGATCGTCCGGGTCCCCGTCCTCGACTCCGTGGCGGGGACTGTTTCCGGGGCCTGTCTCTCCGGTGACGCCGGTTCGGTTCCCTCGCCGGTCCGTGCTCTCGAAGACGCCGACCGGCCCGGAGGTCACGACGTGCGGTCTCACCGGTTCGAAGGGGGGTGTGTCGGGGAGTCCGAGAGCGGTTCGCATCCGGGTGGCGATCCGGGAGGGCCCGTCGGGAAGTTCGGCGATCCGCCAGGCGGTGACGTCCCGGGTGGCCAGTTCGTCGAGGAACGCCTCGGCGGTGGCGAGCAGGACGGTCACGGCTTCGTCGAGCGGTACGCGCAGGCCGGTGTCGGTTCCGGCGAGGAGCAGCGCGGCCGCGTCCGGTGCCGTGGGCAGGATCGTGGCGTCCGCGCCCAGGCCGGCCACGTCTCCCCGTCCGTCGTCGAGGGCGAACATGAACCGTCCCGGCAGGGCGGCGAGGGCCGGGCGAGCACACAGTCGTCGATCCAGTTCGCCGATCAGAGGGGTGATGTCGGCGATCCCACGGCCGTTCGTTTTCGTGCCGTTCGGAGCATCCCCGCCGTTCGGTCCGCTCGGCCTGCTTGGCTCGTTGATTCCGCTTGGTTCGGGGGGTCCGGTTGGTCTGTTCGGTCTGCCGAATTTGTTTGGTTCGGCCGATCCAGCCGGTCTGCCGGGTTCGTTTGGTTCGGCCGGTCCGTCCACTCCGGTCAGCGGGGAGGCGAGGATGTTGCGGATGCGCTCGTGTGTCGCCGAGGGCAGCAGGCCCGCTCTCGCCATCCGCGCGGCGAATCCGTTTTCCGGACCGCTTTCTGGATTCTCCGGCCCGAGACCGCGCACCTGGACGTTCGCCCGGGAGGTGAGCTCGATGACGCCGTTGCCGTACGCCGTGGCGGCGTCGGCGAGTTCGCGCAGCTGGTAGGGGGTGAGGCGACCTCCGGGTATGCGGACGCGGGCCAGGCCGCCGTCCGCGGCGGGGTGGACCTGGAGGGCCCCGGGGCACGCGTCGAGTCGCGATCGTCCGGAAAAGTCGGCAATGGACACTCAGAGGATGTTAATGCCAGTTTCTTGCAATGCCCCGGACTGCCGTAGTGTCATCGATGGCGACGGCAAGGGAGGAAGCCGGTGTGAATCCGGCGCGGTCCCGCCACTGTAACCGGGGAGCGAACCCCACCCGGGCCACTGTCCGACGAAGGACGGGAAGGCCGGGGTGAGCACCGATCCGGGAGCCAGGAGACTCCAGCCGTCGTGGCCGACGACGACCCGGGGCGAGGACCCCGAGGGAGGAAGCTCCGTGCGCTTTTCGCCGTTCCCCCGCCACACCGCGACATCGCCGTTCCCCCGCTACGACGCGGCATCGCGGTCGCCGCATCACGGTGTGACACCGCCGTTCCCGCGTCACACCGCGACGTCGCCGCTCTCCCGCCGCATCGCGGCTCCCGCGGGCCGTACCGCCACTCCTCTGCCGGGGTGTGGCGCGTGATCCTGCTGCTCTCGACCTCCGACACCGACCTGCTGAGCGCCCGCGCGAGCGGCGCGGACTACCGGCTCGGCAACCCCGCCAGACTCACCGCCGCCGACCTCCCGCCGCTGCTGGAGGGCGCCGACCTGGTCGTGGTCCGCCTGCTCGGCGGGCGCCGCGCCTGGGAGGAGGGGCTGGACGCGCTGCTCGCCGGACCCCGGCCCGTCGTCGTCCTCGGCGGCGAGCAGGCGCCGGACGCCGAGCTGATGGAGCTGTCCACCGTGCCCGGCGGGGTCTGCGCCGAGGCGCACGCCTACCTCGCCCACGGCGGCCCGGCCAACCTGACCGAGCTGCATCACTTCCTGTCCGACACGCTGCTGCTCACCGGCCACGGGTTCGCCGCGCCCGAGCCCACCCCCACCTGGGGAACGCTCGCGCGCGAGACGCGCGGCCAGGACGGACCCGTCGTCGGGGTGCTCTACTACCGGGCCCACCACGTGGCGGGGAACACCGCCTTCGTCGAAGTGCTCTGCTCGGCGATCGAGGACGCGGGCGCGCGGGCGCTGCCGGTGTACTGCGCCTCGCTGCGCACCGCGGAACCCGGCCTGCTGGAGGTCCTGCGCACGGTGGACGCCCTGGTGGTGACCGTGCTCGCCGCGGGCGGCACCCGCCCGGCGACCGCGTCGGCGGGCGGGGACGACGAGGCATGGGACGTCGGCGCGCTCGCCGAGCTGGACGTGCCGATCCTGCAGGGGTTGTGCCTGACGAGCAGCCGGGCCTCCTGGGAGGAGAACGACGACGGCCTGTCCCCGCTGGACGCCGCCACCCAGGTCGCGATCCCCGAGTTCGACGGACGGATCATCACGGTGCCGTTCTCCTTCAAGGAGATCGACGAGGACGGGCTCACCGTCTACGTGGCCGACCCCGAGCGGGCCTCGCGGGTGGCGGGCATCGCGGTGCGCCACGCCGCGCTGCGGCACATCCCGCCCGCCGAGCGGCGGCTGGTGCTGATGCTGTCGGCCTATCCCACCAAGCACGCGCGCATCGGCAACGCCGTCGGCCTGGACACCCCGGCCAGCCTGGTACGGCTGCTGGCCGCGCTCCGCGAGCGCGGTTACGACATCGGCGCCGAGGACGAGCTGCCCGGGGTGAGCGGGCAGGACGGCGACGCGCTCATTCACGCGCTGATCGCCGCGGGCGGGCAGGACCAGGACTGGCTCACCGAGGAACAGCTCGCGGGAAACCCGGTGCGCATCGCGGCGAGCCGGTACGCCGAGTGGTACGCCACCCTCCCCGCGGACCTGCGCGCCCGGATGGAGGAGCACTGGGGCCCGGCGCCCGGCGAGCTGTTCGTGGACCGCTCACGCGATCCCGAGGGCGAGATCGTGCTGGCCGCGCTGCGCTCCGGCAACGTGGTGGTCATGGTGCAGCCGCCGCGCGGCTTCGGCGAGAATCCCATCGCGATCTACCACGATCCCGACCTGCCGCCCAGCCACCACTACCTGGCCGCCTACCGCTGGCTGGCCGACGGCTTCGGCGCGCACGCCGTGGTCCACGTGGGCAAGCACGGCAACCTGGAGTGGCTGCCCGGCAAGTCGGCGGGCCTGTCGGCCTCCTGCGGCCCGGACGCCGCGCTCGGCGACCTGCCGCTCGTCTACCCGTTCCTGGTGAACGACCCGGGCGAGGGCACCCAGGCCAAGCGCCGCGCCCACGCCACCCTGGTCGACCACCTCGTCCCGCCGATGGCCCGCGCCGACAGCTACGGGGACATGGCCAGGCTGGAGCAGCTCCTCGACGAGCACGCCTCCATCGCGGCGATGGACCCGGCCAAGCTGCCCGCGATCCGCGCCCAGATCTGGACGCTCATCCAGGCCGCCAGGCTCGACCACGACCTCGGGGTCGCCGACCGTCCCCACGACGCCGAGTTCGACGACTTCCTGCTGCACATCGACGGCTGGCTGTGCGAGGTCAAGGACGTTCAGATCCGCGACGGCCTGCACGTGCTGGGAGCCGCCCCCGAAGGGGGGCCGCGCGTCGACCTGGTCCTGGCCATGCTTCGCGCCCGGCAGATGTGGGCGGGTGGCGAGGCGCTCGTCGGGTTGCGCGAGGCACTGGGCCTGGCCGAGGACGGCAGCGCGGGACGGATCGGTGTCGACGACGCCGAGACCCTGGCCCGAGCCCTGGTCGAGGCGATGGAACACCGCGGCTGGGACCCGGCCGCGGCAGGGGAGGTGACCGCCGAGGTCCTGGGCCGGGCCGACGACACCGGCCGCGACGACGCCAGCGCCTCGGCGGGCCCGGCCGGAGTGACCGGCCGGGGCGGCGGATCCGGGGTGCCCGCCGCGGCCGACGTACGCGGTGCGAACCTGGGGGAGGTGGAGCGGATCCTGCGGTTCGCCGCCGTCGAGGTCGTGCCCCGGCTGGCGCGCACCACCGACGAGATCGACGCGATCCTGCACGCTCTCGACGGCGGCTACGTGCCCGCCGGGCCGAGCGGTTCGCCGCTGCGCGGGCTGATCAACGTGCTGCCCACCGGCCGCAACTTCTACTCGGTCGATCCCAAGGCCGTGCCGAGCAGACTGGCGTGGGAGACCGGCCAGGCGATGGCCGACTCCCTGCTGGAGCGCTACCGCGCCGACACCGGCGACTGGCCGCGTTCGGTCGGGTTGTCGGTCTGGGGGACCAGCGCGATGCGCACCGCGGGCGACGACGTCGCCGAGGTGCTGGCGCTGCTGGGCGTGCGGCCGCTCTGGGACGAGGCCTCGCGCCGCGTCACCGGCCTGGAGCCGATCCCGGCCACCGAACTGGGCCGTCCGCGCGTGGACGTCACCATCCGGATCAGTGGCTTTTTCCGCGACGCCTTCCCGCACGTCGTGGCGATGCTGGACGACGCCGTACGGCTGGTGGCCGGGCTGGCCGAGCCCGAGGAGCTCAACTACGTGCGGGCGCACGTGCTCGCCGACCGGGCCGAGCACGGAGACGAGCGCAGAGCCACCATGCGCATCTTCGGCTCCCGGCCCGGGGCCTACGGCGCCGGGCTGCTGCCCCTGATCGACAGCCGCAACTGGCGCGACGACGCCGATCTGGCCGAGGTGTACGCGGTCTGGGGCGGCTTCGCCTACGGCCGGGACGTCGACGGTGTTCCCGCCAGGCAGGACATGGAGACGGCCTACCGCAGGATCGCCGTGGCGGCCAAGAACGTCGACACCCGCGAGCACGACATCGCCGACTCCGACGACTACTTCCAGTATCACGGCGGCATGATCGCCACCGTCCGGGCGCTCACCGGCAAGGCCCCGGCCGCCTATGTCGGCGACAGCACCAGGCCTGACGCGGTCCGCACCAGGACGCTCTCCGAGGAGACGTCCAGGATCTTCCGCGCCAGGGTGGTGAACCCCCGCTGGCTGGCCGCGATGCGCAGGCACGGCTACAAGGGGGCCTTCGAACTGGCCGCCACCGTCGACTACCTGTTCGGCTACGACGCCACCACCGGCGTCGTCGCCGACTGGATGTACGACAAGCTGGCCGCGACCTACGTGCTGGACCCGGAGAACCAGGAGTTCATGGCCAGGTCCAACCCGTGGGCGCTGCACGGGATCGCCGAGCGGTTGCTGGAGGCGGCCGGTCGCGGCATGTGGGAGCATCCCGATCCCGCCGTCCTGCGCGATCTGCAGGAGGTCTACCTCAAGTCCGAGGGAGACCTGGAGGGCGGAGTCTGACCGGGGCGGTGCCGCGCTTTCACCGGGCTCCACGGGTTTCACCGTTTCGGCGATGTCCGGCCAGAACCCTTGGCGTTCCTCCCACCCTCGGGGGCGTGGGAGGAACGCCAAGGGGAGCGGTTCAGCCCAGGGCGTGGTCGAGGTTGAACGCGGCGCTGATCAGTGCGAGGTGGGTGAAGGCCTGCGGGAAGTTGCCGAGCTGCTCGCCGGTCCGCCCGATCTCCTCGGCGTACAGGCCGAGGTGGTTGGCGTAGGTGAGCATCTTCTCGAACGCGAGCCGTGCCTCGTCCAGGCGTCCGGCCCTGGTGAGCCCTTCGACGTACCAGAACGAGCAGATCGAGAACGTGCCCTCCTCACCGCGCAGCCCGTCCGGGCTGGCTTCGGGGTCGTAGCGGTAGACCAGCGAGTCGGACACCAGGTGCGCGCCGAGCGCGTCGAGGGTCGACAGCCATTTGGGGTCGGTGGGGGAGATGAACTTCGTCATCGGCATCATCAGCACCGAGGAGTCGAGGACGTCGTCGTCGAAGTGCTGGACGAACGCCCGCAGTTCCTCCGACCAGCCGCGCCGCATGATCTGCCGGTAGATCGCGTCACGGGCCAGCTGCCAGCGCGGCGTGTCGGCGGGCAGCCCGCGGTGGGCGGCCATCCGCATGGCCCGTTCGATCGCCACCCAGCACATCAGCCGCGAGTAGACGAAGTCCTTGCGCCCGCCGCGCGTCTCCCACACGCCCTCGTCGGGCCGGTCCCAGTTGTCGCAGACCCAGTCCACCAGGATGTGGACGTCGTCCCAGAGAGCGCTGGATATCGGCCGGTGCCACTTGTCGTAGAGGTAGACCGAGTCGAGGAGGGCGCCGTAGATGTCCAGCTGGAGCTGGTCCACCGCGGCGTTCCCGACGCGCACCGGAGCCGAGCCCCGGTAGCCCTCCAGGTGGGCCAGCTCGATCTCGGGGAGCTCGGTGCGCCCGTCGACGCCGTACATGATCTGCAGAGGACCCGAGGGCCCGCCGCCGTCGTCGCGGCTGACGTGCCGTGACAGAAACCCCATGAACGCCTCGGCCTCCTCGCCGAAGCCCAGCCGCAGCAGCGCGTACACGCAGAACGCCGAGTCGCGGATCCAGACGTACCGGTAGTCCCAGTTGCGCTCCCCGCCGATCTGCTCGGGCAGGCTGGTCGTCACGGCGGCCACGATCCCGCCGGTCGGCGCGTAGGTGAGGAGTTTCAGCGTGAGCGCGGACCGGTGCACCATCTCCCGCCACCGGCCCCGGTAGGTCGAGGAGGACAGCCAGCGGCGCCAGTACGCCACGGTCGCGGCGAACTCCTCCTCGGCCTCCTCGATCGGGCACGAGCGCGGCGCCAGGTCGTCGCCGAACCTGTCGAGAGCGAACACCGCGCACTCGCCCTCGCCGAGCTTGAACTCCGAGCGCACGTCCTGGCCGTCCGCCTCCAGGACGGTGCTGGAGGACAGGGCCAGCGACAGCGACGGCGACTCGAAGACCGCCCGCTCCTGGGACAGGCTCAGGACGTGGGGCTGCCTGCCGTAGTCGAAGCGCGGAGCCACCCGGGCGCGGAACGACAGCGACCCGCGCACGCATCTCACCCGCCGGATCAGCCGGTGCCGGGTGTCGTCGGACGTGCCGCCGACGATCGGCATGAAGTCCTGGACCTCGCCCACCCCTTCGGCGGCGAAGAAACGGGTGATCAGCACGTTGGTGTCGGGGAAGTAGAACTGCTTGGTGCTCGCCGGTTCCCAGGTGCCCAGCTCGAACGATCCGCCCCGGCTCGCGTCCAGGATCGAGCCGAACACGCTGGGCGCGTCGAAGCGGGGGCAGCAGTACCAGACGATGGTGCCGCCGGTGTCCACCAGCGCGGCGGTTCGCAGGTCGCCGATGAGCCCGTGGTCGGCGATGGGCCGGTATCCGCAGGCGCCCGCCGGATCCTGACGAGCGGATTCCGCTGCCGTCATGTCGGCCTTCTCACGTCGCGAGCGGGGCACCTCACGCCCTCAAGCTACGTGGCCCGCACACCTGCCGGGGTCCCCCTGGCGTCAAGGAGTCGGCAGGTTTCGCGCGGGTGAGGGCAAAGGCGCCCCGGTGAGGGCCATGTCACCGGCGTCACCGGGGCCGGTGACATGGCAGGGGCCCTGTTCAGGCGCTCTCCGAGCGTCCCAGCCGCCAGTAGCCCATGAAGGCCACCGAGGAGCGGTCGACGCCGGTCTCCTGCACCAGGTGGCGGCGGAGCAGCTTGACCATGCCCGCCTCGCCGGCCAGCCACGCGTACAGGCCATCGCCCTTCGGGGCCTCGGGGACCTCCCAGAGGATCTCCGCGTCGACGTCGACGTCCTCCAGCGGGTTCGCGGCGCCGGTGACGGCGCGCTCGGCGGTGAGCGCGCCCAGGGTCTCGCGTACGGCCGGGATGAGCAGGTCGCCGTGGCGGGCTCCCCCGCGGGGCAGCCAGGTGACCTTCACGCCCGGCCGGACGTCGAGCCGGAGCGCGTCGGCGGCCTTCGGGATCTCCAGCAGCGCCGTGGCACGCACGGAGCCGGACAGCGACTCGACGATCGCGGCGATGGCGGGCACGGCCGTCTCGTCCCCGGCGAGCAGCAGGTGCGACGCCCCGGCGGGCGGGGCCCACTCCTGGCCGCCGGTGGGACCGGGGTGGGCGGCGTTGGGGCCGACCACCACGACCCGGTCACCGGGGGAGGCGTGGGTCGCCCATCGGGAGGCGGGGCCGGTCTCGCCGTGCAGGACGAAGTCGACGTCGAGTTCGCGCTGCTCGGGCCGTACGGCGCGGACGGTGTAGGTGCGGATCGGGTTGCGCAGCTCGTCGGGGAGCGCCCGCCACCGCTGGTACCAGTCGGCACCCTCGCCCAGGGGGGTGATGCTGCCGTCGGGCAGCGGGAGGATCACCTTGATCCGCTGGTCGAAACCGTTGTCGGCGAAGCCCGCCAGATCCTCGCCGCCGAAGGTGACCCGCACGAAGCTCGGGCTGAGCCGCTCCGTCCGCAGGACCGCCACCTGGTGGCCGCGATAGGCCGGGACCTCCGCCGCGCGCTCAAGGGTCTGCTCGCCGCCCGCTGTCATCGTGCCGCCTTCACCGAGGGAATGCCGTCCTCAGCAACTTAGCTTTGCCTAACCTTATTGAGCAACCCGTCGTGGCCTGACATGTGGCCATCTGATGCTGTCCGCGGCTGTTCGATCTTTTCGTTCCTGCATGTACCTGCGTGTGCCCAGGTGATCCTGTCGGGTCTCCCCCGTTACGGGCGAGATCGGTCACGCGGCCCGCGCCTCCTCGCCCTCGTGTGTCTCCAGCGTGCCGCGCCGCGACCTTCCCTCCGGGTCCGGCCCGGCGATGCGGGTGCCGGTGCGGCCGAAGACGCCGTCGGCGCGTTCGGGCAGGCTCGCGCGGTACGGCTCGTACGCCCAGCTCGGCCTGCTCACCCGGATCGTCTCGCGGATCCGGGGCGCGCCGTCCGGCCGGTCGCCCGGATGGGACACCAGGGTCGAGGGGAGCGCCTGCCGGTCCGGAGGTGTCTGCGCGCGAGGGAGCGTCTCGGCGACCGGAGGTGCCATGCCGATCCACGGATCGGCGCGTTCCCCCCGCCCGTTCCTCCTGCGATGCCGCCCCGCCGGGACGCGGGAGGCACGAAGGCGCAGCCGGGACAGGACGAACGTGGTGCCGAGGATGAAGGCGAGTAGTCCGGCGATCGCGGCGGTCTCCATGGAGACGGGAAGCGTTGCAGGGGTGTCGGAAGAGGTCGTCGCGCCGGGGGCGAGCGCGGGACGGACCTCGATCCGCCCCGCCACCTGTGGAGCGGTGCCGTCCTTTCCCGGGACGGCCGTCAGTTTCTCCTTGACCTTGCGTGGCAGGCCGTAGCCGACGACCTTGCTCTGGTCGCGGGTCTTACGCTTCAGCCAGACCCGGTCGACGTTCCCCTCGATGGTGTGGATCGTTCCACCGTTCACGCTTTCCACGATGCCGACGTGGTCGATCCCCTTGATGTCCTTGCCACCCGACCAGTCGAAGAAGACCAGGGCCCCCGGCTCCGGCGTCCGTGTCCACGCGCCGTGGTTCTCGAACCAGCGGGCCTGTGAAGGGGTCCAGGCGAACTGCCCCACGTACTCCTGCACCCCCGCCTTCTCCGCCGCCCAGGCGATGAACATCGCGCACCAGGGGGCGGTCCTGTACTGCGGGTCCTGGGCCACGTTGACCGCGTACCACTCGCCGAACTTGCTGTGCTGGCCCGGCCCCTCCCGGTACCCGAGTTCGGGCTTGATGGTCCTGAGCAGATCGTCACCGATCGGATCCATGGCTGTGAGCCACCCCGTCCACTCTCCTTCACCCTTCAGAGAAGGGGGCGCCGTCCGACAAAACTGGACTGTATTCGCAGAAAAATTGAGAAGTGGGGCTATTTGCGGAAAAAGCCGAGCTGAGAGGTCATCCCATACCGGATCCGGTGAAAGGCGGGAAACGCGTCCCGGCAGCACGTAGCATCGTCCGGCCGTCCGCCTCGGTCCCGGCGCGACACCACACCCCGGGTGTCCGGCGACGGATGAGGTCCGGGACGCCGGCGGCTCTCTCACTTTCCGGGCATATCTCGACTCACCCCGTGCTCACCGGTCACACCGGTACGCGTCCCGCCTATCAGAGTCCATCGGGTCGAATAGCATGTGATGGCACGTGCGCGGCATGCGTGGGTGCCGATGCCGAGACCTTTCCCCTTTTCCTCCCGGTCCGGCGGCAATGCGGACGCGAAGGCGGAACGGGTTTCCCATGTTCGACGACAAGACGCAGGAGACTCTCCGCCGCCTCCTGGACCTCGCCGAGCACCCCGCGACCCCGCAGGCCGAGCGCGCCCTGGCCGTCGCACGGGTCCGCGCCCTGATCATGGTGCCCGAGGGCGACGCCCGCCGGGCACCGGTCACCCCGGCGATGGAGGCGGGGATCCTCAGCAGGGTCAGGCCGCTCGCCCACCGGGTCGACGAGGACCTGGTGGGTGAGATACACGGAGACCTCTACGCCTTCAGCACCCGCTACCGGGTGATCGGTGAACTCGCCGATGAGATCGCCCTCCTGCTGGAGCGCTGGAGCGCCGTCGTCCCGCAGAAGCGCCACCGCCACGAGGAGGCCGTCAGGACCGCGGCCTCGAAGCTCGTCTACCTGCTGGAACGCCGAGACCTGTTCCGCAGGCCCAAATGGGGCAACCGCCCGAGAGCCAGATAGGTCTCCGGGGCGGGTCAGCGGTCCGGACCGCCCGGCCGGTCGGCCCCGCGGTCCGGGCGTTCGGCGAGCAGCGGCAGCAGCGGGTTCCAGACGGTCCCGTCCCGGGCGTCGCGCCGCCGCCGCGCGATGGCGCTCAACGCCTCAAGGACCACGCGGTTGGCCAGCGCGGCGGTGATGTCGGCGTGGTCGTAGGGCGGGCTGACCTCCACGACGTCGACGCCGACGACCGGCAGCTCCAGGCAGATGCGCCGTACGGAGTCCAGGAGCTGGCGCGCGGTGATGCCACCCGGCTCCGGGGTTCCGGTGCCGGGGGCGTGACCCGGATCGCACACGTCGATGTCGACGGACAGGAAGACGCCGTCGCACTCGTCGACGGCGATGGCGAAGGCCTCGGTCAGGCACTCGTCCAGGCCCCGGTGCACGATCTCGGTCATCTCGTACGAGCGCATCGCCCGTTCGGCCATCCAGTCCAGCGTCTCCGGCGGCGGCCAGTAGCCGCGCAGGCCGACCTGCAGGAAACGGTCGCCGCGCAGTGCCCCCGACTCGATGAGCCGGCGCATCGGCTGCCCGTGGCCCCACAGCGAGCCGAACTCGATGTCGCCGGTGTCCGCGTGGGCATCAAAGTGGATCATCGAGATCCGGCCGTGCCCGAGGACGTTGGCCACCCCCTTGGCGTCGGGGAAGGCGATCGAGTGGTCACCGCCCAGGATCACCGGGATGGCCCCCGAACGGACGACCTTCTCGACGGCGGACTCCAGCGCGGCCAGTGACGTCGCGATGTCGCCCGGCGGCATCTCGACGTCACCCGCGTCCAGGACGCGCAGGTCGCGCAGACCGTCGGTGCGCAGCGCCAGGCTGGGGCGCGCCCCGTCGTGCGGCAGGTAGTCGGTCATCCGGATCGCCTGCGGTCCGAAGCGCGCGCCGGGCCGGTGTGAGGTGCCGCCGTCGAACGGCGCGCCCACGATCACGACGTCGGCGCCCGCGTAGGTCGCGGGATCGTCCAGTGAGCACCGTTCGACGCCGAGGAAGGTGATGTCGGGCCCGAACTGGGGCCCGTAGCGGTTCGTCACTGTTCCTCCGGCGGGAAGGTCCCGGCCCGCGCGTGTCGCGGCCCGTCGCCGCCGGGCACGGCTCGCGGGGTGGCTCCGGCCACCCCGCAGGAGATCGTCATCGAGAACTCCACCCGGTCAGGTCCATCGGACCAGCCAGCATAACCAGACAAGTCAGGACATGGGTCGGCCGTGCTGTCTGTCCGGAGGGCTTCGGCGATCCCGGGCGAGAGGGCGCAAGGCACGCTGAGGCGCGGTGAAGGCCGGGAGGTCGATGGTGGCCGTGGCCCGGGGAGACTTTCCGCCCGCGCGAGGCACGACCTCGCGCGATCCGGCGATTCGTCCCGGGGCCACGGCGTGTGAACTGGCGGATCCCGGATGCCCGGCGAGGAAGGGAAGCCGGCCACCGAGAGATGAATGGGACCCGCCAGAGCTCTCCGTCGACGCGCTGACCGGGAGTGCGACCGCGACGCTGCGGTACGCACAACCGTGACGGTAAGCAGCCCTGGGCGGGTGCCTCAATGATGTTGCCGGATGTTGCGCGGAATTCCGCCCCGGCGCGGCGGACACCGCCTCGGGGGTTCACCGCCGATCGATATGTCCCTCGAGCGGCTCACGGCCGCACGATACGCCGAGAAGAACCCTCACGACGGAGTCGCGAGGTCCGAGGGCCGGACTCCGCCGGTGTCATGGCGGCCGGGCGGGGCCGGTCGGGGCCGGTCGGGGGGCAGGGCCCGTCCGCGGTGTCACCTGCCGGTGGGCTCACCGGTGGGGTCGTCGGCCTCGCTCTCCGGCGCGGGATCATCGCCGGCGCCAAGCTCCTTGCGCAACCGGTCAAGATCCATGCTGTGGCTGCTGTACTTCAGCTCACGGGCAACCTTCGTCTGCTTAGCCTTGGCTCGGCCCCGTCCCATTGGCTGTACTCCCTCGCGCAGGCCGTGCTCGGCCCCTCGTCACTGTCGCATCGCCGGCTGGCGCGCTCTGACGCCGCAGGTCAGTCTGCGGTAGCCGTACCAAGTATCCCGCTTCGCGGTCGATCCGTCATCGATCGGGCTCGAACCGGCCGCGGGCCCTGGTGGAAAACGGCCTTCGCCATCATAGCCAACGTCATTACGATTTGAAGAATTATGCAATTTGCCACATCATGAGGAACGGTGTGCCGATAAAACCAGACGCCGGGGAGTGACCTGATCCACGGGAGGTGGGGGACATGAGCGAGTTCGCGGCGGAGCTACGGGCACGCATCGCCGATGTCGACGGCGAGCTGGAGCTCATGCGCCAGGCCTTCGACGACCACGCGATCGAGGTCCTGTCCGGGCGCCTGGAGAACCTGTTGCGCATCGCCGACCAGCACGGCGTCGACGTACGACACGCCGGTGGCGGGCCTGCCGCCGGAGCTGCGTGATCATGCCGGTGCCGCTGCACCAGGCCAAGGCCGAATTCTTCCGCACCCTCGGCCATCCGGTCCGCATCCAGGTCCTGGAGCTTCTCCAGGACGGCCCCCGGCCGGTGCGGGACCTGCTGAGCGCCATCGACGTCGAGGCCTCCAACCTCTCCCAGCAACTCGCCGTGCTGCGCCGCGCGGGAGTCGTGACCGCCACCCGGGACGGCGCCACCGTCGTCTACGCCCTGTCCACCAGGGACCTGGCCGACCTGATGTCCGTGGCGCGATCGATCCTGGCCGAGGTTCTCGCCGAGCAGGGCGAGCTGCTCGCCGAGCTGCGCGCCGAGGCCGGCAGATGAACGGGGCCCTGCCCGAGCGCGACGGCGAGCCTCGCCGAGGCGTCGTCCGCGGGTGAGCCCGGCTCCGAGCTCGCTGTCGGGCCCGCCGTCCGATCCGCGGCCGGGATCGTCGTCTCAGTCCGTCACGGCGGTCTCGGGGTCATGGCCGTAAAGCCAGGCGCTCTGCCGGAGCGGACTACTGGCGGCCAGGGTCGCGTCGCGTTCCAGCTGGGCGGGCCCGTCGGGCAGATGGTTCAGCACCTCGCGGCCCCGGCTCATCAGCTGCACCTGCGAGGCCCGGGGCCTGCGGATCCTCTCGTAGCGGGCCAGCGCCTCCGCCGCCGTCTCGCGGGTGGCCTCGCGCAGGCAGATCGCGAGCACCACCGCGTCCTCGACCGCCTGGGCGGCGCCCTGACCGAGGAAGGGCAGCATCGAGTGGGCGGCGTCCCCCAGCAGGGTCACCCGCCCCGACGTCCAGCGTTCCAGGGGAGAGCGGTCGTACAGGGCCCAGCGCTTGGTCGCGGTGGCCGCGTCGATCAGCCCTCTCAGCCGAGGGTCCCAGGTCTCGAACTCGCCCCTCAGGTCCTCAAGCCGCCCGTCGGCCGTCCACGACTCGACGCGCCACTCGCCCGCGGGCACGATCGCGACGACGTTGATCAGCTTTCTGTCCCTGATCGGGTAGTGGACGAAGTGGCGCCCCGGCCCCAGCCAGAGCGTCTGCACCCGGCGCACCGACAGCTCAGGGGCCCGTTCGGCGTCGATGAGGCACCGGTAGGCGCAGAGCCCGGAGAAGCGCGGGGGCTCCTCGTCGACGACCGCAGGCCGGACCGCCGAGTGGATGCCGTCGGCGCCGATCACCGCGTCGGCGACCACCGTCGCCTTCGCGTCTGTGGCAGTGCCGAAGGTCAGCTCGACCCCGTCAGGGTCCTGCCTCAGCACCTCCAGTCGCCGATCTGTCCTGATGACGTCCTCGGGCAGCGCCTTCACCAGCATGTCGAGCAGGTCGGCGCGGTGCGCGACGTAGAAGTCGCTGCCGTACAGCCGCCGGCACTCCTCGCCCATCGTCTGGGAGGCCAGCACCCGGCCGTCCTCCCAGCGCCTCAACTCCCAGGCGGCATCCATGGGGACGGCGAAGGAGGCCAGTCGCTCGCCGAGTCCGGCACGCACCAGGGGGCGGACCATGTTGGGACTCACCCCGATCCCCGCTCCCACCTCGCGCAGCTCGGCGGCCTGCTCGTACACGACGGCCTCGACACCGGCCTGCCGCAGGAGCAGGGCGGCGGTCAACCCGCCGAGACCTCCGCCGACAATGGCGACCTTCACTCAGGGGCTCCTCTCGTCGGATGGCGTCTCACCCCGAGGTACCGCTGTGCTGCCGGGGCGGCGTCCCGATGCTCCCGGCGATGTGAACCGCGGCGACTTCGAACGCGTCCGTACGGCACTCTCGGCTCACCCGGAGATCTTCGTCTATTCCATCCCGATCCGGTAGAGGGAAGGCGCTGTCGATCATGGCGAGGCGAGGTCCGGTGTTTCGACGCGCCTGCCCCGATTGGTCCCGGTACGCCGTCGTGCGCGTGGTGCGCCCGCGCCGCGCGATGTGACGAACGTGTTCGCCGTATCGGGGTTTGAACGCCTCAGCCGAGGAACTGTCGATGTATGGACGCACTCGCGCATGTCGACGCCTACTGGCGCGCGGCCAACTATCTGTCGGTCGGTCAGATCTATCTGCTGGACAACCCGCTGCTGACCGAGCCGTTGCGGCCCGAGCACATCAAGCCGCGGCTGCTGGGACACTGGGGGACCACCCCGGGACTGAACTTCTGTTTCGCCCACCTGAACCGGATCATCACCGAACGCGACCAGGACATGATCTACATCGCCGGTCCGGGTCACGGCGGCCCGGCGGCGGTGGCGCACGCCTGGCTGGAGGGTTCCTACACCGAGTGCTATCCCGACATCTCCCGTGACGGGGAGGGGATGCGGCGGTTGTTCCGGCAGTTCTCCTTTCCCGGTGGCATTCCCAGTCATGTGGCGCCCGAGACGCCCGGTTCGATCCACGAGGGAGGGGAGCTCGGGTACGCGCTGGCGCATGCCTACGGGGCCGCGTTCGACAACCCGGAGCTGGTGGTCGCGAGTGTCATCGGGGACGGGGAGGCCGAGACCGGGCCGCTCGCGGCCAGCTGGCATTCCAACAAGTTCCTCGATCCAAGGCGTGACGGCGTGGTGCTGCCGATCCTGCACCTGAACGGCTACAAGATCGCCAATCCCACCGTGCTGGCCCGCATCCCGGAAGAAGAGCTCCTCGCGTTGATGGAGGGGTACGGATACCGTCCGCACGTGGTGGCCGGGGACGAGCCCGAGGCGATGCACGCGCTCATGGCCCAGACGCTGGAGACGGTCTGGGAGCAGATCGCCGACTACCGGCGGGGGCGGGCCGAGCGGTTGCCGATGATCGTTCTGCGGACGCCGAAGGGGTGGACCGGTCCCGAGCGGGTCGACGGCCTGCCGGTGGAGGGCACCTGGCGCTCGCACCAGGTCCCGCTGTCGGGGGTGCGCGACAACGCCGAACACCTGGCGATGCTGGAGGAGTGGATGCGCTCGTACCGGCCACAGGAGTTGTTCGACGCCGACGGGCGGCCGGTGGCCGAGATCCTGGACACGGTGCCCGAAGGACCACTGCGGATGAGCGCCAACCCGCACGCCAACGGCGGCGAACTGCTGCGGCCGCTGGCGCTCGGCGATTTTCGCGAGCACGCGGTCAAGGTCACCTCACCGGCCACCGCGAGCAGTGAGCCCACCCGGGTACTGGGCGAGTTTCTGCGCGAGGTCATCGCCGCCAACCCCGAGACCTTCCGGCTGATGGGCCCCGACGAGACCGCCTCCAACCGGCTGCAGGCGGTCTTCGAGGTCACCGGCCGCGCCTGGAACGCCGAGATCCGCGACGGCGACGACCACCTCCAGGCGGGCGGCCGGGTCATGGAGGTGCTCAGCGAGCACCTGTGTCAGGGCTGGCTCGAGGGCTACCTGCTGACCGGCCGCCACGGATTGTTCAACTGCTACGAGGCGTTCATCCACATCATCGACGCGATGTTCAACCAGCACGCCAAGTGGCTGGAGTCCTCGCGGAAGATCGGCTGGCGTCGTCCGGTGGCCTCGCTGAACTATCTGCTGTCGTCGCACGTGTGGCGCCAGGACCACAACGGCTTCTCCCACCAGGACCCCGGTTTCCTGGATGTGGTGATGAACAAGAAGGCCGAGGTGGTGCGGGTGTATCTGCCGCCGGACGCCAACACGCTGCTGTCGACGGCCGATCACTGCCTGCGCTCGCGCGACTACGTGAACGTGATCGTGGCGGGTAAGCAGCCGGTGCTGGATCTGATGGGGATGGACGAGGCGATCGCGCACTGCACCCGAGGGCTGGGCATCCTGGAGTGGGCCAGCACCGACGCCGGCGTCGAACCGGACGTGGTGCTGGCGTGCGCGGGCGACGTGCCCACCCTGGAGACGCTGGCGGCGGCCGCGCTGCTGCGTGAGCATCTGCCCGAACTGCGGGTCCGGGTGGTCAACGTGGTGGACCTGATGCGGTTGCAGCCGCCGTCGGAGCATCCGCACGGCATGTCGGACGCGGACTTCGACACGGTGTTCACCGCCGACCGGCCGATCATCTTCAACTTCCACGGCTATCCGTGGCTGATCCATCGCCTGACGTACCGGCGCAACGGTCACGAGAACATCCACGTGCGCGGTTACAAGGAGGAGGGCACCACGACCACGCCGTTCGACATGGTCATGCTCAACGACATCGACCGGTTCCACCTCGTGATGGACGTCATCGACCGGGTTCCCGGGCTGGCCGAGCGGTCGGCGCACCTGCGCCAGCACATGGCCGACGCCCGCCTGACCGCCCGGGCCTACACCCGTGAGCACGGTGAGGACCTGCCCGAGATCCGCGACTGGACCTGGCCCCACTAAAGGGACCCGTCCCGGCGCCCCGCGTCCGTTCTCGGACGGGTGCGGGGTGCCGGGACGGGAGATCTGGGAGATCATCGTCGTGCGCAGACCATAAGTCCTCCTGTTCAGGGACTTTCGCCGCTGACGCCTCCAGGACCGCCTTGCGATGCTCGTCGTGAGGAGGTGCGTCATGAAGGTCAGGGAAGTCATGGGCGGCACGGCGATCGCGGTGCGGCCGGAGGCGACGTTCACCGAGATGGTCGACGCCATGCGACGCTTCAAGGTCGGCGCGCTCACCGTCATCGACGCCGACGACCATCCCATCGGCATGGTCTCCGACGATGATCTCCTGCTCAGGGAGACCGATTCGGGCGCGCGCGCCGGCGGCGTCTTCGACAGTCACAAAAGACGCCAGGAGCACCGTAAGGCCGCGGGCGGCACGGCCAGGCAGATCATGACCACCCCCGCGATCACCATCACGAAGGACACCGCCGTGCGGGACGCGGCACGGCTGATGCACCGGCATCGGATCAAGCAGCTACCGGTGATCGACGCGGTCACCGGGCGTATCACCGGCACCGTTCACCAGAGCGATCTGCTCCAGGTCTTCGCCCGCCCGCCCGAGGAGATCGAACGCGAGGTCGCCGAGGTCCGTGACCGGCTCGCCGTCGCCCCGGAGGCGATGAGCGTGGCCGTCGAGGCGGGGGTGGTCACGCTGAGGGGACGGCTCCCCTTCCGGTCGCAGATCGCGCCCCTGGTCGCGGCGGTCGGCGAGATCGAGGGTGTCCTCAAGGTCGAGAACGCCCTCACCTGCCGATCCGATGACCTCGTTCCCGTTCCGCCGTTCCTGTGACAGGAGTGAGACCATGGACAAGGGGAAGATCATGAACGTCCGCACCGGCGAGGAGATCACCTCGGTGATCCGCACGGCGCTCCAGGCCGCCACGTGGGCGCCGTCGGTGCACAACACCCAGCCGTGGTCTTTCGGTGTCGATGGCGACGAGATCGCGTTGCGCGCCGACAGCGACAGGAAACTGCGGATCGGTGACGCCGCCGGCAGGGAGATGCTGATCAGTTGTGGCGCGGCCCTGATGAACGTGCGGCTCGCGCTGCGCGCGCTCGGCTACGAGCCGCACGTGCGCGTGCTGCCCGACCCCGACCGCCCGGCGCTGCTGGCCACGATACGGCCGGGAGCGGCCATACCCGCCGACGAGAGCGCCCGGCTGCTGTATGCCGAGATCGAGCGTCGCCGCACCCACCGGGCCGGTTTCACCGAACTGCCCGTCCCGGAGCGTCTTGTCGAGACGCTGGTGGCCGAGGCGGACGGTGAGGGGGCGCGGCTGACACCGGTCCGCTCCGAGGCGGCGATCCGGGTGCTCGCCGCGATCACCTGCGCCGCCCAGGACGCGCAGTCGCAGGACCGGGCGCTGTCGCTGGAGCTGATCCGCTGGGCGCGGCCGCCGGGTAGCGCCCGCGCGGACGGGGTCCCGGCCGAGGGCTACCCGCGCACTCCCCGGCGGACCCGCCCGCACTTCGCCCAGCGTGACTACACCCACGGTCATCCCTGGGGCAACGAGAGCGACCAGTTCTTCTCCGTCTCCACCGGTGTCGTGGCGGTCCTGACCACGAAGGGCGACTCCCGCGAGGACTGGATCACGGCCGGTCAGGCGTTGCAGCGCGTCCTGCTGCGCGCCTGCGCCCACGGTCTCAGCGCGGCCTTCCACACCCAGGCTCTGGAGATGTTTCACCTGCGGGAATTCCTGCGACAGGAGCTGTGCTCGCAGGAGTATCCCCAGATGATCATGCGTCTGGGCGTCACCTTCGACGAGGGCAAGGGAGTCCGCCGGCCGGTCACCGACATGCTGGAAGAACGCTGACCGAACCGCGAGGCGGCCAGGAAAGCCGTGGACGCGCGCGTCCGGCGGCGCCGCCGGGTCGCGCGGGGTCGTCGGCAGGCGTGTCGTGCCGCGGAGCCGCCCTCGCGGGATGGGCAACGGTGATCGTCGGCGCTCACCCGGCCCGGTCGACGCCCCTGTGCACCCGAGCCGCGCGGTCGACGAGCTCACGCAGTGCGCTCTCGTCGACGTCGTCGAGCCTTTTCAGGTAGAGACAGCCTTTTCCGGCTTTGTGCGGACCCAGCCGGGTGAGCACCGATGCGTAGCGCTCCTCGAACCCGCCCACCAGGTAGACGACGAGATGCTGCTTTCGCGGCGAGAAGCCCACCAGGGGCCACTCGTCCGTCCTCCCGCTCTCGTAGGTGCGACGGTAACTGCCGAAACCGACGATGCTCGGACCCCACATCACTGCGGGCTCACCGGTCACCTCGCACAGGATCGCGCGCAGGCGCTCCGCGTCGGCTCGCCGGCGTGGGTCGGGGACCGTGGCCATAAAGTCGTCGGCGCTCACGCCGGTCGGAACCGTCACCGGCTGTTTCGATGTCGCCATGGAGGCATGCTGCCACGCCGGTACGACAAAAACCTCGTGAGGGACCGGGCCCGCCGCGGGGGCGGTTCCCTGTGACAATTGGTGGCATGGACAAGATCGCTCAAGCTCTGTCCGAGGTCGGGCCTCGCCTCAAGCGGCTCAGGATCCAGCGCGAGATCACCCTCGCCGCGCTGTCCGAGGCGACCGGGATCTCGAAGAGCACGCTGTCTCGCCTGGAGTCCGGGCAGCGCAAGCCGAGCCTGGAGTTGTTGTTTCCCATCGCCCTGGCCCACCAGGTGCCGCTGGACGAGTTGGTCGGCACGCCCGAGGTGGGCGATCCCAGGGTCCGGCTCACGCCTCGCCGCGCGCACGGCCGGACCGTGGTCCCGCTCACCCGTCAGCCGGGGGGCATCGCCGCCTGGAAGATCATCGTCCCCGCGGACCAGACCGAGCCCGATCCCAGGGTTCACGAGGGCTATGAGTGGCTTTATGTGCTCTCCGGCCGGTTGAGGCTCGTGCTGGCCGACCACGACCTCGTGCTGGTCGCGGGTCAGGTCGCCGAGTTCGACACCCGGCTCCCGCACTGGTTCGGCAGCGCGGGGGCGGGGGCGGTGGAGATCCTCAGCCTCTTCGGTCCCCAGGGGGAGCGCATGCACGTCCGCGCCCAGCCCAGGGCCAAAGAGTAGTGCCGCGGGGGAGGGTTTCCCGGGGCCGGTGTCGCGGAGGGCGGGTGCCGACGAGAAGTGAGTGAATCGTCGCGGTCGGTGCCGTCGGGGCTTCCCGGCGGGCCCGGACGTCCTGGGGCGCACGGTCGGGCTCCCGTCGCGCCGCTCCGGGTGAGACTTTTTGTTAGCGTTAACATCTCACGTCGGTTTTCACGCCGCCTTCTTGGAAAATTGTGCTCTTGGGAGAACGTCTCGCGAAGGAAGGATGCGCGCCGCCGGGTGGCGGTGCGGCAATCGCGATGCGAGAGGCGGCCTGGTTACCGATATGTTTCAAACACGAGTTTTGTCGTTAACGTAACCGCTGTCAATACCCTTTTTCCGCTCTCCGGGCTCGCGGTGGCACCGAACCGGTATCGGGGTGGGGGTGCGGAGCGCATGCCCGTGGTGGTCGGGGGAGAGCCGCGGATCGCCGTCCCGTGCCGCCGCCCTCCGCGCGTTTTCCGGCGTTTCCGGTGAGCGGGTATCCCGGTCCGGCTCCGTGTCCAGGTGGGCTCTCCCGGAGCCGGGAGTCATGGTGAGTAATGTCCTTGCCCGTGGCAGTGGATGGTCGAGGTCTAGCAGAGCCCAGGTTTCCGGTGTGATTAGACCGTAATAAGGCGACCGCTTGACGGCACGGTTGTTAGCGTTCACAGTCTTGTCCAACGCAAGATGAGGAGCGGCCGTGCAGACAGGTGTGGAGCTCCAACCGCCGGTGACGGCCGAGGCGAGCATGTCGCGCCAGACGGTCGCCCGGCTACACAACGGACCTTCGGGCGCGTGGGAGAAAACACGCGACCGGAGACTGCGGAACTGTGAAGTGGCGCGGTATCGACGTGCCGTCATAGCAGGTCCAGGCGTCGGGCGTGGTGCGCGGACATCCATCGCGTGCCCTCGATCGCCTTGCGGGTGAGCGGCGCTTCGTCGACGCGGCCGTCAACCCGGACGACCGGCGCCAATCATGGTCCTCCGTTCAAATGTTAACGCTCACATAGAAGGACATCCCCCCATGTTCCGAAAGATCTCAGCGCTCGTCCTGGCGGGCGTCATGGCCGCGGCGATGACGGGTTGCAGCAGTACGGAAGGACCGGACACCGCCGACGCCGGCGGCGCCGGAGCCGGTGCCAACGACACGATCGTGATGGGCTTCTCCCAGGTGGGTGCCGAAAGCGGGTGGCGCACCGCCAACACCAAGTCGGTGCAGGAGTCGGCGAAGAGCGCCGGCATCGAGCTGAAGTTCTCCGACGCCCAGCAGAAGCAGGAGAACCAGATCAAGGCGATCCGGTCCTTCGTCCAGCAGAAGGTCGACGTCATCGCGTTCTCGCCGGTGGTGGAGTCCGGCTGGGACACCGTGCTGAAGGAGGCGCAGAACGCCAAGATCCCGGTGATCCTGACCGACCGGGCGGTGGACTCCGCGGACAAGACCCTGTACAAGACCTTCCTCGGCTCCGACTTCGTGGAGGAGGGCAGGAAGGCCGGCCAGTGGCTGGTGGAGGAGTACAAGGACTCCACCGACCCGGTGAACATCGTCGAACTCCAGGGCACCACCGGTTCGGCCCCGGCCAACGACCGCAAGGAGGGCTTCGGTGAGGTGATCGCGGCCGACTCGAAGTTCAAGATCGCCGCCTCGCAGACCGGTGACTTCACCCGGGCCAAGGGCAAGGAGGTCATGGAGGCGTTCCTGAAGTCCACTCCGGACATCGACGTGCTGTTCGCGCACAACGACGACATGGGGCTGGGCGCCATCGAGGCGATCGAGGGCGCGGGCAAGGTGCCGGGCAAGGACATCAAGATCATCACCATTGACGCCGTGAAGGACGGGATGCAGGCCCTGGCCGACGGGAAGATCAGCTACATCGTCGAGTGCAGCCCGCTGCTCGGCCCCCAGCTGATGGACCTGGCCAAGAAGGTCGTCGCCGGTGAGCAGGTCCCCGAGCGCGTGGTGACCGAGGAGACCACCTTCACCCAGGAGCAGGCGAAGGAAGCCCTCCCCAACCGCCAGTACTGAGCCGCCCACCTGGGAAAGAGAGGAGAGCGCGGCATGGACCAACCGGCACCGATCGTACGGATGAGCGGAATCGGCAAACGATTCCCCGGCGTCAAGGCCCTGGACGATGTCGGCTTCCGTTTGCTGCCGGGCGAAGTGCACGCGCTGATGGGAGAGAACGGCGCGGGGAAGTCGACACTGATCAAAGTCCTGACCGGCGTGTACGGCGTCGACGAGGGCGAGATCGAGCTGGCCGGGAAGCCTGTCGCCTTCTCCAGTCCGTCCGCCGCCCAGCAGGGCGGTATCAGCACGGTCTACCAGGAGGTCAACCTGTGCGGGAACCTCTCGGTGGCGGAGAACATCTTCGTGGGCCGCGAACCCCGCCGCTTCGGCCGCATCCGGTGGCGGGAGATGCGCCGCCGGGCCGATGAACTGATGGGCGACCTGGATCTGCGCATCGACGTGTCGGCGCCGCTGGCGTCGTGCTCGCTGGCCGTTCAGCAGATGGTGGCGATCGCCAGGGCGGTCGACATCGAGGCCAAGGTGCTGATCCTCGACGAGCCGACCTCCAGCCTGGACGCCGGCGAGGTGGCCCAGCTGTTCCGGGTGATGCGCCGGCTGAAGGACAAGGGCATCGCCATCCTGTTCGTCTCGCACTTCCTCGACCAGATCTACGAGATATCGGATCGCATGACGATCCTGCGCAACGGGAAGCTCGTGGGGGAGTACCTCACCCGCGAGCTCTCCCAGGTCGATCTGGTCGCCAAGATGATCGGGCGGGAGCTGGCCGATCTGGAGAAACTCGAAGGAAAGCCGCCCGCTCGGGTCGCGGAGCCGCTGGTGGAGGCGAGCGACCTCGGGCGGGCGGGCGGTGTCAGCCCCTTCACGCTCACCATCAGGCAGGGTGAGGTGATCGGGCTGGCCGGGCTGCTCGGCTCCGGCCGTACCGAGCTGGCGCGCCTGCTGTTCGGCGCCGACCACGCCGACAGCGGCTCGCTGCGGGTCGAGGGCAAGCGGGTCGCGCTGCGCACACCGAGGGCGGCGATGAACCAGAAGATCGCCTTCTGCTCGGAGAACCGCCGGGCGGAGGGACTCGTCGACGAGCTCACGGTGCGGGAGAACATCGTCCTCGCGCTGCAGGCCGATCGCGGCTGGAGCAGGCCGCTGTCCCGGCGCAAGCAGGACGAGCTGGTCGCCAAGTACATCACCGCGCTGAACATCCGGCCCGGTGATCCCGAGCAGCCGGTCCGCACCCTCAGCGGCGGCAACCAGCAGAAGGTGCTGCTGGCCCGCTGGTTGATCATGGAACCCCGGCTGCTCATCCTCGACGAGCCCACCCGGGGGATCGACGTCGGCGCGAAGGCGGAGATCCAGCGGCTGGTCGTCGAGTTGTCCGACGGTGGCATGGCCGTGCTGTTCATCTCCGCGGAGCTGGAGGAGGTCCTGCGGCTCAGTCACCGGGTCGGGGTGCTGCGCGACCGTACG
The DNA here is from genome assembly GCF_042899335.1 of Streptosporangium sp. NPDC000095. NCBI lineage: Bacteria > Bacillati > Actinomycetota > Actinomycetes > Streptosporangiales > Streptosporangiaceae > Streptosporangium > Streptosporangium sp. NPDC000095. The sequence goes on from NZ_JBIAZS010000016.1 coordinate 107,978, forward strand.
CTGATCGCCCAGCTCGACAACGACGACGCGCTCACCACCGATGTCCTGATGCAGAAAATCGCGAGTGGAGCACCGGTATGAGCACTGTGGGAAACGGCACCTCCGGTGCCCTCGGCGCGCTGACGCGGCACCGGCTGTTCTGGCCCGCCGTGATCCTGGGCGCGCTGCTCGCGCTCAACGTGGTGTTCACCGACAACTTCCTGAACGTGCAGATGAGGGACGGCCACCTCTACGGCAGCCTCATCGACATCCTCCGCTTCGGGGCGCCGCTGATCCTGGTCTCGCTGGGCATGACGCTCGTCATCGCCACCGGCGGCATCGACCTGTCGGTCGGATCGGTGGTGGCGATCAGCGGGGCGCTGGCCTGCATGCAGATCAGCGACCTGACCGACCAGAACGCCGTCGGCGGCGTGCTGTCGGCGATCGGCCTCACGCTGTTGGTGATACTCGTGCTCGGGGCCTGGAACGGGTTCCTGGTGGCCGCCATCGGCATCCAGCCGATCATCGCGACACTGATCCTCATGGTCGCGGGACGGGGCCTGGCCCAGCTGATCACCGACGGGCAGATCATCACGATCAACAGCAGCCCGTACAAGCTGATCGGCGGTGGCTACTGGCTCACGCTGCCGTTCGGCATCCTCATCGTGATCGCGCTGATCGCGCTGACCGCCTTTCTCACCCGGCGGCTCGCACTGGGCATGTTCATCGAGGCGGTCGGCGGCAACGCCGAGGCCAGCAGGCTGTCGGGGATCCGCTCCCGGGGCGTGCTGATCGTGGCGTACACCTTCTGCGGGCTGTGCGCGGGCATCGCGGGTCTGATGATCAGTTCCAACGTGTCCAGTGCGGACGGCAACAACGCCGGCCTGTGGATCGAGCTGGACGCCATCCTGGCCGTCGTCATCGGCGGCACCTCGCTGGCGGGCGGCCGGTTCTCGCTCAGCGGCACCGTGCTGGGGGCCCTGATCATCCAGACCCTGACCACCACGATCTACTCGATCGGTGTGCCGCCCGAGACGACGCTGCTGTTCAAGGCCCTCGTGGTGACCATCGTGTGCCTGCTGCAGTCGCCCGCCTTCCGGCAGAAGGTGTTCGGGGGGAACAGACGTCCTGCCCCACCGCCTCCGGTTCCCAAGGAGGAGCACGGCCGCCCCTCCGCAGGTCCGGGCGCCGTCGCCGAGCAGGCGCGGGAAGAGGGCGGGCAGGCACGGGAAGAGACGGTGAGGAACAGATGACGACGGACACCATCACGGCCGGTCCCGCCGGGCGGTTCGCGATCCCCCGCAGGTACGTTCCGGTCGCGGTGACCGCGGGCCTGCTCATCGCGATGTTCACGGCCGGCGGCATCCGGTACGAGGGGTTCGCCAGCGGCCAGGTGATACTCAACGTCTTCGTCGACAACGCTTTCCTGCTCGTCGTCGGCGTCGGCATGACGTTCGTGATCCTCGCCGGCGGCATCGACCTGTCGGTGGGCGCGGTGGTGGCGCTGTCCACGATGATCACGGCCAGCCTCGTCACGAACCAGGGCTGGCCGGCGCCGGTGGTGATCGTGCTGGTGCTGGCCGTCGGCGCGGCGCTGGGAGCAGGGATGGGGGCGATCATCCATTACTTCCAGGTCCAGCCGTTCATCGCGACCCTCGCCGGGATGTTCCTGGCGCGCGGGCTGTGCTACACGATCGGCACCGACTCGATCCCGATCACCGACGGTCTCTTCACCGCCTTCGCGCAGACCAGGATCGACCTGGTCGGAGAGATGTGGATCTCGCCCAGCGTGGTGATCGCCACGGTGGTGGTGCTGATCGCCGCGTACGTGCTGCACTACACGCGTCTGGGCCGCACGGTCTACGCCGTCGGCGGCAGCGAGCAGTCCGCGCTGCTCATGGGTCTCCCCGTGGGACGAACGAAGATCGCCGTCTACACGATCAGCGGGCTGTGCTCCGCGCTCGGCGGGATCCTGCTGTCCTTCTACATGCTGTCCGGGTACGGCCTGCACGCCGTCGGCATGGAACTGGACGCCATCGCGGCCGTGGTCATCGGCGGCACGCTGCTCACCGGCGGCTCCGGGTATCTCTTCGGCACCGTTCTGGGCATCCTCGTCCTCGGTCTGACCCAGACGATCATCAGCTTCGAGGGTACCCTCAGCTCCTGGTGGACCAAGATCTTCATCGGCCTGTTGCTGTTCGCCTTCATCCTGCTGCAGCGGCTCATCGGCGTCCGGCGGACCTGAGGAGGCGACGACCGGCTCTCAGCCGCCCCGGACGACGCGGCTGAGAGCCTGGATGAGGTCGGGATCTTCAAGCTCGGAGGTTGCCCGGGCGGGGCCTCAGAGTTTGCCGAGCCCGCGGGCCAGAATGGTGGCGGTCTTCGCGATGGCCTTGTCGTCGGTGGCGAGGCCCGGAGTGCGGTTGGTGTAGATCGCCATGATGACGGGAGCGACGCCCTTCTTGGGCCAGATGACGGCGATATCGTGCCCGCCGCCGAATCCGTCGGAGTTCGTGCCGGTCTTGTCGCCGATCTTCCAGGTCTTGGGCAGGCCCGCCCGGATGCGCCTGTCTCCCGTCGTGTTCGCGACCAGCCAGGTGTTCAGCCGTTCCCGGTCCTTGGCGTTGAGGGCGTTCCCCGCCGTGACCGCGCGCAGGGTACGGCCCATGGACGCGGGCGTCGTGGTGTCGCGCCTCTCCTTGGGACTCCAGTTGTTGAGCTCGGTCTCCCACCGGTCCAGCCGGGAGATCGGGTCCTTCAGCGTCCGGAAGTAGCGGGTCAACCCGGCGGGACCGCCGATCTGCCTCAGCAGCATGTTGGCCGCGGTGTTGTCGCTCCGGGTGATGGTCGCCTCGCACAGCCGCGCGACGGTGAGCCCGTCGTCGGTGTGCTTCTCGGTGACCGGCGAGCCGGGCTTCACGTCGGCGGCCGTCCACTTGACGACCTTGTTCATCAGGCCGGGCTCAACGGTGCGCGCCCTGTGCAGCACGCCCGCGCAGAGGGGCGCCTTGAAGGTGGACAGCAGCGGGAAACGCTCACCGGCCCGGTACGTCACCGTCTTGCCGGTGGCCGTGTCCACGGCGTACGCGCCGATCCGGCCCTTGAAGGACGTCTCCAGCGCGCGCAACTCCTTGAAGACCCGCTCGGCAGCCGCCGGTGTCGTCACCGGCGGAGCGGAGGTCGCGTGGGCTGCCGAGGGGGCACCTGCCACAGGGATGAGCATGAGTGAGGCCAGCGCCGAGAGGGTGGCGCGTCGAACGGAACGAGTGAGCATGCGATGCCTTCCGGCGGTCGATGGGATTCGTTGAGAGTCTCGCGCTGGCGTTTGATGCCGTCAAAGACAGAAGTGGCCGATTCCATGCTGAAATGGCATACGCTTGCGGCGTGGACGTCGTCGGAGCGTGCAGAGCGTTCGTCAACGTGAGCGAGCGGGGGAGCTTCACGGAGGGCGCGGCGGCCACCCGGGTGCCGCAGTCGGTCGCGAGCCGCCGCATCGCCGCCCTGGAGACTCACCTCGGGGAGCGGCTGTTCGATCGGTCGTCGCGCGGAGCGAGGCTCACGCAGTTCGGCCGTGACATGCTGCCGTGGGCGAAGCGTCTCGTGCGCCTGGTGGACGACATGGAGCACGAGGCGAAACGAGCCAGGCGCAACCCCCTTCGCCTCGTCGTTCCCGACGTCTGCACCACGCGCGATCTGGCACGGCTCGACGCGGAGGCGCGTCGCAACGGCGTCTACCTCGACCTTCAGGCCGCCGCCCCGGCCGGGCGGACGGAACTCGTCCGCTCTCGTGAGGTCCGCGCCGCCCTCGCGGCGGTACCGCCGAGCGACGCGACCTGGTCGGTGAGGCTCGGACTCGCCGGTGCCACGGACCAGATCGCGGACACCGTCTACGTCGAGACCCTGCGGGCCGGTCGAGCCGCGCGGTCGTCGCGCAGGAGCCGGGTCTGGATCCAGCCCGAGGACGACGTCCCCCACATCCGCGACCGGATGTTCCGGATCCGGGACGCCGTCGGTCTCCAGCCCACGCAGGTCACCGTCTCCACCGCGCTCGCCGCCGCCACCGCCGAGGTCCTCGGCTCGACGGATCTCCTTTTGTGCTCGTCCAAGCAGGCCGAGGAACTGGGTTTGCACTGGCGCCCCATCGGTGAGATCCAGCCCGTCCGCGGATTCGATGTCGTCGCCGCCGTCAGGGACGACGCGGAACGCATCCGTACCCGGCTGTGGCACGCGATCGCCCGCTGCCTGGGCGCGCACGACCAGGACGGAGGGACGCCGTGAACGTCGAGACCCTGATCCGCGAACTGCGAGGAACGCTCGACGACGCCGGACTGAACGGATCGTTCTTGGTCCGGGACCTGCGTTCCGGCGAGGAGATCGGTATCGAGCCGGATCTGGAGTTCCCGATCGCCTCGGTCGTCAAGATCCCGCTCGCCGTCGCGACGCTCGAACGCATCCGCAGGGGCGAACTCGACGGTTCCACCCAGGTCATCGTGCGACCGGGCGGGATCACCACCTCGGGGCCGACCGGGCTGAGCAGGTTCCGGCACCCGGCCCGGATCGCCATCGACGACCTGCTCTACCTCAGCATCGCCGTGAGCGACAACATCGCGGCGGACGCGCTGTTCACCTTCACCCCGCCCGCCGAGGTCTCGGCGCTGCTGCACGGACTGGGGCTTCAGGGCATCGCGGTGCGTCACACCATGCGGGAACTCTCCGAGACCCCGACGGCACGCCTCGACCCGACAGACGCCCATCTGGCCCATTTCCTCGCCATCGAAGCGGGTACGGCCGGGCGAGGACATCGCCTCCCGCTCCTGGACGTGACCCACGCGAACTCGGGAACCGCGCGAGCGCTGATGGAACTCCTGCAGGCACTGTGGACGCCGTCCCGGATCGACGCCGGCGTCAGCGAGCGCGTACGGACCCTCATGGCCGACAACGTGCTGCGGCATCGGCTGGCACCCGATTTCAGTTCCGACGCCTCGAAGTGGTCCTCGAAGACCGGAACGCTTCTCAACCTCCGCCACGAGATCGGCGTCGTCGAGCACGCCGACGGCCAGGTCTTCGGAGTCGTCGTGCTCACCGAGTCTCGTGTGCCGGCCATCGACCAGCCCGGGGCCGAGGCGCTCATGGCGCAGGTCGCGCGTACACTCCGCGATCGGCTACGACACCTGTGAGCGGCGCGGCGAGGTCGTCGGTGTGGTGATGGGGGCCGGGGCGTCGACGGACCGGCCGCGGGCATCGGGCGTGGTGACGTGGGGCGAGGGCGGGGATCTGCGCGCCCGATACGCCATGACCGAGAAGGCCGCCGTGGCGCGTTGCGACGGACCGGGCGCCGGCGCCGGTTCCCCCTCCGGGCGGCGAAGGTGCTTTGACAGGAAAGTCAGGGATAAACATACTCGGATGCGAATAGTGAACTAGAGTTCGCAGAGCGAACGCATGACGGGACGGAGTGTCGTGCGCAGGGACAAGGTGGTCGCCGACGCCGCGGAGGCGCTGGCGGACGTGCGCGACGGCGCGTCGTTCGCGGTGGGCGGGTTCGGCCTGAGCGGCATCCCGAACGTGCTGATCCAGGCCCTGTACGACACGGGCGTACGCGGCATCGGCGTGGTGTCGAACAACTGCGGAGTGGACGGCGGCGGCCTGGGCGTCCTGCTCGCGGCCGGGCGGATCGGCCGGGTGACGGCCTCCTACATCGGTGACAACAAGGAGTTCGCCCGCCAGTATCTGAGCGGGGAGCTGGAGGTGGAGCTGACCCCGCAGGGCAGCCTGGCCGAGCGGCTGCGCGCAGGAGGCTGCGGCATCCCCGCCTTCTACACCCCGGCCGGGGTCGGCACGCCGGTCGCCGAGGGCGGGCTGCCGCTGCGGCACGGCCCGGACGGCTCGGTGACGCTCGCCTCGCCGCCCAAGGAGGTGCGCGAGTTCGGCGGACGGGACCACGTGCTGGAGTACGGCATCACCACCGACTTCGCGCTGGTGCGGGCGGCCAGGGGAGACCGGTACGGCAACCTCGTGTTCAACAAGGCCGCCGCGAACTTCAACCCGCTGGCCGCGATGGCCGGACGGATCACGATCGCCGAGGTCGAGGAGCTGGCCGAGCTCGACCCCGACGAGGTCCACCTGCCGGGCGTGTTCGTCCAGCGCGTCGTGCGGCTCACCCCGGAGCAGGCCGCCGACAAGGCCGTCGAACGGCGCACCACCTCCGCTCCCGCCTCCCCGGGGGAGGACGCCTCATGAGCTGGAGCCGTGACCAGATGGTCGCACGCGCGGCGGCCGAGCTGCGCGACGGCGACTACGTCAACCTCGGCATCGGCCTGCCCACCCGCATCCCCTCCTTCCTGCCGGCGGAGGTGGACGTGATCCTGCACTCGGAGAACGGCATCCTGGGTGTCGGCCCCTACCCCGCTCCCGGCGACGTCGACCCCGACCTGATCAACGCCGGCAAGGAGACCGTGACCGTGCTCGCGGGCGCGTCGTTCTTCGACTCCTCGCTGTCGTTCGGCATGATCCGCGGCGGGCACATCGACGTGGCGGTGCTGGGCGCGATGCAGGTCTCGGCACGCGGCGACCTCGCCAACTGGATGGTCCCCGGCAGGCTCGTGAAGGGCATGGGCGGCGCGATGGACCTGGTCCACGGCGCCCGCAGGGTCATCGTGATCATGGAGCACACCGCGAAGGACGGCTCGCCGAAGATCGTCGAGGAGTGCTCGCTGCCCCTCACGGGCAAGGAGTGCGTGCACCGGATCATCACAGACCTCGGAGTCCTCGACGTCACGGGGCAAGGACTGGCGCTGGTGGAGACCGCGCCCGGGGTGAGCCCGGCGCAACTGCGCGATCGTACGGGCGCGCGGGTGAGAGGGTGAGGACGGTCTTCGCCGAGGACGCCGTACGCGCACCGTCCGGCCGTCAGGGCGCCGACGATCCCGCCGCGTACGACACCAGGACCCTCGCGTCCGGCTCCGGCCGGAGTCCGGCCCTCGTTCCCGGAAGGTAGGAGTTCATGTCAACACCGCCCACGCAGGCCGACATCGACCGCGAGATCGCCGAGCTCCGCGAGCTCCGCGTAGCCGGGGACGGCGGGGAGAGGCACCACCCGTCCCGCGACTACGCCCCCTACCGCAGCACCGCGCTCCGTCACCCAGGGCAACCGCTGATCGCGCTCAAGGACCCGGACGCGGCCGAACTCACCGGGCCGGTCTTCGGCGTCACCGACGTCACCGCGCTCGACGCCGACCTGACCAGGCAGCATCTCGGCGAGCCGCTGGGCGAGCGCATCACCGTGCACGGCCGCGTCCTGGACAGGAACGGGCGCCCGGTGCGCGGCCAGCTCGTGGAGATATGGCAGGCCAACGCCTCCGGCCGCTACCCGCACCAGCGCGACGACCACCCGGCCCCGCTCGATCCCAACTTCACCGGGGTGGGCCGCTGCCTCACCGACGGCGACGGCGGCTACGCCTTCACCACGATCAAGCCCGGCGCCTACCCGTGGCGCAACCACGTCAACGCCTGGCGTCCCGCGCACATCCACTTCTCCGTCTTCGGCACCGCCTTCGCCCAGCGCCTGGTCACCCAGATGTACTTCCCGAACGACCCGCTGTTCCCCTACGACCCCATCCTCAACTCCGTGACCGACGACCGGGCCAGGCAGCGCCTGGTCGCCGCCTACGAGCACGACCTGTCCGTCCCCGAGTGGTCCCTCGGCTACCGGTGGGACATCGTCCTGGACGGCCCCGCCGCCACCTGGACGGAGGAGAGCCGTTGACGTCCTCCCCAGGGCCGAAGCCCGGGGTCTCCGCGCTCAAGGAGTTTCGATGACCCCCACCCCCTCGCAGACCGTCGGCCCCTTCTACGGCTACGCGCTCCCGTTCCCCGGCGGCGGCGACATCGCGACCGGCGGGATCATCGTGCACGGCCACGTCTACGACGGCGCCGGCGCCCCGGTGCCGGACGCGCTGCTGGAGTTCTGGCAGGCCGCCCCGTCCGGCGACCTCACCGGCGCGCCGGGCACGTTGCGCCGCGACGCGGTGAACGGCGCGGTCCTCGGCAGGAACGGTGTCGACTTCACCGGCTTCGGCAGGGTTCCCACCGACGCCGACGGCCGCTGGACGCTGCGCACCCTCGTGCCGGGCAACGGCTACATCAGCGTGTGCGTGTTCGCCCGCGGCCTGCTGCACCACCTCTACACCCGGATCTACCTCGCCCACGACGCCTTCCTCGACTCGATGCCGTCCGAGCGCGCGCACACGCTGCTGGCCACGCCGGAGCGAGAGGGCGTCCACCGCTTCGACGTCCATCTGCAGGGCGAGAAGGAGACGATCTTCTTCGACCTCGGCTGAACACCGGCCGTCCACCGCGAGCGAGTCCGTCCGCCCCGCGGTGCGTGACACCCGGCGCGAGAAGCACCTCCACGGTCACGGCGCCGGGAGGTCGCGGTCACCCGCGACCCCACCGGCGCCGCGCGATCAGAGGGACCTGTACATGATGTGCAGTCCGACGTAGCCCTTGTCCGGATGCTCGAAGCCCTCCGGCAGGGTCGCCAGCACCTCGAAGCCCAGCGAGCGCCACAGTGCCACCGCCCGGGTGTTGGTCTCCACGACGGCGTTGAACTGCATCGCCCGGTAGCCCTCGGCGCGCGCCCACTCCAGGACGTGCTCGCCCAGGGCCCGCCCGACGCCGCGCCCGGCGTGGCCGGGGTCGACCATGAAGCTCGCGCTGGCGATGTGCGAGGCGGGCCCCATGTGGTTGGGATTCATCTTGGCCGAGCCCAGGACGGTCCCGTCGGTGTCGACGGCGACGACCGTGCGGCCCGGAGGCTCGGGAAACCACATCTCCCGGGCCCGCTCCTCGCTGACGTCGCGGTCCCAGGTGTAGGTCTCACCGGCGGCCACGATCCGGTGGAGGAAGGGCCAGATCGCCGGCCAGTCGCCGGGCGTCGCATCTCTGATCGGCACGACGTCCAGCATGCTGTCCGAGGTGGTGGAGCCACAAACCGTTTTTCGCGGGAAAGCGGGAAAGCGGGGGCGGTCCGGCGCGGGCAGCGCGCCACCGCTTCCACCGCGGCATGGGCTGTCCGTCTCACCGGCCACCCGTCGCCGTGATCGGCTCCGTGCGCCGGGTCCGCAGGGCCCAGCGCACGGCCGGTCCCGTGGCGAGGCCTGCCAGCAGGAACAGGCCGCCGAGCACCAGCCAACCCGGAGTTCCCCAGGTGAGGATCAGCGTCGTGAGCAGTAGGGGGCCGAGCATCCTGGCGACCGCCGCACCGGATCCGAAGAAACCCTGGTACTGGCCCTGCCTGTCGGCGGGGGCGAGATCGAACCCGATCTCCCAGGCGCCGGAGGCGTGCGCCATCTCGCCGAACACCTGCAGACAGGCCGCGAGGAGCAGGACGAACGCGGCGGCCCACGCCGAGGACCAGGCCGACGACAGGGCGAACACCGCGCACGCGGCGAACAGCACCGCACCTGCCCGCCGTACGGACCGGGAGGCGGTCTCCAGATCCGTGACCCGCCGGGCCACCCGTACCTGGAACAGCACGACGCCCAGGGTGTTGAGGACCAGCAGGGCCGAGACCGTCCAGCTCGGGGCCTCGGTCCGCTGGACGATCCACAGGGGGATGACCAGGCTGAGCAGCGGCATGTTCAGCAGCGTGACCATGTTGAGCAGGGAGACGAGCGCGTACGGCCTGTCCCTGAGCACCGCCAGTGCCGGTTCGCCCGCCGGCGCGGCCGCGGTGGGCGGCACCGGGGGAAGACGGAGCAGGATCAGGGCCGAGAGCAGGAAGCTCAGCGCGTCCATCGCGAGGACCGTCAGGTAGGCGGCCCGGGTGTCGAGGTGCAGTGCCACCCCGCCGAGCGCGGCGCCGACCGCCAGCCCGGCGTTCGCCGTCGCCTGCAGGTGGGCCCGGATCCGGGTGCGCCGGCCCCTGTCCACCAGCCCGGCGAGCAGCGCCTGCCTGGCCGCGGCGAGACCGCACTGCGAGGTCGCGTACAGGCAGGCGACCAGCACGAACCAGGGAAAGGAGCGGACGAACAGAAACGAGCCCACCGAGGCGGCGGTGGCGACGGCGAGCAGGACCGCCGTGCCGCGAGGTCCACGGCGGTCGGCGAGGTGGCCGAGCGGGACCCCCGCCACGAAGCCGACGGCCCAGCCGAGTGTGAGCGCGAAGCCGACCTGGGTCGGCGAGAGTCCCACGATCCGGATGAAGTAGAGCGCCGAGCACACGTAGTACGCGCCGTCCCCGATGGAATTGGTGAGCTGCGCGAGGGCGAGGACTCTGGGCGGCCCGGCAGGGGGCATGATCCGGCTGAACACGGGACTCCTCGGTCGCTACGTGGCCGACATGGCTCCTCGCCGGCCCAGGGGCAACCCTAGGGAGCCGATTGACCCCGCATAAGATCCAATATGCGGTCAACTCATTGGGCCAATGTGGGAGGGCGAGATGGATTTTCACGTGAGCCTCAGCGGGCGCGGCGACCTGTCCGCCCGCATCTACCGGCAGCTCCTGGACGCCGTCCTCGACGGCCGCCTGCGCCCGGGGGAGCGCCTGCCCGCGACCCGGGAGCTGGCGCGGCGGCTCGACGTGTCGCGCAACACCGTGGCCGTCGCCTACGAGCGGCTGGCCGCCGAGGGAATTCTCGTCGGCCAGGTCGGGGCGGGCACCTTCGTGTGCACCGAGCCCCTCGCCGGGCCCCTCGCCGAAGTCCGTTCGAGGAACGCGCCCGCGGGCGGCGTACGTCCCCGCCGCCACTGGCGCCTTGAGACCGCACCGCCGGCCGAACCGGAAGGGGAACCGGTCTACGACTTCGGGGTGGGCGTTCCCGACGGGCAGCTGTTCCCGCTCGAAACGTGGCGCAGGCTTGTCACCCGCGAGTTGCGCCCGGCGCTGGCGCGCTCCGCCGGTTACGGCGACCCCTCAGGACACGCGGGACTGCGAGAGGCGATCGCCCGCCACGTCGGCCTCTCCCGCTCCGTTCGGGCGGGCGCCGACGACGTTCTCGTCACGCAGGGAGCCCAGCAGGCACTCGACCTGATCGGCCGCGTCATGATCGAGCCCGGCTGCCGCGTGGCCGTGGAGGAGCCCGGCTACCCTCCGGCCAGGCTGTTGTTCGAGTCGCTGGGCGCGCGGGTCGTCGGCGTCCCCGTCGACGAGGAGGGACTGGACGTGGCGGCCCTTCCCGACTCCGCCCGCCTCGTCTACGTCACACCGTCGCATCAGTTCCCCCTGGGGATGCCGATGTCCCTCGGCCGCCGCGCCGCGCTGCTCGAATGGGCCGGGCGGCGTGGGGCCGTGGTGATCGAGGACGACTACGACAGCGAGTTCCGTTTCGAGGACCGTCCGCTCGAACCGCTCCAGAGCCTCGACCGCGGCGGCCACGTCATCTACGTCGGCTCCTTCTCCAAGACGATGCTGCCGATGCTGAGGCTGGGCTTCCTGGTCGCCCCCGCCTCGCTCCAGCCCGCCCTGCGTGCCGCCAAGCGGCTCACCGACTGGTGCGGAGACCTTTCCAGCCAGGCGGCGCTGGCCGCTTTCATCGACGAGGGCCTGCTCGGGCGGCACGTCCGCAGGGCGACGCGCGAGTACGCGGCCCGCCGCGAGCGAATCGTCACCGTCCTGCGGCATGAGCTTCGCGACTGGCTGGAGCCGGTTCCCTCCGCCGCCGGCCTCCACCTCTGCGCCTATCTGACCCCGGCCGCCGGGACCGACACGGCTCCTGTGAGGGCGTACGCGCGAAAGGCGGGTATCGCGCTGCAGGACCTCGCCCCCTACTACGGCGAGACCTCCACGCGGGCGGGACTGCTGCTCGGGTACGGTTCGATCCCCACGGAGAGGGTCGAACCCGGTCTGAGACTGCTCGCGGAGAGCTTCCGCGAGACGCTGAGATCCCGGTGATCGGCGCAGGAGGACGTGGGGGGCACTGACACGGACCGCCGGATCCCGGCGCCGGGCGCCGGCCTCATCCGTCCGCGGCGTCCTCGGCCTGCCAGCGCAGCAGGTCTCCCGGCTGGCACTCCAGCACCTCGCAGAGCGCGGCGAGCGTCGTGAAGCGCACCGCCTTGGCGCGGCCGTTCTTGAGCACCGCCAGGTTGGCGGGTGTGATCCCGACGCGGTCCGCGAGCTCGCCCACGGACATCTTCCGTTTGGCCAGCATGACGTCGATGTCGACGGTGATCGGCATCAGATCACCTCCTCCAGTTCCGCCCGCATCCGGGCCGCCTCCACGTCGCGTGCGACGGCCTGGGCGAGCAGCATCCGCAGCACGAGCACGACGAGCGCCACCCCCAGGACCGCCGTGGCGGCCCCGCAGATCAGCAGGACCATGCCCGGGGGGACCGGGTCGCCCGGCGTCAGGACGACCGCGAGCGCGAACACCAGGAGGGCGGCCGCCGTGATCGCGCCGATCACGATGTGAACGTACCGGAAGGCGGCGTGGGAGAACACGGTTCCGCGTCGCACCATCGTCACCAGCCGCCACACGCAGACCAGGACGACCTGGATCGTGACGACGCCCAGGAAGACGATCACGAGGAGCGGGGCGCGCAGGTACGCGACGTCCGCGTCGAGCGCCTCCAGGTCGACGGCGAACAGCGGCACCATCACCGCCTGGACGAACACCGATCCGGCGAGCAACACCACGAGCACGGCGCGAAGCGCGAGCACCGTTAATCTTCCCATCGTCTCTCCTTCTATCGATCAACGATGTAAATATATCGATTTTCGATAGGCTCGGCAAGAAGTCGGGCTGCTCCGAGAGGTGGAGGGTCGGAATTTTGCATAGTCATGCGTCGTGATGCATACTCTTGTCTTATGTCCAAGGTTCTCACCTCCTTGCCCGCGGGCGAGCGCGTCGGCATCGCCTTCTCCGGCGGCCTCGACACCTCGGTCGCCGTCGCGTGGATGCGCGACAAGGGTGCCGTTCCGTGCACCTACACCGCCGACATCGGCCAGTACGACGAGCCCGACATCGCCTCGGTGCCCGGCCGCGCGCTGGCGTACGGCGCCGAGATCGCACGCCTGGTCGACTGCCGCGCGGCGCTGGTCGAGGAGGGCCTGGCCGCGCTCACCTGCGGCGCGTTCCACATCCGCTCGGCCGGACGTCCCTACTTCAACACCACGCCGCTCGGCCGCGCCGTCACCGGGACCCTGCTGGTCCGGGCGATGATCGACGACGACGTGCAGATCTGGGGCGACGGCTCGACGTTCAAGGGCAACGACATCGAGCGGTTCTACCGCTACGGCCTGCTCGCCAACCCCCACCTGCGCATCTACAAGCCCTGGCTGGACGCCGACTTCGTCTCCGAGCTCGGCGGCCGCAAGGAGATGTCGGAGTGGCTGCTCGCCCACGGCCTGCCCTACCGTGACAGCACCGAGAAGGCATACTCGACCGACGCCAACATCTGGGGCGCCACCCACGAGGCCAAGACCCTGGAGCACCTCGACACCGGCATCGAGACCGTGAACCCGATCATGGGCGTGCGATTCTGGGATCCCGAGGTCGAGATCGCCCCCGAGGTCGTGACCATCGGCTTCGAGCAGGGCCGCCCGGTGACGATCAACGGCAAGGAGTTCGCCACCCCCGTCGACCTGGTGATGGAGGCGAACACGATCGGCGGGCGGCACGGCATGGGCATGTCCGACCAGATCGAGAACCGGGTGATCGAGGCCAAGAGCCGGGGCATCTACGAGGCGCCGGGGATGGCGTTGCTGCACGCGGCGTACGAGCGGCTGGTCAACGCGATCCACAACGAGGACACCCTGGCGAGCTACCACAACGAGGGACGGCGGCTCGGCCGGCTGATGTACGAGGGCCGCTGGCTCGACCCGCAGGCGCTGATGCTGCGAGAGTCGCTGCAGCGCTGGGTCGGCACGGCGATCACCGGAGAGGTGACGCTGCGGCTGCGCCGCGGTGAGGACTACTCGATCCTGGACACCTCGGGACCGGCCTTCAGCTACCACCCGGACAAGCTGTCGATGGAGCGCACCGAGGACTCGGCGTTCGGCCCGGTTGACCGGATCGGCCAGCTCACCATGCGCAACCTCGACATCGCCGACTCGCGCGCCAAGCTGGAGCAGTACGCCGGCCTCGGCATGGTCGGCACCACCCATCCCGCGCTCATCGGCGCCGCCCAGGCGGCCTCGACCGGGCTGATCGGCGCGATGCCACGCGGAGGCGCGGAGGCCATCGCCTCACGCGGCGAGGTCTCCGGCGACGACGAGATGCTCGACCGCGCCGCGATGGAGTTCGGCACCGACTGACGGAGATGACGTAGGTGAGCACCTCCCGCCGAGGTCTCACGGAGTCCGTGTCGAGGCGCGGATCGCCACGCCCGGGCAGGTCGGCGAGCCCGGCGAGCCCGGTGAGGCCGTCGCGGCGGTCGCGTTCCCTATCGTTCAGGAGGCGTTGAGCAACTGGGGGATGATCGAGCCGGTCGGGAAACGGACGGCGGCGACCGCGCCGCGCTCGTCGGCGACGTCGACATGGGGAGTGGCGTGATGAGCCGGAAGTACAGGGTGTGGCGGTGGCTGCCGGTCGTCGTCGCGGGGCTGGTCGTGGCCGCGGTGGCGGGCACCGCGCTCGCCTTCCCTTCGCTCGCGGCCACGACCTGCCCGACCTGTTACGGGATGAGACAGGTCAGGCCGGGCCTGTACGTGGAGTCCGGCCTGACGGCGGACAGGGAGCGGCAGGTGGTGGAGGTGATCGACGCGGCCGACCGGCGGGTGGCGGACTTCTACGGCGGGCGCCGGAGCTCTCCCGACATCCTGGCCTGCCTCACCGCCTCGTGCTACCGCAGAATCGGCGGCGGTGGGGAACGCGGGATCGCCGTGCTGAACCGTGCGATCATGCTGTCGCCGGGCGGTGTCAACCCGGTGATCGCCTCACACGAGATGTCGCACGTCGAGGTGCACGCCCGCCTCGGGTCCGGTGCGGCGCCGCTCCCGCAGTGGTTCGACGAGGGACTGGCCGTCGTGGTCTCCGACGACCTCCGCTACTTGAAGCCCGACACGGCCGGTGACCGCTGCCGGGTTCCTGAGGGGGAGGCGCCGCCTCGGACGCTCGATGAGTGGCTGCGCACGGCGAAAGCCGACCCGGACGCGTACGCCAAGGCCGCGTGCCGGGTGAGCCGGTGGCTCCGGGTGAACGGCGGCCCCGGAGCCGTCCTCGAACTGATCGAGCAGGTGGCCGGCGGCGGTGAACCGCCCGCCTCTCTGCGGGCCGCGTCGCGCGAAGCTCCTTCGTGACGGCGTTCGTGACGGTGTTCATAGCCGGGGGGCGTGCCGTCCGCCATCTCCGGCGAACCACGTGCGGCTCAGCACCCGGGTGACATCTCGCGATCGGGTGCCGCGTCGGGAAGTGGAGGCGCATCAAGTGCTTCGCGTTCCTCGCGTCCGGACGGGGTGCGGTAGTCGCGCAGGGGGCGGTTGACCAGGCCGACGGCGACGACGCAGAGGGCGGCCGCGAGGCCGCCCGCGACGAGCGCGACGGGGGCGGAGGTGAGGGAGGCGAGAAGTCCTCCGCGGAAGTTGCCGGCCTCCGGGCCGGCGACGCCGATGACGTGCTCGACCGAGGAGACCCGCCCGCGGTAACGGTCGGGTGTCTCGAGCTGGACCAGTGCGCTGCGGGTGACCACGGCGACGGTGTCGGCCGCACCGGCGATCACGAGGCAGCCGAGGGCGAGCCAGAGCGGCCCCGCCAGGCCGAAGCCGGCCAGGGCGAGACCCCAGAGTGTGGCCGCGACGAGCTGGACGAGGCCACCGCGACGCAGTCGGGTGACAGTTCCGGACAGCAGGCCCGCACCGAGCCCGCCGACCGCGATCGCGGACAGGAAGAGCCCCAGCGTCCGGGGGTCGCCCTCGAAGCGGATCTCGTTGATCAGAGGGAAGAGCGCGATCGGCATGGCGAGGACCGTGGCGGCGAGGTCGGTGGCGAAGGCGCCCCACAGGGTGGGGCGCCGCAGGATGATCCGCCGGCCTCCGTCGGCAGGACCGCGCCGCCGGGGCGCGCCGTCGGCGGGCGGCCGCTCGTCGCCGGTGCGTGAGACGGCCATCGCGGGCAGCCGCATCACGGCGATCAGCGACGCGACGCCGGCGAGGGCCTGGATCGCGTACGCGGCGGGATAGTGCCACCGGGCGAGTACGAGGCCGGCGAGGGCCGGTCCGGCGAGCATGGAGGCCTGGAAGGCGACGTTCTGCAGGGCGAGCCCGGCGGCGACCTGGTCTGCGGGGAGCAATCGGACGGGGAAGGTGCGCTTCGCCGGGGCTCCGAGCGCCGCGCAGCCGGACTGCGCGGCGATCAGGGCGAGCAGCAGCGGGACGGAGCGGTTGCCCGCGGCGGCCTGCGCCACGAGGCCCACGGCCATCAGGACCTGGCCCGCGGTGGTGGCGCGGACGAGGTTCCTGCGGTCGACGGCGTCGGCGAGCGATCCGCCGACCAGTCCGAGCACGAGGAGGGGTACGGCTGTGGCGAGGCCGATGGCGCCGGTCCAGAGCGGGCTGCGGGTGAGGTCCCAGACCTGCAGGAGGACGGCGACCCCGGCGACCTGCTGACCGAGCGAGGCGAGGGAGGATCCGATCCACAGGTCGCGGAAAGGCCGGCTGGTGCGCAGGGGACGGACGTCGATCAGCTGTTCGCGCCAGGTCACGGGGACGGCTCCGCCGGGGCGGCGGACGGCTCGTCGAGGTGGGCGAGGATCCGGTCTCGCATGGGCCGCCGTGCCAGGGCGCGCTCCAGCTCGGCGACGACGGCGCTGAGCGCGTGCGGGACCTCGTCGTCGAGCTCGGCGACGGCGGCCTCGGTCGCGCGCCACTCGGCCTCGAGGAAGGGGATGAGGGCGCGGCCGCGGCCGGTCAGGGTGATGCGGCGTGTGCGGGCGTCGGTGCCGAGCTCGGAGTCGACCAGCCCTTCGCGTCGCATCGCCGTGATCGTCTGGCTCATCGCCGAGTGCGAGCGGCCCAGTGAGTCCGCGAGTTCACGGATCGTCAGCGGGCCGGTGTGCGCGAGGCGGATCAGCGGATAGGCGAACCTGGGGCGCACTCCCTCGATGCCCCGCTCGGCGTACACGGTTTCGATCTGGGCGTCCAGGGTGGCCAGCATGGCGTGGACCGCGTCCCATCGTCCGGGGGAGGCGGTGGGGTCAAAAGATGTCATAGCACTAATATAACAGTGCTCATATAAAGCGGCGCAAGGTGAGCCGGAAGGCACAGCCGCCGGCCGGAGGGGGAGGATCCAGCGTGAGGTCGCCGCCGTGGGCCAGGGCGATCTGCCTGGCGATCGGCAGGCCGAGACCGGTGCCGGGGACGTCGCGCCGGCCACGCCAGAAGCGCTGGAAGACGTGTTCCCGTTCGTCGGCGGGAATGCCGGGGCCGTGGTCGGTCACGACCAGCGTCGCCTCGGTGTCGCCGACCTCGACGTCGATCTCCACCCGCGAGCCGGCCGGGGCGTATCTGATCGCGTTGTCGACGAGGTTGGAGATCGCGCGGTTCACGGTGGGCTCGTCGACGGAGCACACGGCGCTGGGCGGGCCGGTGACCGACAGGCCGATCTTTTTGCCTGCCGCCAGCACGCCGGCGTGTTCGACGACGCCGCGTACCAGGGCCATCAGGTCGGCCGGTCGCCGGTCGACGGCGCGGGCCCGCGCGCGGGCGTCAACCAGCAGGTGGTCGATCGTCGTCTGGAGCCGCTCGGACGCCGCTCGCGAGCGTTCCAGCCCTCGCCGGTAGATCTCGACGGTGGGCGCGGGGTGGTCGAGGAGCACCTCGGCGTTGGTCATCAGCACCGACAGCGGTACGCGCAGCTCGTGGCTGGTCTCGTCGATCAGCCGCCACTGCGTGGCGGCGGCCTGCTCCAGCCGGTCGAGCATGGCGTCGAAGGCGGCGGCCAGGGCCATCACCTCGGCCGGCCCGCGTTCCAGGGCGATACGCCGGCTCAGGTCCGTTCCGCCGATGTCGTCGGCCGCCGCGCGGACCCGCTCGATCGGGGCCGTCGCCCGGCCCGCCCACCACCAGGCCAGCGCGGCGGCGGCCGGGGCGAGCGCGAGGATGGTCCAACTGACCCACGCGGACCGGTGCACCGAGGTGCTCCGGACGCTTGTCGCGCCGTCGAGCGTCTGGAAGGTCGTCTCGGTGTCGGTCACGAGGATCACGCCGAACAGCAGCAGAACCGGGAGGTAGATCGCGAGGAATCCGAGCACGGCGAGGCGCGCGCGCAGTGACCGCCAGGGACGGATCATGAGGGGGGCCTCTTCAGCCGGTAGCCGACATTGGTGATCGTGAAGATCAGGGCGGGCTCGCCGAGCTTCCTGCGCAGTCGGCTGAGGATGACCCGCACCGAGGCGGTGAAGGGGTTGGCGTGGGCGTCCCACACGTGCTCCAGCAGGTCCTCGGCCGAGAGCGTCACGCCGGGATGGTGCATGAAATAGCGCAGCAGCGCGTACTCGCGCGAGGTGAGATCGAGTTCGACGCCGGACCGCCAGACCCGGTGAGCGGTGAGGTCGAGGGTGAGCTCGCCCACCCGCAGGATCGATCCGTGCTCGTCGGCGCGCCGGCCCAGCGCCCGCAACCGGGCGACGAGCTCGGTGAAGTGGAACGGCTTGACGAGATAGTCGTCGGCGCCGGCGTCCAGCCCGGCCACCCGGTCGGCGACGGCGTCGCGGGCGGTCAGCACGAGCGTGCGCCGGGGCCGGTGCAGGTCGGGATCGCCGGCGAGCCGGCGCACCAGGTCGAGCCCGTCGCCGTCGGGCAGCGAGAGGTCGAAGCAGGCCACGTCGTAGGCCGTGGTCCGCAGCGCCTCCTCCGCCTCACGGTAGGTCGCCGCAAGGTCGACCGCGTACGACTCGTTGCGCAGGCCGAGGGCGACCACCTCGGCCAGATCGGGGTCGTCCTCGACGAGGAGGATACGCACGGCGCGTCAGTCGGTCCGTCGTGCGGACGTCGTCCCGTCCGCCCGGGAGACGAGCAGCTGCCGGTCCCTGAAGGAGAGGCTCACCCGCGGCCCGGTGCCGGCCGGGTCGTCGGGACGGTAGCGGCCGTCTCCGGAGGCGACGAAGGTCAGTTCCGGGGCCTTCGTGGGAACCTCGGCCGCCTCGATACCCCCCTGTTCGTTGACGGAGTACCAGCCGAGGACCGGTCGCGTTCCGGCGGTGAGGGTGACGTAGGTGCGCACCTGGCCGCCGCCGGTCACCGTGCCGGCAGGTGTGACGGCGCCGAGGGGCCCGAAGGCGGCCTCAAG
This sequence comes from Streptosporangium sp. NPDC000095, assembly GCF_042899335.1. Classification (NCBI taxonomy): domain Bacteria; kingdom Bacillati; phylum Actinomycetota; class Actinomycetes; order Streptosporangiales; family Streptosporangiaceae; genus Streptosporangium; species Streptosporangium sp. NPDC000095. The sequence continues at coordinate 127,180 of NZ_JBIAZS010000016.1, forward strand.
GGACGCGCGTTCCTTGCGGCCCTCCTGCGTCTTACCGGCCAGCAGCGCCAGCACGCGCTCGTCGTGCCCGCGCGGATCGCCCGCGGTGGGATCGCGGGGCGGGAACAGCGCCGCGACCGCGTCGGGGCCGGTGGCCGAGACCGTCAGCCCGCCGTCGGAGGTGCTCACGTCGAGGGAGCCTCCCGTCTTCAGTTCGTACGACCCGACGATAGCGGCGAGATCGCCGACGCCGCGGGCCGCCGCGGTGGGGGTGGGCAGCGGGCCGCCGGTGAGCAGCGCCGGCCCCACCACCCGCAGCAGGTCCTCGGCGCTCACCTCCGGTTTGTTCGCCGATATCGCGACCACCCGCTCCTGCCCGGGGATCCACGCGACGGCGGTGTTGTGGCCGACGTCGCCGCCGCCCCCCGCGGTGCTCAGGAACGGCTCGCCGAACAGCGACCCGTCGAACGCCACCCACCCCGGGGTCTCGGACCTGCCGCCGCCCAGATCGTGCCCCGGCCTGCCGATGATCTCGGCCGATTCGCGGGAGAGCAGCCCTCCGGTGAACAGCGCGTGCGTCCAGGTCGCCAGATCCCGCATGGTCATCGCGAGGCCGCCGTTGCCTTCCACCGCCCAGTACGGCCCGTCGAAGCCGCCTGAGCGGCCGATCGTGCCGTTGTCGAGCCGCCCGACGGCCCGAGGCCCCGTCACGGCCGGCTCGCCCTCCCAGAATCCTCCCGCGACCCGGCCGCCGGGCAGTCGCAGGACCCTCTCGGCCAGGTAGGCGCGAAAACTCCTGCCCGACGCCTTCTCGACGATGAGCGCGAGCAAGGTGTAGCCGGCGTTGGAGTACAGGTAGCCGCGGCCGGGCTTGAAGGCCGGTTTCAACGCGCCGATCGCCGCCACTGCGGCGTCCCGGTCGAGCGGCTCGTAGTCACCGTGACCGTGTGAGCCGTTGAGCCCGCCGGTGTGCAGCAGCAACTGCCTCACCGTCGCCTTGGCCGCGGCGCCGCCCAGCTCGGGAAGGATCTTCCCCGCCCGGTCGTCGAGCGCGAGCCTTCCCTCCTCGACCAGGGCGAACACCGCCGCCGCGGTGAACGCCTTGGTGACCGATCCGATGCTGAACACCGTCTGCGGAGTGTTCGGCCTTCCCGTGGCGTCGTCCGCGGTGCCGTAGGCGGCGAGGCAGGTGGCCCTGCCGCCTTCGAGGATCGCGATCGATCCGCTGAACCCCGCGTCGGCCCACGCGCCGAACGCCACCTCCAGTCGGTGGTCGCACCGGGTGGCGCCGGACTCGGTGGCCCGCGGCGGTCGCGGGCCACCGGGACCGGCGCCGCACGCCGCCAGGGTCGCCGCCATCAAGACGGCCGTGATCGCTGGAAGAGTCTTTCGCATGGGAGCGAAGTTAGGCTCCGCCCTGCAAACCTGACGTGAACGACTCCGCGTCCCCGGGCGATCCGCTCGCTTCGACGGCGCGCCTGGTTCTACCGGGTCAGCTCGCGAGCCGGGTGCCGTCCTCGTCGAGGAGAACGGGGGCGCCGGTCGCGGCGGAGAGGTTCGCCGAGATCCCGACCATCACGCCGGCGACGCCCGCGAGGTGCCCCGCCTGGCGGCCCAGCGGATCCTCGCCCGCGCCGCGGAAGACGTCGTTCAGCATGAGGGCGTCGCCGCCGCCGTGGCCGCCCGCGCCCGAGGGGATGGCGACCTCCTCCGGTTCGCTCCAGTGCCGGTGCAGGACGAGCCGTTCGAAGGCGCCGGGGGCGTGGGCCTTGTCGGCGGCGGTCGGGTCGATCGCGGCGCGCGGCGGGGTCCAGGCGCGTTCGACGACCTCCAGCTCCAGCCGTCCCGCGGTGCCGTTGAAGGCCACCCGGTAGCCCTCGAAGGGGCCGTGGGCGTTGAGTGAGTAGGTGAGCGTCGCCCCGCGCGAGTAGCCGACGAGGACGGCCATGTTGTCGTCGATGCTCACGCCCTCGCCGAACACGTCCTGGTCGCGGATGTAGCCGTCCTCGTGCTCTGCGTCCAGGTACAGGCGCTTGAGCCGGGGATCGGCGGAGATGTCGAGGAGGTAGGGGTCGGTGCCGAGTTCCGGTGCGCCGTGAGCGCGTTGTGGCCGGTCGCGCAGGCCACGGGCGCGGGCGTTGGCGGCTCCGTAGAAGCGCAGCGCCGACCGGGCGTAGACGGAGCGGGCGGTGTCGGCCAGCCACCAGTTGACCAGGTCGAAGTGGTGGGTGGACTTGTGCACCAGCAGCCCGCCTGAGCTGGACCTGTCGCGGTGCCAGCGGCGGAAGTAGTCGGCTCCGTGGATGGTGTCGAGCACCCACTCGAAGTGCACGGAGGCGACGTCGCCGATCGCTCCGTCGGCGATCAGCCGGCGGACGGCGCTGTTGCGCGGCGAGTAGCGGTAGTTGAAGGTGACGACGAGCCGGCCGGTGCTGCGCTCGGCGGCCTCGACGATGGCCGCGCAGTCCTCGGCGGTGGTGCACAGCGGCTTCTCCACGATGACGTCCTTGCCCGCCTCCAGCGCGGCGACGACGTAACGGGCGTGGGCGGCGTCGACGGTGGCGACCACGACGGCGTCGGCGAGCTGGAGCAACTTGCCGAACTCGTGCGGCGCGAAGCTCGGGACGTCGCGTCCGATCCGGTCGAGGTAGTAGCCGATCCGGGTCCGGTTGACGTCGCAGAGGGCGGCGATCTCGCCGGTGTCGCCCCACTCGCCGAGCAGCGCGTCGATGTACAGCTGCACCCGGTGGCCGAGTCCGACGAAGGCGTATCGCATCAGGAACTCCATCAGGGGACGGGAAAGTGGCAGGTGTGCCGTACGGCTCGGCGCGAGCCGTACGGCACACGTCAGGGGAGGCCGGTCACTGGGAGATGGCGGCGTTGGCCTCGTTGAGGAAGGACTTCACCGCGTCGTCCGCGGAGGCCTTGCCGAACAGCACCGAGTCGCTGGCGCGCTTGAGGATGTCCTCCATCTCCATCGCGCCCTTCGGCGGGATCACGATCGGGCTCAGCTCACTCCTGATCGAGTCGATGAAGGCGAGCACCTTCTGGTCGGTCGGGGTGAGCTTGTCCTTGACGGCGTCGACGACCTTGGCGTTGGTCGGCAGGCCGCGGTCACTGAGCAGGATGGCGCCGGCCTCGGGGTCGTTGACGAGGAATTCGACGAACTTCTGCGCGGCCTCGGCCTGCTCGGTCTTCGACGAGATCGTGTAGTACATCGCCGGCTGCAGGAACATGCCGGCGGTGGTCGCGCCCTCGGCCTTGGGCATCCGCAGCAGGTCGAGTTCCTGGCCGGAGCCCTTGTTCAGCGCGGTGAGCTGGTTGCTCCACCAGCTGCCGAACGCGCTCGCGTTCGTGGCGAGCAGTGCCTGGTCGACCTTGGTGCCGGTCTCCAGCATCTGGGCGGCGCCGGGACCGGCCTTGGTGGAGACGATCTTCTGCAGCAGGGCCCACCAGTCCTTGATGGTCTGCTCCGACATGCCGATCTTGCCGTCCTTGTAGAACTGCTCCCCGCGCTGGGCGGCGAACAGCTGCAGGAAGGCGGGGTTCACGTTCCACTCGGTGCCCCAGATCTTGCCGTCGCCCTTCTCGGTCACCTTCTGGGAGATCGAGATGTAGTCGTCCCAGGTCCAGGTCGTGTCGTCGGGGACCTTCTCGCCCGCCTTCTCCACCGTCGCCCTGTTGACGATGATCGGGAAGGTGTTGACGCCGGTGGGGACGGCGTACTGCTTGCCGTCGATCTGACCGGCCTTGAGCACCTCCTGGTCGAGGTCGGCGGTGTTCAGCTTGCCGGTGAGGTCGGCGAGGGTGGCGCGGCCCGCGTACTCGGCGAGGCCGCGGATCTCGATGGACATGACGTCGGGGGCGTCGCCGGCCGCGGTCTTGGTGGCCAGTTTCTCGTAGTAGCTGTCCCAGTCGGAGAAGTCGCCTTCGATGTCGATCGTCGGGTTCTTCTTCTCGAAAGCGGCGATGGCCGACTCGGTCAGCTTCTGCCGGGCGTCGCTGCCCCAGTACGAGAAGACGACCTTCGTCTTCCCGCCGGAATCACCGCTGTCGTCGCTGCCGCAGGCGGTTGCCGACACGGCGAGCAGGGTGATGGCGGTGGCCGCCAGGATGCGCTTCATCGGGATACCTCCGGGGGGTGGGGGATGGGGAGGGTTATTTGAGACCGGTGGTCGCCATACCGCGGATGAGATACTTCTGGCCCGCCAGGAAGAATCCGAAGATCGGGCCGAGCGAGATGATCGACATCGCGAACAGCGGCCCCCAGGAGGACTCGCCGCTGGAGTCCATGAACTGCCGGAGCGCGACGGGAACGGTGAGGTTGTCGGAGTTGGTCAGGTAGAGGTTCTGGGTGAAGAAGTCGTTCCACGTCCAGATGAAGGTGAAGATCGCGGTGGTCGCGAGCGCCGGGACGCACAACGGCATGATCACCCGGGTGAACGTGCGCCACTGGCCCGCGCCGTCGATCGCCGCCGCCTCGTCCAGCTCCCGGGGAAGGGTGCGGATGAACTGCACCATCAGGAAGATGAAGAACGCGTCGGTCGCGAGGAACTTCGGCGCGACGATCGGCCAGATCGTGTTGATCCAGTCGATCTTGGCGAACACGATGTACTGCGGGACGACCGTGACGTGGTGCGGCAGCATGATCGAGCCGAGCATGATCGCGAACCACATCTTCTTCAGCGGGAACTCCAGCCGGGCGAAGGCGTAGGCCGCGAGCGAGCAGGCGGCCAGGTTGCCGATCACCGCCAGGGCGGTGAGGACCGCCGAGTTCCACAGGTAGTAGCCGAAGGAGTGCTTGAGTGCGCCCCAGCCCTCGGTGTAGTTCTCGGCCGTCACCGCGGTCGGCATCAGCCCCGGCTCCCGGAAGATCAGCTCCTCGGGCTTGAACGAGCTGGAGACCATCCAGAGCAGCGGATAGAGCATGAGCAGCCCGGCGGCGATGAGCAGCAGGTGCCTGACCAGGCGCGGGGCGGGCCGGAAGAGGGCCGGTACGCGCTTACTTGTCGTCGCCATAGAAAACCCAGAATCGAGACATGAGGAAGTTGACGGCGGTCAGCGCGGCGATGATGAGCAGCAGCACCCAGGCCATGCCGGCCGCGTAACCCATTTCGTAGTTCTTGAAGCCCTTGATGTAGAGGTAGAGCGTGTAGAACAGGGTCGAGTCGACCGGTCCGCCGTTGCCGCCGCTCACGATGAACGACTGGGTGAAGGACTGGAACGACTTGATCACCTCCAGCACCAGGTTGAAGAAGATGATCGGGGTGAGCAGCGGCAGGGTGATCGAGCGGAACTTCCGCCACCTGCCGGCGCCGTCGACCGCGGCCGCCTCGTACAGGCTCTGCGGGATCTGGCGAAGCCCGGCCAGGAAGATGACCATCGGGGCGCCGAACGTCCAGACGTGCAGGATGATCAGCGTCCACAGCGCGGTGTCGGGGCTGGTCACCCAGCCGTGGCCCTCGTAGCCGAACAGGCCGAGGAACGAGTTGACGATGCCGTCGGTCCCGAAGATCTTCCGCCAGAGAATCGAGATCGCCACGCTGCCCCCGAGCAGCGACGGCAGGTAGAAGATCGAGCGGTAGAACGGCAGGCCGCGCAGGCCCCTGTCCAGCACGAGCGCGAGTGCCAGGGCGAAGGCGAGCTGCAGCGGGACGGAGACCACCACATAGGTGGTCGTCACCTGCAGCGAGGCCATGAATCGGTCGTCCTGGACGAACATCTTCTCGTAGTTGTCCAGGCCCACCCAGTGGGCTTCGCTCAGCAGGCTGTAGTCGGTGAACGACAGGTAGAGCGAGGCGATCATCGGACCGAGCGTGATCGCGAACAGGCCGATGAACCAAGGGGCCAGGAACAGATAGGCGGCCAGCGCCTGCGATCGGCCGCGGGAGCTCTTGAGACGCCCTGGGCGGGGGGCACCCGCCTTTTCCCGGGGTGCGACCGGTATCTCGGCCGTCCCCGCCGGTGCGGGACTCAGCGTCATCACTGGCCCTTCGGGGAGTTGGTGAATGGGATGCGCTTTTCCTATAGCGTCACGAACTAATACGTCAACCCTTTGCAGTGAGCTGGATCACGAATCGTAACGTTAGCTTTTAGTATTACCGCAGGTCAGACGAGGTATTCCCTGTCGGGTTCCGAATGGAAAAATCTCGCACGGAGACGAGTTTGTACAACCGATTGCAGTTGTGGGCATACGCGTGCCCCCGTTGTGGCGAGCGGAAAACGCCTGGTCAACGCCGTGCGGGCGGCCCCCGGCGCACCCGTTTCCGGCAGGGGCGCCGGGCCGGGTGCCTGCGGTGGCCCGGGTCTCATCGGCCGGGGAGTCACCCCTGCGGGCGGACGCGCCTTCCTTCGGAGGTGTGGTCGCCGAGGGCGGCGCCCGTCTCAGCCGATCGGCCGGTGGGGCGGGCGCGCTGCCCGCCCGGCTGCCTTCGGGAAGTTCACGGGGTCTGTCTGGGAGGTGCGGTGGACTCGCGGACCACCAGGTGAGTCTCCAGGACGGTCGTGGCGCTCATCGACTGGATGAGGAGGTCGACCGCCATCCGGCCGGCGTCGCTCGCGGGCATCGCGACCGTGGTGAGTTTGGGGCGGTGCAGCCGCCCGGTGATGCTGTCGTCGAAGCCGATCACGCTGACGTCGCCCGGCACGTCGACGCCGAGGACCTCCAGTCCTCCGATGAGGCCGATGGCGACGAGGTCGTTGTAGGCGAGCACGCCGGTCACCCCGGCCTCGGCCACCTTGGCCGCGGCGGCGATGCCGCCCTCCTCGGTGGGGGAGTTGGGGCCGATGACGACCGTGTCGAGACCGGGGATCTCCGCGACGGCCTTGCGGATCTCCCCGCTGGTCCACGATCCGGCCGGGCCCGTCACCAGGGCGACGCGCCGGTGGCCGAGTCGCACGAGGTGCTCCATCGCGACGCGGGCGCCGTGGGCGACGTCCATCACGACCGTGGTCAGCCCGCGGATACGCCGGTTGACCAGCACGAACGAGACACGTTCCGAGAGCTTCTCCAGAGCCTTGTTCGACAGGCGCGGGCTGCACAGCACGATGCCGTCGACCTGCTTGGAGAAGGCCAGGACGAGGTTCTCCTCCTCGGTGGGGTCCTCGCCGGTGTCGGCCACGAACAGGTGGTAGTCCTGGCGGCGGGCGGCGGCCTGCGCGGCCTTGATCAGCGGAGGGAAGAACGGATTGGCCAGATCGGCCACGATCAGCCCGATGTTGTTGGTGCGGCCCGTCTTGAGGGAGCGGGCCGCCCGGTTGGGCCGATAGTCGAGCTTCTCGGCCGCCGCGAGCACCCGGGTCCGGGTCTCGGCGTTCACCAGATGAGGTGCCGAGAAGGTTCGGGAGACCGTCGACACGTGAACACCTGAGGCGTGGGCGACGTCCCGAATGGTCACTGACATGCGCACACCCTAACGCAATCGTTTGCAGATCAGCTAACCATCCTGAGACCGGTTGCGGGCGATTGACCCCGCTCACTTGACGTATTGTCTCGCCTGACGCGATTGTTTACTGCAACTGATTGCAGTCTTCAGAAGGAGTCCACACGGTGAGCAGAGTGCTCGTCACCGGTAGCGCGGGCCGGCTCGGCCGCAGCGTGGTCACCTCGCTCGCGGCGGCCGGACATGAGGTGATCGGCGTGGACAGCGCGCCGGGCACCCCGCGAGAGGCCGCCTCGGCCCTTCCCGCGGATCTCACCGACCTGGGGGAGACCCACTCGGTGATCGCACGGTTCCGGCCGCAGGCGGTGGTCCACCTGGCGGCCATCGCGGTGCCGTTCAGCCGTTCCGAGCCCACCACGTTCCGCGTCAACACCCAGCTCGCCTTCAACGTCTGCACGGCCTCGGTCGCCCTCGGGGTGGAGAAGCTCGTGGTGGCCAGCAGCCCCACGGTGATCGGATACGGCGCGCCGGGCGGATGGACCCCCGCCTACCTGCCGCTCGACGAGGACCACCCGACGGAGCCCTGGAACGCCTACAACCTGTCGAAGGTCGTGGCCGAGCAGACCGTACGGACCTTCGCCCGCACCACCGAGACCACCCGGATGGCCGCGTTCCGCCCCTGTTTCGTCGTCGCGCCCGAGGAGTGGGAGGGCGCGCCCACCCAGTCCGGGCACACGATCACCGAGCGGCTGAACCGGCCCGAGATAGGCGGAGCCTCGCTGTTCAACTACCTCGACGCCCGCGACGCCGGCGACTTCGTCGACACACTGCTCACCAGGCTCCCCCTGCTGGAGACGAACGGCGAGGTCTTCTTCGCGGGCGCCGGCGACGCCCTGGCGCGCGAGCCGCTGGCCGAGCTGCTGCCGGCCGTCATGCCGGAGACGAAGACGTTCGCCGCCCATCTGACCGGCACCGCCCCCGCCTTCTCCTCCGCCAAGGCCGAGCGGCTGCTCGGCTGGACCGCCAAGCGCGGCTGGCGCACCGAACTCTCCTGACTCTCCAGAAAGAGACCCTGATCATGAATCTCGACGGTGTCCTCTTCTTCCCCGTCACCCCCTTCGGCCCGGACGGCGACCTCGCGCCCGGCGTGCTGGCCGACCACGTCCGGCGAGGCCTTGAGCACCGGCCGGGCGGCGTGTTCGCCGCCTGCGGGACAGGCGAGTTCACCGCGCTGTCGCAGGCCGAGCACGCCGAGGTCGTCCGGGTGACGGTGGAGGCGGCGGCCGGGGCCGTCCCGGTGTTCGCCGGAGCGGGCGGGCCGATCGGCGCGGCACTCGCCCAGGCGCGGGCCGCCAGGGAGGCGGGCGCCGACGGGCTGCTGCTCATGCCGCCCTACCTCGTCCAGGGGCCCGGCTTCCCCGCCTACGTACGGGCGATCGCCGCCGAACTCCCGGTGATCATCTACCAGCGCGGGCCGATCGCGCTCGAACCGGAGGCGGCGGTCGAGCTGGCCGCGATCCCCGGTGTCATCGGGCTGAAGGACGGCCTCGGCGACATCGACCGGATGCAGCGGATCGTGCTGGCCGTCCGGGAGACCCACCCGGACTTCCTGTTCTTCAACGGGTTGCCGACCGCGGAGCTCACCCAGCCCGCCTACCGGGCGCTCGGTGTCGGCCTGTACTCCAGCGCGGTGTTCTGCTTCGCCCCCGAGATCGCCAACGCCTACCTGAACGGCGACGAGCGGCTGATCACCGAGTTCTACGCGCCGCTGGTGCGGCTGCGTTCCAGGGTTCCGGGCTACGCGGTGTCGCTGGTCAAGGCCGGGGTGCGGCTGCGCGGGCTGGACGCGGGCGAGGTCCGGCCGCCGCTGGTGCCCGTCGCGCCCGAGCACGAGGCCGAACTGGAGGCGCTGATCAAGTCGGGGCTCGCCCTGGTAGCGTCATGATCAAGGACTTGACGGTCACGCCACGGTCGGTACCCCTGAGCCGGCCCTGGGGCCCGGACGTCTCCCACAACCACGTGCTGCTCGTCACGATCACGCTGGACGACGGGCGGCGCGGCACCGGGATGGCGTGGACACCGCAGATCGGGGCCCAGGCGATCAGGGCACTGCTGGAGCACGACATCCGCGAGGCGGTGATCGGCCTGCCGGCGCATCCGGAGCTGGTGTGGGACCGGCTGTCGGCTCACCTCGGCGAGGCGGGCCGGGCCGGGATCGTCCCGATCGCCCTGGCCGGGGTGGATCTCGCGCTCTGGGACCTGCGCTGTGGGGAGCGGGCGCTGGTCGAGATCCTCGGCGCGCGGCGCGAGAGCGTCCCCGTCTACGGCAGCGGGGTCAACCTCCACTACTCGCTGGAGGAACTCCGGGCGCAGGCCCGGCGATGGGTCGCAGCCGGATACACCGCGGTCAAGATCAAGGTCGGGCGCCCCTCGCCGGCCGAGGACGTCGAGCGGGTGGCGGCGGTCCGTGAGGTGATCGGCCCCGACCGGCTGCTGATGGTCGACGCCAACCAGCGCTGGGATCTGCACCGGGCCCGCGTCGCGCTGCGGGCCCTGGAGCGCTACGACCTGTTCTGGATCGAGGAGCCGCTGCCCGCCGACGACCTGTCCGCCCACGTGGAACTGCGGCGCGGCGTCACCGTCCCGATCGCGGTCGGCGAGAACGTCGCCACCGTCCACGGGTTCCGCGACCTGCTGACCGGGGGCGCCTGCGACGTCGTCCAGCCGAACCTGGTGCGGGTCGGCGGCATCACACCGTTCCTGCGGATCGCCGAGCTCGCCCGCGCCTTCGGCGTCCCCGTCTACCCGCACCTGCTCACCGAGCTGTCGGGCCAGCTCGCCCTCGCGCTGCACCACCCCGCGATGGTGGAGAGGGTGGAGGAGGCCGCGCTGACCGACCTCGGGCTGCTCGCCCCGCCCTTCCCGGTGGAGATCAGCGGGCCGGAGCTGCGGGCGACCGGGGCGCCGACGAGGTGGGCGTCGTGAAGCCGGTACGAGTGGTGGTCGCCGGAGTGCACGGCTACGGCAGGAACCACCTGGCGAACGTCCGGCGGCTCGCCGCGGCGGGCCGGGCCGAGCTCGCCGGGGTATGCGACACCCTGCCGCCCTCGCCCGGCCTCGACGTACCGTTCTCGGCGGACCTGCCGTCGCTGATCGCCGAGACCGGAGCGGAGGTCGCGGTGATCGCGACGCCGATCCACACCCACGCTCCGCTCGCCGTCGCGGCCCTGCGGGCCGGCGCGCACGTGCTGCTGGAAAAACCGCCCGCGCCGTCGGTGGAGGAGTTCGAGCGGATCTCCGCCGCCGTGGCGGAGACGGGGCTCGCCTGCCAGGTGGGCTTCCAGTCGCTCGGCTCGGCCGCCGTCCCCGCCGCGGCCGGGGTGCTGGGCGAACCGCTCCGGGGCGTCGGTGTCGCCGGATCCTGGACACGCCCGTTCACCTACTACTCGCGCGCCCCCTGGGCGGGACACCGCAGGCTGGACGGTGTGGACGTGATGGACGGCGCGCTCACCAATCCGTTCGCGCACGCGACGGCCACCGCGCTGGCCGTCGCGGGGGCCGACACGGCCTCCTCGGTCGAGGGCGTCGAGCTGGAGCTGTACCGGGCCAACGCGATCTCCTGCGACGACACCTCCAGCGCGCGGCTCCGCCTCGCCGACGGCACCGTCATCGCGATCACCGTGAGCCTGTGCGGCGACCGCAGGACCGAGCCCTACCTGCACCTGCACGGCGAGACGCGCTCCGCCCTGCTCTTCTACACCCTCGACGAGATCGAGGTGGACGGTGTCCGCACCGGCTTCGACCGGGTCGATCTGCTCGGCAACCTCCTGGCGCACATCAGGGAGGGGGCGGAGCTGCTGGTGCCGCTGGAGCGGACCGGGGGCTTCACCCGGCTGCTCGACGAGATCCGGCGCGCTCCCGATCCGCTGCCCGTCGACGGCTTCCGCACGGAGCCGTCCCGGCTGGTGCTGCCGGGCATCGAGGGTCTGGTCGCGCGCGCGGCGGCCGAGCTGAAAACCCTCTCGGAACTCGGCTTCCCCGGCGGCCCCGGCTCCCAGGCGGTGACCGGACCGAAGACGGTCCGGTCCGAGACGGTCCGGTCCGAGACGGTCCGGTCCGAGACGGTCTGGCCTGAGACGGTGCTGAGGGCCGGTTCGCGGCAGGTCGCGACCTACCTCCAGCGGGGCGACCTGCAGCCGACGGACGCGCCGCGCCCCCACCTGCATCCGGTCCGCACCCTTGGCGGAACGGTCGTGACCGAGAGCCGGCCCGCCGACCACGTGCATCATTTCGGGGCGAGTGTGGCGATCTCCGATGTCAACGGGGTCAACTTCTGGGGCGGCTCCACCTACGTACCGGGCACCGGCCCGCGGATCCTGCCCAACCACGGGCGCCAGCGGCGGCGCTCCCTGCGTCCCGTGCCCGGAGGCTTCGCCGAGAGCCTCGACTGGGTCGGACCGGACGGCACCGTCCTGGCCTCCGAGGAGCGGACCCTCACCACCCGCGTCCTGCCCGGCGCCTGGGCGCTGGACGTCGCCTTCACGCTGGACAACCGGACCGGCGCGCCGTTGTCGATCCAGAGCTCGGCCTGCAAGGGCAGGACCGGCGCCGGCTACGGGGGGTTCTTCTGGCGGGCGCCCAAGGACTCCACCGGGCTGGAGGTCTTCACCGAAGGCACCTCCGGCGAGCGGGCCGTGCACGGTGGCCTCTCGCCCTGGCTCGCGCTCACCTGTGACGACTGGAGCCTGCTGTTCGTGCAGACCCTCGGGCTCGACCCGTGGTTCGTGCGCGTCGCCGAGTACCCGGGCGTCGGACCGGCCTTGGCCTGGGACGCGCCGCTGAGCGTGCCGGACCGGTTGGAACGCGCGATCACCGTCGTGGTCGCCGACGGGCGGCTCACCACGCGACGAGCCTCGGCCCTCGCCGCGGAGCTCCTCACCTCGTGACGGACCTCGCCGCGGGCGGCCTCGACGACGACCGCGACGGTGGGCCTCGCGCGCGACGGTGAGTCACGCGCGAGGCCGCGAGCACCGATCGGCACCTTCCGTTCCGCCCCCGGAGGGGGCGAGGCCCGCAGCGTGCCCGCCTTCCGCGTGGCGATCGGCGAGCACTTTCTCGCCGCCGGCCACACCCGGGCACAGGTCCTCGCCCGCGCCGCCGACCTGCCGTTGAGCCGCTCCCGCGAAGAGCACGGCCGTTGAGCCGCGTACCCGGGAAGTCCGAGTCAGGGATCATGTCGGTCGCATGCCACGCCATCCCGGCGGGTACGTTTGTGCGAGCCTCACAACTCCGGTCGCGAAAGACGCTCAGTCCCCGCCATTTCCGGTAGCGGGGGGCGACCGGGAGTATGTACCACGATCGGGGCGGGGACGGCCGCCGTGTTCACCGCTTCGAAAGGTTCGCTCAGTGTTCAGTCGTGTCGCCATCGTCAACCGCGGTGAAGCCGCCATGCGGCTCATCTATGCCGTTCAGGACCTAGCCGCGGAGACGGGAACACGGATCGAGACCGTCGCCCTGTACACCGACTCCGACCGGACGGCCACGTTCGTCCGCGAGGCGGACATCGCCTACGACCTGGGGCCCGCCGCGAACCGGCCCTACCTGGACCACGCCGTCCTCAGAAAGGCCCTGGTCGAGACCGGCGCGGACGCGGCCTGGGTCGGCTGGGGCTTCGTGGCCGAGGACCCGGCGTTCGCCGAGCTGTGCGCCGAGATCGGCGTGACGTTCGTCGGCCCGGGCGCCGAGGCGATGCGCAAACTGGGCGACAAGATCGGCTCGAAGCTGATCGCCGAAGAGGTCGGTGTGCCCGTCGCGCCGTGGAGCCGCGGCCCGGTGGAGACGCTGGAGGAGGCGAAGGCGGCGGCGGAGCGGATCGGCTACCCGTTGATGCTGAAGGCGACCGCGGGCGGTGGCGGCCGCGGTATCCGGATGATCTCCGGTCCCGACGAGCTGACCCTGGCCTACGAGCTGACGCGCCAGGAGGCGGCGCGCGCGTTCGGCAGCGGCGTCGTGTTCCTGGAACGCCTGGTGACGGGCGCCCGGCACGTGGAGGTACAGGTCATCGCGGACGGTCAGGGCACCGCGTGGGCGCTGGGCGTGCGCGACTGCTCCGTGCAGCGGCGCAACCAGAAGATCATCGAGGAGTCCGCCTCCCCGGTCCTCGACGCCACACAGGTCGCCGAGCTGAAGGCGGCGGCCGAGCGGCTCGTGCTCGCGGTGGACTACAAGGGCGCGGGCACCGTCGAGTTCCTCTACCACCCCGGCGAGCGGCTGTTCGCGTTCCTCGAGGTCAACACGCGTCTGCAGGTCGAGCACCCGATCACCGAGATCACCACCGGCGTCGACCTGGTGAAGGCCCAGCTGCACGTCGCGGCGGGCGGCAGCCTGGAGGGCGAGGCCCCCGAGGAGTGGGGACACGCCGTCGAGGCGCGTCTCAACGCCGAGGACCCCGACCGCGACTTCGCGCCCTCACCCGGCAGGATCGCGCGGCTCGCGCTGCCCAGCGGTCCCGGCGTCCGGGTGGACACCGGGTTCGGCGAGGGCGACACGATCCCCGCCGACTTCGACTCGATGATCGCCAAGATCATCGCACACGGCCGTGACCGCACCGAGGCACTGGCCCGCCTGCGTCGCGCGATGACGCAGACGACCGTCATCATCGAGGGCGGCGTGACGAACAAGGGCTTCGTCCGCATGCTGCTCGACGAGCCCGAGGTGATCGACGGCTCGGCCGACACCGGCTGGATCGACCGCGTGCGCGCCCAGGGCGCCCTCGTGTCACACCGGCACTCCGCGATCGCGCTGATCGCTGCCGCCGTCGAGGCGTACGAGGACGAGGAGACCGTGACGCGGCAGCGATTCCTGGCCGCCGCGCACGGCGGCCGCCCGCAGTCGCAGCACGAGAGCGGCCGCGCGCTGGAACTCAAGCTCCGCGACGTCGGCTACCGCGTCCAGGTCGCGCGCACCGGCGGCCACCGGTTCCGCGTCGGCATCTCGGCGGGCGGCCTGCGGCACACGGCCGACGTCGACATCGAGCGCTTCGACGAGCACAGCGGCCAGATCACCGTGAACGGCGTCCGCTTCAAGGTCGTCACGAGCACTCACGGTCCGATCCACCTGGTCGAGGTCGACGGCGTCACGCACCGGATCAGCCGCGACGAGGGCGGCATCGTGCGCTCGCCCGTGCCGGCGCTCGTGGTGGCCACGCCACTGCAGCCGGGCGACGAGGTCGAGGCCGGCGCGCCGCTGCTCGTGGTGGAGAGCATGAAGATGGAGACCGTGCTGCGCGCGCCGTTCCGCGGACGCCTGCGGGAGCTCGCGGTCTCGGTCGGCAGCCAGGTGGAGGCGGGCGCCCGCCTGCTCCGCCTGGAGCCGCTGGGCGACGGCACGGCAGGTCCCGTCGCCGAAGCGCGGGAGATCGAGCTGGATCTGCCGCCGGAGCCGGTGGACGTGCCCGCGGCGGAGCGGGCCGCGCGCGGCCTGCAGGACCTGCGCGGCCTCCTGTTGGGGTTCGACATCGACCCGCAGGACGAGAAGCGCCTGCTCACCGGCTACCTCGCCGCGCGCGCCGAACTCGTCGCGAAGGGCGATCACGAGCCGGCCGGTGAGGTCGAGCTGCTGCACCTGTTCGCCGACCTGAGCGAGCTGAGCCGCAACCGGCCCGCCGGCGAGGAGTCCAAGCCCGACTCCTCGGTGCACAGCCCCCGCGAGTACTTCCACACCTACCTGCAGTACCTCGACCCCGACCGGTCCGGGCTGTCGGAGAGCTTCCAGCAGCGGCTCACGCACGTGCTGTCCCGCTACGGCGTCGAAGGCCTGGAGCGCACGCCGCAGCTGGAGGACGCGGTCTTCCGGATCTTCCTCGCCCAGCGGCGCGCCTCCGCCGACGTCGCCGTGGTGACGACCCTGCTGCGCCAGTGGGCCAAGGAGGCCCCGCCCGCCCAGGCCGGCCGCGTCGCCGTCGGCGTGGTGCTGGAGCACCTGATCGCCGCCACCCAGATCAGGTTCCCGGCCGTCGCGGACCTGGCGCGCGGCGTGGTGTTCGCCTGGTTCGTCCAGCCGCTGCTGCGCCGCACCCGCGCCAAGGTCTACACGGCCGTACGCAAGCACCTGCGCCACCTCGACCAGCACCCGGACTCGCCCGACCGCGCCGAGCGGATCTCCGCCATGGTCGCCAGCTCCGAGCCGCTCGTCCGGCTGGTCGGCCAGCGGATCGGCCGCGAGGACGTGGACCCCGTGCCGCTGCTCGAGGTGCTGATCCGCCGCTACTACGGCAACCGCGCCCTCAGCGGCATCCGGACGAGCAAGGTGGCGGGCTGCACGTTCGTCGTCGCCGACCACCGCACCACGAGCGGTGCGGGCCGCGTCGTGGCCACCGCGGTCGACTTCCTGGCACTGGCCGAGGCCGTCAAGGCGGTCGACGAGTTCGCCGGCACCGGCGAGCTGGTGGCCGACATCTACCTGACCTGGCCGGACGCTCCCGACGACCCCGAGGAGATGGCCGCGCGCCTGCGCGAGGTCATGGCCGCGCAGCAGCCGTCGCACCGGATCGGCCGCATCGCCGCGACCGTCACGGGCGACAGCGGCGCCGTGATGCACCACCACTTCACCTTCCGGCCGTCCGCGGACGGCTTCGTGGAGGAGCGGCTGCTGCGCGGCCTGCACCCGCGCATCGCCGAGCGCATGCAGCTGGAGCGGTTGCGCGACTTCGACCTCACCCGGCTGCCCGCGCCCGACGAGGAGGTCTACCTCTTCCGGGCCTCGGCACGGCAGAACCCGTCCGACGAGCGCCTTGTCGCCCTGGGGCAGGTCCGCGACCTGACCCCGCTGCGCGACGACGAGGGAGGGCTCGTCGCGCTGCCCGCGGCCGAGAACGTGCTCGCCACCTGCCTCGACGCGATCCGCCGGGCCAAGAAGCCCGGCGCGAAGACCTCCGCCACGAACCGGATCGTCATCTACGTGTGGCCGCCGAACGACCTCTCGCCGGACGACCTGAACACCGTGGCGAAGCGCGTGCTGCCGACGACGGCGGGCGCGGGCCTGGAGGAGGTGTTGTTCCTGGGCAGGCGCCGCGACGGCGTCACCGGCGAGCTCGTCGACATCGCCGTCCGGATCGGCTACGACGTGGGCTCCGGCGTGCGGCTGTCCATCGTGCCGCCGCCGACCGAGCCCGTCGAGCCGTTGGACGACTACCGCCAGGAGGTGCTGCGCGCGCACAGCCGCGGCACGCACCACCCGTACGAGCTGACCGACATGCTCGCCGGGCCGTTCGGCTCCTTCACCGAGTACGACCTGGACGAGTACGCGAGGCTGGTGCCGGTGAACCGGCCCAAGGGCCGCAACGGCGCCGCGCTCGTCGCGGGTGTCGTCAGCACGCCCACGCCGCGCCACCCGGAGGGCATGACCCGCGTCGTGCTGCTGGGCGACCCGACGAAGGCACTCGGCGCGCTGTCGGAGCCCGAGTGCGCACGGGTGATCGCCGCGCTCGACCTCGCCGAGCGGATGCGGGTGCCGCTGGAGTGGTTCGCGCTCTCCGCGGGCGCCCGGATCTCGATGTCGTCCGGCACCGAGAACATGGACTGGGTGGCGGCCGCGCTGAAGCGGATCGTGACCTTCACCCAGGACGGCGGTGAGATCAACATCGTGGTCGCGGGCATCAACGTCGGCGCCCAGCCGTACTGGAACGCCGAGGCCACGATGCTCATGCACACCAAGGGCATCCTGGTGATGACGCCGGACTCCGCGATGGTGCTGACCGGCAAGCAGTCGCTCGACTTCTCCGGCGGCGTGTCGGCCGAGGACAACCACGGCATCGGCGGCTACGACCGGATCATGGGCCCGAACGGCCAGGCACAGTACTGGGCGCCGGACATCCGCGGCGCGCGGGAGATCCTGATGTCGCACTACGACCACAGCTACGTCGCGCCGGGGGAGAGCGGGCCGCGCAAGGCGATCACCGGCGACCCGGTGGACCGCGACGTGTCGACGTTCCCGCACGCCGTACCGGACAGCGACTTCACGACGGTGGGTCAGATCTTCTCCGCCGAGTTCAACCCGGACCGCAAGAAGCCGTTCGACATCCGCACGGTCATGCGCGCGCTGTCCGACCAGGACCACCCCGTGCTGGAGCGGTGGGCGGGCATGGCCGACGCCGACACCGCCGCGGTCTGGGACGTCCACCTCGGTGGCCGGCCGGTGTGCCTGCTGGGCATCGAGTCGCGGTCCGTGCCGCGCCGCGGATTCCCGCCCACCGACGGCCCGGACACCTACACCGCGGGCACCCTGTTCCCCCGGTCGTCCAAGAAGACCGCCCGGGCCATCAACGCCGCGAGCGGGAACCGTCCGCTGGTCGTGCTGGCCAACCTGTCGGGGTTCGACGGCTCCCCCGAGTCGATGCGCAAGCTGCAGCTGGAGTACGGCGCGGAGATCGGCCGCGCGGTGGTGAACTTCAAGGGCCCGATCGTGTTCTGCGTGATCTCGCGCTATCACGGCGGCGCCTTCGTGGTGTTCTCCAAGGCGCTCAACCCGAACCTGACCGTGCTCGCCGTCGAGGGCTCGTTCGCCTCGGTGCTCGGCGGCGCCCCGGCCGCCGCGGTGGTCTTCGCGCGAGACGTCGACAAGCGGACCGGCAACGACCCCAGGGTGCTCGCGCTCGCCGCCCGCGTCGCGGAGGCGCCGGCCGCCACCCGGGCCGCGCTCGCCGCCGAGCTGGCCGAGCTGCGCTCGTCGGTGCGGGCCGAGAAGCTGACCGAGGTGGCCACCGAGTTCGACCGCGTGCACAGCATCCAGCGGGCGGTCGACGTCGGCTCGGTGGACGCGATCATCAGCTGCTCCGAGCTGCGGCCCCGGATCATCGAGGCGGTCGAGAAGGGCATCGCCCGGCAGGTCTGACCCGCTCCGAAGCCCCGGACGCCCGCGCCTTTTCCGGCGGGTGTCCGGGGCGTTCGCGTCGCGGGCGGCGACCCGAGATGACGGGTGTGCTTCTGTGCTGCGATGATCGTTGTCGGGCGGATAGGATCGCCTCTTGGTGGACATGGCCGGACGGTGGGCAGGCAACCGGCCAACGAGCCAGATCGTCGTCCGGGCAGCCGGTCTCCCGGCGACCGCGGAGGGGAGCCGGCTCCGGTGGGAAGATTCGACCTGAACCGTGAGGCGCTGGCCAAGCTGCGCGTCACGGTGAACACCCAGGGGGGAAGACTCGCCGGCGTCGGCGACGACTTCCCGGCCAAGGGCGGCACGAGTTCCTCGATCTTCGGGACCCTGGCGGGTGCCCAGGAGCTCGCCGACGCGATCGGCAGGGTCGAAGGGTACGCCGACCGGGAGCTGGGCACGGTGAAGAGCCGCCTTGACAGCGTCGAGCGTGCTCTCGACACCATCGAGGAGAACGTGACCAGGGCCGAGCGGAACACCGGTAACCACCTTCCTGTCCTATGACCGACATGAACGCCGTGGCGGCGCTGCCCGGAGGGCAGGTCCTGGCCGCGCTGGTGAAGAGGACGGACGGGGATCCCGCCGCGATCCGGGCGATCGCCACCCGCTGGCGTGGGGCGGCCGGCTCGTCCGCCGAGCCGTTCACGTTCCTGAAGAAGGCGGTCGACCAGGTGGACACCGCCTGGAAGGGCGCCTCCGCCGACGCCTTCGTGGCGTACATGCGGCGCTACAGCAGTGCGGGCACCTCCCTGCGGGACACGATGGGCGACTGCGCGACCTCCCTGGAGGCCGCCGCCGGCGCCGTCGAGACGGCGAGGACGAACACCGAGCGCGTCTGCGACGACCTGCTGGCCCGGGTGGCGGAATACCGGCGTCGCAACCCGCACGCCACTCCGGAGCAGCTCGAACCGGGCATCGGCGAGGAGGTCGAGAGGGCGGTGTTCCTCGTGCGGGGACACGTCGACTCGGCCGAGACCGCGCTGTCCACCGCGCGGCGCGAGATCGACAAGCATCTCGGCGACGCCACGGTGTTCTCCGCCATCCCGGCCGCGGGAGACCAGAGTTTCGTCCCCGGCCCCGGACGCGTCACCCCATGGGTGCCGGTGGCCCGGGAGGACGAGCCCCGCACCACCACGCTCGCCGGTACGGAACCCGGCTCACAAGGCGGCAGCGGTGGCGGACAGGGTGGCGGGGGATCGTCGTCGGGGAACCACGAGGGCGGCTCGGGCGGTGGCGGCGGAGGAGGCCGGGCGATCCCGTTCACGGTGACCGGCGACGGCAGCGGAGCCGACATCGTGGCCGCCGCGAGGAGCCACATCGGCAAGCCCTACGTCTGGGGCGCGGACGGCCCCGACGCGTTCGACTGCAGCGGCCTGGTGCACGTCTCGCTGAACGAGGCGGGAATCAGGATCGGGGACAACACCGCCGCCGGATACCAGGCGAGCGGCAAGCCGATCACCGGCCCGCCGCAGCCGGGCGACATCGTCTTCTTCGGATATCCGGCGAGCCACTGCGGCGTCTACCTGGGCGACGGCATGATGATCGCCGCCCCGAAGCCGGGAGACCACGTCAAGATCCAGTCGGTGGCCGGGGCGCACCCCATCACCTACCGGCGCTTCACCTGAGCGTCCGTACGAGGATCGGATGAGGACGACCGGCCTGGCCGGGGCGCCACGGTGCCGCCGGGCCCGACACCGCCTCGGCGGGCGACCGGCCTCGGGCCGTTCCCGGAGGCACGCGTGTCATGTTCGGGGGCCCGTGTGTCGTACGGGGCGGTTTCCTGCTTCTAAGCTCAGGGGGTGGCGAAATACTTTGATGTGCATCCGAGCAGTCCCCAGCCCCGGCTCATCGGGCAGGTGGTCGATCTTCTGCGTGCCGACGGGCTGATCGCGTACCCGACGGACTCGGGCTACGCGCTGGGTTGCCGGCTGGGCAACAAGGAGGGCATCGACCGGATCAGAGAGATCCGCGACCTCGGAAGTGACCATCACTTCACCCTGGTCTGCAGGGACTTCGCGCAGTTCGGTCAGTTCGTGCATGTGAGCAACGCGCTGTTCCGCTCGGTCAAGGCGGCGACCCCCGGTGGTTACACGTTCATCCTGCCCGCCACCAAGGAGGTGCCGCGGCGGCTGCTGCACCCCAAGAAGAAGACGGTCGGCGTCCGGATCCCCGATCACGTCGTCGTGCAGGCGCTGCTGGCCGAGCTCGGCGAACCGCTGGTGTCGAGCACGCTGCTGCTGCCCGACGAGACCGAGCCCCTGACACTGGGCTGGGACATCAAGGAGAGGCTCGACCACGCGGTGGACGCCGTCATCGACTCCGGCGAGTGCGGCGCCGTCCCGACAACGGTCGTCGATCTCTCGCAGGACGAGCCCGAGATCCTCCGCCGGGGCACCGGAGACCCGTCCCTCTTCGAGTAGGGATGCCGTGCGTGGCGCGGTCGATCTGTGGGGTGGCGAGTGGCGTTGCAGGACAGCGGTCCACTGCCACGTCAATGGCCGGTGATCTCGAGTGGAGCGGCGATGGGCGGGTGGCCGCGGACGCGGGCACCCGCCCATCGGTCCGTGGCCCGGTCCGCGGTGTCAGGCGGTGCCGGGGCCGGGCCACGGAGTCGGGGTCCGAAAGGGCGAAGGATCAGGGCAGGTAGATGTTCGGCTGTGGCGGGGTGGGCATGCCGTCGCCGATGAAGAAGCCCGGGTGCGGTGGCTGGTTGTAGGCGGTGTTCTGCCAGGCCAGGGCGACCCGGTACTGCGGGTCGTGCAGCAGGGTGTGGATCTTGGTGGTGGTCGTGATCGGCGTGCTGTAGATCCGCAGCGCGGTGTTGTTCGAGGTGGGCCAGATGACCTCCTCGCGCCAGTCGCCGAGCAGGTCGCCCGAGAGGGACGGGGTGGACTTGGTGCCGTTGTTGGAGTGCACCCCGGAGGCGGTCAGCAGCCGGGTGTCCCCGCCTGTGCCGTACTTGTCGATGCGGGTGGCGTCCACCAGCTCGCGGACCGGGTCGCCGTCCCACCAGGCGAGGAAGTTGGCCGAGGAGGGGGTGCGGCCGACCGAGGCCCCGGAGGAGTTGTACAGGTTGCCCATGTTGGTTCCCGCGCCCCAGAACTCCGCTCCCGGGCTGCCCGCGTAGATGTCGGCGGCCACGCCGCGGCCGGGTCCCTCCACGCCGCCGTTGCCCGGACGCTGCCAGATGACCTGCCCGGTACGGGCGTCGTGCACGTCGGCCGCGGGCTGGTCACCCGCCTCGTGGATGGTGAACACCTCCAGGCCCGACCGGCTCGGGATCAGGTCGCCCACGTGCAACGCGTCGCCGTGCCCGAAGCCGGTGCGGTACATGCCGACGCCGTTGTCGTCGATCGTGGCCGAGCCGTAGATGATCTCCTGTCTGCCGTCGGCGTCCACGTCGGCGATGGACAGGCTGTGGTTGCCCTGCCCGGCGTAGCCGCCGTTGCCCGAGGAGTTGGAGTCGAACGTCCAGCGGCGGGTCAGTGAGCCGTTGCGGAAGTCCCAGGCGACGACGACCGATCGGGTGTAGTAGCCGCGCGCCATGATCAGGCTCGGCCGCCGGCCGTCCAGGTAGGCGGTGCCCGCCAGGAACCGGTCCACCCGGTTGCCGTAGTTGTCGCCCCAGGAGGAGACGGTGCCGCGCGGCGGCTCGTAGTTGACGGTCGACATCGCCGCGCCGGTCTGGCCGTTGAACATCGTCAGGTACTCGGGACCGGCCAGGATGTATCCGGAGGAGTTGACGTGGTTGGCGCCGGCGTTGCCGATGGTGGTGCCGCGGCCGTCGACCGTGCCGTCGGCGGTCTTCATCGCCACCTCGGCCCGGCCGTCGCCGTCGTAGTCGTACACCTGGAACTGGGTGTAGTGGGCGCCGGCGCGGATGTTGCGGCCCAGGTTGATCCGCCACAGCCGGGTGCCGTCGAGTTTGATCCCGTCGATGTAGACCGGGCTGGTGGTCCCCGACTGGGAGTTGTCCTTGGCGTCGTTGGGCTCCCACTTGAGCACCAGGTCCAGCCTGCCGTCGCCGTCCAGGTCGCCGGTGCTCGCGTCGCTGGCCGTGTGATTGCCGCTGGGCGGGCTGATCGGCACGTCCAGGTAGCCGTTGCCGAAGCGCAGCGAGGTCTCCGAGTCCGCCTGCTCGGTGCCGCCCACCACGGCGCGCACCGTGTACGAGGCGTCGGCCGCGGCACCCTGGTCCAGGTAGTTGGTGGAGTCGGTGACGCCGGCGATCCGGGTGCCACCCCGGTAGACGTTGAACGTGGTGTCGCGGGACTCGGTGCCCAGCAGGCGCCAGGAGACCAGGTTGCCGTTGCCGGAGCGCACGCTGATCAGGCCGCGGTTCAGCTTCTCCATCTGCTTGGCGTCGCCGGGCACCGGGTCGGTGCCGCCGATCTTCACGAGTTGCCACTGCTGGTTGGCGCCGTTGAGGTCGGTGTACTGGGAGACGCGGCCGCCGTCGGCGGTGGACCATTCCCAGGTTTCGAGGGCTTTGCCGCTGTTGCGGTTGATCAGGCGGATATGGTTGGCGTCGCTGTCGACGACGCGGAACTGCTGGTTGGTGCCGTTGTTGTCGCTCCACTGCACGACGTTGGCGCCGTCGGCGGTGGAGCGGGAGGCGATGTCGATGACCTTGCCGCTGTGGCGGGAGCGCAGCCGGTAGTAGCCGCCGCCGGAGTCGACGAACTGCCACTGCTGCCAGGCGCCGTCGTTGCGGGACCACTGGACGAGGGGGGCGCCGTCGTTGGTGGCGAGGTCGAGGACGTCGATGGCCTTGCCACTGTGCCGGTTCACCAGGAGATACCAGGCACTGGTGTCGATCGTCGCGGCGGCGGCCGGGCCGGCGGCCACCAGTGACTGGCACAACGCGAGCAGCAGCGCGACGGCTGCCGCGCAGGCGATGCCGGTACGGCGGCGCACGCGTCGCGGGGGAGGGCTGGCGGGTCTGTTCACGGGGGGGTACCTCTCGTTACGGACGATAGGTCCACGAACGCGCGACGGATGCTGATGGCGCTGATGTTTCCGCCGGATGCCTGGAACCTCACAGGCGGGAAGGCGGATGTGTGCCAAGTGTTGGCATCGGCGTCACGGCCGTCAAGAGAGGTGCGAGATTCCCGGAGTCCCTGACGCGCGGCCGGTGTTCCGCATGGCTCTCGCGGTCATCGTCGGCCGGTGGCCACTGCGCGCGTCACCTGCGCGTCACCTGCGCTTCCCCGGCGGCCGGAGCCACGGGCCGACGTCGTCTTCCCGCTTCGCGGCGGAGTCGGCTCGGTACTGAAAGTTTCAGTGCGGCCCGGCCGGAGGCGTGACTCCTTTGAGCCGTCCCGTCCTGGACGGCTCAAAGGAGTTCGGTCGCTCAGTCGTCGTGGTGGCCCTCCGGGACGCCGTCCGAGGTGATGGCGCCGTCTCCTGGCGTGCTCGTCAGGTAGGTGTGCTGGTGGCCGTTGCCGGCGTCGACGTTGAGCTGGTCGAGCTGGGTGGCCGCGACGGACCACATCGTGACGGCGGTGGAGCGCTGGCGTGCGGCGAGGTCGAGGAGGTCCTTGCGGGACCCCTCGGGGAGCCGCAGGCCGGCCGCGTAGGTGTCGACCGCGGTGACCAGAGCGGTCACCGCGCTGCGGAGTCCGCCGCGCGCCACGTTGGTCCCGGTCGCTCCCGAGGGGGCGGGGGCGTGCTTCTCCGCAGTCTCGCGGAGGATCCGCTGCCATTCCTCGACCCGCTCGCGCGCCGCCGGTGGCGCGTCGGAGGTTCCTTCCACCGGGAGTGCCTCGGCGAGCCCGGCCAGGATCTTGTTCAGGTCGTCGGCAGTCGTGCGCGCCAGGGTGGTCAGCTCGGTGATCTGCTGGACGTCTCGCTTGGCCTCCGCCTCTCGCATCTCGGCGATGGCGTTCTGGGTGGCGTCGGGGCGGCCGCTGTTGTAGCCGATCAGGGCTCCGAGGGATCCGGCTATCAGGGTGGTGGCGAGGACGGCGGCGACGTAGCCGGTCGCTTTCGACCGGCGGGTGTCGGTCTGGGATCGGGCCGCCGCCGGCCCGCCCGTCTTTCGAGCCACCTTCTGAGCCACTGACGACTCCTTTCCCTGATCTGCTCGCTCTCCTCCGGGAACCCGGTGGACAGCTGACGCCGAGATTACTGTTTTCCAGGATCTCCGTCCATTTTTGGCCGTATCATCCAGCGCCTTCGCCGCCGAGACGGCGAAAGGCCGGTGAGCGGGGGAGAACATCACCGCCGACGGCGCGTGAACGGTATCGCCCGGAGCGGAGCGAGGCTCGAAGTCCTGTTAGCGTTACCGCATGGGGGTTGAGCTGCTTTGAAGGCGAAATCGAATGACGGCCTGCCACGTTCCAGGCCCGCGGTGCTGGAAGACGTCGCCGCGCTCGCCGGGGTGTCGGCGATGACCGTGTCGCGGACCCTGAACGCGCCCGAGCGGGTGCAGGCGAAAACCCGGGAGCGGGTGCTGGCCGCGGTGCGGGAGCTGGACTACCGGCCCAACACCGCCGCACGTCAGCTCGCCACCGGACGGTCCGGGGTGCTGGGCGTGGTCAGCATCGACACCACCCTGTACGGTCCGGCCTCGACCCTCTACAGCATCGAACGCGCCGCCAGGCTCAACGACTACTCCGTGAGCATCGCGAGCCTGAGCATGCTCACCCGTCGCTCGATCGAGGAAAGCCTGCGCCAGTTTCAGTCCCAGTCGGTGGACGGCGTCATCATCGTCGCGCCGCACGAGTCGGCGGCCGACGGCTTGCGTCACCTGTCGTCGAAGATTCCGGTGGTCGCGGTCGACGCCGGGGCGGGCCTTTCCGTTCCCGTCGTCACGGTGGATCAGCGGGCGGGAGCCGCGCGGGCGACCAGGCACCTGCTCAGCCTCGGCCATGAGACGGTGTGGCATCTGGCGGGCCCGGCGAGCTGGATCGACGCCAACGGCCGGGTCGAGGGCTGGCGCGAGGTGCTGGAGGCCGGGGGGCATCGGGTGCCCGAGGTGTCGCGCGGGGACTGGAGTTCGCGCTCCGGTTACCAGCTCGGCCGGCGTCTGGCGCAGGACCCCGAGGTCACGGCCGTCTTCGTGGGCAACGACCAGATGGCGTTGGGGGTGCTGCGCGCGTTGCGCGAGGCCGGGCGGCGCGTTCCCGAGGACGTCAGCGTGGTGGGTTTCGACGATGTGCCGGAGTCCGCCTATTTCTGGCCTCCGCTCACGACGGTCCGGCAGGATTTCGAAGAGGTCGGCAGTCACGCCTTCCACGTGTTGCTCGACCAGATGGCGGGCAGGTCGAGCCAGGTACGGCGGCTGGTGGAGCCCGAACTCATCGTGAGGGAGAGCACCGGACCCTCACGGGGCTGACGTGCCGCCCGGTCGTCTTCGGCCGGCCGCGGTCGGCGCGGGGGCCGCGATCTTTCCGACCGCCTTGATACCGGGGCGTGTACCGGCGAAAAGACCGGCTCGCCGATCGGGCTGAAACATTTCGGACGCGAAGGTGCCGTCAAATCGCTCACGTCTGAGCTGCGGTTGAGGCGTGCGCGACCTTCACAGGTGACAGGATCATCTGACTGATGCCTTGACGTGCCTTTGTAAGGCGCTTATATTTCCGCAATATTAATAAAAAATCTTGAAAGTTTCAGTCTCCGGATCTCCGATGCTTCTGTCCGGCAGCGTCAGGTGACGCCGTCGCAGGCCGAAAGGATGGCATGCGAGAAAGGGAACTCCACGACCTGGATTCCGCGTCGAGTGGGTTCGCCCGGTGAAAGGGGCCCCGGGGAGCGCAGACCTCTCCTGCCGGCCGGGCCGAGCCGCCAAGGACGCCGGATGAGGCCGGGGACCCGCGAATGAGCGCGACCAGGACGATCGACGCCTCGCCCGACAATCAGGATCCGCGCGAGTCGAGTCCCGGCCCCGTCCGCCGGAAGCGCACTTCGGGCCGCACCTGGCGGCAGGCGTTGCGTCACGACTGGCAGCTGTACTCGCTGGCGATCCTCCCACTGCTGTTCTTCGCGATATTCCGGTATCTGCCGATGATCGGCAACGTGATCGCCTTCCGGAAGTTCGAGCCCGGTGGCAGCGTGCTGGGCGAGGAGTGGGCGGGCCTGCGCTACGTGCGGATGTTCCTGAACGATCCGACGTTCTGGCAGGTGTTCACCAACACACTGGTGCTCGGCGCCCTGACCCTGCTGTTCTGCTTCCCGATGCCGATCGTGCTCGCCCTGCTGATCAACGAGGTGCGGCAGCGGCGCCTCAAGCGGTTCGTCCAGTCGATCTCCTACCTGCCGCACTTCCTGTCGATCGTGGTCGTGGCCGGTCTCGTCATAGAGCTGCTCTCGGTCGACGGGCCGGTGAACCAGATCCTGCGCGCGGCGGGCGACGATCCCATCTCGTTCCTGCAGCAGCCGGAGTGGTTTCGGACGATCTACGTCTCCTCGGAGATGTGGCAGACCGTCGGGTGGGGGACGATCCTCTATCTCGCCGCGCTCACCACCATCGACGACCAGTTGTACGAGGCGGCGAGGATCGACGGCGCGGGCCGGTGGCGCCAGACCTGGCACGTGACCCTCCCCGGCATCCGGCCGACCGCGGTCACCTTGCTGATCCTGAACATCGGCGCGTTCATGGCGGTCGGGTTCGAGAAGGTCCTGCTGCTCTACAACCCGCTGACGTACCCGACGGCGGACGTGATCTCCACGTACCTGTACCGCATGGGCGTCGTTTCCAACAACTTCAGCTACGCCACGGCGATCGGCCTGTTCGAGGCCCTGATCGGGCTGATCCTGGTCCTGTCGGCGAATCTCATCTCCCGGCGCACGGTGGGGACGAGCCTGTGGTGACCGTGGACGCCTCCAGGGGCTACCGGGTGTTCCAGGCGGTCAACGCCGTCGTCCTGGCCGCCGTCGTGATCGTGACCCTGTATCCCTTCGTCAACGTCGTCGCCCGTTCGCTGAGCGACGAGGCCGCCATCCGCTCGGGTCAGGTCAACCTCATCCCTCGCGGGTTCACCCTCACGACGTACGAGTACCTGATCTCTGATCCGACGTTCTGGACGAACTACCGCAACACCGTGGTGTACACGGTCGTGGCCACGATGATCGCGATGTTCATGACCACCTGTTACGCCTACGTCCTGTCCAAGAAGCATCTCAAGGGGCGCAGGTTCCTGATCGGGATCGCCGTCTTCACCATGTTCTTCTCCGGCGGCATCATCCCCAACTACGTCCTGATCACCAGTCTCGGGATGAAGGACAGCATCTGGGCCATCGTCCTGCCGAACGCCATCAGCGTCTTCAATCTTCTGATCATGAAGGCGTTCTTCGAGGCGCTGCCGGTCGAGCTGGAGGAGGCCGCCGCGATCGACGGCATGAGCACCTACGGCATCCTGCTGCGCATCGTGCTGCCGCTGTCGAAGGCGGTGATCGCCACGATGGTGCTCTTCTACGCCGTCGCCTTCTGGAACTCGTGGTTCGCCGCCTTCCTCTACATGAGCCAGTCCGACCTCTTCCCGGTGACCGTCTTCCTGCGCAACCTGATCGCCGGAGCCACCGGCGCGTCGTCGGTGGGCGCCGACGCGACGAACATGACGGTGGCCGCCAACATCAAGGCGGTGACGATGGTGCTCACCATCCTGCCCATCCTGGGGGTCTACCCCTTCGTCCAGCGCTACTTCGTCACCGGTGTCACGCTCGGCGCGGTCAAGGGGTAGCCCCGCCGCCCGCACTCAACCCGTTTCCGAATCCGAGAAAAAGGGGCTCCATGTACCAGATGAACCGGCGTCAGGCGATGGTCGCGATGGGCGCCTTCGCCGTACTCGTGGGCTGCGGCAGTGACGACTCCAAGAAGCAGGCCGACGACCTCTCGGCGAACCGGGAGGGCGCGATGCCCGGCTACGGCGCCGGCACCGGGTTCAAGGCCACCGCCCCGCTCTCGTTCACCGTCCTGTACAACAACCACCCGATCTACCCGATCAAGAACGACTGGCTGTTCTGGTCGGAGCTCGGCAAGCGGACCAACGTGACGTTCCAGCCGAGTGTGGTGCCGCTCAGCGACTACGAGAACAAGCGCAGCCTGGTGATCGGCGCGGGTGACGCCCCGCTCATCATCCCCAAGACGTATCCCAGCCAGGAGACCCCCTTCGTCGCCTCCGGCGCCATTCTGCCGGTGAGTGACTACCTGGACCTGATGCCGAACTTCAAGGAGAAGGTCGCCAAGTGGAACCTGCAGCCTGACCTGGACACGCTGCGGCAGTCGGACGGCCGCTTCTATCTCCTGCCCGGTCTTCACCAGGAGCCCTGGGTGGAGTACTCCCTGGCGATGCGCGCGGACATCCTGGAGGAACTCGGGCTGGAGATCCCGGGGACCTGGGAGGAGTTTCGCACCGTGCTGAAGGCGATGAAGGAGAAGTATCCCGACTCCTACCCCCTGTCCGACCGCTGGGGGACCCTCACGCCCGGCGCCAGCCTGCTGAACGTCATCGGCACCTCCTACGGCGCTCCCGGCGGATGGGGCTACGGGGAAGGGGTGAAATGGGACCCCGCCCTGCAGAAGTTCGCCTTCACCGGCGCGATGGATCAGTACCGGCAGATGCTGGAGTATCTGCACACGCTGGTGGAGGAGAAGCTGCTCGACCCGGAGAGCTTCACGCAGTCCGACGACCAGGCGATCCAGAAACTGGTCTCCGGCAAGTCCTTCGTGATCAGTTCGAACGCGCAGACCCTGGTCAACGAGTACCGGCCGCCGCTGCAGAAGGCGAACCCGAAGGCGAGGCTCGTGAAGATCCCCGTGCCCGTCGGCCCGCTCGGACCCATCAAGTACGGCGCGGGCAACACCCGCCTGGAGAACGGCGTCATGATCTCCAAGAAGGCCCGCGACAGCAAGAACTTCGTCGCCATGATGCAGTTCATCGACTGGCTGTGGTACTCCGACGAGGGGCAGGCGTTCGCCAAGTGGGGCGTCGAGGGGGTCACCCACACCAAGGACGCGTCGGGGAAGTACAAGCTCACCCCCGACGTCGACTTCGTCGGGCTCAACCCCAAGGCGCCCAAGCACCTGCAGAAGGACTTCGGCTTCTCCAACGGCGTCTTCGCCTACGGCGGGTCCACCGAGCTGCTGCAGTCGACCTTCTCCGAGGAGGAGATCGCGTTCCAGAAGGAGATGAACGCGAGGAAGACCCTGCCGGTGCCGCCCCCGCACCCGCTCACCGACGAGGAGCGCGAGCAGGTGACGCTGTGGCAGACGCCGCTGAAGGACCACGTCACCCAGAACACGCTCCGGTTCATCCTCGGCAAACGCGATCTGAGCGAGTGGGACGCCTACGTCAAGGAACTCGAGGCGAACAACATGCGCGCCTTCGTCGACATGGTGAACGGCGCCTACGAGCGGTACAAGAAGCAGCACGGTTGACAGCCACCCCTGCCGGAAGGAGGAGGGCCCCCGCCGCACCGCCGGCCGCCCACCAGGACGAGGGTTTCCACACTGGAGATGTTCGATGAGCGACACGCTGCCCGACAGGATGGCCGGAATCCGGTTCGGCGAAGGGCCCCTGGCGCGCGCCTGCGCGCTCGTCTACACCCTCGCGGTGGTCGAGTCGCTCTTCCTGCTCACGGCCGTGCCCGGCCTGGCCGGGCTGGTGCTGCTCAGCCGCGACGCCGGCAACATCCCGCTGGCGGCGCTCTGCCTGATCCCGGCCGGTCCCGCCCTCTCGGCCGCGCTGTACGCGCTGCACCACCGCCGCCTGGATCTCACCGATCTCCGTCCCGGGGCGGCGTTCTGGCGTGGCTACCGGGTCAACCTCCGAGGGGTCGTGAAACTCTGGGTCCCCTGGCTGCTGTGGATGGCCGTCATCGGATCGAACCTCGCCGTCGCCGGCGTCGGGGGATGGTGGGCGGTGTCGTCGGTCGTCATCGCCGTGGCGGCGACCCTCTGGATCGCGAACGCGCTGGTGATCACCTCTCTTTTCGCGTTCCGCGCACGAGACGTCGCCCGCCTGGCCGCGTACTTTCTCACCCGTTCCCCCCGGGCGTCGCTGGGCAACGCCTGCCTGCTGGTCCTGGCGGCGACCGTCACGCTGATCGCCTCCGAGGTGGCGGCGGTGCTGCTCGCCTCGGTGCTGGCCTCGCTGCTCCTGCTGAACGGCCGCACGATGATCGCCGAGGTGAGGGAGAGATTCACGGCCTGAGCGCCGAGCGTCGAGAGGTCGCCTCCACCGTCAGGTGGCCGCCGTCAAACCCAAAGGAGTCTCACATTCGATGACGAAGAGAACACCCGTACGGGTCGCGATCGTCGGCACCGGCGGAATCGCGACGGTCTGTCACCTGCCCGCGCTGAAAGCCCAGGGCGACCGGGTGCGGATCGTCGCGGCCTGCGACGTCGACACCGAACGCGTCAAGGCCTTCTGCGCCGAGAACTCCATTCCCGGCGTCCACACCGACCTGGCCGAGATGCTGGACGTCGCCCGGCCCGACCTGGTGCACCTGTGCACCCCGCCTGGGCTGCACGCCCGGCAGGCCGAGCAGTGCCTGCTCGCCGGGGCGTGGGTGTGGCTGGAGAAACCCCCGTGCCTGTCGCTGGCCGAGTACGACACGATCACCGCGGCCGAGCAGGCCGGCAGCGCCTACGCCAGCGTCGTCTTCCAGCACCGGTTCGGCGCGGCGGGCCTGCACGCCGCGAGGCTGATCGCCTCCGGCGAGCTGGGCCGTCCCCTCGTCGCGCACTGCAGCACCACCTGGTACCGGCCGCACTCCTACTTCGAGGTGCCCTGGCGCGGGCGCTGGGACACCGAGGGCGGCGGCCCGACCATGGGCCACGGCATCCACCAGATGGACCTGTTGCTGACGTTGCTCGGCGACTGGTCGCAGGTCACCGCCATGGCGGGGCGCCTGGACCGCGACGTGCAGACCGAGGACGTGTCGGTGGCGAGTGTGCGCTTCGACAGCGGGGCCCTGGCGACGATCGTCAACAGTGTGCTGTCGCCGCGGGAGGAGAGCTACGTGCGCGTCGACCTCGTCGAGGCGACCGTCGAGCTCAGGCACCTGTACGGCTACGGCAACGACGACTGGACCTACACCGCGGCGCCGCACCTGGCCGAAGCCGCGGACGGCGCGGCACGCCAGGAGCGCTGGTCGGCTCCCGGCTCTGAGACGCGCAGCTCCCACACCGCGCAGCTGACCGCGCTGCTCGACGCCTACGACCGGGAAGAACGGCCTCCGGCCAGCGGCCACGACGGGCGCCGCACCCTCGAACTCGTGACGGCGATCTACCGTTCGGCGTTCACCGGGACAACGGTGGCGCGCACCGACCTGACCCCCGGCGACCCCTTCTACCACCGGCTGCACGGCGACGTCGACGGCTGGGCGCCGACGGCCACCACAGGAGGAAACCGATCGTGACCTCGACCGAATCCGCTCTGGCACTGACCCGTCCGGACGACACCGCCTTCACCCTGACCGGGCACGGCGTCGAACTGCTCGGCTACACCTTCGGCTCCGGCGCCGCGCCCTCGGAGTGTCCGGCGCCCTACTTCCATCCGCTGCGTACCCTGGGCGGTCAGGTCGTCTCGGGGCACCGGCCGCACGATCACCGCTGGCACAAGGGTCTGGCCATGACCCTCTCCCACCTGTCCGGGCAGAACTTCTGGGGCGGCCCCACCTTCGAGGGCGGCCCCGGACACGGCTACGTCCAGCGCGACAACGTCGGGACCCTGCGCCACGAGGGATTCGACGCCCTGGAGTGCGACGGCCGGGAACTGACGTTCACCGAGCGGGTCACCTGGCTGACCGCGCGCGGTGAGCGGTGGATCACCGAGCTGCGCACCGTGCGCGTCCACGGCGTCGACCTCGCGAACCGATCATGGATCCTGGAGTTCGGCACCGAGCTGACCAACGTGCGCGGGCAGGAGCTCAGGATCGGCAGCCCCACCACGGCGGGCCGGCCCAACGCCGGATACACCGGCCTGTTCTGGCGAGGGCCCCGCGACATGACCTGGGGAGGCATCCTGGCCGAGGGAGACCTCGAAGGCGAGGAGGTCATGGGACGCAGAGCGGGCTGGCTCGCCTACGGCTCGCCGCACGACGAGGTCGACGCCGCCTCCACCCTGATCTTCGAGCAGCACCCGGACAACGCCGACGCGCCCACCCACTGGTTCGTGCGCAACCAGCCCTTCCCCGCGGTCGCCCCCTCTCTCGCCTTCCACGAGGAACTCGTCCTGCCGGACGGTGACACGCTGGCCCGCCGTTACCGGATCGTCGTCGCCGACGGGCTGTGGGGGCGGGACACCGTCGAGGGCCACCTCAAGGACAACCCATGGTGATCTTCGTCGCCGGGACCGCGGTGTCCTGGCCGAAGAGCGGCGCCCGACTGTCCTAAGCGTTGCCCGGATGCGAGACTTCGCGCTATGACGGAAAAGGAGTCGCGTTCCCTGATCCCGAACATGCGGCTGGACGAGTTGCTGTCAGAGTTGCAGGGGCGCCTGGAGGCGGTGCTGGCGACCCGTGACCGGGTGCACGCGCTGCTCGAGGCGGTGGTCGCGGTGGGCAGCGACCTGGATCTGGAGACGGTGCTGCGCAGGATCGTGGAGACCGCCACCACCCTCGTCGACGCCACCTACGGCGCGCTGGGGGTGGCCGGCGAGCAGAACACACTCGTCCAGTTCGTCCCGGTGGGGCTGAGCGAGGAGGAGATCGCGCGGATCGAGCACTGGCCGCACGGGCTGGGCCTGCTCGGGTTGCTGATCAAGGAGCCGCAGATCCTGCGGCTGGCCCACATCTCCGACCACCCCGCCTCCTACGGTTTCCCGCCCGGTCATCCGCCGATGGGGTCGTTTCTGGGGGTGCCGGTGCGGGTGCGTGAGGAGGTGTTCGGCAATCTCTATCTGACCGAGAAGCGTGGTGGGGGGGAGTTCGACGAGGAGGACGAGGCGATCGTGACGGCGTTGGCGACCGCCGCGGGGGTGGCGATCGAGAACGCTCGTCTGTATGAGGAGACGCGGCGCCGGGAGATGTGGTTGCAGGCGTCGGCGGAGGTGACCACCAGTCTGCTGTCGGGGGCGGAGCCGCGCGAGGTGCTCGGGCTGATCGCGCGGCGGGCGCGGGACCTGGCCGCCGCCGACATCACGATGATCATGCTTCCCGACGCGGACCGCGAGGTCCTGCGCGTGATGATCGCCGACGGCCCGGAGGCCGGCAGGATCGACCGGGCCGGGGTGGACGTCACGGGTTCGCTCCCCGGCAGGGCCCTGCTGGGCGGCGAGCCGGTCATGGTCGCCGATCTCGGCGAGGCGGACCTGCCCGCTGCCCTCATCCGGGATCTGACGGTGGGCCCCGCCGCCGCGGTGCCGCTGGGTGTGGCCGGGGTGGTGCGTGGAGTACTGGTGCTGGGTAAGCGACCGGGCCGCATCCCGTTCAGCGGCAGCGAGCTGCGGGCACTGCACTCCTTCGCCGGGCAGGCGGCGGTCGCGCTGGAACTGGCCGAGGCCCGCCAGGACGCCGAGCGGCTGGGGCTGCTGGAAGACCGCGACCGGATCGCCAAGGACCTGCACGACGTCGTCATCCAGCGGCTCTTCGCCATCGCGATGACCCTGATGAGCATCGTGCGCCTCGTCGAGCATCCGGAGGCCTCCGAGCGGCTCCAGCACGGGATCAACGAGCTGGACGAGACCATCCGGCAGATCCGCTCGACCATCTTCGCCCTGCAGACCCCCCGCGATGCCGAGGAGCCCAGCCTGCGCGCGCGGATCGTGGAACTGGTCGAGGGCGCGCGCGGGCACCTGGGCTTCATGCCCGGCCTGCGGATGGAAGGACAGCTCGACCACAAGGTGCCCGCCCCGGTCGCCGAGCACCTGCTGGCCGTCCTGCGCGAGGCGCTGTCCAACATCGTGCGTCACGCCAAGGCTTCCAAGGCCGACGTCTTCGCCGAGGCGGCCGACGACCGGCTCACCCTCACCGTCACCGACAACGGCGTCGGCCTGCCCGGCGAGGGCAAACGCAGCGGCCTGCGCAACATGCAGGAACGCGCCACGGCGCTCGGCGGCTCCTTCGAGGTCGACTCCTCCCCGCGGGAGGGGACCCGGCTGACCTGGCACGTCCCCCTCACCTGACGGCGGGACGGCACCGGGGCCTCGGACACGGTGACGGAGGCTCCTCGGCCAAGGGATCTTTACCGCCGTCGCGGGCCGGTCGCCCGCCGGTGTGACGGCGCCTTGGGCACCATGGGGAGGGGAGGACGTCATGATCGTAGTAGGAGTCGACGGTTCGCCGGCCGCGCTCGCGGCCGCGGGCTGGGCGGCGCGGGAGGCCGCGGCGCGCGGTGGCACGCTGAGCGTCGTGCACGCCATGCCCGCCTGGCCCTTGGAGATCTCGGAAAAAGACCGTTACGCCGATGTGGGCCGCTGGATGCGCGAAGGGGCCACGTCCATGCTGGACGCGGCGGTGGAACGCGTCCGGCAGGAGGATCCACGCGTCGTGGCGGAGCCGCGGCTGCTGGGCGGCGACCCGCGCGCCATCCTGATCGAGGCCGCCGCGGATGCGGAGCTACTGGTGGTCGGCAACCACGGGCTGGGTGGTTTCGCGGGGATGCTGCTCGGTTCGGTCGCGCTGGGGGTCGTCGGGCGGGCCGCCTGCCCGGTGGCCGTCATCCGCGCTCCGTCCGCCTGGCCCGCCGGGGAGGTGGTCGTCGGTGTCGACGGTTCGGAGGCGGGTACGGGCGCCCTGGGCTTCGCCTTCTTCGAGGCGTCCCTGCGCGGCGTCGGCCTGCGGGCGGTGCACGCCTGGAGCCGTCCGGTCGTCGGGGGCGGTCCCTTCGCGGAGGATAGCGCCGAGGTCGAACGTCGTCTGCTGGCCGAGGCCCTCGCCGGCTGGAGCGAGCGTTATCCCGACGTCAAGGTCACCGAGCAGCTCGAAGACGGTCACCCGGTGCGTGTCCTGGCCGAGGTCTCGGCCCGTTCCGGCCTGCTGGTCGTCGGCTCACGTGGTCGCGGCGAGCTGACCGGCCTGTTGCTGGGGTCGGTGAGCCACTCGCTGCTGCACCACGCCGGCTGCCCCCTGGTCGTCACCCCCGCTCCGGCCTCTCCCGGCTCCTCCTGACCGGCCCCTCCCGCGACCGGTGTGCCCTTCGGCCGGCAACGGTCGGGGAGCGGCATGGCCGGAGGCGGTGTGTGTCGCCGGCGTTCGCGTGCGTGCTGTCCTCTCCCTGGTGGTGAGACTCCCCGTTCCCGTCGTGCGCGGCGTGACAGGGCCGAAGGTCCCGCGGGGGAGGGACGTTCGAGAGCGTGACGCGGTCCGTACGGCACTGTGGCCGGGCTCCGGGAAACGGTGTGATGAGTACGTCACGAAGACCGCCGAGCATCACGCGACACCACGAAAAGGGGAGCCGTCATGGCCACCACTCACAGGCACGACGTTCACACCGGGCCGGTCATGGACACCGTCCCCGCGCCGGCCGCCAGGCGTCCGGTCGACTACGTCTGGGCGATCGCCCGGATCAGCCTGGGCTGGATCTTCCTGTGGGCGTTCCTGGACAAGACCTTCGGCTGGGGGTTCGCCACCCCCGCCGAACGCGCCTGGATCAACGGCGGCAGCCCCACCACCGGCTTCCTCAAGGGAACCGGCGAGAACGCCCTGGGCGGGGTGTTCGGCGGCCTGGCCGGACAGGCGTGGGTGGACTGGCTGTTCATGCTCGGCCTGCTGGGCGTCGGTGCCGCCCTCCTGCTGGGCGCGGGCCTGCGCGTCGCCGCCGTGGCGGGCGGCCTGATGATGGTCCTGATGTGGGCCGCCGAACTCCCTCTGCAGACCAACCCCTTCATGGACGACCACCTCGTCTACGCCGTCGTGCTGACCGGCCTGGCCCTGAGCGGCGCCGGCACCACCTGGGGCCTGGGCACCTGGTGGGCCGCCACCCCCCTGGTGCGTCGCTACCCCGTCCTTCGATAACCGTCCCCCGGACACATCCGTCCTCCGAACACCACCCCCGGATCACCCAAGGCTCGCCCCCCGTACGGGGAGCGGGCCTTCTCGTGTCGGCCCGGGGCAACCCGGGGCGGTCCGGACGTCCTCCACCGTGCCGACACCGTCGCCGGGTGAGCGCGGCGACGGTGAGGCTCTCACCAGCCCAGCTCGTCGCAGCCCAGGTGGTCGGCCGGTTCGACCTGCAAGGTCGCGTGGGCCACGTTGTGGCGCCTGAGCAGCAGGTCGCGGGCCTGGTCCAGGACGGCGTGGCTGTCGGCGCCGTCGGAGGTGACCAGGTGGGCGGTGGCGACGTTCATGCCGGAGGTCAACGTCCACAGATGCAGGTCGTGGACGTCGCGCACGCCCTCGACGGACTCCAGGTCCCTGGCGACGGCGGAGGCGTCCATCCCGGCCGGTACGTGCTGGCCAAGGACCGCGAACACCTGCCGCCCGAGCGAGATGGCGCGCACCGCGACGAAGACACCGATGGCGAGTGCGATCAGCGTGTCCCAGACCGGCTGGCCGGTCGTCGCGACCAGCCATCCGGCGACGATGACACCGACCGACCCGGCGGTGTCGGCCACCACCTCGTAGTAGGCGCCCTTGACGTTCAGGCTCTCGGCCGCGCCCGCGCGCAGCAGCAGCAACACGATCACGTTGATCACCAGGCCGATGGCTCCCACGACGAGCATCGGGCCGAAGGAGACCTCGGCGGTGGCGCCGATGCGGCCCACCGCCTCGGCCACCACGTACACCGCCACGCCGAGCATCAGCAGCACGGCCAGCAGGGAGGCGAACACCTCCGCGCGGTAGGAGCCGTAGCTACGGCGCCCCGTGGTGTCGGGACGGGTGGCGATGCGGGTGGCCACCAGGGCGGCGCCCAGGGTCACCACGTCGGCGGCCATGTGCCCGGCGTCCGACAGCAGTGCCAGCGAGCCCGATATCAGCCCGTAGACCAGCTCGACCACGAAGAAGGAGCCGATCAGGGCGAAGGAGACCGCGAGCCGCCATCGGTGCCGGCCCGCCGCGTGCCCGTGGCCGTGCCCGGTGCCCATCAGCGGGTTCCGTCGCGTTCGGGATGGATGGCCTGGGTGTGCTCGGTGTGGGCGAGCGCGAGGTCGAGCAGCATCCGCACGTGCGCGTCCTCCAGCCGGTAGAAGGCCATCCGGCCGGCCCGGCGAGCCGTCACGACGCGGTGCGCCCGCAGCAGCCGCAACGCGTGGGAGACCGCCGACTCGCTCTGGCCGCTCACCGCGGCCAGATCGCACACGCACATCTCGCCCTCCAGCAGAGCGAGCAGCAACCGCAGGCGGCCGGGATCGGACAGCAGCCCGAACACCTCGGCGGTGTCGGTCAGATCCTGCGCGGCGGGCATCCGCTCACGCACCACCGCCACCCGCGGCGCGTCCACGATCCGGGCTGTACACCCATCTATCGCCACGAATCGCTCATCTGAAGAACTATTCATATATAAAGATTAGCGTTCGCCGGAGGCGGCCTGTCAAGCGACGCCGTGCCCGGGCCTGTCCGGCGGACGGTGGCTCAGCCGCTGAGCAGGTACTCGCGGGCCTTCTCCAGCGGGGAGACGCCGTACTCCTCCTCCACCGCAGAAGCGATCAGATGGCAGAACAGGTGCCGCTGGATCGGGGTGACACCGAGCCGGGCCAGGTGGGCGTAGAGCATGTTGACCACGAGGCGGTGGGCGAGGAACCAGTCCGATTCGAGGATCTCGGTGCGGTGCCGGTCGGTGGACATGAGCACGTCGAAATAGTCGACCCGGTGACGCTGGAGCACCGGCTGCTCGGAGGCGTCCAGATCGATCTCCTTACGGGCCAGCAGCGGCAGGGCGATCTCCTTGTGGCGGCGGGTGAAGGTGATCCAGTCGCGTACGTGCGGCGCCGGGTCGCCCGCGTCGATCGACGCGACCACGTCGACCACCGTCGCGCGCATCTGCCTGGCGTTCTCGCGGTACCTGGCCTCGAACGCGGCCATGACCGCGTCCCGGTCCTCACAGCACGAGGTGGCCGCCGCGACGTGCGAGCGGTACGACATGTAACCGCGGCTGACCGGAGGGACGCTCACGTGCGCCACGGCGACCATGAGGTCGATGGCGACCGCGAACAGCGCGAGCTCACCCCGGCGGACCCGGTCCAGCGTGCCGAAGACGAGCCGGGTGCTCTCCGCGGCGGACGCGTCGATCAGGTCCGCCAGCGACCGGCCGCCGAAGACGCGCAACCGGTCGTCGTACGGCTCGGTCTGCAGGGAGTTGTC
Organism: Streptosporangium sp. NPDC000095; assembly: GCF_042899335.1. Taxonomy (NCBI): domain Bacteria; kingdom Bacillati; phylum Actinomycetota; class Actinomycetes; order Streptosporangiales; family Streptosporangiaceae; genus Streptosporangium; species Streptosporangium sp. NPDC000095. The sequence continues at coordinate 165,657 of NZ_JBIAZS010000016.1, forward strand.
CGGATACCACGGCAGCAGCGGCCCGGTCTCGTGCTCCCGTACGGCGAGCAGGCGGTGGGCGGCGAGATGCTCGTGCTCGTCGAGGCGGGTGGTGGAGGGATGCTCACGCAGATAACCGGTGATCGCCTCGGTCGCGACGGGGAGGATCTCGCGTTCCCAGTCTCGCGGGGTCGCGCGGAAGTTGAGCCGCAGGTGCGGCCCCCGGCGCCAGTGGCGGACGAGGTAGGGCTGCCGGATGAGGCCGTCCAGGCGCTGGAACAGCGGGCGGACGCAGTCCAGGATCAGCGCGTCCTTGTCCCGGTCGTAGTAGCGGATCTGGATGCCGTGCCAGGGGAGGTCGCTCACGGGGTTCCCTCGCATCATGCAAACCCCTCCAGGGTGACTGCGGTCAGGTAGCGCAGGTGCGCCTCTTCGGCGATCGACAGGCCGAGACGGTTGCAGAACAGGTGGACGCATCGGTCCAGCACGCTCAGGACGTCGTGGCGGTCCGCGTCCGCCGGGGCGTCGACGGCGCCGGAAGTACGGAATGCCTTGCGGGCGCGGACCGGGGAGAAGCGCCCGGCCCGCTGGAGCGCGACAAGGCGCCGGTGCAGGGTGTCGACCGAGCGCCACCAGGCGCCGGGCGAGTCGTACGCGTCGCCGGTGTCGGGGACGCCGCCGGAAGACGGCCCGCCGGCGGAGCGGCCGGCTGTGACGTGGTTCCGGGAGGAGACGGCGCGGGCGGCGATGAGCCGGCACCTCTCCGCCTGTGCGGTGAGGGCTTCGCGCTGCTTGGTGAAGATCTCCACCTGCCGGGCACGGGCCGGTGCCGGATCCCATCGGTCACGCTCTCCGGCCAGCAGGAGGCCCAGGCGGCGGGGGCCGGGTTCCCAGGCGATGAGGGTGAGCATCATCGCGGCGAGGGCGTGGCCCAGCCGCCGCCGGTGGTCGTGCTCGCCGCGCAGGATCGCGAGTGCGATCCTGCTGGAGTCGGTGAAGTGCCGCTCGACGGCGGTGATCGCCTCCGGCCCGCCGAACGTCGCGTACTCGGGCCGGTAGGCGACGGCCTCCACGTGGTCGTCGGGCCGCAGTCGCTTGTCGTAGGTGTCCATGCCCTCCCGCCCGGCGAACTCCCGGGCGAGCAGCGTGTAGCCCTCGCGGTCCCACGGGGCCGTCGTCGGATGCGCCGCGAGGTGCTCTCGCAGCACGGCCGTGGCGTGTTTCTCGATCGTCGTCGCGTCGCCGGGGACGCGCGGCAGCAGGCGGAGCCGCAGATGCGGGCCGCCCTCCCAGTACCGCAGGAAGAAGAACCGGTCGAGCCGTTCGTCCAGTTCCCGCACCAGCCCGTCGACGGCCGTGCGGAGCAGCAGGTCGGTGTCGGTCCGGTGGAAGGCGTGCAGGGAGATCCAGCGGTCAGGCATGGCCCACCTCGACCACGTACTCGCTCACATGGCGGCGGTGATCGGGGTGGTCGCCGCCGCCTCCGAGGTCGGCCGCCGCCTCGAGGTCCGGGAGCGGCTCACGAAAGACGACCATCGATCCGCTCGCGTCCAGCCCTCGGTCGAACAGCGCGACCAGCGCCGGATCGGCCAGATCGAGATAGGTCGGCTTGGCGAGCCGCCCCAGGCGCAACCTGTCGCGTGCCGGCGCGCCGGGATCGGCCGAGGAGACGAAACAACGTTCCGGCAGGGCGTGCTCGGCGAACCAGGCCGCGAGCGCGAGCAGATGCGCCGCGGCGGAGTCACCCCTGCCTCGGCGCGGGATCTCGCGCACCGGGACGTACCAGGCGGCACGGGCCACGGTGACCCGGCCGACCGACACCCGGGCCGTACGCTCGACGCGGGCCGGCACCGACTCCGGCGGCCGGGAGAAGATCGACTCCAGCCCCATCACCGGGCTGGGCATGTCGCCGAAGAGCTGGAGCAGGAGGCGTGCCGTACGCGGCAGCAGCATGGGCGCGACCATCCCGGTGTACACCGGCAGGAGCGGGGTGTCGTGCCCGGCGCGCGTCAGAACGAGACCGCCGGCGCCGGGCTCGTGCCGGACGGCGAGGTCACGCAGGTCGAACACGGCCGGGCCGCTCGGGACCACACCCGGATAGCCGATCTCCTGGGCCGCCACCGTGGAACGCAGGTTGACGTTGCTGCCGAACAGCCCGGTGATCTCCACCGGCACGCCGCGTTCCGTCCCGAGCGGACGGTTCTCATCGGCGGGAACCCCGGCGACCCGCAGCAGGCGGTGCACGCGGCTGCGCATCGCGCCGTGCCCCGGGCCGAGCCCGTTGAGCACCAGCCGAACCGGCGTCTCCTCCGGCGGGCCGATCGTCTGCACGAAGCACGACAGCGACCCCACGGGACGGACGAACGCGGGACGGCCGACGGTAAGACCGGCCAGCACCGCCGGATCGACGGTGAGCGGGTCCGGGGTCTGGGGCAGCAGCCTGCGCGCCGCGGCCAGCGCCGCCGCGCGGGCGTCTCGAAGTTCGTCGAGCCGGGGCACGGCGGGCGTCCGGCCTTCCGGGGGCCGCTCCTGCCACGGATACATGAGCGCGTGCAGCTCACCGGCGAGGGTGCCGGGTGCGGCCCGACGGGTTCGCTCGGCGAGCGTTCGGTGGAACCGGCCGAACGGCACCCGCGCGCCGGCGCCGAACCACCGCGCGAACAGGTCGGCGGCGAGCAGCCGGGCGACGCCGTCCCGATCGAAGAGCGCGGCGAAGTCGGTGATCGCGTGCAGGTCGCCCAGGGCGGGACGCCAGGCGGTCAGGCCCAGCCGAGGTCCGGGCGTGGTGAGCACCGCGTTCTCGTGGAAGAGGTTGCGGTCCGGCAGGCGGTCGGCGTCGTCTTCGGCCAGCCGGATGAACGCCGAGCGCACCTTCCGCCGCAGCGCCTCGCGTTCCGACACGCGGGCCGCCTCCGGGTAACGGGCGAGCGCCTCCTGCGCGGCGGCGAGCGCCTTGCCCGCGGGATGCGTGCCGAGCCGATCGGTCAGGTCGGCGAGGTGCGCGGCGGCCTGGTCGGCGACCGGGGGATGGAGTTCCAGCACTCCCAGGTCGAGCAGCCTGCCGAGCGCGCCACCGGCCCTGGTACGGAGATCGTCGTACGGCGGGCGCAGCAGCCGCCGGAGCGGCTCGGAGGCGGCGATGCCGTTGTAGGCGTCCTCCTGGCCGGTCACGTACCACAGGCGGCCGTCGTCCTCGTCGAGGCTCGGGTTGGGCCTGACCACGAAGAGGTCCGCGAGGCCGTCGTCGGCGCGGGCCAGGTCGGTGAGCAGCCGCAGCAGCAGGGGGACGTTCGGCTCGACCGCGCTGCGCCACGCCCACGCCCCCTCCCAGCGGACCGGCTCGCCGTCGTCGCTCCACCGCCCGAGAGCCGCCATCATGAAGGTCGCGTGCGGGCTCGTCTTCGCCACGACGCGGGCCAGGTAGCGGGTGAGGCGGAGCGCGACCTGGCGCGGCGGGGCGGTGCCGGGCGGCGCGGCCAGCCACCGGTGCAGCGCGGCGGACATCGCCGGTCCCGCCTGGAGCACGCCATGGCCGAAGGCATCGGTGCCGACCCACCGGCGCAGCACCTCGTAGGCGTCCCGGCGCTCCTGATCGAGCTCCTCCGGCAGTCGCCGGACGAGCGCGTCATGCCGGTCGAGGTCCGCGATCCAGTCCGCGACGCGCGGAGCGAGGCCGGAACCGACCTCCACCGGCCAGGCGCGGCCCGCCGGGCGTCTCGCGTTGTACAGCGCCCGGCGCAACGCCACCAGCGCCGGCCGCCGCGGACCTGGTCCGACCGCTCCGATCACCGGCTCCAGCTCGTCCGCGAGCCGTCGGCCCTCGTCGGCCAGCCGGCGACGAATCGCCAGGATCTCCCGGACGCTCCGCCAGGTGGCCGTGCACCTCAGCTCCGCGAGTGCCGCCACCGGCAGCGCGGCGATTCTGGCGACCACGGTCGCGTCCACCGTGCGATGAGCCGCGTCGATCTCGACGCGTCCCGGCAGGCCACGACGCGTCGAGACCATGTGCGGGGAACCTAGATGAGCCAGCTCGTGCGCCCGGTGAGACCCGAGGCGCCCACCTCGGTGTTACCGAGCCCCATGCCCAGGGCCTTCACGAGATCCTCGCCGGGGAGCTCGACCGTCATCACGTCGAGCGCCTCCAGATCGAGGTGGAGTGGTTCGTTCGTCGCCATTTGAACTCCCATTCCTGCCCGCCGGAGCGGGCTGTGTCGGTGACGATCGTTATCGTAGGCACGGTCGACCGTCTCGTCATCCGACGGCGGGGGAAATAAATGATCGGGAGGCGCGGGGGTCGAATATCAATCGACTCTCGATGCTGCGGCGATGGGTGTCGTCACCTTTTCCACCAGCCAGGTGTCACCGTCAGCAAGATCACAGAACCATTCGGTGCCACGATGGTAAGAGATTGCTGTCTGTCGAAATAAGGGTCCTCGTCGGTGTCGACAGCGGGTTTTCGGGCGGGCGGAAGAACGGTTCTTTATTGAGCGTCCTAAGGACGGTGTGATTAACGGTGAGTCATCGCGCGTTACGTTCTTGTTTCGCTGCCGCGCGGTCGTGGGATCGCGAAGCCGAATCGCGTGGCGTCGCGCTTTCCGGCGATCGGATCGCGTTCTTCTTCCAGGATCGCTCGCCGTTCGGAAGGATCCCGGCCCGGACGCGTGAGGGGTGGGGAGTGGCCGGTTCATCCTCCACTCCAGGCGTCGTCGTCCTGGATCCAGCGCACCTCGTTCACCACGTCGACGACGCCGTTGACGCGGCCGATCACCCGGGCCGCTATCTCGGCTTCGCTGCGACGTTCCATGGTGCCCGTCAGGGTGACGACACCGTGGTCGACCCGGACGTTGACCTGCGCGGTCTCCATGCGCAGGGAGCGGCCGAGGACCTCCTCGCGCACCTCGTCGGCGATGTCGGAGTCGGGCCGGACGAAAACCCTGATCAGGTCGCGGCGGCTGACGATGCCCACCAGGCGGCCGTCCTGGTCGACGACGGGGAGCCGCTTGATGCCGTGCGCCTCCATGAGCCTGGCGGCGCCGACCGTCGGCGTCTTTCCGGTGACGGTGATCGCGGGGGAGGACATCAGTTCGGCGGCGACGTCGCCCCGCGCCCTGGCCTTCGGGTCGCGGACCTCCTGGTTCAGCCGGTGCCGCAGCCGGGCGCGCAGCGGCGGCTGGTAGCCCTCGCGGTAGTACTGCTCCCGGAACTCCTCCTTGGCGAGCAGATCCGCCTCGGAGACGATGCCGATGACACGGCCGTCCCCGTCCACGACGGGGACGGCACTCACCGCGCACGCGATGAGTGTCTCGGCGATGTCCTTGAACGGGGTGTCGGCGGTGACCAGCGCCACGTTCCTGGTCATGACGTTCTCTACCTTGGTGCGCATGGCATGTTCTCCACCCGTGATGATGCGGGCCCACTCGCCCGGCTCGAAGGTCCGCCCGGCGGACCTTCGAGCCGGGCGGAGTTCTCCGGGAACGGTCTCTTCCACTTCCTGCGGATGAGTGGGGTCATCTGCCCGGCTCTTCTCATCCCCATCTCACCCCCGTCGGGGAACCGTATGCAGGGCCGGAGGTCCCTGGCCGGCTGCCACCGGACGCGGCCCGTGGGCGTGCCGGAAACGGGCTGTCAGGTCTCCCGCTCGTCATGCCTGGACGAGAGACGGCGGCCGGTGATCTGTTCGGCGCGTACCACGATGTAGTGGTCACGGTTGGCGGGCGCCCAGGTGCGCAGGGGGAGTGCGGACAGGCGCTCGATCTCGTTCGGTTCGCGTACGGCGCGTGCGGGGCCCACGGCGGTGACCGACCAGCCGGTGCGGGCGGTGAGGTCGAACTCGTCGGCCTCGAAGGCGACGATCGCGTCGCTGGCCGCGGCGGCGAGCTTGGACCCGAAACCCGTGCGGATCACGATGTTCTCGCCGTCGAGCACGAAGTTGACCGGTTGCACCGCGGGCAGGGCCCGGTCGGTGAACACGATGCGCCCGATCGAGGCCGACGCCAGGAGCGTGACGCACTCCTGGCGCGAGAGGATCTGCAGACCTGCCGAGTCGAGCTTCATGCCCCTAAGGCTGCCCGGTCGCTCTCCGGCGACGTTAGGGGCGAAAGTCCCCTTCATCACCGACGATCTGCCCTCGGGCCGGGCGCCGACGGGACGCCGACGGGACATCGATCGATGACGCGTGCCGGGTCCGGGACGAAAGACTCTGCCCTCACGCGGTGAGATCGGGACCTGTGGCCCTGGAGCGGACCGCCGGGAGGGAGGTCTGATGGGGGAGAGGACGGAGGACACCACGCGCGTCGCGATGTGGCGGTCGTCCACTCCGGGCGGCGCCCGGAGGCCGGGAACATCCGTGAGGACTCGCAGGAATTGGGGAAGAAAATGTCGATCACCGTGAGTGACGTGATGGGCCGCACCGCCATCGCCGTGCGGCAGGACGCGGGTTTCGCCGACATCGTGGCCGTGATGCGACGCTTCGCCGTGGGCGCGGTGACGGTCGTCGACGTGGAGCGCCGTCCGGTCGGGGTGGTCTCGCAGGACGATCTGCTGCTCAAGGAGAGCGACGCGGTGCGCCACAGCATCTCCATCTTCGAGAGCGCCGCTCGCCGGCGCGAGCACGAGAAGGCCGCGGCGGTCGTGGCCAAGGACCTGATGACCTCGCCCGCGATCACCGTTACGCCGGGCATGCCCGTCAGGGAGGCGGCGCGACTCATGCACGACAAGAGGATCCAGCAGCTTCCGGTGATCGACCCGGTGACCGGCCGCCTCGCCGGCATCCTGCACCGGGCGAACCTGTTGCGCGTCTTCGACCGCGCCGAGGCCGAACTGCGCGCCGAGGCCGAAGCCGTCGCCCGCGACCTGAACACCACCGCCTCGGAGGTGGTGATCGGCGTCGAGAACGGTGTGGTGACGCTCGACGGCAAGGTCGAACACCGCTCACAGGTCGTCCAGCTCGTCGAGGCGATCCGCCGGCTCGAAGGCGTCGTCGACGTCACCTCACGGCTTGAGCACGGTGACGACGACCTGCTCGTCCTCCCGCCCCTGCTGTAGGCCGGCGCACCATCGGGATCATCGCCGGACGCGGTGGGCATGACGGTGGGCATGCGCTGTGCCGCCGGTCCGGTGGTGGTGGCGCGCGCTCGAAAGGTTCGAAGGGGATGTGAAAGACATTGCTGATCTACTTTGTAAAGGGCGCGGACTAGCTCAAAGCAGACAAATAGGACAAAAGGACTAAAGACGGCATTGAACAACAAAGGCGTGTCAGGTCCGGCGTGCGCTACGGGAAGGCGGGCCGTCGTTCGCTCGTAAGGTGCCCGATGTCGCCACACGTGCCTTTCTCCCGGCCTGGCAGGTGGCGTCACGGTGTCTGTGCCGGGAGGGCTCAACTCCGATGGTCGTGCGAGGTGTGATGGACGGCGACGGGCGCCCGAGCGTGGTGGAGCAGGGCGCGTACGGTCGAGCTGAGGAACATCGCCCGGCCGCGGGCGCCCACGACGACCAGTTCAGCGGTCTCGGAGGCGTCGATGAGCGCCTTGGCCGGATGCTTGTGCACGACCTGCTCGATGAGGGGCACGTCGGGGAACCTCTCCCGCCGGCCACTGAGCGACTCGGCCAGCAGGCGGGCCTCCTCGTCACCGACCTCTTCGACGTCGTAGACGAGTGGCTGCATGTCGCCGGGTGCTCTGCTGGCCGGGTGGGTCCAGGCGTGGAGCGCTCGCAGTGGGCGCCGGTGCAGGGCCGCCTCGCCGAAGGCGAACTCCAGGACGGGGTCCTGGTCGGGACGTCCGGTGACGCCGACGACGATCTCGCTGCCCCGGGTGGTGTGCGGCTGATTGACGATCACTACCGGGCACGGGGATCGGGCAGCCAGGTCGTGGCTGACCGAGCCCAGTAGCAGGCCGGCGAATCCGCCCAGGCCCCGGTGGCCGACGACGACCAGTTGTGCGCTCTCGGCCACGGCGGCGATCGCCTCCGCGGCGTTTCCGTCGAGGATCTCGGTGGTGACCTTCGGTGCGGGGTCGTGGGAGCGGACCTGTTCGGCTGCCCGGTGAAGGAGTTCCTCGCAGGCGGCTTCCTCGGCGGGGCCCCAGTGGCCGGGCTGGGGGACGAGCGGGACGTCGTAGGCCCAGCGCAGGGCGGCGTGGACGACGCGCAACGGCGCCTTTCTCAGGGTCGCCTCCCGCGTTGCCCAGGTCAGGGCCTGTAGCGAGGGCGTCGAGCCGTCGACGCCGACGATGATGGGTGCTGTCATGGTGACCGCCCTCGGTGCGTTCAGGGGCCGATGCTCTGATCCCGGTGGCCGGGCCCGAGATCCGGCGGGTTCTCGCGTGTGCCGCTGGCTTGTCTCATTCTTCGTGGCTCCGTCGTTCGCCGGGTAGGGACGAAGGTCCCCAGGGTTTCCTCGGGGCCGCCTCGTCGCCCGGCCGGGTGAGGGCGGGGGGAGGATCAGGGTTCGTCGCCCGGGTTTCGCGGGTGGGGGCCGTGAGGTGAGCAGGGCGGAAGGTCCCATCCTGGCGGGACCTTCCGCCCTGCTCTTCTGCGTGTGCCCTGGCGAGCATGGAGAGGGAGGTGAGAGCGCGATGAGCGATATTCGTGAGGTTGTCGTCGGCTATGACGGTTCCGACTTCTCCATGCAGGCCCTGGAGTGGGCGATGGACGAGGCCGAGCTCGGGGGGTTGCCGCTGAAGGTGGTTCACACGTGGCGGTGGCCGTATGGGGAGGCCGATGAGGATGCCAGGCTTCATCTGCGCAACGCCGCCGAGCATGTGCTGTATCACGGGGCCGACTGCGCTCGCGCGTGTAGCACGCTGACCGATGTCGCGACGGATCTGTATGAGGGCGCGGCCGCCGAACGGCTGGTCGAGCTGTCGGAGCGCGCGGCGATGATCGTCGTGGGTTCTCGGGGCATGGGCACCCTGGCCAGGACCATTCTGGGGTCGGTCGCCGGGTATGTGGCGGCTCATGCGGGGTGTCCGGTGATCGTGGTGCGCGGGCCCGGGCCGATCCCGGTGCCGAGGGAGCGCGGTGCCGTGGTTCTGGGGATGAGCGGCGACACCCCTGACGGGGTGATCGAGTTCGCTTTTCGTGAGGCCGCCCTCAGGCGGTTGAAGCTGACGGCGGTGCATGCCGGGCGCCTGCAGCCGTTGGTGCACGACACGCGGGTCGCGATGCACGCGGCGGAGGACGGCATGCTGGAGCGGCTGGGGCCATGGCGGATCGCCTACCCCGGGGTGTCGGTCCGTGCCTGTTTCGCCGCGACGTCCGCGAAGGACCTGCTGGAGGACGTGTCCAGGGAGGCGAGTCTGGTGGTGGTCGGCGGGGCACGTGATCACGGCAGGCTCGGCTCGACCTCCAGGTCGGTTCTTCAGCACGGCTTCTGCCCCGTGGCGGTCGTTCCCGCGGGCTGGGAGAGTCCGCCGCGGAGTGAGCCCGCTCGGGCGGGCTTCGACACCTCCGGTGACCTCTGAGGTCTCTTCGGGCATTCGGCGGGGCCGATGGGGTGAAGGGCCTCGGGTCTTCGAAGCCGCCTGGATCACGGTCGAGGGGCTGAAGAACCCGGGGGAGGTGAATTCTTTACCTTCGGTGTCTTGTCCGGGCTGGGACGTCGTCGACGTCCCACTTCAGGTTGTCGATCACGTCGACGACTCCGTTCACCCGCTGGGTTATCCGTACCGCGAGCCGGGCGTCCTCGCGCCGGTGCATGTGGCCGCTCAGGGTGACGACGCCGTGTGCGACGGTGGCGGTGGCGGTGTTGGGGGCGGCCCACAGGGAGTGTCCGAGAATGTTCTCCTCCACCTCGCGGGCGATGTCGGCGTCACCGCGGACGAAGATCTTGAGCAGGTCGTGGCGGCTGACGATGCCCTGGAGCGATCCGTCGGCATCCACCACCGGCAGTCTTTTGACGCCGTGTTCGATCATGAGGCGTATGGCGGACACGACGGAGGCGTGCTGCTGGACCGTGATCGCGGGGGCGGTCATCAGGTCGGCGGCGGTGTCGCCACGGGCTTTGACGCGGCCGTCACCGCCCTTCTGGCCCAGGCGGTGCAGTAGCCGGATGCGTAGCGGTGGATGGTAGTCCTCGCGGTAGTAGCGCTCTTTGAAGCCTTCCTTGTGGAGGAGGTCCTCTTCGGAGACGATGCCGATGACGTGTCCTTCGTCGTCGACGACGGGGAGCGCGCTCACCGTGTGGGTGATGAGCGCCTCGGCGACGTCCTTGAACGGGGCGTCGCCCCTGACCGACGTCACCTTCGTGGTCATGACGTCTTTGACCGTGGCGTACATCGGCGACCTCCTTCTGGACGCGGGTCCTTCGTGGTGTGGCGGCCCCGCACGGATCGAGGGTGGCTCGCCGCTGCCCGCCGGGTTCCCGGATCTCCATCTCACTGCCGGCGGGGGCGTCCCGGCAGAGGCCACAGGTCCTCGATGTGGAGGTCTTTCGGCCACCGGGTGGCAGGGCTCCCCGAGCCGGTCGGCGAGGTCGTGTCTCGTCGGTCAGGTGTTCGTCATCGGGGGGGTGAGAGCTGCTCTCGAATGAGTGTCCATGAGTGTCCTTTAGGTATTACGAGTGATGTATGATCTCACGCATGAACCTGACGGAATGGGCGCGGGCGCAGGGGATCGCCCCGCGTACTGCGTACCGCTGGTTCCGTGAGGGTACGTTGCCGGTCCCTGCGGAACGGGTGGGGCCACGCACGATCCTGGTCAACATCGACGCGAACACCTCACCCTCCGCGACCGGTGGCGTGGGCCTGTATGCCCGGGTCTCCTCACACGATCAGAAAGCCGACCTGGAGCGGCAGACCGCACGACTGTCGCAGTGGGCCGCGAAGTGCGGGCACCGCGTGGTGCGGATCGAGTCGGAGATCGCCTCCGGGATGAACGGCGGGCGAACCAAGGCCCGTCGACTGCTGGCCGACCCCGCTGTGACCACGGTGGTCGTGGAACACAAGGACCGACTCGGCCGGATGAACGTCGAACTGGTCGAGGCCGCACTGTCGGCCACCGGGCGCCGCCTGGTGGCGCTGGATGACGCCGAGGTCGACGACGACCTGGTGCGCGACATGGTGGAGGTACTGACCTCGTTCTGCGCCCGCCTGTATGGGCGCCGGTCGGCGAAGAACCGCGCCCGCAAGGCCCTTGAAGCGGCCGAGCGTGGCTGAGACGAGCAAGAAGCAGCTCCGGCCGATCGACGACCCGTTCGTTGCCCTGGGCCCGTCCGGCGTCGCGATACGCGACCGTCTCAAAGGTCTCACCGCGCAGGACGACACGGTGTTGCGCCTGATCGGCGAGCACCTGGGACGGCTGGCATCGCAGGACCTCAAGGCGCGCTGCCGCGATGGCCTGGAACACAACAACGACACGTGGGCGGCCCGTAAGCAGGCTCTGACCGCACGGTCGTCTTCTCGCTGGGCCGGGTCGATCACGAAGGCCACCCACGATCAGTGGGCACTCTCGCGGCGCTGCCAAGCCGTGCACATCCACAACCTTGAGGCCAATGTGCGGACGCTGATGCACCGGCTGTCGCAGCCGATCGGCGAGAAGGGCACCAAGCGGGCGCCGGGCGGCTACCGCTCCAAGGGCGAGTGGTTCCACAAGTCCCGGCGCCTGGCAACCCTGGAGCATCGTCTCAAGGTCGCTCGCGCCGAGCGTGAGGACGGTGTCGTGCACGTCGTGCGCGGCGGCCGCAAGCTCCTCAACAACCGGCACAACCTTCCAGCCGCACAGCTCACCGAACAGCAGTGGCGTGACCGGTGGGAAGCCGAGCGCTGGTTCCTCGCCGCTGACGGCGAGTCGGGCAAGCGGCTGGGCAACGAGACCATCCGCGTCACCTCCGACGGCGAGGTGTCCATCAAGCTGCCTGCTCCGCTCGCTCACCTGGCCAACAGCAAGCACGGCCGCTACGCCCTCGCCTCCACGGTGGCCTTCCGGCATCGCGGCGCCGAGTGGCGCGACCGCATCGAGGCGAACCGGGCTGTGGCGTACCGCATGCACCTCGACGTGGCACGCGGACGCTGGTACCTGACAGCCTCCTGGAGTCGCCCGGTGGTCAAGACCGTGCCGCTGGAGGCGGCACGCGCCCGTGGCATGGTCGGCGTGGACACCAACGCCGACCACTTCGCCGCCTACCGGCTTGATGCCTGCGGCAACCCGGTGGGCGAACCCAAGCGGTTCTTCTACGACCTGTCCGGCACCGCCGATCATCGTGACGCGCAGGTCCGGCATGCCATCACCCGCCTCCTGCACTGGGCCAAGCGGGTCGGCGTGGCCGCGATCGGCATCGAGAACCTGGACTTCGCGCAGGACAAGACCCGCGAGAAGCATGGCCGCAGGAAACGGTTTCGGCAGTTGATCTCCGGCATGCCCACCGGCAAACTCCGCGCCCGGCTGGTGTCGATGGCCGCAGAGCACGGCCTCGCCATCGTCGCCGTAGACCCGGCATACACCTCGATGTGGGGCGACGAGCACTGGCGCAAGCCCCTCACCAGCAAGATCCGCACAATGACCCGTCATGATGCCGCGAGCATCGCGATCGGGCGACGCGCCCTCGGGCACCCGATCCGGCGACGGACGGCACCGCCCCATGACGACCAGAGCGATCGTCGTGGGCATCGGACCGTCCAGGCCGGACCAGGCGCACGGGGGCGTGAGGGAACCCGCCCACCCGTCACGGAGCGTGCACACGATGCGCGTGGCCGGACGGGCACTCAGCGAACGCGGGGGACCAGCGCACCCAAAACCGTTCGGGATGCGCGCAGTTCCGGGACGTGGGTACAAAGCTCACTCCTGGACACTGTTTAGGAACGGTAAACGATGGCCGGAAGAGTGGATACGGCCTCCTTGGCGGGGGGTGTCCGGGTGCCCGGGTGCGAAACTTGGGGTATGGCGAAGATCGAGCCGGGTGCGTTGATCACGCACATGCGGCTGGACGAGCTGCTGTCGGAGTTGCGGGTGCGGCTGGAGGCGGTGCTGGCGACCCGTGACCGGGTGCACGCGCTGCTCGAGGCGGTGGTCGCGGTGGGTGGCGATCTGGATCTGGAGACGGTGCTGCGCAGGATCGTGGAGGCCGCCACCGCGCTGGTGGACGCCACCTATGGGGCGTTGGGGGTGGCCGGTGAGCACAGCACGCTCGTCCAGTTCGTCCCGGTGGGGCTGAGCGAGGAGGAGATCGCGCGGATCGAGCACTGGCCGCACGGGCTGGGCCTGCTCGGGTTGCTGATCAAGGAGCCGCAGATCCTGCGGCTGGCCCACATCTCCGACCACCCCGCCTCCTGTGGGTTTCCGCCCGGTCATCCGCCGATGGGGTCGTTTCTGGGGGTGCCGGTGCGGGTGCGTGAGGAGGTGTTCGGCAATCTTTATCTGACCGAGAAGCGTGGTGGGGGGGAGTTCGACGAGGAGGACGAGGCGATCGTGACGGCGTTGGCGACCGCCGCGGGGGTGGCGATCGAGAACGCTCGTCTGTATGAGGAGACGCGGCGCCGGGAGATGTGGTTGCAGGCGTCGGCGGAGGTGACCACCAGTCTGCTGTCGGGGGCGGAGCCGCGCGAGGTGCTCGGGCTGATCGCGCGGCGGGCGCGGGAGATGGCGGGGGCCGATGTCGTGGCCGTTCTGCTGCCTGATGAGAGTGGTCGGGTTCTGCGTACGTTGATCGCCGAGGGGGAGGCCTGTGAGCAGGTGGCCCATGCCGAGGCGTTGGTCGCCGATTCTCTGGCCGGTCGTGCTTTCGTCACGGGTGAGCCGCTCATGGTGACCGATCCGGGTGAGGTGAAGATCCCGATCGTGATCGCCGAATACATCTCGCTCGGCCCGGTGGCCGCGGTGCCGATCGGAGCGTCGGGAGGTGTGCGGGGGGTGTTGTCGCTGGGTAAGCGTTCGGGGCGCCTCCCGTTCAGCAGGGATGAGCTGCGCACCCTGCACTCTTTCGCGGGGCAGGCCGCGATCGCCCTGAAGCTGGCCGAGAGCCGGATGGACGCCGAGCGGCTGAGTCTGCTGGAGGATCGCGACCGGATCGCCAAGGACCTGCACGATGTGGTGATCCAGCGGTTGTTCGCCGTGGCCCTGACCTTGATGAGCACGGTGCCGTTGATCGAGCGGCCGGAGGTCTCGTCGCGGCTGCGCGGCTCCATCGACGAGCTCGACGGCACGATTCGGCAGATCCGTTCCACCATTTTCGCCTTGCGTGCCTTCCCTCAGGAGGGCGCTTCCGGGTTGCGTGCGGGGATCGTGGCCCTGGTGGAGGGGGTGCGCGGTCAACTGGGTTTCATGCCGGGCCTGGAGATGGGGGGGAGGCTGGACGTTGCGGTGCCGGAGCCGGTGGCCGAGGACCTGCTGGCCGCGTTGCGTGAGGCGTTGTCCGATGTGGTGCGTCATGCCGAGGCCTCGAAGGTCGACATATCGGTGGACGCCGGTCAGGAGCGGCTCGTCCTGACCGTGGTCGACAACGGGGTCGCCGTGTCCGCGGACGGCGGGCACGATGGGCTGCGTGATCTGCGGGAGCGGGCCGAGCGGCTGGGCGGGTCCTTCGTCGTCGGCTGCTCGCCGGAGGGTGGCACCCGGTTGGTGTGGAGCGTTCCATTAGGTTAGGTGCGGGCGGGTCGTGAGGGCGGGTTTCACAGCCGTTCCCCGGTGCGGGTGTTGTCCCGGTCCCAGGTGAGTTCGTCGATCACGTCGATGACTCCGTCGATCTGGCGGGTCATGTCCAGGGCGATCCTGGTGTCCCCGCGCAGGGTCATTCGTCCGCTCAGTGTCACCACGCCGTCCTTGACGATGACCCGGACGAGGGAGGTGTCCATCCACAATGAGCGTGTCAGGACGTCCAGGCGGACCTCGCGTTCGATGTCGTGGTCGGAGCGGATGAACGCCCTCAGCAGGTCGCATCGGCTGACGATGCCCGCCAGGCGGCCTTGTCCGTCGATCACCGGGAGCCGTTTGACGTCGTTCTCCCTCATGAGCCGGCCGGCGTCCGCCACCGGGGCGTCCTTCGAGATCGTGATCGCGGGGACGCGCATCAGTTCCCTGGCGACCTCGCCTCCGGTGCGGTTCGCGTAGGTCTGCCGTTTGGGCGGAGTGGGCTCGCCGGAGAGTGTGTCCTGGGGTTCCTTGCTGCGGAGCAGATCGGCTTCGGAGACGATCCCCACCACGCGGCCGTCGTCGTCCACCACCGGCAGGGCGCTCACCGTGTGGGTGAGAAGCGTTTGCGCGATGTCCTTGAAACCGGTGTTCTCACCGACCGAGATCACCTTCCGGGTCATCACGTCCTTGACGGTGAGGTGGTGCATCTCGCCTCCGAACAGGTGGTGACATGGGCCGGCCTGGTCACTTCCGCGCTCACCGGCCGTGACTCGTCCATACGGGCAGCATCGGCCGTACTCGCGGCGTTTTCCAGGGTCCAAGGACTCTATGAGCCGGGACCGTCGGCTCTAAGGGGGTGCGGGGCGCTTGAGCGATCAGGGGGCGGTTTCAGTCGTAGTTCGGCCAGGTCGGTGACGACCAGGTCGGCTCCGGCGGCGCGCAGGGCGTGTCCTCGGGTGTGCCGATCGACGCCGATGACGAGTTTGAAGCGGCCTCGCCTGCCGGCTCGCACACCGGCCAGGGAGTCCTCCACGACGGCTGCCCGGCTCGGGGCCACCCCCAGTCGCCGGGCCGCGTACAGGAACAGTGCGGGATCGGGTTTGCTCGCGAGTCCGAGCCGGGCGGCGGTCACGCCGTCGACCAGGACGTCGAACAGGCCGGTGGCGTGCGCGGCGTCGAGCACCCGTGCGCAGTTGCGGCTCGCGGAGACGGCTGCGGTGAGTACTTTTCTGCGTCGCAGTTCGCGAACGAGTGCAAGGGTCGAGCGGAAGGGGGCCACGCCGTGGGTGTCGAGTTCGGCCAGGAAGAAGGCGTCCTTTGAGGCGGCGAGATCCGCCGCCGTGTCGGGATCGATGGTGATGTTTCGGGAGTGCAGAAAGTCGTTCACCCCGTCCAGCCGGGATTTGCCGTCGACGTGGGACAGATAGTCCTCGTCGGCGTCGAACGGCCGGAACGGCTCGCCGGACCGTCTGGCGTGCTCGCCCAGGAAGGCGTCGAAGACCTGTTTCCACGCGGCGGCGTGCACGGTGGCCGTGTCGGTGACGACCCCGTCGGTGTCGAAGATCATCGCGGCGATCTCTTCGAGGTCCACCACTGCGGGAGGCGTCATGGAGCGCTTCCTTCCTTGCCGGGCACGACGGCTGCCCGATCTCGCCGTCAGGACTGATCGGCCCTGCCGCTTCCGCAGGCCGGTGATCTTCCCCCGGAAGCGCGGACGACCGTCCGGGCGGCCACACCGGTGTGGATCACGGGCCGTGCAGGATGTGTGGATCACGGGCCGTGCAGGATGCGGCGGCCGGTGATCTCGGAAGGAGTGATCTTGACGTAGAGCTCGCGGTCGCCGCCGGCCCAGGGGTGGACGCCCAGGGTCATCACGGCCGCCTGCTCTTCGGCGGTGGAGACATGATGGACACCGCCTCGGATGAGGACGCTCCAGCCCTCGCGGTTGGCGTCGTCGATCCGATCGACCTCGAAGGCGACTTTGAACTCGACCCCCTTCACGCCGGTCCTCAGGCTCTCGTCGAGCGGGCCGCCGAAGGCGGTACGGAAGATCACGCAGCCTTCGTGCAGGACGTAGTTGACCGGCAGGATCATCGGGCCGCCGAGGTCGTCGAAGGCCAGCCGGCCGACCCCGCCGGGGGAGATGAGCCGCAGGCACTCCTTCGCGTCCAGGCGCTTCAGCTCAGGGTGAAGTGCGGCTCGTCCCTGCCCGGGGGGCTGGTCGACGGTCCCTCCCAGGAGTTCGGCGGTGCTGGTGTCCAGGGCGGAGGCCAGGCGCTCGATGGTCTCGATGGCGGGGGCGGCCGCCCTCTGCTCCACGTAGGCGAGGTAGGAGGGGTTGATGTCGGCGCGCTTCGCCAGTTCTTCCCGGTCGAGGCCGAGGCTTTCACGTCGTCGGGTGATCCGGCGGCCGAGGTCACCGGGAGCGGCGAGGCGTTCAGCCATGGGGTTTTCCCCTTTCAAGGTGGGTGTCGTCCGCGGAGACGGGCTTTTCATGCCGTCGCGGTGTTTTTCGAACCTCCCCCCGTAGGACGGCCACGTCGGATGCGACGCCGGGCTCTGGCGGCCGGCCTTCGGGGAATCTCTTCACTGGGAACGCTATGGCGCGGGCAGGGGCGGTAACAGGGCCGAAAGTCCCGTGCGCCACGGCCAGGTGACCTTGCCGGTAGTGTGCCGGTCGTCTGCTGATCGCGTGCCGGTTCTCAGCGGAGCCGGCGGCGCAGAGGGGAGGGGACGGGTGAGGCCAGGGCCAGCCGGATCCGCACGTCCACCACGACGGCGTCGGCGGGACCGACGACGATCGGGTTCAGGTCCAGCTCGGCGATCTGGGGAAGATCTTCTGCGAGTTTCGCCACCCTGACGATGTGATCCTCCAAGGTGACGGTGTCGGCCACCGGACGCCCCCGGTAGCCGAACAGAAGGGGGGCGCAGTGCAGCTCCCGGATCATTTCCGCGGCGTCCTGGCCGCTCAGCGGGGGACTGCGGAAGGCGCGGTCGGTGAGCAGTTCGGCGCTCACGCCTCCCAAGCCGACCATGACCAGAGGACCGAAGGAGGGGTGGCGGACCGCGCCGACGATGATCTCCACGCCGTCGGGGGCCATCGGCTGGACGATCGCGCCGGTCATCTCCCGGCCGACCGTGTCCTTCATCGCCCGGTAGGCGCCGCGAACCTCCGCCGAGGTGCGCAGCCCGAGCCGGACGCCGCCGACGTCGCTCTTGTGCACCGGTCCCGTCGCCTTCAGCGCGACGGGGAATCCGAGGTGGGCGGCGGCGAGGGCGGCCTCTTGCGGAGAGTCCGCCCTGATGAACTTCGCCACGGCGACCCCGTAGCAGCCGAGAAGCCGGGCGGCCGTCACCGGGTCGAGCCAGCGGCCCTGAGGATGGTGCGACAGGTCTTCCTCGACGAGTCCCTGTGCCGCCTGGATATCCGTCCCCGCAGGAGGGACGAAGGGCAGGACCGGACGTGAGCGCCACCGCGCGTAGGCCACGGCCCGGCTCACCGCCTGCACGGCCTGCTCGGGAAAGGCGTACACGGGCACCGGGCCGGTCGTCCCGTCACGGCCGACCACGCAGGCGACGACGGTCTTGTTCGCCGAACTCGCTACCCGTGCGATCGCCTCACAGGTGCGTTCGGTACCCGAACCGAACGGCGGGGTGTAGACGATCAGCACGGTGTCGACCTCCGGGTCTTCCAGCGCGGCCAAGGCGGCGAACTCCAGCTCGTCGGCCTGCCCGTCGGCCGTCAGGTCGACCGGGTTGGCGACGGCGGCGGCCGGGCGCAACCCGGAGCGCATCCGTCGCTGGGTGCCGGGCGACAGTTCCGGTACGAGAAGGCCGTGACGTTCACAGGCGTCGGCGGCGAGCGCCTGTGGCCCGCCGGAGTTGCCGACGATCGCCACCCGGTCTCCGGCGGGCAGCGGCTGGGTGGCCAGTAGCCGTGCGGTGTCCAGCAACTCCTGCATGCCGTCGACGCGAATGACTCCGGCGGCGCGTAACAGGGCGTCGACGGCGACGTCCGGGGTCGCGGCGGCGGCGGTGTGCGAGCGTACGGCCCGGTCCCCCGAGGTGCTGCGGCCGCTCTTGATCGCGACGATCGGCTTGTGCCGTCCCACCCGGCGGGCGATCCTGCCGAACTTCCGCGGGTTGCCGAAGGACTCCAGGTACAGGGCGATGACCGTGGTCTGGGGGTCGTCCTCCCAGTACTCCAGCAGGTCGTTGCCGCTGACGTCGGCCTTGTTACCGACCGAGACGAAGGAGGAGATCCCGATGTCGAGCGTGGTGGCCCGGGCGACGAGCCCGGCGGCCACCGCTCCGGACTGCGACATCAGCGCGACGGCGCCCGGCAGCGGAGGATGGGGCAGGAAACTGGCGTTGAGGGCGGCGCCGGTGCTCACGATTCCGAGGCAGTTGGGGCCGATCAGCCGAATCCCTCCGGTACGGCAGATGCGCAGCAGTTCGGCCTGGCGCTCCGCTCCCTGCGGGCCGGTCTCCGCGAAGCCGGCGCTGACCACGACGAGCCCGGCCACGCCGTGGCCGGCGCACTGGCGTGCGACGTCCAGGACCGCGTTCGCGGGCGTGGCCACGACGACCAGGTCGACCGGCTCGCCGATCGAGGACAGGTCGGGATGGGCGGGGAGGCCGAGGATGTGAGTCGCCTTCGGATTCACCGGGTAGACCGGGCCGGGAAATCCGCCGTCGAGCAGGTTTCCCAGCAGCCGATGCCCCACCCGGTCCGGCTCGCGGCTCGCTCCCACGACGGCGATCGAGCGGGGAGACAGCACTCGCCTCAGCGAGGCGCGCTCCGCCTCGTGGTCGCGCCGCTCGATCGCGGCCGTGAGCGCGTCCGTGGGGCGCAGGTCGATCCGGACGCGTATCTCGTCGCCGGTGAACTCGCGTGTCGTGGTGAGACCGAGGTCGGAGAGAACCTTCAGCATCGTCCCGTTTCCGGTGAGCACGTCGGCCACCAGTTCGCCCACCCCCCGGGCCGCGGCGTCGAGCGCGAGGTGTTCCAGCAGAAGGGTGCCCAGACCACGGCCGTGGACGTGGTCGTCGATGAGGACGGCCACGTCGGCGCTGTGCCGCCTCTCGTCGGGGATGTACTCCGCGACCGCGACGAGCCGCCCGGAAAGGAGGGCGACCTGGGCGTGCCCGCGGTAGCCGGGGCCGGTCAGCCGGTCCATGTACAGGTGGGCCGTGGCGCGACCTCCGGCGAAGAACCGCAGGTAGGCCGACTTCTCCGAGGTGTGGTCCACCAGGGCGTGCAGGGCCGTGCGGTCCGTGTCGCGCAGCGGTCTGATGTGGGCGATCTCCCCGGTTCGAAGGAGTGCGTCACATTCGTCCAGGATCGACATGAAGCAAGCCTTTCCCGGTGCTCCGCCGCCTGTCAGGAGTCCTTCGGCCCCATCGCCCGGCCGAAGGTCACCCGCGGAGTCACCGGCGAAATCACTGTCGAAATCACCGTCACCGGGCTCCGGGACGGTGCCCGGTGACGGGTACCGATCATTCGGGCCCCTTCTTCTACGGCTCTTTTACGGCGTCCTCAGCCGGGTTCCATCTGGGGGCGCCGGAACCGCCGGGCGACGACGGCCGAGGGAGGATGGATCGCTGTCAGGGCCCGTTCAAGTGCCTGTTCCACGGTCGTGCCGGTGTCGATCTCGGTCGCCTCCGGCCAGGGCGCCGTCCTCGTCGCCATGGTCGCGGCGATCGCCTGATCGGCGTCGGACACCCCGCCGGTTCGCCGGGCGAGCCGCTCGGCGGTGATCCGTGGAGGGGCGGTGCAGCGTAGCGCCACGAGGTCGCTGAAGGTGCGCCGGGCGAGGTGCTCGGCCGCCGTCCGGTGCTCGGCGTCGATCCAGGAGGCGTCGAGGATGACCGGCTCGCCCCGCTGGAGCAGCTTCTCGGCTCGAAACAGCAACTCGTCATAGGTGCGCTCGGTGCGCCGGCGATCGTAGATGCCCTCGCCGAAGGGGGCCGCCGCCGGTTGTTCCGGCGCGATGCCGGCGAGTTCCTTGCGAACGCGGTCGCTGTTCAGCAGCGTGTGTCCGAGGCGGTCGGCGAGGGCGGCGGCCAGGGTCGACTTGCCGGTTCCCGGACCTCCGCCGACGAGGACCAGGGAGATCGCCCCCGCTCGCAGGTGGCGAAGTGTGAGCTCGGCGAGTTGCCGGGCCTCTCGCGCCGGGCCGGAGTCCTCCTGCCGTTGCCGCAGACAGGCGACCTTGGCGCGGACGAAGGCTCGGTAGGCGACGTAGTGGTGCCAGAGCGAGGGCGGGGCGGGATCGGCGGTGAACTCGATGTAGTGGTGCAGGAAGGTCTCGGCCAGGCGAGGTGCCCCGAGCCGCTCCAGGTCCATGGCGAGGAAGGCCACGTCGTCAAGGCCGTCGAGAAAGCGGAGCCGTTCGTCGAACTCCAGGCAGTCCAGGATCCTCGGCCCGTCGTGCAGGCAGAAGATGTCTTCCGCGAGCAGGTCGCCGTGGCCGTCCACGATGCGGCCCTCCTCGACTCGGGCGGTGAGCAGGGGGTCGCGGCCGTCGAGGAAACGCAGCGTGAGCCGTTCGATCTCCGTGACGGTCTCGGGGTCGAGAACCGCGTCGGGAAGCGCGCGGATCTGGTCGAAGCTCGCGTTCCAGCGGGACCGCAGTGCCTGTCTCTCCCCGCTCCGGTCGATGCGCGGGCTGTGGGGGGATCGGGCGTGCATGCTCGCGATCATCCGCGCGATGCTTCGCAGGGGCTCCTCGACCGGTTGGCCCAGGCGGACCATGACGGCGAGACGGCGTTCCTCGGGCATGCGCCGCATCACGACGAGATGATCGCAGACCTCTCCGTCCGGGCCCAGTACGTCGGCGACCCCCTCGTAGACGTCCGGGGCGAGCCGGCGGTTGAGTTCCACCTCCCGCAGGCAGGCGGCCCGCCGGGCCTCACGGGTGGTGAAGTCCAGGAAGCCGAGGTCCACCGGCTTCTTGAGCTTGAAAACACGATCTCCGAGCAGGAGCACGACGGCGATGTGCGTCTCCTTGATCTGCGCCCACGATCCCATCGGCAACGCCTTCCACGCTCAGCTCCACCCCTCGGATGACCGAAACCCCGGTTGAACGGCCGGATCCGCCGTTGAGGTGATCTCGGGCGGGTGGGCGGACTCCCCATCTCCCAGTCCTTCCCCTGGTCGCGACCTGTGACGCGGCCGCCGACGATCGGTCAGGGCGGCACGGGGAGGCAGCAAAGGCCATCAAAGAGCACCAAAGTGCACAGAGGGGGCAGAGGTGCGAGGGGGCGTGGGGAAACACGGTGTGGGCGGGACGGATGTGTCTGCCGCTCGCCTTGCTCGCGGCCTACCCAAAAAGGATTTATGTCCTGATTTCGGGTCTTTAGACCCTGCACGATCCCTGCCGGGTGGCTGAAAACTGGCAGGTGAGGGGCATATCTGGGAGGCCAGGTGGTGATCACGCGAATCCGGCCGCATGGCCGGCACAGTCGGCACATGACCGGTAAGGCGAAGCCCGGGCCGCCGAACGAGCCGCCGCCGACGCCCCCTTCGTCGTCTCCGCCACCCACCGGCTGGCGGCGCTGGCTGCCGACGATCGGCATGCTGATCGTCGCGCTGTGGCTGCTGGTGCCCCTGCTGTTCACCGGGCCGTCGAGCGCGTCGTACCCCTACAGCGATTTCGTCGCCAAGGTGAGCACGGGACAGGTCAAGGCGGTGACGATCGACGATCAGGGCGCGGTGTCGGGCACGCTGAACAACGGCGCCACCTTCACCAGCCAGATCCCCACCGCGCTCAACGCCACCCGGCTGGAGGACCAGCTTCGCTCCAATCACGTCCAGATCACCGCGACGCGGGCGGAGAACTCCCTGATCTCGCTCCTGGTCGGCTTTCTGCCGCTGGTGCTGCTCATCGCCCTGTTCGGCTGGATGGGAAGAAAGGCGCAGCAGTCCATGGCCGGTGGGATGGGAGGTTTCGGCCGGTCGAAGGCGAAGATCATCGAGGCCCAGCGGCCGGCGACCCGGTTCGGCGACATCGCCGGCTACGACGGCGTCAAGCAGGAGATCAGCGAGATGGTGGAATTCCTGCGCGCCCCCGATCGGTACGCGGCCGCGGGCGCGAAACCACCCCGGGGAGTGATCATGGTCGGTCCTCCGGGAACGGGCAAGACGCTCATCGCCCGGGCGGTGGCCGGAGAGGCGGCCGTGCCGTTCCTGTCGGTCACCGGCTCGGCGTTCGTGGAGATGTTCGTCGGCGTGGGCGCCTCACGAGTCCGCGACCTCTTCGACGAGGCGCGTAAACGCGCCCCCTCGATCGTCTTCATCGACGAGATCGACGCCATCGGCGGCCGGCGTGGCAGGGCGATCGCCGGCAACGACGAACGCGAGCAGACGCTCAACCAGCTGCTGGCGGAGATGGACGGCTTCGACCAGAGCAGCGGGATCGTCGTCCTGGCCGCGACGAACCGGCCGGAGACCCTTGACCCCGCTCTGCTGCGTCCCGGCCGTTTCGACCGGCAGGTCACCGTCCCGCTGCCCAACCAGGTCGAACGCGCGGCGATACTGGCCGTTCACGCGGCCGGCAAGCATCTGGCCCCGGACGTCGACCTCGGCGTGATAGCCCGTGCCACTCCGGGATTCTCCGGCGCCGACCTGGCCAACCTCGTCAACGAGGCCGCGATCAACGCGGTCAGGGCCGGCCGCACGACCATCAACGCCAGGGACCTCGACGCGGCACGCGAGCGGGTGCTGCTGGGACGGCGGGAGACGACCAACGCGCTGCTTCCCCAGGAACGCCACTCGGTGGCCGTGCACGAGTCCGGGCACGCCCTGCTCGCCACGCTGTGCGAGCAGGCCGACCCGGTCGCGAAGGTGACCATCCTGCCCGCCGGCCTGACACTCGGCGTCACCGAGCAACTGCCCGAGGCCGAACGGCATCTCTACAGCGAGACCTACCTCACCGACCTGCTCACCGTGCGGCTGGGCGGCCGGGCCGCGGAACTGGTCGTCTTCGGTGAGGGCTCCACCGGCGCCGCCAACGATCTCGCGGCCGCCACGCAGATCGCCACCCGCATGGTGCGCGACTTCGGCCTGTCACCCGCGCTCGGTCCGGTCGGCTACTCTCCCGCGGGCCCTCAGTTCCTCGGCGAGGACGGTGAGGAGCTCCAGCGCAGGCCGTACTCGGAGCGGACGCAGCAGGTCATCGACGAGGAGGTCGCCCGCCTGATCCGCGAGGCCGAGAAACGCGCGGTCGACCTGCTGAGAGTGCACCGTGGCGCCCTGGACCGGCTCGCCACGATCCTGGTCGAGAAGGAGACGGTCGACGGTGACGTCGTCGGCGGCGTGCTGCGCGACGAGCGGCAGGCGCATCCGGACCTGAACGCCGCCGACGACGTCACTGTCTGAGAGGGGGACGTTTCCCGCATACGGGGAGGTGAATCGGGACCTTCAGCCCTACCGCCGACGTGATTTTTCCATCGACGCCGGTGAACGGGGGCGTGGTGTCGCAGATTGCGAGGTGGACGGGGTGTTCGTCGATCGCCATGAGGCGGGGATGCGGCTGGCCGAGCGACTGCGCGGGCTCGTCGAGGCCGGGAATGCCGGGAACGCCGGGAACGCCGGGAACACAGTCGTCATGGGGTTGCCCAGAGGGGGAGTGCCGGTGGCGTTCGAGGTGGCCAAAGCCCTCGGCGCTCCACTGGATGTGATCATCGTCCGCAAGCTCGGGGTGCCGTTCCAGCCGGAGGTCGGGTTCGGTGCCCTCGGGGAGGGCGGGGTACGCGTCGTCGATCGCGACATCGTGTGGCGCGCGAACCTGACCGAGGAGGAGATGGCCGCGGTGGAGGAGCGGGAGCGCGAGGAGCTCCTGCGCCGCGGGCGCCACCTGCGCGGTGAGCGCGCCCCGGTGGATCTGACGGGCCGTACGGTGATCGTGGTGGACGACGGTGTCGCCACCGGCGGAACGGCTCGTGCCGCCTGCCAGGTGGCTCGGGCGCGCGGGGCCTCCCGAGTGGTGCTGGCTGTTCCGGTCGGAGCGCCGGGAACGATCGAGAGCCTGCGTGAGGTCGCCGACGAGGTGGTCTGCCTGCGAACACCGCACGCCTTCTACGCGATCGGTGCCTGGTACCTCGATTTCACCCAGGGCAGCGACGAGGAGGTGATCGAATTGCTGCGGCGGGCCGAAGCCTGGGGCGGCAGGGGTGAGGAGCACGCGCGGGGAGACGATCCTCCCGGTCCCGCCGAGGAGGTCTGGGTGGACGCCGGCCGGGTCCGGCTGCCCGGCAGACTCGTCGTTCCCGAGAGCTGCGCGGGGGTGGTCGTGTTCGTGCACGGCAGCGGCAGCAGCCGCCACAGCCCGCGCAACCGGTACGTGGCCTCGACGTTCAACCGGGCGGGTCTGGCGACGCTGCTGTTCGACCTGCTCACCCCCGAGGAGGAGTTCGACCGGGGCAACGTGTTCGACATCGGGTTGCTGGCGGAAAGACTCGTCCGGGTCACCGGCTGGCTGGGGGATCGGCCTGAGGTGGCGGGCGTCCCGATCGGTTATTTCGGGGCGAGCACCGGAGCCGCGGCCGCGCTGTGGGCGGCGGCGGAGCCGGGCTGCGAGGTCGCCGCCGTCGTCTCCCGGGGTGGGCGGCCCGATCTGGCCGGTCCGCGACTTCCGGCGGTGCGGGCGGCGACCCTGCTGATCGTGGGAGGCCGCGACAAGGCGGTGATCGACCTCAACAGGGCGGCACAGGAACGGTTGCGTTGCGAGAACCTGCTCCGGATCGTCCCCGGCGCCGGTCACCTGTTCGAAGAGCCAGGAACGCTCGAGAGCGTCGCGGCTCTCGCGCAGGAGTGGTTCGCCCGCCACTTCGGGCCACCGGTGAGCTGAGAGCCGTCACAGCCGGCTCGCCGGGGCGAGCCGTGCCGCTCGGCGTGTCCGGCCCGGATGTCTGAGGGACCTTGACCTCTAGTACTACAACGATTGGTTAATTTGGCGGTATGCCGAGTGCGGTGACCGCTGAGGACCTTCAGGCGTGGAGGGCGGGCTTGGCGGAGATGTTCGCGCGGGTGGCGGGCCGCTTCGGGCGGGCCGAGCCGCGTCAACGGGCGCGGGCTTGCCTGCTCGGCCTCCTGGCGCCGGTTGAACGTAAGAACGGCTGGCAATTGGCCGAGGCGGCAGGCGATGACGGCCCGCAGGGAATGCAGCGGCTGTTGAACTCCTCGGCCTGGGACGCCGACGCGGTCCGCGACGACCTGCGAGCGTATGTGGTGGAGTACCTCGGTGACACCAACCGGGGGGGGGTGATCGTCGATGAGACCGGGTTCCTCACAGGTCCCAGGCGACCAGGACGACGATGAACGTCGCGGCGATGCAGAGGTTGGCCAGGACGAGGCGGCGGGCCCGGCGGGCCAAGGCGATGACGGCCGGGACGGTGGTCAGGTCGTCGCGGGTCACAACCGCGTCGGCGGTGTCCAGGGCCAGGTCGCACGCCGAGCATCAAGCACGTTGACGTTCAGACGTCGACAGGTGACGGTGAGGCGCTGCCTGCTTGAGCGTTGAGCGAGTGAGCCACCGCTTCTTACCCGGAGCCGCTGAACGCCGGTTGTGATCGTCCGGCTCCGGGTGCACACCCGTTTCCTTTCCTCGGGTCGCCAGGCTCGCACGCCGACCGGAGGTGGAGGTCGGACGTGGAGGGGGTGGGGCGCGTGGGCCAGCACGGGGCCGTACGGGTCGGTGCGCACCGTCGCGGCGTTCAAGCGGGGCAACTCGTGGATCAGGCGGTGCTCGGCGCCGACCGCGATCTCGAGGGGCCGTCACATACGACGGTCGCCGGCCGCTGGAAGGACCTCGGCCGTTCCCGCTCAGCCCGGAGTTCAGGGTTTCAGGAGTCGGCTCAGGGGGCTGCCGGCGTCTGACGTGAGGGTGTCCCACGTGCCTTCTTCCACCACCTGGCCGTTGTCGAGGACGGCGATCTGGGGGGCGCGGCGGATGGTGGCAGGACGGTGTGCGATGACGATCGTGGTGATGTCACATCCGGCGAGCAGTCGAGCGAGCTCAGCATCGCCGACAGTGTCCACGTGGGCGGTCGCTTCGTCGAGGATCAGCACTCTGGGATTGGTCAGCAGGGCACGGGCGAGCGCGACACGGGCTCGTTGACCGCCGGAAAGCGTGGCGCCGCGTTCTCCCACGACGCTGTCCAGGCCCTTGGGCAGGGTGGCGGCGATCCGGTCGATGCCGCATTGCCCGATGACGCGGTCCAGCAGGGCGCCATCTGCGTCGGGTGCGGCCAGGAGGAGGTTGTCCCGGAGGGTGCCGTGGAAGAGGGAGGCGTCCTGGCCGACCAGCGCGACCGCGCTGCGCAGGTCATCGTCGGTGAGGTCGCGCAGGTCGACGGGGCCCTCGGCGGTGGTGAGCTCCACGGTGCCTTCCGTGGGGTCCCAGAAGCGGGCCAGGAGGTGGGCGATGGTGGTCTTCCCCGCTCCGGACGCTCCGACCAGGGCGACGGTGTGGTGCGGGGAAATGGTGAGATCCACCCCGCGCAGCACGGGGGCGTCGCCGTAGGAGAAGTGGAGGTCGCGCAGCCGTACGCCGACCGGACCGTCGGGAAGTGCAGCCGGGCGGGCCGCGGGCGGGGCGGTCGGCGGGGCGTCGATCGCGGCTCTCACCCGCGCGGCGGCGGCGCGCAGGCTGCCTGCCTGGCGCAGGGCGTCGGCGCCGGCGGCCACCGGTGCCAGGACCGAGACGGCCAGAGCCAGCGCGGCGGGAGCCCACGCCCCATGCGGACCGCCGCCCGCGGTCCCGAGGGCGGTGACCACACCGATCAGGGCCGCCACCACGAGGATGTCCTGAACGGAGAGGAAGGCGCCGTCGTGGCGCGCCTCGGCGCGCTGTGCCGACGCCAGTCGGCGGCCGGCGTCGGCGAGTTGCCGGCGTCGGCGGTCCAGGGCGTTGTGGGCGAGGAGTTCCCGGATGCCGTCCACGGTGTCGACGGCATCGGCCGAGAGCCGCGCCGTGGCGGTGCGGACGCGTTCCCCTCGGAGGGTGCGGCCCCGGTCGCCGAGCAGGGGATGTGCCATCAGCGCGGCGGCTGCGGGCAGGACGGCGAGTGCCAGCCAGGGATCGACCAGGCCGAGCACCGCCGTACCGGAGACGAAGACCGCTCCGGAGGCGAGCAGTTGAGCGATGGTGTGGGCGTAGAAGAACTCGAGCGTCTCGATGTCGTTCATCGCGGTCGCCGCCAGGTCGCCGCTACGGCGACCGGCGATGCGAGCGGGGGCGCTGCGCGCCAGACCGTCGTAGATGCGTACCCGCAGCTCGGCGAGCACCCGGTAGGCCAGGTCGTGCGACAGGTCCATCTGCCGCCAGGTCGCCACGGCCCGGAGCAGCACCAGCCCGCCGAGACCGCAGACGGTGCCGGGACCAGGCGCGGCGTGCTCGATGACGGCCCGTCCGGCGGTGTGGGCCAGCCAGGTGACCAGGACGACGAGGGCGACCTGGTCGACCAGGCAGGAGATGATGGTACGGGCGACCATCCGGCGGTGCGGCCGTAGCGCGGGGAGCAGGCCGCGCAGGACGCGCCGGGTGGGCGGTCGGCAATTCATGGCACTCCTCGGCGGGTCAGTTGTGCAGGTCCGCGGTCGCCAGGGCGGCGTAGGTGCCACCCGCGACGGCCAGCGTCCGGTGGTCGCCGACGGCGTCGACCCGACCATGGTCGAGGACCACGATCCGGTCGGCGTCCCGGACGGCGGCCAGCCGGTGGGCGATGATCAGGCAGGTCCGGCCGTGCGCGGCGCGGCGTAACGCCTGGGTGATCTGATGTTCGCGGTGTTCGTCCACCGCGCTGGTGGCCTCGTCCAGTACCAGGACGGGGGCGTCGCAGAGCAGGGCGCGGGCGAGGGCCAGGCGCTGCCGCTGCCCGCCGGAGAGGGTCGCGCCGCGTTCTCCCAGTACGGTCGCGTACCCGTCGGGGAGCGCGGTGATCTCGTCGTGGATGCCCGCGTCCCTGCAGGCGGCGATGAGCTGCCCGTCGGTGGCGTCGGGATCCGCCAGGCGCAGATTGTCGGCGATGGAGGCGGCGAAGAGATAGGTCTCCTGGGAGACCACGGCCACGGTACGGCGTAGCGCGGCCAGGGACAGGTCGCGGATGTCGATCCCGCCGAGCGTCACCGCCCCCGCACCGGGGTCGTGATGGCGTTGCAGGAGCGCCAGCAGCGTGGACTTGCCCGCGCCCGACGGGCCTACCAGTGCGGTCGTACGGCCTGCCGGGCAGTCGAACCCCACCCCGGCGAGGGCGGGACGGCCGGCGCCCGGATAGGCGAAACGGACGTCGGCGAACGCCAGCGTCGGCGCGCTGGGCCACGACGGCGCGAGCGTACCGGTATCGGGTACGGCGGGCCGGGCGGTGCGCAGTGCGGCGATGCCGTCGGCGGCGGAGAGACCCACGTATCCGGCGTGCCATTCCCTGGACAGGTCGCGCAACGGCCGGAAGCACTCGGAGGCGAGCATGAGCAGCAGATAGGACTCGGCGCCGGTGGCGCGGCCGGTGGCCGCCGCGAAGCAGGCCAGCAGGACCGCGCCGAGCGTGCCCGCCTGGATGGCGAGGTCAGTCAGGGCGGTGTCGACCAGAGAGACCCGGAGCTTGGCGACGATGGCCCGGTGCAGCCGGCGCGACCGGTCCTCCAATGCCTGACGCCTACGGTGAACGGCTCCGGTGGCGCGCAGGGTGGGCATCTGTTGCAGCGCTTCCAGATAGTCGGCTGCCACGTCCTCGTAGCTGTCCCAGTGCTCCTTGCCGCGCTTGGCCAGCGCGCGGTCCCACAGCCGGGGGATGAGGAGTGCCGCGGCCACAGCGGCGGCAAGGACGGCGGCGGCCCACGCGTGGATGGTGGCGATCCAGGTCAGAAGCGCGGGCGTGACCAGGCACACCACGGCGAACTGCGGCAGGTAGCGCGACAGGTAGGTGTTGACCCCTTCGACGCCGTCGACCACGGTCGCGCGCAGCGCCCCGGCGCGGGCGGCGGTGCTGTGGGCCGGGCCGAGACGCCCGAGCTGGACGAGCAGTTCGTCACGCAGTTCCAATCGGATCCGCGCGCCGGCGTCGGCGGCGGCCAGCCGCTGCCATCTGATCAGGCCCGCGCGCAGCAACAGCACGGCGCCTACCAAGGCGAGCAGTACGGGTAGCCGGTCGGTGCGGCCACGGGCGATGTCGGCGAGGGTGGCGGCGAGCAGCGCCGCCTGGGTGATGTGAGCGGCGGTGACCGCGGCGAGCAACGCGGTGGCTCGCGACAGCGCCGCCGGCGCGGTACGGGCGGCGCGCAGCAGCTCCGGGTGCAGCATCATCGGCGATCGCTCCGGGAGTGAGGGGACGGCGGGCGGGGGGAAGCCAGCGCGAGACCGTGGACGACCCGTCGCTGCCCGCCCGGGCCGCCGAGTGCGGCTCCCAGGTCGGCGGCCTGCCAGGAGCCGATCGGCCGGGTGCGCAGACCGGCGGCGGTCGCGGTGAGTTCGGCGCAGGCGGTGGCGTAACCCGCGGTCAGATGCTCCACGCGTATCTGCTCGGTGGAAGCCGAATCCGGTGCGCCCACCGCCAGGAGTACGGCTCCGGCGTGCGCGAGCCAGCCTTGCCCGGCAGCCCACCCGGCCAGCGTGGGCCGCGCCTCTCCACTGGCGATGGGGCGGAGCGCTCCGGGCTCCGAGGCGTTGGCGGTCACCAGGCCCGGGGGCGTGCCGACGGCAGCACACCAGGACAGGTCGTACGCGCGGGCGCGGCCGGCCGTGGACAGCACGGCGGCGAGGGCGCCGGAATCCGGTTGTCCGGTCAGGGGCGGTGGCGCGCTGCGGCGGTCGGCGATGGCCTGTCTCAATGACGGGTTCTCGCAGGGAAAGGGGCGTTCGGCGGCCCGCCATGTGGTCGGGGAGGTGGTGCGGCACAGGGCGGCCAGCACGGCTCCGGCCCGATGTCCGGCCGGGCTCGGTGCGGGGCCGGCTGCCGGCGGCGTCCCCGGCGGCTCGGCGGCCCAGGCGGTGAGCGGGCACGGGGCGGCGTGGCCGGACTCACCGTCTGATGCGCGGACTGCGATGTGGACGGCGGCCAGCGGATGTTCCGGTGTGGTGTCCACCCAGGCGGCGTGCCACCGGTCGGGCGCGGGCAGCCCGGCGGCCGCAGCCAACAGGGTCATGTCGGCGTTCAACGTCAACCGGGCACGGTGCCCGTGGGCGAGGGCGGCCATGGCGAGGGCGGCCACTGCGTGTCCGGTGTCCAGGAGCAGCAGCGGCCAAGCTCGGTGGCCGTAATAGGAGACGGTTCGCTGGACGGTGACCGTGAGCACGAAGACGATCCCATGCGGTGCCGCCGGGGCGGGGCCGCGCCGGCGAGCCCGATGTTTCAGCGGGTCGTAGGCGTAGCGCCCTGGCGGCAACGAACACCCCTTGCCGACCAGCAGATGGACGTTGACCGGGTGCAGCCCGCCTGCGGAAGCCACGGGTCGCAGCCGCGCCGCGGTCACGCCGTCGTGGTCGCCGCCGGGCTTGAGCGGCTCTGCCCGGAGTCCGGCCGGTCCGGCTGCCAAGGAGTACATCAGCAGGCGCCCCAGGTGAATGTCGCCCACGCCGGCCCCGGCATCGGTCGGCTCACCGGTCCAGCGCCCTCTGGTGGGGCCCGCGGGGGTGTGCGGGCCGACCGGCCGGGTGGAACGAGCCTCGGCGATCGCCTCGGCGACCAGCCGGTCGGTGGAGGTGGCGTTCATGTTCGACCACCCCTCACATGTGTGGGGGCGGGGCGAGGGTGAAGTCGCCGGGGCCGGTCGGAGCGGTGGCACGCCACTCCCGGGCGAGTGCCGCTTGCGAGAAACGCGGGCAGCCGTAGTAGGCGAACGCGGCGGGGGCGTTGGGAACCAGGCCGGTGACCAGGACACGGGCCACGCGCAGCGGCGTCTCGGCCACATCGGGCGTGGTCAGGTCGAAGGTGACGACGCGGTGGCCGCCGGCGGCGAGACATGCGCGGAGCCGCTCCGGCGAACCCGCGACGACCTGGTCGATCGGCACCGTCCGTACAGGGTGGGTGAAACGCCGCGCCAGCGGGGCCAGTCGGTCGTCCAGCCAGACCTGGACGTGGGCGCCCAGGTCGCGCACGCGGGCGAAGTTCTCCCCGGCGTCGTCGAGGTAACGGCGATCCGCCCGGTGGTCCAGATACAGGCCCTTCGCGAGCATCCCGGCGTCGATGGCCTGGAACACCCATCCGCCGGCGTGGGTGAGGCCCTGAGTGAAGACCCACGTGTGCACCGCCTCCAGGACGGCCTTCCGGGCGGCCTCGGCCGGGTCGTACCGGCAGGCGAACCCGGCCGCATACAGCTCGCGATCGGCGTCGTACACCAGGGCGGCCATGGCGGGGGCGAACTCGTTCGGCATCTCCACCACCCAGGTGCGCAGCGGCGACCCCGCGAGGTCGGCCGGTAGTCCGGGGATGCTGTCCACGTCGATACCTCGGGTGGGGCCGTCCAGGTGCCACCACAGTTCCAGGGCGTCGCGTTCGACGGTTTCCAGCAGCGCGCGTTCGACGGCGTCGGCGAGACCGGCGCCGGTCGCGATACCCGCGTAGTTCAGGTGGTGGGTGCGGGGCAGGGCTGTCAGCTCGCCCTGCCGCCAGTTGAGATGGGTCAGCGCTACGGGGGCCAGGCAGTCACGTTCGCCGCCGTCGGGTGACTGCTCGGTGCCCAGCGCCCACAGCGCCTCGGTGGCCTCGGTGAACCGCCGGTACGGAAAGCCTGGCCGGTCGTACTGCCAGTCGGCGTAGGCGGGTAGTTCGGCCGGGGCGAGATGGTTCCGCCCGGAGAGGTCGGCCGCGGTGGCCCGCAGCGGAGCGTCCGGTTCGCCGGGGGGCGGGAGCCGGTTGCCGCAGTATCGCTCCACCGCCTCGGCGATAGCGGCGATGCGGGCTCCTTCTGGATCGCCGAAGGTGGTGCCCAGGGCGACACGGTCGGCCGGCCATGCTCCGAACCTGCGGGCGTCGCTGACATCGGCGGTCATCGCCACGTAGCGGGCCGGGGTCTCCGGGGGGTACGCGACGGGAGCCACCGACCGGATCAGCCCGCAGACCGGGTCGACCAGCGCGTCCACCGGAAGAGGATGCGCGGGCGTGGCGCCGGTGCGGTGCACGGGAGCGGTGGTGGTCTCGGTGGGTGCGGTCACCTGGTGATCTCCTCGGCTGGGTCGACGGATCGGATGATGGCGGCCTGGGCGAGGACGGGCAGCAGCAGGTGGCTGCCGCCCGGGACGATGGTGCGCCGGGAGGGCTGCAGGACGGTCGTGCGCAGCGGGTCGCGTCCGGTGTGGGGGTTGCGGACATGGGCGGGGAAGTGGTGGCCCGCCACCTCCAGCCGCAGCCGGGCTCCCGCCGGCAGCCGGCGGAACAGCGGGCCGAGCGGGATCTCGACCACGGCCCGGGCCCCGACCGGTGCCTGTCTGCGCGTGATCCCGGTGGCCAGTGGCTCGGCGGTGCCCTCGGGACTGATGAGGACCAGGCGAGCGGCCCAGTCGGCGGTGAAGGTGTCCGCCGTGGCCAGGATCCGGACCTCGGCCTCCCCGGCCAGGTCGAGCATGCCGGGCAGCGGCTCGCCAGCGGCCAGGAACCGGTCAGGAGGCCCGCACGTGGGGACGTCGAGGCGGTCCGACCGCACCGGACGTTCCGGATCCGCGACGAACTCCGTCCCCCGCAGTACTCGCAGACCCGTCCCCCCGCCGTCCATGCACACGCGGGTGGACGTGTGGTCCAGCTCTTGGGCGGACAGCCATTGGCCGGTGCCCTCCAGGGCGACGGCGCCGCGGCGCCCGGTCAGCGTGCCGTCCAGTGCGGCCTGCGCGAACCTCACGTACAGCGGTCCCAGTGCCAGCCGGTGGCCCTGGCCAGAGATCCGGCCGGGGGAAGCGGTGAGAGTGTGACCCCAGGGACCGAGGAGCAGCCGGGCGGCCCCCAAGCCTCGGCGGCCCCAAGCCCGCCACAGCGCCATCGTTTCGGTGACGAACGGGTCGTGACCGCCGCCCACGGCGAGCAGTGGCATCGTTCCCGACTCGGCCCGCGCTCCGTTGTCGCCCGCTCCCGTACCACTGCCGACGGTTCCGGCGGGGTCGCCCGAGCGCCGCGCGTCCCAGAGCCGTTTCCAGGAGGGGAGCGGGCGTCCGAGCCGCCGGGGCAGATCCAGCACCGGCAGGTGGTCGAGCAGGGCGGGGTCGGTGGCCAGGGCCCGGTCCAGCTCGGACGGGTCGCTGTCCGGACGGTCACCGTGGGCGGCCCACCACCCCGCTCTCGCCAGCAGCCGTTCGGCACCGCCCGCCTCGCGCGCGGTCTCCGCCAGACCGAGCGCCGGTACGGCGACGATCGCGGCGTCGGGCCGGACCGCGGGGTCGGCGTGCAGTGCAATGGCCAGTACGCAGTGGGCGGCGTAGGAGGCGCCACAGGCGACGATCACGCCGTTGCTCCATGGCTGCCGGCGCAGTGCCCGCACGGTGGCCGCGCCGTCCTCGGCTTCGTTGAGGTAGGGGTGCCACTCGCCGCCGGAACCGTGTCGACCGCGTACGTCCTGGGCCACCGCGACGAAACCCCGTCGTGCCCAGGAGCGCAGCTCCGCGGCGTGCGAGCGCCGGTCGTACGGGGTGCGGATCAGGACGCAGGAAAACGGTCCGGGCCCATCCGGCAGGCAGAAGTCTGCTGCCAGGGTCGCGTCGTCGCCGGTGGCGACCGCCATGCCGGAAGAGGGAGTCATGTGCGGCGTGGCCCGATCGGGGCGACGCGTGGGACGGGCAGCACGCAGTGCTCGGTGGCCTGCAGATCCCGCAGGTCGACCTTGCGCAGGCGCCGTCGATCGGGCAGGCGCTCTCCTCGGGCCCATCTGGCGAGGTCGGTGGCGACGAGAGCGGCGACGGTGGCCGCAGCCGCGGTTCCGGTGACCGGGTGCGGGCCGCCGACGGAGTCGCCTGCCCAGTAGGCGGCCAGTTCGTGATGGGCCGGGGTGGCGGCAAGGCGGCGCGCGGCCACGTGGGCGGCGAGCACGTCGCCCGGGGCGGCGGCGATCGGTTCGATCCAGGCTTGCCAGCCTTCACGATGGCAGCGAGCCCAGGCGATGCCCTGCGCGGGTAGCCGGTCGGCGTCCTCCCACAGTCCCGGAGGAGCGGGACGGTCAAGGCACCAGACCACTGCGACGACGTCGGATGTGGCGGATGCCGATGCTCCGGCGAGTGCCGTGACGTCTCGTGGGGTAGCGGGACGGGGCCGAGCCCCCTCTGCCGACAGGAACTCGGTGAGCGGGGATGTCAGCCGTTCGTCGCCAAGTACGAGGACGTCGGCGCGGTCTGCAGGCCACGACGGCGGCGCGTCGAGATAGCCGGCGTCGGTGAAGGCGCCCAGCAGTCGTTCGACCTCCTGCCTCGCGGGCCGGTCCGAGCTGCCGCCGGTCGCCGCGGTGGCCGGGCCGAGCAGTCGCAGCAGCTCCGCCGTGGCCTCGGGAGAGGCGTTGAGGCGCAGGAACTCTCCGTCGGGAGCCCGGACCGCAGGTGGCTGCCCGCTGGTGATGACGATCTCGACGCCGGGGGCGAGTTGGGGCCTTGACACGTTTCCTCCTCATGCGCCGGGGCTGCTTGGGGACAGGGACGGGCCCGCCCGAAAGCATCTCCGGACGGGCCCGCCGGTGCTGTTTACTCCTGGTCGTCGTCGAAGGGGTTCTCGACGAGGGCGTTGGAGTGGGTCGCGGACAGGTGTGGGAGGTGGGACTGTTCGGAGATCGGGGTGAAGACCTGCTGCTCCATGGTTCCTCCTGACTGTTGACTGCGATATCTGTCGATATCAGTACTAATGATAGTGAAAACCATTATCAATATCAACAGGGATGGATCGGTCGGGATAACAGACTGGCCATCCGCGCTCGGGATCACGGCCCACCCTGCCTTCGATACCGAAGACATCCCGCAGCAGCTCAGAGGTGACCACCCGGTCCGGCGGCCCGTCCGCCGCCACGTGTCCGTCCCGCAGCGCCACCAAGCGCTCCGCGAAGCGGGCGGCGAGATCCAGGTCGTGCAGGACCATCAGCACGGTCAACCGCCGCTCCTCGCGCAACCGGGCCACCAGTTGCAGTACTTCAAGCTGGTGCCGCAGATCGAGATAGGTGGTCGGCTCGTCCAGCAGGAGGACGGGCGTGTCCTGGGCCAGGGCCAGGGCGAACCGTACTCGCTGCCGCTCACCGCCGGACAGCGTCTCCACCGGCCGGTCCGCCCACTCCTGCACACCGACGTCCCGCATCGCGCGAACGGTCGCCGCGTCGTCGCCGACGCGGAGCATCCCCAGCGGGCCCCGCACGGCGTACCGGCCCTGCCGGACTAACTGCCGTACCGTCAGTCCCGGTACGGCGGGGGCTGACTGGTGCAGCAGGGCGACCTTACGGGCGGCGGCGCGGCGAGGAGTCCGTGCCATGTCGGCGCCGTCCACCCACACCCGTCCCGACTCGGGACGCAGCACTCCCGCCGCGAGTCGCAACAGGGTGCTCTTGCCGCAGCCGTTGAGGCCGACCAGGGTGACGAACTCGCCGGCTCCGACCCGCAGGCTGACCTGGTCGAGCACGCGCCGGCCGGGATAACCGAAGGTCACCCGATCGATGTCCAGCACGGCGGCGCCCGGATCCGCTTCCGTATTTGCTGCCGGGGTCGTCGTCGCGGTGCCGGAATCGTCGATCAGTTCGGACACGGTCTGCACTCCTTGTTCGCATGGGGACATCCCGGCGTGAGATCACGGATCGACGGCATGCCGTCGGGCGACGAACAGCAGCACCATCGCGCCCACGCAGGTGGTCACCGCGCCGACCGGGACGTTGACGTGATCGGCTCCCCAGGCGGTGACCACCCTGGACAGCCACTGGGCGGCCGCGTCGGCACCGGCGACGGCGACGGCGCCGGTGAGTGCCGCGCCCGGCAGCGTGAGCCGCAGATCGGCTCCAAGCAGGGCAAGCGCCGCGTGCGGCACGACCAGTCCGACGAACCCGAGCGCTCCCACCGAGGCCACCGCGCCCGCGGTGAGGGCCACCGCACACAGGAGCGCGAAGCCGCGCGCCCGCGCCGGAGCCAGACCGGCCGCCTCCGCCACCTGCTCGCCGCAACGCAGCAGCGTCAGCGGGCCCGAGGTCAGGCAGGCGACGAGGCCCCAGCCCAGCGCCCACGGCCACAGCAGCACCCAGTGCTGCCACGTCCGGGCTTCCGTGGTCCCGACCATCCACTGCACGAAGCTGCCCAGTTCACTCGGCACCACCAGCAGGAGCACCGCCGTCAGCCCGCCCAAGACAGCCGAGACGAGAACGCCTTGCACCGCCGTGGCGGCGGGATCGGATCGCGCCCGGCCGGTCAGCAGCCACAGCAGGCCCGCGCCGCCGCAGCCACCGACGACCGCGGCGATCATGACCGCGGCCGGTGACGTCCAGTCGGCCAGACCCAGTCCCGTCGCCGCGACCGCGCCGAGCACCGCGCCGGGGGTGACCCCGGTGACCTCCGGCGCCGCCAGCGGGTTACGCAACGCCGCCTGCAGGATCAGCCCGGCGAGGCCGAGACTGGTCCCGGCTCCGAGCGCGACCAGCACCCTGGGCAGCCGGACCTGCCAGACCAGGTGGTCGGCGATCGGGTCGACCGTGCCGCCTGTCAGCGCCTGCCACAGTTCGACCACCGTCAGCGCGCGTCCCGCCGCCAGATCCGCCATGGCCGCCAGGGGCACGGCGAGCAGCAGTACCCCGAGGATCAGCGCGGATCGGCGCCGCCGTCCTCGGCAGGAGGGTGTCGCGCCGGGCGTGGTGAGGGCGGTGCGCGAGGACCGCTTCACGAGCGTCATCCGGCACCCGCCCTCTGCTCAGTACGGATGCCGCGCAGCAGTGCCACTCCTGCGGGCACCCCGACCAGGGCCGTCCAGGCTCCGACAGGAGTCTCCACCGGCATGAAGACCAGACGCGCGGCTTGGTCCGCCCACACCGTGATCACCGCGCCCCACACCACCGCCCAGGGCAGCCACCTCACCACGTCGGCGTCCGGACGCAGCCGCCGCGCCAGATGCGGGGCGAGGAAACCCACCCACGCGACCGGGCCGCACACCGCCACCACGGGGGCGATGAGCAACACGGAGACGGCCAGCGCCCCCAGTCGGGCATGCCGGACCCGCAGCCCCAGGGCGCCGGCGTCCTCGTCGCCGAGCCGCAGCACCGACAGCATCGGGGCGCACAGCACCACGAGCGGAATGGCCAGCAGCAGCCACGGCCAGATTCCGTGCCACGCTTCCCAGGTACGGCCGGACAGGCTCCCCAGCAGGTAGCGGAAGATCACCTGAAGATCGAGCTGGTCGGCCATCACCATCAGCACCAGCAGCGCGGACTGGAGCGCAGCCGCCACGGCGGCTCCGGTCAGCAGCACCGCCGAAGGGCTCCGGCCGAAGCCGGCGGCGACCAGCGTCGCGACCCCGCCAAGTCCGGCTCCCGCCAGCGCGAGTAGCGGATAGGACCAGCCGGGCAGGGACAGCGCGAGCACCAGCGGAGCGGCGACGCCCAGTGCCGCCCCCGAGGACACCCCGAGCATCTCGGGAACGGCCAGCGGGTTGCGCAGTGCCTCTTGCATTACGAGGCCGGCCGCCCCCAGGCAGCCGCCGGCGACCAGCGCCAGCAGCAGCCGGGGCAGTCTGACCTCTCTCACCACCAGTGCCACCAACCCGTCCGCCACCCCACCGCTCAGCACGCCGGCCAGCCGGGACGGCGAGATGGTGGGCGTGCCGAGGCAGAGCGCGCACAGCGCGGCGGCGGCCAGCAGCCCGGTCGCCAGGACGGCCGTCCGCGTCATCGCAGGTGGGCCGTGGCTTCGTCCAAGACCACGCCGAGGGATCGGGTGCCACGGCCCTTGGCCCATACCTCCGGGTCGACCTCGATCACCTTGCCGTTCTTGACCGCCGGGATCTGCGACCACAGGGGGTTGTCGGCCATCTTCTCCGACAGCTTCTCTTCTGGCGCGCCGAACGCGATGGTCTCCACGAAGAGCACGTCGACCTCGCGTGCCAGGATCTCCTCCAGGCTGTAGGTGCCCTCGATGCCGCGGTTTTCCCATGGATAGTCACAGATCCGCGGGAACATCCCGGCCGCCACGTCTCCGCCCGGCGTGGCCACGCCGAAGTTCTCGTCGCTGCCGAAGACGATCAGTGCTGTCTTGTCGCTCTTGGCTTTCTCGGCTCGGGCCAGCTTGTCTCGCAGGCGTTGCTCGGCGGCGACCGCCTCGTCTCCGCGGTGGGTGAGCGCGGCCAGGTCGCGCAGGTAGGCGACGCTGTCCTGCCACGTCGTCGGCTGCATGGCCCAGAACGTGGTGGCGCCTTGCAGCGCGGGAGCCAGTTTTCCGTGCGTGTCCTCCAGGCCGATCACCAGGTCCGGCTTGTGGGACAGGATCGCCTCCACCTCGGGGCTGATGAAACCGCCCGGGATGACAGGGATCTGCTGTGCCTTCTCCTTGCCGAGGAACTGCGGATGGGCGAGGAGCGCGGAGTTGGTAGCCGCCGGTACCAGGCCGAGCTCGGTGAGTATGTCGTCGCACAGGGCCAACAGGCAGACGACCCGTTCCGGGACGCGCTTCACGGAGACCTTCTTCCCCCGCACATCTGTGATGCTCGTGGCGTCGGCGACCGGCTGAACCGGTGGAAGCTGCGCGGCGTCGCCAAAGGCGCTTCCCGTGCCGGCCCCGGAGGCGGGACCGCTGTTCGCGTTTCCACCGCAGCCGACCAGCAGCACGGCGGCGGTGGCGAGCGCGACGGCGCGCCGTGACAGGCGACGGTAGGTGCGGGGCATGCTCATGGGTTCTCTCTCGCGAGGGGGAACGGGACGAATCGGTCGAGAGGCCGTTCGGGCAAGGGGTGCCCCTCCACACGATGTCCCGACATGATAATGGTTTTCATTACTTCTGCATACTCGACCCCCTTGGAGCATTCCGTGACATCCCTGCGACTCGTCGCGGCCGACCACGTCGCCGGCGCCGTCTACGTCATCGAGCCGCGCACCGGCCGCGTCCTGACCCGGCTCCACGGACGCCATCCGGCCGAGCACGCCGGATTCCTGCACCTGGCGGACGCAAGGGTCGCCTTCGTCGACGACCTCGCCGGCGAGCTGGTCGTCCTCGCCCCCTTCGCCGCCGGAACCGGCGATCCGACGGTGGTGGCCAGCGCGCCGGTAGCTGTTCCCGCCGAACACATGGCCGCCGATCCCGGTGGTCGCTTCGTAGTGGTGACGAGCGGCTGCGGCCGCTCCTGGGAACCGTGGAGCGACCTCCTCACCATCGTCGACCTGGACCCGCGGACGGGCGGCGGTCCGGGGGAGGCCGTCCGGCCCTGGGCGGTACGGGTGCGGACCCGCATCGGTGAACCGGGCGTCACGGTAATCCCCGGCCGCGCCGCCCCGGCGAACGCGCAAGAGCCTGCCGCTGCCGATGACCTGTTCGTCCTGCTGCGGCATCGCATGCCCGGGGCGTTACACGCCCACCGGCTCTCCCACCTCCTCGACGCGCTTCCGGGCTGCCCCAAGGTCGAACCCCTCATCCGGCTCCCTCTGCCCGACGACGGACACGGAGACGCCGCGGATCCGGCGACCGGACAGGTGTTTGCCGCGACTGGCGGTGGTGTGCACCGCGCCCGCCTCAGCGACGCCGGCCTGGTCGCCGAGCCTCCATTGCCCTGGGACGTTCCTGGACATCACGGCGGTCGGGGTTATTACCTGCGGCTGGATCCGGCACGCCGGACCCTGTGGAGCAATGTGCGCGGCGGACCGGAGGAGCCGGGGGAGTGGCCGCTGTGGACCAACGACGCGTGGTGGCACCGCCTGGACGACGAGACCACCGGCCGGGTGCCCCTCGGTCCAGGTCTGGTCTTCCGGCTGGCCTTCTGTGCCGATCGGGTCGTCTTCACCCGCATACACCCGGACGGGGACGAGCTGATCGTGGTCGGCGCCGACGACCCCGCCGTCCTCGCCCGCGTCCCGCTACCGCCGATGGACGGCGCTCCCCGCAAGGGTGGCACCCCCTGGGACGGCGTGCAACGCCGCGCCGTCGCCGCCTCTCCGACCGCTCCCCTGGTTGCGGTCACCCGCGGTGGCCACGGGCAGATCCACCTGATCGACCTGTCGGCCGGTGCGGAACTGCACACGCTCCACCTGCCCACCTCCTTCGACGAAGGCGGCCACATGGCTCTGATCGCGACCGACGACGGCTCGCCGGGGGACGCCGTCGGTCGCTGAGCGTTGCTGCCGTACGGCTTCCACTCAAGCGGCGTGACCGACCCGGTCGGGATGCGGGGCACCGGGGAGGCGTACCCGATCGGAAGAACCGTCGATCACCTCTAACCCTTGATGGACAAAAGGGTTAATGATAATGATTTTCGTATTCAATGAGCAGTGTTTCCTTCTTCGGAGGTCTCATGCGTCACCGCACTGTCGTCGCCGCGACCGCGGCCCTACTGGCACTTTCCTTGCAGGTCCAACCCGTTATGGCCGAGCAGAGTATCGAGGCCAGGCTGGTAGTCGCGGACGCGGCCGCCGGAAGCGTGCATGTCTACGCGATCCCGTCGAACAGGAAGCTGACCACCATCAGCGGCCGCAGGTTCGCCGACCACTCCGGCATGCAACCGCTGCGAGACGGACGGCTGCTGTTCGTCGACGAGGCGAACCACGAACTGGTCGCACTACAGACCCGCGGCATGCCCAGGATCGTTGGTACGGCCGAGTTGCCCGAAGGCGAGGCCACCCACCTCGCCGTGGACGAGAGCGGCCGCTACGCCGTGGTGGCGGCGGCAGGGGAACACGACCACGAGGAAGGCGAGGAGGAACACGAGGAGGAGGCCCACGGCCTGCTGACCGTCGTCGATCTGCAGAACTACCGGTCGTCCACGATCGAGGTCGACAGCGCGCACCCCGGCATCATGGTCAGCGGCGACACGGTGGTCCACCGCGGCGACGGCGAACTGGAGACCTACCCGATCGCCGACATCATCGCCAATCCCGGAGCACATCTGGAGCCCACGAGCACGCTGCCCACCGGGGCGAACGGGCACGGCGAAGCCTCCCACGCGAACGGGCTGGTACTGGGCGCCACGGACGCCGGCCTGGAAACCGCACGGGTCGTCGACGGCGAGCTTCAGCGGGTACGGACCGTCGCCTGGCCGACGCCGGGCCGCGCCAGCTACGTCCGCGTGACCCGTGAGAAGCTGATCACCTATACCTCCGACAGGCCCGGCGACGACTGGCAGAACTGGCGGAACGACGCCCTCAGTGTGATGCCCGAGACCGGTGCGACCACGAGCGCGGCGCTCGGAAACGGCTTCTTGTTCCGGCACGCCTTGTCCGACCGGTACGCGGGATACGTCCTCCACCAGCTCGCAGCCGACCAGGTGTACTTCACCAACGTGAAGACCGGCCAGGTCACCACCCAGGTGCGACTACCCTCCCTGCCGGGTGGCCCAGCGGTGGGACAGTCGCCGTGGGAGGCCCAGATGCGTCGCATCACGCTCGACCCGTTCGGCGCGCTGGCCTACGTGACCGGCGGCGGCACCGGCAAGATCTCCGTCATCTCTCCGGACCTGGGCCGGGTCGTCGGCACGATCACCACACCGACCTCGCTCAACGGTGGCGGCGCGCTCACCGTTGTTGTTCCTGGCCAGGACATTCCTGACAGGATCGGCCGGTAATCAGAAAGGCCACGGGGCAACCCGCTGCCCGCCGTCGAGCCCTTCGGCGGGGGCCGCCTGTTCCGTCTCGCGACCCACCTTGTCCGGGACCGCGCGGGTGTTGACGCCCTCGGATAAGGCGAGCCAGTGTGGCCGGCTCGGGGTATACGGTGGTGAGATCCCGCAGCAGGTCGCCACAGGACTCTTCATGGGCATCGCCGTCGGTGCCGCCCTGGGAGTCGCACTCGGCAACCTGGCCATGGGCATCGGTATCGCCGTCGGCGCCAGTCTGGGAGTGGCCTTCACGACCGGCAAGACTGCTCCCACCATCCCTGCTCGCGAGCACCCCGGACGAGGTCACCTTCGCCATCAAACCGGCCATCGCGTGCCATGCTGGAGCGCGCCCTGGTCGCCGGGGTGCCTGCTGGCTGGATCATCGCCGATGAGGCCTGCGGCGGTGACTACAGGTTCCGTACCTTCTGCGAGTGGCACGGCATGGGGTACGTGGTAGCGGTGCCGCGCAGCCAGAGCGTCGGGCTGGGGCCGGGCGGCGACCTGCGCGCCGACACCCTGGTCGCCGACGCCCCGGCTAAGCATGGAAGCGTGTTCCGGCTGGCGACGGCGCCAAGGGACCTGGGGTGTATGACTGGGCGCCGGCCACGTTGCCATGGGAGGTCGAGCCCGGGTTCGGCCGCTGGCTGCTGGTGCGCCGTAGCAACGACGACATTTAATCAACAACGAAACGTTGTTGTAGTAGCGCCGGCGGCGCGAGCGCCCAGGATCTGAACAGGACCAGGGCGCGAGGTGGAGGGAGCCGATGATGGTTGCGACGGCCCGGCTGGACGTCGCCGACGCGGCGGCGCTGCCGGCCGAAGAGGTGCTGGCCCGGCTGGGCAGCGGGCGCGAGGGACTGACGACGGAGCGGGCGCGCGATCGGCTGGCGGCGCTGGGACCCAACGCCGTGCGCTCGCACCGGGCACGGTGGCCGGCGGTGCTGGCCCGCCAGCTGCGCTCACCGCTGCTGATCCTGCTGGCGGTGACCGCGCTCGCCTCCGCCTTTCTCGGCGAGCCGAAGGACGCGCTGATCATCGGGGTGATCCTCACGGCCTCGGTCGGGCTGGGCTTCGTCAACGAGTACCGCGCGGAGAGGGCCGCCGAGGCCCTGCACTCCCAGATCGAGCATCGCTGCGTGGTCTGGCGCGACGGCCGCCCCGGCACGGTGGCGGTGACCGCCCTGGTTCCCGGCGACGTCGTCGAACTGCGGCTGGGCGAGATCGTGCCGGCCGACCTGCGACTGCTGTCGGTGAGCGACCTGGAGTGCGAGGAGTCGGCGCTGACGGGGGAGTCGCTGCCGGTGGCCAAGGCGACCGAGCCGGTCGCCGCGGGTACGGCCCTGGCGGATCTGACCTGTGGCGCGCTGATGGGCACCGTCGTGCACGGGGGCCTGGGCGTCGGCGTCGTGGTGGCCACCGGCGGCCGCGCCGAGTTCGGCAGGATCGCGCTCGCACTCGGTGAACGCCACCCCGAGACCGAGTTCCAGACCGGGCTGCGCCGCTTCTCGCTGCTGCTGGTACGCATCGCCGCCGTGCTCACCACCACGATCTTCATCGTCAACGTGATCCTGCATCGGCCGATCTTCGACGCGCTGCTGTTCTCCCTGGCCATCGCGGTGGGCATCTCCCCGCAACTGCTCCCGGCCGTCGTCTCGACCAGTCTGGCCGCCGGCAGCCGGCGGCTCGC
This sequence comes from Streptosporangium sp. NPDC000095, assembly GCF_042899335.1. NCBI lineage: Bacteria > Bacillati > Actinomycetota > Actinomycetes > Streptosporangiales > Streptosporangiaceae > Streptosporangium > Streptosporangium sp. NPDC000095. The sequence continues at coordinate 209,601 of NZ_JBIAZS010000016.1, forward strand.
CCGGCACAAGGTGCTCGTCAAGCGCCTGGTGTGCATCGAGGACCTGGGCAACGTCGAGGTGCTCTTCACCGACAAGACGGGAACCCTCACCGAGGGCCGCATCACCTTCACACGAGCCCTGGACGCGAACGGGCAGGCCGCGCAGGAACCGCTGGAGCTCGGCCTGCTGTGCGGCGAGGCCACCGTCGATCCGGGCGCCGGGCAGGAGCGGGCGGTGGGCGGCAACGCGCTGGACCTCGCCCTGTGGGACTCACCCCCAGCCGCCGCCCTGCACGGGCGGCTGGGCCGCTACCGGCGCCTCGCCCTGCTGCCCTTCGACCACGAGCGGCGGATGGTCTCGGTCCTGGTCGAACGTGACGACGGCCACCGCCTGATCATCAGCAAGGGCGCGCCGGAGGCCGTCCTGGCCCGGTGCGCCGACGTCCCCGCCCGGGCGTCCGCGGCCCTGGAGGCCGAGTTCGCCGCGGGTAACCGGGTGGTCGCCGTCGCCACCCGAGACGTGACCACTTCGGACGTGACCGCCTCGGAGGTCTCCGGCGCCGCCACGATCACGGCTGCCGACGAGCGCGATCTGGTCTTCCGCGGCCTGCTGGTGTTCCTCGACCCGCCCAAGGACGGCGCCCGCGAGGCGCTGCGCCGCCTGGCCGAACTCGGCGTCACCGTCAAGGTCCTCACCGGCGACAACCCCGCCGTGGCCGCGAAACTCTGCGCCGACCTCGGCCTGCCCGCGGCGCGGGTGCTCACCGGAGCCGACGTCGAGGCCGCGGACGACCCCCGGCTGGCCGAGCTGATCGGCCAGACCACCGTGTTCGCCCGCGTCAGCCCGGAACACAAGGCCCGCATCGTGCGCCTGCAGCGCGGCAGCGGCCTGGACGTGGCCTTCCTCGGCGACGGCGTCAACGACGCCGTCGCCCTGCACGCCGCCGACGTGGGCATCTCGGTCGACTCGGCCACCGACGTCGCCAAGGACGCCGCCGACGTGATCCTGCTGGAAAAGGAGCTCGCCATCCTGGCCGACGGCGTCGTGCAGGGGCGCCGGATCTTCGCCAACACCATGAAATACGTCCTGATGGGCACCTCCAGCAACTTCGGCAACATGTTCAGCGCCGCCGGCGCCTCGCTGACGCTGGGCTTCCTGCCGATGCTGCCCTCGCAGATCCTGCTCAACAACCTCCTGTACGACAGCAGCCAGCTCGCGATCCCCACCGACAACGCCGACCCTGAGCAGCTGGCCCGCCCCTCCCACTGGAACGTCCGGCTGATCCGCCGTTTCATGCTGTTCTTCGGCCCGATCAGTTCCCTGTTCGACGTCGCGACCTTCGTCATCATGCTGGGGGTCTTCCACGCCGGGCCGCCGCTGTTTCGCAGCGGCTGGTTCGTCGAGTCCCTCGCCACCCAGACCTTGGTGATCTTCGCCATCCGTACCCGCCGCGTCCCGTTCCTGCGCAGCCATCCCAGCCTGCCCCTGCTGCTGGCAGCCCTCGGCGTCGTCGGTGTCGGTGCCCTGCTGCCGTCCACCCCGTTCGCCGGCGCGCTCGGCTTCCAGCCCCTGCCCGCCCTGTTCTTCCTCGCGCTGGCCGCCATGGTGATCGTCTATCTGGTTCTCATCGAGTTCGGCAAACAGTGGTTCTACCGCACCGTGCCCGCCGCACCTCCCACCCGCCCGCGCCCTCCCGGTCACCGCGTCCACCGCCGAGCGAGCCGGTTCAGCACCCCGGAGCCCGTCGCGTCCGCCGAGTCCGTGAAACATCCGTGATCCGGTTCAACGGGGCCGTGCCGGCTCCGAGCGGACGAGCTCGCCCACCGTCTTGGCCACTGTCTCGGCGAGCTGTTCGACGGCGAGCCCGACGGCGGGCGTCACCGGGGCGCCGAGCCCGAAGTCGGCGCCCTCGACGGTGTGGAGCACGAGCTCCCGAGGCAGGCGGCCGAGGACACGGCCGAGCGCGAGCGCGTCGGCGATGCCCAGGGCGTGTGAACTGCCGTGCCGGACGGCGGGCGGCGTCCAGCGGTCGCCTTGGGCGCGGGGCGCGGAGCCGAGGAGGGCACGGCGGCCGGTCGTGCCCGGGGGCGCGCCGGAGACCACCGTGTCGATCACGATCGCGAGCCGGGCGCCGGTCCACGCCTCGATCAGCTCGGCGGGGTCGCCCGCGTTCTCCAGCACGGTGACCCGCGCCGGGAGCGTGCCGCGCAGCAGCCGGGCCGTCAACAGCCCCGCGGCGTCGTCTCCCCGGAACTCGTTGCCGATCCCGACGATGACGACATCGGCGGTGGCGGCGACGCGGTTGCGCATGGGTCCTCCCGGGTGCGGACCGGCCTCACCGGTCCAGGTGAAGGCGCAGGAAGTGGGTCGAGCAGGAGATGCACGGGTCGTGGTTGCGTACCGCGCGCTCACACAGCGCCGACAACTCCTGCTGTGGCAGGCCGAGGCGTGGCTCGATGAGATGACGCAGATCCATCTCGATGCGGGCCTGGTTCTGCGAGGTCGGAGGCACGATGTCGGCCTCGGTGATCAGCCCGGCGCCGTCGATCCGGTAGCGGTGGTAGAGCGTGCCGCGCGGGGCCTCGGAGACGCCGTTCCCGACCCCCGGACGTGGCTCGACCGCGATGGCCGGCGCGTCCGGTTCGGTGTAGTCCTCGATGATCCGCAGTGCCTCCTCGCAGGCGTGCAGGACCTCCACCGCGCGGACCACGATGCTGCGGAAAGGGTTGCGGCAGACGGGGCCGAGCCCGGCGTCGGAGGCGGCCGAGCGGGCCAGGGGGGAGAGCAGGTGGGCGTTGAGGGCGTATCGGGCCAGGGCGCCCACCAGGTAGCCGGTGTCCCCGTCGAGCCGCGCGTGCAGGGCGGTGGAGTGCGGCACCTGCTCCTCCACGACGTGGGCGGGCCAGTCGGCCGCCGCGAACTCGGTGCCGTCGCTCACCGCGACCGAGCCGGACAGGATGGCGTACTCGGCCGGATGGCGCAGGGCCAGGAAGCGGTAGTCGTGCTCCACGTCGGGAAAGTCGAAGCCGGCCACCCAGCCCACCGTCTCCAGCGCCGCGTCGCGGGCCCGGCGCAGCCGTTCGGCGAGCGGTGCGAGCTCGGCGCGGGCGGGCACCCGGTAGAAGCCGCCCACCCGCACGTTGACCGGATGGATGGCCCGGCCCCCGAGGACGGCGACCAGTTCGTTGCCGGTCTTCTTCAGCGCGAGCCCTCGCTCCACGGCGTGGCGGTGGTCGGCCGCCATCGCCACCCCGCTGTCGTAGCCGAGGAAGTCGGGGGCGTGCAGCAGGTAGATGTGCAGGGTGTGCGACTCGATCCACTCGCCGTAGTACATCAGCAGCCGCAGGTCCCGCAGCGGCCCGGCCACCTCCGCCCCGCAGGCCGCCTCGATCGCCTGGCAGGCGCTCATCTGGTAGGCCACCGGGCAGATGCCGCAGATGCGGGCGGTGATGTCGGGAGGTTCGGTGTGCGCCCTTCCGCGCAGCAGGGCCTCGAAGAAGCGGGGCGGCTCGTAGATGTTCAGCTCCACGTCGGTGACGCGGCCGTCGCGGGCGCGCACCAGCAGCGAGCCCTCGCCTTCCACCCGGGCCAGCCCGCTGATCCTGAGCGACCTATGCGTCATCGACGGCCTCCTCGGCTGCCTGGAGGAATGGTTCCTCGGTGGCGTTGAACGTCCGGTAGACGCGCACCAGCTCGGGGGTGCTCATACCGAGCTCTCGCAGCCGCGCGTTGAGCGCCCGGGCGTTGGGGCTCTCCATCGGGCCGAAGCAGCCGTAACAGCCCCGGTTGAACGCAGGGCAGAGCGCTCCGCACCCGGCCTGGGTGACCGGGCCCAGGCAGGGGGTGCCGTGGGCGACCAGGACGCAGATGTTGCCCCGGGCCTTGCACTCGACGCAGACGCTGTGGCCGGGCACGAAGGGGCGGCGCTCGGCCAGGAACGCCGAGATGACCTCCAGCAGCTGCCGCTTGTCGATGGGGCAGCCGCGCAGTTCGAAGTCCACCGGCACGTGGGCGGAGATCGCGGTGGAACGCTCCAGTGTGGCGATGTAGTCGGGCCGGGCGTAGACGACGGAGAGGAACTCCTCGACGTCGGCGAAGTCGCGCAGCGCCTGGATGCCTCCCGCCGTCGCGCAGGCGCCGATCGTCACCAGGCGCTTGGAGACGCGGCGTACGTGCCGGATCCGGCGAAGATCGTCCGGGGTGGTGATCGACCCCTCGACGAGCGACAGGTCGTACGGTCCGCGCCCCATCGCGCTCGAGGCCTCCAGGAAATAGGCGATGTCCAGCTCGGCGGCGACCGAGAGCAGCTCGTCCTCGCAGTCCAGCAAGGTGAGCTGGCAGCCGTCGCAGGAGGCGAACTTCCACACCGCCAGCCGCGGGCGCCGGGGCGCGGGCCCGGCCATCACAGCTCCGGCACCGCGAGCAGCCCGGCCGCCCGCTCGTAGCTCAGTACGGGGCCGTCCAGGCAGGTGAGCAGCGGGCCGAGCTGGCAGTGACCGCAGCGGCCGACCCCGCACTTCATGTCGCGTTCCACCGACAACGCCACCCGCCCGGCGGGCACCCCCCGCCGTACCAGCCGATCCGCGGTCTCGCGCATCATGAGTTCGGGGCCGCACACGAAGGCGAAGGTGCGGCGAGGCTCGAAGACGATCCGGTCGATCAGCCGGGTGACCAGTCCCACCGGCCCCTTCCAGGCGTGGTCGGGATGATCCACGATGATCTTGACGTCGATGTCGTGCTCGTCCCGCCAGCGGGCCAGCTCACCGGGATACATCAGGGTGGCGGGGGTGCGGGTGCCGACGATCAGGCTGACCCGCCCGTACCGGGAACCGTGGGCGGCCAGCTCGCGGATCACCGGTCTCAGCGGGGCGAGGCCGAGGCCGCCGGCCGCCACGACCACGTCCAGCCCGGCCGCCGCCGGCAGGTCCCACGACGTGCCGTACGGGCCGCGGACCCCCACGACGTCACCGGGGCGCATCCGGCACAGCGCCGCGCTGACCGCGCCCACCGCGCGGATCGTCTGCACGTATCCGCCGGAGCGGGCGCGGCCGCTGATCGAGATCGGTATCTCCCCGACCCCGGGGGCGTACAGCATGGTGAACTGGCCGGGCAGGAACGGCAGGCAGTCGCCCTGGACCGGCCTCAGCGTCAAGGTCACCGTGTCGGCCCGGTCCGGGCGGCGCGACCGGACGCGGTAGGGCACCGGCGTCATAGGATGCATCCCAGCTCCTCGGTGACGTCGATACCGGTCGGGCACCAGGTGATGCACCTGCCGCAGCCCACACAACCGGACATGCCGAACTGGTCGTACCAGGTGGAGAACTTGTGCGTCAGCCACTGCCGGTAGCGGGCCGGTCCCGAGGCGCGTACGGGGGATCCGCCGACCTCGGAGAAGTCCAGGGTGAAGCAGGAGTCCCACAGTTCCGTCCGCTCCGCGACGGTGCCGGTGAGGTCGGTGGAGTCCTCGACCGTGGTGCAGAAGCAGGTGGGGCAGGCCATCGTGCAGTTGGTGCAGGCCAGGCAGCGGGAGGCGACCTCGGCCCAGCGCGGTGAGTCGTGGGCCGCGGCCAGGCGCTGCTGGATGTCCGTGGTGTCCACCTGACGGCCCATCCGGGTGGCGGCCAGCCGTGAGACCTCCGCCGCCGCGGCGAGGTCGTCGTCGGTGCAGGGCCGGTGCGGGAGCGCCGCGGCGATCTGCGAGCCCTGCTCGCTTCCCGTCTCGACCAGGAACCGGTGCGGGCCGCTCAGCTCGGTGAGCGCCAGGTCGAACCCGCCGGTGGCCTTCGGTCCGGTGCCCATGGAGACGCAGAAACAGGTGCCGCCGGGCACCGCGCAGTTCACCGCGACCAGGAACAGCGCCTCACGACGCCTGCGGTAGGCCGGATCGGGGTGCCTGCCGCCGAGGAAGACCCGGTCCTGGACCGCTATCGCGGCCAGGTCGCAGGAGCGTACGCCCAGCAGGGCGATCCGGGGCGCCGGTTCCTCGATCTCCTCCATCGTCTCGCCGTACGTCCGAGACAGTCTCTGCCGGGGCGGCTGGGTGTAGCGTTTGGCCGAGTCGGGGCTCGCGGCGAAGCCGAACACCAGCTCGTCGTCCCGCTCGGTGAGCCGGTAGTGGCCGGGGCGCTGCTCGTCGCCGCGCCCGGCGGGCAGCTGCGCGGCGCAGGAGAGTTCGGCGAACCGGATGGCTCCGTCCCGTGCCGTGGGACCGACCACGGTGAAGTCGCGCGAGCGCAGCTCGGCGATGAGTGCTTCCAACGAATCTGTCACAACGGTGCTCATGAGCCGTTCCCCCCGGTCCCCGCTGTTGTCATGCTGCCGTACGAGGGCTCCACGTCCTGGCGGGAATCGCCGTACGGTGAGGCGCCGGTTCGCGAACCTCGCGATCGGCGGATGGCGCGGCGGCTCAGGCCCCGCCCCAGATGATCGAGAGGGGTACGACGTCGTCCTGGCGCCAGGTGAGCTCGTCGGTCACCTTGACGACCCCGTCGAGGTTTCGTGCCTTCTGCGCGAGGGTGACGGCCTGGCTGTGCTCGTCCACCTGGCCGGAGAGCCGCACGAGGCCGCCTCGGACCTCGATCCCGACGCCCGTGGGATCCATGCCCAGCTCGTGGACGACGAGGTCCTCGCGGATGCGGCGCCCGATCTCGTCGTCGCTGCGGACGAAGACCTTGATCAGGTCCCGGCGGCTGACGATGCCGGCCAGCCTGCCGTCGGCGCGTACGACCGGCAGTCGTCTCACCCCGTGCAGGTCCATCACGCGAGCGGCGAGCAGCACGGGGGAGTCGGCGGTGATGACGACGGCGGGGCGGCTCATCAGCTCGCCGGCGGTCTCACCCGCGGCCTTCCTCCGCAGGCCGCTCTCGCCGCTCATGCGGTGACGCAGCCACGCGCGAAGCGGCGGCCGGTAGTGCTCGCAGTGGTAACGCTGTTTGAACTCCTCCTTGCGCAGCAGGTCGGCCTCGGAGACGACGCCGAGTACGCGGTCGTCCTCGTCCACCACCGGTACCCCGCCGACGTCGGTGGCGATGAGGATCTCGGCGACCTCGCGGAACGCGGTGTTCTCCCGCACTGTGATGACTCCGGTGCTCATGACATCCTGAACAGTCATTTTCATGACAAACCCCCGCATATTTCTAAATTTCCACGTTATGGAGTGCCTGGGGCTCGTGAGCAGAGCCGAAAGTCCTTCACGGCGTGGCCGGACGGCCCGAGTCACCGGCGGGACGCCTGGCCAGGGGCCTGAGACCTGAGGTCTCTCCCCAGGAAGCCCGGGGAGAGGATCGGACACCCGCCGACGGCGAGTCTTGCCGGGACGAAAGTCCTTTCCGGCCGGGGCGGAAGGCTCTGCCGCGACGGAGGGGAGCGCGAGAGCCTGTGGGGGCCGCCGTCGCCGCTCCCGGCGCCGGCGCGAGGCGATATGGGGGCCGATGGACGACCCGGACCGCCGACGGCGTGATCGTACCTTCGAGGCGGTGGCGTTCGACCGGTGCGCCACCGAGATGCCGCACGGGGCTCGCGACGGGCGGGTTCCCCGGGTGGACGACGATCCTGCGTGGACGATCCGCGAGACGGGCACCGATCCGTCGCGGCACCGGGTGACCGAGACGCTCTTCACCCTCGGCGCCGGAGGTTTCGCCACCCGGGGATCGGTGGAGGAGTCCGCTCCCGGATCGGTTCCGCTGGTGCTCGCCGAGGGGATCTACACCGGGACCGGATCGGGGCAGCACCTGCTGCCGGGTCCTCAGTGGACCGGGCTCGTCCTGCGCCCGCCTCCCGAGGAGGACCTGCGCGTGCTCGACCTGCGCGCCGGCGTGCTGGTCCGGGAGGAGATCGGCCACACCTGTCCGGTACGGACGCTGCGGTTCGCGTGCGTGAGCCGGCCGGGGGTGGTGGCGATGCGCGCCGAGGCGGGCGCCGGGCGGCTGCGGGCGGGGCCCGCCCTGCGATCGCCCTCGGAGGGCCAGGTCACCGAGGGCCGGCTCGACGGCCACACCTGGTCGCGCGTCACCGCCGACCACGCGGGTATGGCCGCCGTGGCGACGCAGCGTACGGGCCGCGACGGCGAGGTACGCACCCTGGAGCGGATCGTCGCCTACACGGCCGACCCCGCTCGCCGGCCGGTGCCGCGCGACGCCGTCGCGGCGCTGGAGGCGGCCAGAGAGCTCGGCTTCGACCGGCTGCTCGCCGAGCAGCGGGCGGCGTGGGCGGCACGCTGGGAGGCCGTGGACGTCCGCATCCCCGATGATCCCCAGGCGCAGCTCGCCGTCCGGTTCGCGCTGTTCCACCTGTGGAGCGTCGCCGGGCGCGGTGAGGAACTGGCCGTCGGCGCGCGAGGGCTGTCCGGTGGCGGCTACGCCGGTCATGTCTTCTGGGACGCCGACGTGTTCGTCCTGCCCGCCCTGGTGAGCATTCATCCGGCCGCGGCCAGGGCGATGGTCGTCTACCGGATCCGCCGCCTGGCCGCGGCGCGGGCCCGCGCCGCGGCCCTGGGCCTTTCCGGCGCGCGCTTTCCCTGGGAGTCCGCCGCCACCGGAGAGGAGGTGACCCCCGCCCGAGGGTGTCTGGGCGGCGAGCCCTTCGCCATCCTCACCGGGCGGATGGAGGAGCACATCACCGCCGACGTCGCCTGGGCCGCCGCCCACTACGCGCGCTGGAGCGGTGACGGCGCTTTCCTGACCGGACCCGCGCGCCCTCTCGTGATCGAGACCGCCCGCTACTGGGCGTCGCGCTGCCGGGTGGACGGGGAGGGGCGGGCCCACATCGGGGAGGTGATCGGGCCGGACGAGTACCACGAGGCGGTGACGGACAACGCGTTCACCAACGTGATGGCCCGGTGGAACCTGCGGCAGGCGGCCGATCTCGTCGCCCCGGGCTGCGAGGAGGGCCGCCGGTGGCGCGCGCTCGCCGACCGCCTGGTGGACGGCTACGATCCCACCTCGGGAAGATATGAGCAGTTCGCTGGATATTTCCGGCTGGAGCCGCTCACGATGGAGGGAATCGCCGTCCCGCCGGTCGCCGCCGACCTGCTGCTCGGTCACGAACGGCTCGCCGCCACCCAGATCATCAAACAGCCCGATGTCCTCATGCTCCACCACCTGGTGCCCGAGGAGGCCGAGGCGGGCTCGCTGGAGGCGAACCTCGACTTCTACGGTCCCCGTACCGCCCATGGCTCGTCGCTCTCACCGGCGATCACCGCCTGCCTGCTGGCCAGAGCGGGCCGCCCGGAGGAGGCGCTCGGCCTGCTGCGCACCGCGCTGGTCCTGGATCTGGACGACCTCACCGGGACCACGGCCACCGGCCTGCACATGGCCACGTTCGGGGGCGTGTGGCAGGCGCTGCTCACCGGCTTCGCGGGAGCGAGGGTACGCGGAGGGATCCTGTGCCTGGATCCCCGGCTTCCCGCGTCGTGGGGAAGCCTGGGCGTGCGATTTCGGTGCCTGGGCCGCCGGGTGCGGCTGGACATCACCCCGGAGGCGGTCTACATGCGGACCGACGGGGCGCTGCGGGTGCGGCTGGGCGCGGGCGACCCACGGGAGGTGATCGGCTCCGCCCGCCTGCCGCTGGGCCGATGACACCGGAAAAGGGAGAGGAGTGGACAAAGTGAACATGGCGGACGTGCTGGCCGTGGTCGACGACGGCGGCGACGAGGATGAGGCCGCGGCCGTGACCGGCGTCGCCCGGGCGGTGGCGGAAATTCTCCGCACGGGCATTCGAGAGATCCACCTCGCCCCCGGCTCCGGGGCACGGGAGACCGCGACGACGGTGCTCCGCGAACTGGAGCGGACGAGCACGCTTCTCGGCGTCCTCGCCGACGGCGCCCCGCCCGGGGTCATGTCCTGGTGGGTCGTACGCCGCTGCACCAAACCGGTCGTCCTGCTGCCTCCCTCTTCGGTGCCTTCGGTGACGCCTGTGACGCGAGGGACGCCGGTGGCGCCTCACCACGTCATCTCCCGGGTGCTCCTGCCGCTGGACGGATCCTTCGAGGCGGCGGCGGCCGTCATCGAGACCGCGCGGCTGTTCACCCGTACCGGCGTCGATCTGGTGGTCCTGCACGTCTTCGACGAGGTGACCGTTCCCCGCTTCTGGGATCAGGCCGCACACGCCAGGCAGGCGTGGGAGCAGGAGTTCCTGGCCCGTCACTGCGCGTGTCCCGGGGTGCGCCTGGAACTGCGCAGCGGAGTCGCCGGAGAGCAGGTGGTGAGCGTGGCGGCGGCCGAACACGTGGATCTCATCGCGCTGGGATGGTCACAGCACCTCGACGAGGGAAGGGCGCGGACCGTACGCGAAACCCTGGCCGGCGCCCGCGTCCCGGTGATGCTGATCCCGGTGGCCCGGCACGAGGAGACCTCGTCCGGCGAAAGCGGGGGGCGAGAGCGGCCGGCCCGATGATCGGACCCGCGGGCCGACGGGCCGGCGACGTTTCGCGCGGCGGGTCGGAAGTCCCTGACGGACGGGCCTTTGGCCCACTGCGCAAAACGCCGCCGGCCGGTCGAATGGAAGCAGAACCCAAGGAGGTCGACATGGCAGCGCACACAGTGGTGGGCGTGGACGGCTCATCTCCCTCGGACGTCGCGGTCGAATGGGCCGCCGACGACGCGGTCCGGCGCGGATGCGCCTTGAAGATCGTTTATGCGTGCGAGGCGTGGCCCGGCGACATCCCGCTGCAGACCCCTCCGGGTTTTCGTGACTCCGTCGCCGAGTACGGCCTCCAGACGCTGGAACGCGCGGCCGCACTCGCCCGGGAGCGCGCCCCGCACCTGGAGGTGGACACCCTGCTGGGGACGGGCCCGGTGATCGAGGTCCTGCGGCGGGAGGCCGAGGACGCCGAGCAGGTCGTGCTGGGCAGCCGAGGGCTGGGCGGATTCACCGGGCTGCTGCTCGGATCGGTCTCGCTGGCCCTGGCCGGGCATGCCGCCGCCCCCGTCGTGGTCGTCAGGGACGTCCCCGAGCGGACCTACGGCCGCATCGTCGTGGGCTTCGACGGCTCCGACCACTCGGCGGTGGCGCTGGAGTACGCCTTCGAGGAGGCCGCCCGCCGCGGCGCCGGGCTGCGGGCGATCCACACCTGGCAGATGCCCGTGGTGGGACCGGGCGCCCTCGTCTACACCCCGCTGGTCGAGGACATCCTCGCCGCCCAACAGAACCTCTGCACGGACACGCTCACCGCCTGGCGGGAGAAGTACCCGCGGGTCGAGGTCGAACAGACACTCGTCTGCGGGCATCCGGTCGGCGTCATCTGCGAGGCCTCGGCCACCGCCGACCTGGTCGTCGTCGGTTCCCGTGGACTGGGCAGGGCCGGTTCGGCCCTGCTGGGCTCGGTCAGTCACGGAGTCCTGCACCACGCCCGCTGCCCCGTCGCCGTCGTCCAGGCCCGAGGGGAGGCGTGATGGACACCGGTAACCTCACGGTGGCGCAGGTGATGAGCCGGACGCTGGTCGCCGTCGACCTCGGGGAGTCCCCGCTCATGGCCTGGGAGATCATGCAGCGAGCGGGGGTCCACCACCTGCCGGTCGTCGACGGGCACGGCCGCCTGCGCGGGATCCTGACCCGGGAGGACCTCACCGCCCACTGGTCCGGCGGCCCGATCGAACAGTCACGCGTGCCGGTTCACGCGTTGCTGGCCGACCGACGCCGGCCGCACACCACACCCGACACGCCTCTGACCGACGCCGCCGCCGCGATGATCGACGCCGGCGTCGACGCGATCGGGGTCATGGGGAGAAACCACCGGCTGGTGGGGATGATGACCGCCACCGACGTGCTGCGAGCCGTGGCCGGCCGCGTCACCGAGCAACCGGAGCCGCCGGAGCTGATGACGGGGATGTTCCGCCTGGTCCCGGTGCTGCCGTCCCAGGTCCCCGCGGGATGAGCCGGACGCCGCGCATCGGCTCCCGTCGCCGACGTCCGTCCGCGGTCCCGGAGCCCTGACCGAAGCAGACCTCCGTCCCCGGGCCGGGACGGCTACCCGCGGGAGGCGCGGATGACGAGACGCCTTGGCATGGTCGTCTTCCTCGCGGTGACCGCGTGCGGGCTCCTGGCCGGAGCCGTACTTCACCTCGCCGGCGCGGGCGCCGCCGGTGATCTGCTGTGGGCGGCGGTCACCTGCGTCGCCCTGGTGCCCGCGGCGGGATGGGTGGTGGCGGCGCTGCGTGGCGGCCGACTGGGCGTGGACGCCATCGCCGTACTCGCCCTGGCCGGAGCGCTCGCCGTGCGGGAGTATCTCGCCGGAGCCCTGATCGGCGTGATGCTCGCCACCGGCAGGGCACTGGAGGACTACGCCTCACGCCGGGCCCGCCGGGACCTGACCGCGCTGTACGAACGAGCGCCCCAATCGGCCCGGCGCTACCGGGACGGGGTGGCCGCCCTCGTGGAGGTCGATCAGGTGCGGCCCGGCGACCTGCTGCTGATCCCGCACGGTGAGACGGTCCCCGTCGACGGCGTGATCGCGAAGGACGCGGCACTGCTGGACGAGTCGGCTCTGACGGGAGAGTCGGTCCCGGTGAGGCGCGCCACGGGGGAGAGTGCGCGCAGCGGCGTCGTGAACGCCGGCCCCGCCTTCGACCTGTGGGCAAGCCGCAGCGCGGCCGAGAGCACCTACGCGGGGGTGGTGCGGCTGGCCCGGCAGGCGCAGGCCGACAGCGCCCCCGTCGTACGGCTCGCCGACCGGTTCGCCGCCTGGTTCCTGCCCCTCACGCTCCTGCTGGCGGGAGCCGCCTGGCTGCTGTCCGGCCAGCCGGTACGGGCTGTGGCCGTACTGGTCGTGGCCACCCCCTGCCCGCTGCTGCTCGCCGCACCGGCGGCCATCGCCTCAGGACTGTCGCGTACGGCGCGGCACGGCGTGGTGGTGAAGGGCGGGGCTGCGCTGGAAAGGCTGGGACAGGCCCGCACCCTCATCGTGGACAAGACCGGAACGCTCACCGCGGGACGCCCCCAGGTCGTCGACGTCGTGGCCGCGCCCGGCGTCCGCGCCGACGACGTGCTGCGCTGGGCGGCGGCGGTGGATCAGATGTCCTCCCACGTCCTGGCCGCCGCGATCGTCGAGGCCGCCCGCACCCACCGGGCCGAGCTTCCGAGGCCGACCGAGGTTCTGGAGCGGCCCGGAATCGGTACCGAAGGAGTGGTGGAGGGCCGCCGGACAGCGGTCGGCAAGGCGACGGCATCCCCTGCCGCGGACTCCCCGGGGTGGGAGCGGGCCCAGCGGGCGCGGGCCGCACTGGACGGGGCCATCACGGTCTGGGTGACCGTGGACGGCGAGACGGCGGGCGTGATCCTGCTCCGCGACGCCGTACGGGCGGACGCGGCACGGACCCTGCGGCGGCTGCGCACCGCCGGCATCGAGCGGGTGATCATGCTCACCGGGGACCGGGCCGAGGTCGCCGAGAGCGTGGGCACGGTGCTCGGCGTCGACCGGGTACTGGCCGAGCAGAGCCCCGAGGCCAAGGTGCGGGCCGTACGGCAGGAGACGGCCAGGGCGGTGAGCGTGATGGTGGGCGACGGCGTCAACGACGCCCCCGCCCTGGCCGCCGCCGACATCGGGGTCGCGATGGGCGCCCGCGGCTCGGCCGCCTCCACCCAGGCGGCCGACGTGGTGCTCACCGCCGACCGCCTGGACCGGCTCGCCGACGCCATGGACGTCGCCCGTCGCTCCCGCCGCATCGCCGTGCAGAGCGCGAGCGCGGGGATGGCCCTCTCGTTGCTGGCCATGGCCGTGGCGGCGGCCGGAGCGCTGCCACCCGCCTCCGGTGCCCTGCTCCAGGAGGTCATCGACGTGGCGGTGATCCTCAACGCGCTGCGGGCACTGCGTCCCGCCCGGGGAACCCGCACGGTGGTCGACGCAGGCACCGAGTCCCTGCTGCGCCGCTTCAAGATGGAGCACTCCTCGCTGCGGCCGCCTCTGGAACTGATCCGGGAGACCGCCGACGAGCTGGCCGGCACCTCCCCGATGGAGGCCCTCGGCCGGCTGCGGGAGGTCCACACCTTCCTCACCGAACGCCTGCTCCCGCACGAACGGGCCGAGGAACGACGGCTCTACCCGGCGATGGGACGCGTTCTCGGCGGACCCGAGGCCACGATGACCATGAGCAGGGCACACGCGGAGATCGAACGGCTCGTGCGCCGGCTGGGGCGTCACCTCGCCATCGCCGAGGACGGCGGGGTGCGCCCCGAGCAACTCGACGACCTGTGCGCCTGCCTGTACGGCCTGCACGCGGTCCTCCTGCTGCACTTCGACCAGGAGGAGGAGGCCTACTTCTCCCTGGCCTCCCTGTGACGCCGATCGCGACCGAGCGCAGGCGTCCATCGTCCGGCGCCTCCGTCAGGCGTCTCCGTCCGGCGGGGCGGTTCATCACTCGCTTAGTGCTGCTTTAGCAGGCGTCATTAGCGTTCCGACGAGGAAGGCCGACGTGGGATCCGCGACGCCACCTCGGGAGTACCGGACCGCTTGGCGACGACACGCGTGACGCGGACACGGCTCGATGGAGGAGCAGCATGGGGGAAAGCCCGATACGAGTTCTGTCCGTGGGGACGGCCCTTCCCGGGCCCCCCGTCGACACCGCCGCACTGGCCGAGCGCTTCGGGATGGACGACCTCTGGCGGCAGTGGGTCGACACCTTCATCGGCACACGGACCCGGCACCTCGCGATCGACCTGAAATCGGGCGAGCGCCACCACGACCTGGCCGATCTCGGCGAGCGCGCGGCGGTTCAGGCCCTCGACCGAGCGGGGATCTCCGCCGCGGAGATCGACGTGGTGGTGCTCGGTACCGCCACCCCGGACACGCTGATGCCGACCACCGTGAACGTGATCGCCGACCGGCTGCGTATCGACGGCGTGCCGACCTTCCAGCTCCAGTCGGGCTGCTCGGGGGCCGTGCAGACCTTCGACGTGGCGGCCGCGCTGCTGGGCACCGGCCGGTACCGGACCGCGCTGGTGATCGGCGGGGACGTCATCGCCAAGCACTACGACCTCAAGGCCGACCTGGCCGCGTTGCCGCCCGACGAGGTCGTCAACTACCTGCTGTTCGGTGACGGAGCCGGAGCCGCGGTGCTCAGCACCGAGGACCACCCCCGGGCGCTGGTGGTCCGCTCTGTGCTCACCAGGCTGTCGGGCCTGGACCGCGCCCCCGGCCAGACCCTGCGGTGGTACGGCCTGGCGGACCGCGACACCGCCGAGGCGCCGGCGAGTGAGGACTACAAGGCCATCGAGAAGCTCGTGCCCGTCCTGGCCGAGGAGGTCGCCGAAGAACTCCTGGACGACCTCGGCTGGGAGCGGGACCAGGTCGACTATCTGCTGCCTCCCCAGCTGTCCGTCACCATGACCGACAAGATCGCCAAGCGGCTGGACTTCTCGTCGGCCAAGGAGATCTCCTGCGTCGGCGAGACCGGCAACAACGGCAACGCCCTGCTGTTCTTCCAGCTCGACCGCCTGCTGCCGGAGATGGCGACACCGTCGCGCGCGGTCGCGGTGGCGATCGAGTCGAGCAAGTGGATCAGAGCGGGCCTCGCGCTGGAGCGTGACCGATGACGGCCGGGATCTCGCGGGCGGAGTTCGTGGACCTGCTCCAGGACGAGCTCGGGCTCGACGTCGGCGCGGAGAACCTGGGGCGGGCCTTCGACGATCTTCCCGGCTGGGATTCGGTACGGCTCCTGGCGATGCTCGTCCTGCTGGAGAAGCACCTGGGAAAGCCGTTGTCGCTCCCCGACTTCCTGGAGGCATCGAACCTCGAATCGATCTACGAGGCGGTGAACCGTTGACCGAGCAGCCTTTCGCCGACCAGCGCCGCCACACCCTGTTCTTCCTCGACCAGATCCGTGACTTCTCGCCGGTCTTCCTCGACACCGAGATCGACGCGACGGCGATCGTCGCGGGACGCGAGCGGGCGCGGCGAGCGGGTGAGCGCCGCTCGGTGGTCTCCTACGTCGTGCACGCGGCCGCGGGCGTGCTGCGCAAGCACCCCGAGGCGAACACGGCGATCCAGGGCCGCCTGGACCCGGTCGTCGCCACGTACGACACCGTCGCCGCCAAGGTCACCCTCGACAAGACGCTGGACGGCCGCAGGGTCGTGCTGGCGACGGTGATCCCCCACCTGGAGAACGCGAGCCTCGCCGACGTCCAGGCGCACCTGGACCGGGCGATCGAGGCCGATCCCGACACCGCAGAGGAGTTCGCCGGTATCCGGGCCCTGCGGCTGCTTCCCTGGCAGGTGGCGCTCGACCGGTTCCGGGAGGCCGCGGGACTGCTGGAGCGGCGCCCCGCCGTCACCGGGACGTTCAGCGTCACCTCGCTCGGCCACCGGGCGGTCGACGGTTTCCACTCCGTCGGCGGCACCACGATCACCCTGGGGGTCGGCCGGATCGCCGACCGCCCGGTCGTCAGGGACGGCGAGATCGTGATCGCCCCGGTCATGCGGCTCTCCATGGCGTTCGACCACCGCGTGATCGACGGAGCGGAGGGCGCCGACGTACTCACCGAGATCAAGGACGCGCTGGAGGGATACGCCGAATGAACGACCTGGCCGAGCTCAAACGGTTCGTGGTGGCGCACGCGATCTCCCAGAACCTGCCCACCGGCCACTACGCGAGCCCGATGGGGCGGATCACCTCCGACAGCGGTGACGAGCCGGGCTCGTGGTCGTATGAGTGGATCCGCGCGGGGGAGGAGGCGGAGGCCGCTGGTGAGACGCTGGCGGCCTGCCAGTACTACAACCTGGGACGGTTCCCGTTCGTCGACGGCCCAGGCCGCAAGCGGGCGCTCGCGCGCTGCGTCGAGGCGTTCGAACGCTGGCGGCGGGAGTGGCCGGGGATCGAAGCGGTCACCGTCGAGGTCGATGGGCTGCCCGTCAAGGTGTGGGCCACGGGCCTGTCCGCCGAGGAGCCGCGCCCGCTGCTGGTGATGACCGGCGGCATCGTGAGCCCCAAGGAGCAGTGGGCCCCGGTGCTGCCGCAGATCGCGGCCTTCGGGATGGCCGGGGTCGTGGCCGAACTCCCCGGCGTCGGCGAGAACCCCCTGCGCTACGGTCCGGACGGCTGGCGGCTGTTCACCGCGATACTGGACGCCCTGGCCGGGCGGGCGAAGGTGTCCGAGACATATCTGCTCGCGCTGAGCTTCGGCGGCCATCTGGCGCTCACCGCCGCGCTGCGCGATCGGCGGATCCGCGGCCTGGTCGGCAACGGGACGCCGATCCACGACTTCTTCACCGACACCGCCTGGCAGGCGCGGGTGCCGACGATCACCAGGGACACCCTGGCGCATCTGGTGGGCGTGCCGCCCCAGGCGGTGTTCGCGCGCATCCGGGACTGGGCGCTCGACGACGAGAGCCTGCGCGACCTGCAGGTCCCGTTCGCCACCGTGACCGCGACCAAGGACGAGATAATCCCGCCTGGCGACACCGAGCGGCTCAAACGCTCCGTGCGCGACCTGAGGCTGATCGAGCACTCCGACGTGCACGGCGCCCCGTCGCACCTGGCGGAGACCCGGGCGTGGAGCCTGCTCGCGATACAGGAGATGCGGCCCGACGCCGACCCCCGGGTCACGGCGGCGCTCGGCGCCGCCCTTGAGGCGGCCCGCGAGGGGACGGGCCGATGACCGTGACGGGAACGGCGGCGAGGAGCGACTGGCTGCGGCAGTTCGCCCCGGCCGACGCCGACGCCCCCTGCGTGGTGGTGTTCCCCCACGCCGGTGGGTCGGCCGCCTTCTTCACACAGTTGGCCCAGGAGCTCTCACCGGCGGTGCGCGTGCTCGCCGTCCAGTACCCGGGCCGCCTGGACCGGCGCGGCGAACCGGCCGTCGAGGACCTGCGGGAACTCGCCCGCAGGATCGCCGCGGTGATCGTCGAGGAGCGGCCGGCCGCGCCCCTCGCCTTCTTCGGGCACAGCATGGGCGCCCTGGTGGCCTTCGAGGCCGCGCTGCTCGGCGAAAAGGGCTTCGGGGCCGTACCCGACCTGCTCTTCGTCTCCGGCGGGCGCGCCCCGGCCCTGACCCGTGTCGACCCGCGGATCCTGCGAGATGACCGCTCCCTGATCGAGGAGGTCGTGCGCCTCGGCGGGACCTCCCGGCGGGTGCTGGAGGACGAGACCCTGCGCGACCTCGTCCTTCCCGCGCTGCGCAGCGACTACCGCGCGCTGCGGGCGTACGTCCCGGCGCCGGGCGCGCGGGTCGGCTGCCCGATCGTGGCGCTGACCGGGGACCGTGACCCGCTCGCGGCCGTCGCCGAGGTGGAGCGGTGGCGCGAGAACACCTCCGGCGGGTTCCGGCTCAGGGCCTTTCCCGGGGACCACTTCTACCTGACCCCGCGGTCGCGGGACGTGGCGGAGACGGTGTGGCTGGCGCTCACCGGCCGGGACTGAGCTCGCGTACCTCCCACCACGACATCAAACCCACGACACCGCCACGACACCGCCACGACACCGGTACGACACCGCACCCACGGCCTCGCACGGCCCTGCCGTCATGCCGTCACGAGCGAGAGTGAGGCAGCAGTTGAGCAGCAACGACCAGCGGGTGTCCCGGCCGATCGCAGTGATCGGAGCAGCGTGCCGTCTCCCCGGGGCATCGGACCCGCGCGCTTTCTGGCGGTTGCTCGACGAGGGGCGCGGTGCCGTTCGGGAGATCCCCGCCCATCGGGGCCTCTCCGCCGTCCCGGCCGAGCTCGCCCAGGGCAATCCGGGCCTCCGCTACGGCGGCTATCTCGACGACATCGCCGGGTTCGATCCCGAGTTCTTCGGGGTCTCACCGCGCGAGGCCGCCGCGATGGACCCGCAGCAACGGCTCGTACTGGAGCTGGCCTGGGAGGTGCTGGAGGACGCCGGGCTGGTCCCCGCCACGCTCCGCGACAGCGCGACCGGCGTGTTCGTCGGCTCCATCGCCGACGAGTACGCCGCGCTGTCACGCGCCTCGGCGATCGGGCGTCACACGCTCACGGGAACGACCCGGGGCATCATCGCCAACCGGGTGTCCTACGCCCTCGGCCTGCGGGGGCCGAGCATCGCGGTGGACACCGCCCAGTCGTCGTCGCTGGTCGCCGTGCACCTGGCCGTCGAGAGCCTGCGGCGCGGCGAGAGCCGGCTCGCGCTCGCCGGTGGCGTGAATCTCATCGTGGACCCCGCCGGCACCGCCGCGGTCGCGCGCTTCGGCGGGCTGTCCCCTGACGGGCGCTGCCACACCTTCGACCGCCGGGCAGGCGGCTACGTTCGCGGTGAGGGCGCCGGGCTGGTGCTGCTCAAGCCGCTGGACGCGGCGGTCGAGGACGGCGACCGCGTCTACGCGGTGCTGCTCGGGAGCGCCGTCAACAACGACGGCGCGACCGACGGGCTCACCGTGCCGAGCGCGCGGGCGCAGGCCGAGGTGATCGGGAAGGCGTGGGCGGCGGCCGGGGTGTCACCGTCCGACGTGCAGTACGTCGAGCTGCACGGCACCGGCACGCGGGTCGGGGACCCGGTGGAGGCCAGAGCCCTCGGCCTCGCCCGGGACGGCGGCCCCGTGCTGCACGTCGGCTCCGTCAAGACCAACATCGGCCACCTGGAGGGCGCGGCCGGGATCGCCGGCCTGCTGAAGACCGTTCTCAGCGTCAGCGAGCGCCGGCTGCCCGCGAGCCTCAACTACTCCGAGCCGAACCCGGACATCGATCTGGACGCCTGGCGCCTGACGGTACGCGACCAGGGCGGCGTCTGGCCCCGAGAGGACGAGAGGCTCGTCGCCGGTGTCAGCTCGTTCGGCATGGGCGGGACCAACTGCCACATCGTGGTGGCCGAGGCGCCCGAGCCGCACGCACATTCCACGCTGCACGGACATCCCACGGTGCCGGGACCTTCTCGGGAGCCGGACGTCCGCGCGCCGCGGACCCCGCTGGTGCTCAGCGCCAGGACCGAGCCCGCGCTGAGGGAGCAGGCGGCGCGGCTGCGAGACCTCGTCGCCGAACACGGTGAGATCCCTCCGGGGCTGCCGCGGAGCCTCGCCACCACACGGACCGCGTTCGAGTGGCGCGCCGCCGTCACCGGTGACGCGCCGGCCGGGCTGGAGGCGCTGGCCGACGGCCGTCCCGCGGCCGGGGTCGTGACGGGACGGGCAGGGAGCGCGCCGGTCGCGGTGCTGTTCCCCGGGCAGGGCAGCCAGCGGCTCGGCATGGGACGCCGGGCACACCGGGACTTTCCCGTCTGGCGGTCGGCGTTCGACGAGGTGGCCGCCGCTCTGGACGATCGGCTGTCACGCCCGATCAAGGACGTCGTCTGGGCAGAGCCTGGCAGTGCCGAGGCCCGGCTGCTCGACCGGACCGCCTTCACCCAGCCCGCGATCTTCGCGGTCGAGGTGGCGACCTTCCGCCTGCTCGCCTCCCTGGGGGTCGAGCCGTCCTTCGTGGCCGGTCACTCCATCGGGGAGGTGGCCGCCGCACACGTCTCGGGCATCCTCGACCTGTCCTCCGCCGCGGAACTGATCGTCGCCAGGGGCCGGCTCATGGAGTCGCTGCCCGCGGGCGGCGGCATGCTCGCCGTGAGCGCGGGGGAGGCGGACGCCGCGGAGCTGCTCGCCCTGGCCGGCGGAACCGCGGTGATCGCCGCCGTCAACGGCCCGGAGTCCGTGGTCGTCGCGGGCGGGACGCGCACGCTGGAGGAGGTCGCCGCGCTCGGTACCGCTCGGGGGTACCGCACACGTAGGCTCCCGGTGAGCCACGCGTTCCACTCCCCGCTGATGGACCCGGTGCTCGACGACTTCCGGGAGGTGCTCGCCGGGATCTCGTTCGGCGGATCCCGCATCCCGTTCGTGTCCACCGTGACCGGTGAGCTCGTCGAGAGCACCGATCCGGAGTACTGGGTGGAGCACGCCCGCCGACCGGTGCGGTTCGCCGACGGGCTCACCCGGCTCCGCGAGCTGGGTGCCGGGATCTTCGTGGAGGCGGGACCCGGGGCGACCCTGAGCGGGCTCGGCCGGGAGGCGGAGGGCAGGAAAGCGGCATTCGTGCCGGTCCTCGGCAGGCACGACGAGGTGGAGGTCGCCGTCGGCGGGCTGTTCACCGCCGGTGTACCGATGGACTGGGACGCGGTCTTCCCACCCGGCGGCCCCCGCCTCGCCCTGCCCACCTATCCGTTCCAGCGCGAGCACCACTGGCTGGACGCCGTTCCCGGCGGGGAACCGGCTGTCGCCGAGGTCCCGGTTTCCGGCAGGGGACCCGCCCCCGCCGCTCCCGCTCTCTCCGCCGGGAAGGCCGACGTGGGGCGCCGCGTCCTCGGTGAGGTGGCGGCGGTGCTGGGCTTCTCGGATCCGGCCCGCGTCGACCAGGAGGCCACCTTCAAGGACCTGGGCCTGGACTCGCTGGGCATGGTCGAGCTGCGCGACAGGGTCGGTGCCGCCCTCGAGGTCGACCTGCCCGCGGCCACCCTGTTCGGCTATCCCACCACCGCCGCCCTGGTCAGGCACCTGACCGCCGATACGGCCCCGGACGCGCCGGCCCCCATCGCCGGTCACCACGACGACCCGGTGGTGATCGTGGGGATGGGGTGCCGGTATCCCGGTGGGGTGGCCTCGCCTGAGGATTTGTGGGAGCTGGTGGTGTCGGGGACGGACGCGATCGGGGAGTTTCCCGCCGATCGCGGCTGGGATCTGGAGGCCCTCTACGACCCCGACCCCGAGCGTCCCGGCACCTCCTATACCCGGCAGGGCGGTTTCCTGAGCGGTGCGGGTGAGTTCGACGCCGGGTTTTTCGGGATGAGTCCGAGGGAGGCGTTGGCGACCGATCCGCAGCAGCGTCTGTTGTTGCAGGTGGCGTGGGAGGCGTTGGAGCGGGCGGGCATCGATCCGCTGTCGTTGAAGGAGAGCGACACGGGCGTGTTCATCGGCGCGACCGCGTCGGACTACACCCCCCGCCTCCACGAGGGCGGCGGCGCGTCCGACGGCTACCTCCTCACCGGAGGCAGCATCAGTGTGGCGTCGGGTCGGATCGCGTATGTGTTGGGGTTGCGGGGGCCGGCGTTGACGGTGGATACGGCGTGTTCGTCGTCGTTGGTGGCGTTGG
>NZ_JBIAZS010000017.1:0-203556 GCF_042899335.1 Streptosporangium sp. NPDC000095
GCCCCCCCCCCCCCATCACCGCGGGGGTTGGTGTCTGGGCGTTGTTTTCAACCCCCCCCCCCCCCCCCCCCCCCCGCCCCGCGGGGGGGGGGGGGGGGGGGGGGGGGGGGGCCCCCCCCCCCCCCCCCCCACGCTCGCGTGACCGGCGGCCACGCTCCACCCAGTGGGCGGCCTGGGCGTTCCTCGCCCCGGTGGCCACCTACCTGATCGCCTTCTACCTCTATCCGCTCTACCGCAACATCGACCTCAGCCTCCGCGACTACACGGTCCGCTCGTTCGTGCAGGGCGGGGCGGAGTTCAGCGGCCTGGACAACCTGCGCGAAGTGCTCGACGACCCGACCTTCGGGCCCGCACTGACCCACACCGTGGTGTTCACCCTGGTGTCGCTGGCCTTCCAGTTCGCCATCGGCCTGGCCCTGGCGGTGTTCTTCAGCCAGAACTTCAAGCTCTCGGCCACACTGCGCGCGCTGTTCCTGGTGCCGTGGCTGCTGCCCCTGATCGTGTCCGCCTCGACCTGGTCGTGGATGCTCAACAGCGACTCGGGCATCGTGAACGTGGCCCTGGGCTACGTGGGCCTGGGACCGGTCAACTGGCTCACCTCCCCCGACTGGTCGCTGGTCTCGGTGACCATCGCGAACATCTGGATCGGTATCCCCTTCAACCTGGTCGTGCTCTACAGCGGCCTGCAGGCGATCTCGCGCGACGTCCACGAGGCCGCCGAACTGGACGGAGCGGGCGGCTGGCAGAAGTTCTGGCGGGTGACCTTCCCTCTGCTGCGGCCGGTGTCGGCGATCACGCTGCTGCTGGGCCTGGTCTACACGCTGAAGGTGTTCGACATCATCTGGATCATGACCAAGGGAGGGCCGGCGGACTCCTCGACGACCTTCGCCACCTGGTCCTACCGGCTGGGGTTCGGCAACCTGCTGCCCGCCTTCGGGCCGGGCGCGGCGGTGGGCAACCTGCTCATCCTGATGGCCCTCGTCTTCGGCCTGATCTACATCCGCGTACAGCGAAGGCAGTCGCAATCATGACCGGCAAGAGGGTGTGGTGGAAGAGCGTCCTGGGAGTGGTCCTGACCGGGCTGATGCTGTTCCCGGTCTACTGGATGGTCAATGTCTCCTTCACCCAAGACCGGGACATGCGCAAGAGCCCGCCGCCCTGGTTCCCGTTCGACGGCACGCTGGACGGCTACCGGGCGGTCCTCGACCAGCAGATGCCCTACCTGGCGACCAGCCTGATCGTGGGCCTGGCCACGGTGGTGCTGACCGTGGCCATCGCCGCGCCCGCGGGCTACTCGCTGGCGAAGCTGCGTCCCAGGGGCGGCGGCGCGCTGAGCTTCGCGCTGCTGATCGCGCAGATGATCCCCGGAATCATCATGGCGATGGGCTTCTACGCGATCTATCTGAACCTGGGGGTCCTCAACTCGCTGCCCGGCCTCATCGTCGCCGACACCACGATCGCCGTCCCGTTCGCCGTGCTGGTCTTCACCGCGTTCATGTCCGGAATACCCCGGGAGATGCTCCAGGCGGCCACGGCCGACGGGGCGGGGCCGGTGCGTGTCTTCTGGTCGATCGTCCTGCCGGTCAGCCGCAACGCCGTCGTCACGGTCTCCCTGTTCGCCTTCCTCTGGGCGTGGTCGGACTTCGTGTTCGCCGGCACGCTCGACGGCGGTGGCACCCTGCGACCGATCACCCTGGGCATCTACCACTACATCGGTAACAACAACCAGCAGTGGAACGCCATCATGGCGACCGCGGTCGTGGCCTCCCTGCCCGCCACGGTGCTGTTGATCATCGCGCAACGCTATGTCGCCGCGGGCGTCACCGCCGGAGCGGTGAAGGACTGACCGCTCCTCGCCCTTTCCCGCAGGGACCACCAGACCCGGCCGACCGACACGGGCCGCAGGCGTCGCCGCCACGCGGAACCCACATCGAGAAAGAGAGCTGAGTTCATGACCGTCGCCGCACCGGGCCCGGAGTTCTCCGTCCAGGAGATCCCCTTCAGCTTCCGAGGGTCCTGGTTCAACTTCTCACCCGTTATAGCGGAGAAGACCTACGCGGATGACGTGCATCTCGTGTCGCACCAGACGGGACTGCACCCGATCCTGCGGCTGATACCGACCACCGGGGGAGTACGCGCCGAGACGACCGTCGTGGCCACACCGCACCGGCTCACCTGGGCCCATGACCGCGGGCAGATGGAACTCGCCTACGAGCGGCCGGACACGGCGCGGCTGCGCGGGCGAGGGCTCGGTCTGCGTCTCATCGCGGCGAATGCCGACCTGACCCCGTTCAGCGGGCCGTACCTCTATCGGGATCCGGTCGACGGGGCCCATGTCTTCACGGTCTACGAGACCGGGCGGCGCTACCGGGTCACCGTGTTGCGCGGTGACATGACCGACTGCCCGGGGGTGCAGGCGCTGGGCTCGGGGGAGCGCGGCGTCGTGCTGTCCGGTGACGGCGAGCCGTGGGAGGTCGCGATCGAGGAGTACGGGACCTCCCGTCCGCCGTACCTGTCGGCGGGCACCTTCGAGCAGGCGGTCAAGTCGGTGAGGGCCGATTTCGAGTCCTTCGCCGAGGCGCTCGCGCCGTGGCGCGGCGCCGAGACGCCCGCCGCGGATCTGGCGGCCTACGTGCTGTGGTCGGCCACGGTGCGGCCGACCGGGTTCATCACCCGTCCCGCGGTGTTGATGTCCAAGCACTGGATGGACAAGGTCTGGAGCTGGGACCACTGCTTCAACGCGATCGCGCTGGCCGAAGGGGTGCCCGACCTGGCGTGGGACCAGTTCCGGCTCGTTTTCGACCATCAGGACGAGGGCGGTGCGCTGCCCGACTCCATCACCCACTCCGAGGTGCTCTACAACTTCGTCAAGCCGCCCATCCACGGCTGGGCGCTGCGCCACCTGCGAGAGCGCATGCCCCGGCTGCCCGCGGCCGAGCTGGCCGAGACGTACCGGAAGCTGGAGAGCTGGACCGGGTTCTGGCTGACCGCGCGCCGTGTTCCCGGGCAGGAGTTGCCGCACTACCAGCACGGCAACGACAGCGGCTGGGACAACGCGACCACCTTCGACCCGGAGCGGGTCGTCGAGACCGCCGACCTGGCGGCCTTCCTCGTGCTCCAGATGCGGGAACTCGCCCACCTCGCGGGAGAACTCGGGCTCGCCGAGAAGTCCGCCATGTGGTCCCATGCCGCCGACCGGATCCGTGAGGCGCTCCTCGAAGAGCTCTGGGCCGGCGACCGGTTCGTCTCGCGTGGCGCGCACTCCAGGCGGACCTGGTCCAGCGGCAGCCTGCTGGACCTGATGCCGATCGTGCTGGGAGCGGAGCTGCCGGAGCCGGTGCGCGCCACGCTGGCCAGGAGGATCGAGACGCACCTCACCGCTTACGGGCCCGCCACCGAGCTGCCGACCTCCGAGCACTATCGAGACGACGGCTACTGGCGGGGACCGATCTGGGCGCCCTCGACCGTCCTGATCGAGGACGGCCTGCGCCGCGCCGGTTTCGCCGAACTGGCCGACAAGATCAGCACGCGGTTCCGCGCACTGTGCGAGAAGTCCGGCTTCGCGGAGAACTTCGACGCCCGAAGCGGTGCCGGGCTGCGCGACCGTGCCTACACCTGGACGGCGAGCGGCTACCTGATCCTGGCCGCCGCACACGAACGACGCCGGTCCGGCGCTCTGCTCCCGGACGTGCCCCCGGCCGTCGGGTAGCCCTGGGGCGGTTCGTGTTCCCGCAGTCCCACTCCGGCTGCCCACGGACGGTCGCTGGGGTCACAGGGCACGCAGGAAGCCTTCGAGGATCTCGTTGAAGACGTCGGGGCGCTCCATGTTGGGGTAGTGGGCGGTCCCTTCGACCGGGATCACCCGGCCGTTGGCGACGGTGTGGGCGAGGCGTTCGGCCATGCCGATGTGGTCGGGTGAGTCGACGGTGCCGTTCACCGCCAGCAGGGGAACGTCGATCGTGGCGGCGCGCTCCCAGGTGTCGCGTACCTGGACGAGCAGGTTGGGCTCGTCGGCGGTGTGCTTGGACATGGTGTCCCCGGTCATCCGGCGCAGACGGGCGACGACATCGGAGTCGAGGTCGTCGAGGGTGCGGTACGGACCGGCGGCGAAGAGCGTGAACGCCTCGATCGAGGCGTCCAGGTCGCCGGCCGCCATCGCCGAGTGCCACGCGGTCATGGTCTGGAGGGTCCAGGGGTCGGTGAAGTACGGCTCGCTGGTTCCGGCGCCGCTGACGACCACGGCGCTGACCAGTTCCGGGTGCTCAAGCGCTGTGTCGACCGCGATGCCCGCCCCCATGGAGACCCCCACCAGGATCGCGGGGCCGGTGCCCAGACGGCGCAGCAGGCCGGCCAGGTCGTCGGTGGGCCGGAACGGTTCGGTGGCGTTGGCGGACCGGCCGTGACCGCGGGCATCGGGTGCGATGACGCGGTAGCGAGAGGCGAGGAACGGAATCTGCTCCTCCCACATGCCGTGGTCCAGGAAGCCGCCGTGCAGCAGGACGAGGGGCCGGCCGGTGCCGGTGTCGAGCCAGAACAGGTCACTCATGACACCTAGGTTGTCATTATTGGTCAATAATGACAACCTAGGTGTCATGATGGTGGGGTGAAGGAAAAAGACCGCACCCCCGCGTCCGATGAACGGGCCGACCGGCTCGCCGAGGTGTTCGACCTGGTGGGGCCGTTGTACCGGCGCGCCCATCGAAAGGTGGAGCAGGACGCGCCCATCGAGGGGTTGTCCGTCGGAGTGCGGGCGGTGCTCACCATGCTCTGCGAGCACGGGCCGATGACCGTCCCCCAGATGGGCCGGGCTCAGGCGCTGAGCCGCCAGTTCGTACAGCGCATGATCAACGAGGCCGCCGCCCGGAACCTGGTTGAGTCCGTCCCCAACCCGGCGCACAAGAGGTCCTCTCTCATCCGGCTGACCGAGGAGGGGCGGGTCGCCGTCACCGCCCTGATCGACCGCGAGCGCGCGCTTCTCCGCCAGGCGGGCGGAGATCTGAGCGATGCCGAGGTCGCCGCCTGCATCCGGGTGCTCTCACACCTCCTCCGCTTCCTCGACCACGTCGAGGTGGACTAAGCCTGTACGAGATGCGGTCGCGTCGAAGCCGTCCGATCGAAGGTGCCGGTCACTTCGGCGGCCGGTTCGAAGCACTCGATTTTCCGTCCGCACGGTGCCCGTCGCGTCTAAGGGCGTACCGGAGCGGGGCCGGTGCTGGCCCGCAGCGAGATCGACGGCTGCAGCAGAACCTGGCGCGGGGGAGCGTCCGGTGACGAGATCCGTTCCACGAGAAGCTCCACGGCCTGGGTGGCCATGGTCGCGACAGGCACGTCGGCTGAGGTCAGCGGCGGGTGGAAGTCCTCCGCCCATTGCCGGGCCACCACGCCGGTGATCGAGAAGTCGTCGGGCACCGCGAGTCGCCTGCCTCGCAGAGCCCGATCCACACCTGGCAGGGCGGCTTCGTTGAGCGTGACGACGGCGCTGACGGCCGGATTCAGGCGAAGAAGGTCCTCGACGCGTTCCTCGCCGGTCGTCGCCTCGTCCGGGCAGCACACCGCGGTGGCGCTCAGGCCGCGTTCGGTCGCTGCCGCGGTGAAACCGTCAAGAGCCCGGCGGGCGGGACCATAACCGGCGGCCAGCAACTCCTGCGGCCGGTTGAGGAGCGCGACGGCGCGGTGTCCGAGGTCGGCCAGGTGGTGGACACAGCGGGAGGTCAACGCCTCGTAGTCCACGTCCACCCAGCAGTCGGCCTGGGAGTCCGCGGTATGGCCGATCGTCACGAACGGCAGGCCGGACCGGCGTAGCCGGTGCGCTCGCGGATCCTCCAGCCGGACCTCCATCAAGACGACACCGTCGACCCGGCGGCTGCTCACCATCCGTTCGAACGACCTGTCGTGCTCGTCACCACTGGGTGAGAGCAGCACGTCGAGTCCGTGACGGCCCGCGGCCTCCACCACGCTCGCGACGAAGCCCAACTGCATGAAGGTGAGGTTCCGGCCGGCGGGCGGGACCACCAGCCCGAGCGTACGAGTGCGCCCCTCCGCCAGTGCCCGGGCGCTGGCGTTGGGACGGTAGCGCGCCTCCGCGATCACTTGCTCGATCCGCCGACGGGTCGCCTCGGACACCGCCCGCTTGCCGCTC
Organism: Streptosporangium sp. NPDC000095; assembly: GCF_042899335.1. Lineage (NCBI taxonomy): Bacteria > Bacillati > Actinomycetota > Actinomycetes > Streptosporangiales > Streptosporangiaceae > Streptosporangium > Streptosporangium sp. NPDC000095. The sequence goes on from NZ_JBIAZS010000017.1 coordinate 6,140, forward strand.
AGCGCGTACGAGACCGTGCTACGTGACACGCCGGCGCGCCTGGCGATCTCCCCGATGTTCACTGTGGCCTCCCCGTGGCACCGGATCGAGCCCGCGCCTTGTGACACCTGGTTCGAATCGATTCGATGCGAGGCTATGGGCCTAGAAGGGGGGTGTCAAAGCAGCTCAGCGTGCTGCGGCGAGGATGTGCCGCCTCTGGGAGGGAGGGGGAGTGGGGTAGTGCGTCGTCGGCGACCTGGGCTCTCCGTCAAACGCGTCTCGCCATTGGCCGGTCGGTCATCCAGCCTTGGGGTGCCACCTCCCGGAGGGGGCAGATGCCCACCCGGATCGATTTCTCGAGCCGGTCGACAGAGGACTTGCCCTCGGAGTCGGCGGGCGTCAACTCCTGTCGTGACGATGACGGCTTCCGAGACGATTATAAATCTACATTGTAAAGGGCGTGAGCTCGTTAAAAATCACTTCAAGATCAAAAATCCATCCCAGCTAGGAAGGAGCGCGGCGGGTTTCACCCCCGGCTCAGTCGTCGATACCTCTCATGATTGAAGGACGGCCGCCAGGTTCACCACGCGTATCGCGTCGCCCTGCTTCCGGAGGATGACACCACTGCCTGCCGCCGCCCGCCACCGGGGGTCCTCGACGGTCACGGTCGTCTTCGGATGGCCGGGTGGGTTCAGGTCGTCGGGGGAGGTCGGCCACGCAGGGCGGCAGGCCGTCGGGCTGGGGCGGTTGGGGGTCGTCATGCGCACTTGTCGAGGACGTCCGTCCGGTTCAGCAGGCCGAGTAGGCGGCGTATGCCGGATGGCCGAGAACAGTCCCGATCAGCCTTCGTCCTCTGGACTTTCCTGACCCATCACGCTCGGGTGCTGCTGGAGATCGCCCGCGACCCGCAGGTGCGGCTGCGTGACATCGCGGCCGTCATCGGTATCACCGAGCGCGCGGCACAGGGCATTGTGACCGATCTGCACAATGCGGGCTATCTGACCCGCTCCAAGGTGGGCCGCCGCAACCACTACACGATCAATCCCGACCGGCATTTCCGCTATCCCACCGAGGCTGATGTGCCCATCGGTGTGTTGCTGGACATCTTCGCCCGTCACGACCAGGCCCTGCAGGTGGGTCGGCACGGTTAGAGGGAAGATCGGATGTCGGCGTTGGGCCGGTCGGCTCCGGCGGGCTTCACTTGGTCGAGGGCGGGGACGGCCTGGTGTCGGTCCAGCCGGACTCCAGCACCACCCTGCCCCCGTCGCCTTTCTCCTTCGGCATGCCGATGGTGGCGACGGTCAGCACCTTGGAGGTGTCGGGGTCGATGATCAGCCTGGTCTGGGCGGGTTGACCCGCCTGTATCGGGAAGGTCACGGCGATGCCCGGCCGCCCCTGCGGGTCGGTGGTCGGGCCTTCGACCCGTACCGCGGGTAGCGTCGCCAGCGCCTGGTAGGCGGCGCTGCGAACCTGGGGGGAGGCGGGTAGTTCGTACAGGAGCGAGGCAAGGGTGTCCGGTAGGCCGGCCTCCACCGAACCGGTGAAGTCTCGATCTCTGCGGATCGCCTTGGCGGCCCGCTTCTTCAGTGCTTCAGGGTCGGCGGGTAGCGCCTCGATCTCCTTCAAGGTCATGGGCGTGGCGCTCCAGTAGAGTCTGTGCTTTTTCTTGTTCTGGAAGAACATGGGCTTGCCGGGCGAGGTGGAGTAGGCGCCGCCGTCCCTTCCTATCGGCCATTCGGTCGGCGAGCCGTCCCGGCGCCATGCCTTCGTGTCCAGGGGGCGTGTGGGCAGTTGCCTGTGGCCGATCCAGGTGCGGCCGTCCTTTGCCACCCATCTCTCCGAGAGTGTGGAGGTTTCCAGGCGGTAGGTGATGTTGTTCTCGCTGTAGGGCCAGAGCGGCTGATGGGTGTACAGCTCCTTGAGGTGCCAGTAGGCCCCGTGTGGGGCGGCTTCTGCCTTGGCGGCGGCGGCCAGCAGGATCGAGGCGCTTGACAGGGTGGTGCCGCTGGATGTGGCTGTGGGAGAGGGCGTCGCGCTGGGGGTGACCTGGCCGAGGAGGAATGTCGCCGCGACCACGCTTGCACCACCCAGTCCGGCGGCGCTGGCCAGCCATGGCAGGTGCCGCCGGACTGGGTGGTGCGGGCGTGTTCCTGTCTGGGGTGTCATGGTCTGGGTTGCCATGATCGCCTCACGCAGTTCGCGTGCGCCAGGCCCCTGATCCGGCGCGTGCGGTGCGGGGTCGATGGCCTTGATCAGGTTGTCGATGTCACTCATGCTTCCTCCATCGCGATTGTCAAGGACGCCTGTCGTTCCAGCGCCGCCGTCAGCCGCTTGCGCGCCCGACGTAGCCGGGTCCGGGCTGCGATGGCCGTACATCCCACGACTTTGGCGATTCGATCGCTGGTCAGATCCTCCCAGCAGGCCAGTGCCAACACCTCGCGGTCACGTTCGGGTAATCCGTTGAAGGCGAGGCGGACGTGATCCAGGTCGACCGGCTTGACCGGCCGGTCGGCAGCCAGTTCCGCACGCAGCCGTTCGGCGAGTACCGCCCTGCGGACCTCGCCTCGATGCTGGTTGGCCAGCACGCGGCGGGCCACCCCGTACAGCCACAGCAGCGCCTCCTCTCCTTCGGGCACGTCGTCGATGCGCCGCCACGCGGTGAGGAACGTCTCGGAGATGACGTCGGCCGTGTCGTCGGAGGAGCTGGTACGGCGGGTGGCGTACTGATGTATCACGGGGTAGTACGCGTCATAGATCGCTTCGAAGCGATCTCGGTCTGTCACGAAGTCTCCTCGCCGAAAGGTGCCGGACACCTGGTTAATGTCCGGCACCTTTTGGAATGTGACAGTGCGCCTTGGGCAGTTTGCGTTAGGGGCCAGATCGTCTGATCCGGCCGGTTCGTTGCGGGCCGCGTCGCCGGTGTCGGTGATCGCCCGTTTCGACTACGACTCCGTCGCGCTGGCCGGGATCGTCGGCGGGGAGGTTCGCAGTGTGAGCCGGTGGTCTCGCCCGGGTGGGGCATTGGGGCTGGGGGCGCGTTCGGCGGCCGGAAAATGTCGGTGCCGGGAGAGATGATGGGATCATGACCGACGCGCCCCCCAGCATTCTTCTCGCTGATCAGACCGCCTACGCCGAAGCCGTTCAGCTCGCTTTGGACGCCGCCGCGGCCTACTACGGTGACGGCACCTCCAGGTTGGACGATGACGCCTACGACCGGTTGGTCCGGGGCATCGAGGCTTATGAGGACGAGCATCCCGAGGAGGTGTTGCCGACTTCGCCGACGGGAAAGGTGGCCGGGGGTGCGGTGGTCGGTGATGTGCCGCACGCGGTGCCGATGCTCAGCTTGGACAACGTCTTCGGTGCCGGGCAGCTGGCCGACTGGGCCGCCTCGCTGGAGCGCAGGCTTGGGCGCCCGGTCGCGGCGTGGAGCGTCGAGCCCAAGCTCGACGGGCTGGCCATTTCGGCCCGTTATCGTCACGGCCGTCTGGTGCGGCTTGTGACCCGTGGCGACGGCGCCGCCGGTGAGGACGTCTCCCACGCGATCGGCACCGTCGTGGGGCTGCCTTCCAGGTTGGCCGAGCCGGTGACCGTTGAGTTGCGCGGTGAGGTGCTCATGACGGCGTCGCAGTTCGAGGAGGCGTGTGGCAAGCGGCGGGCGCATGACGGCACCACCTTCGCCAACCCGCGCAGCGCCGCCGCCGGCACACTGCGGGCCCAGGACCGGCCGTATGTGTGCGAGTTGACCTTCTTCGGCTATGGGGCGCTGCCGTATCCCGATGACGTCTCCGAGACGGCTGAGTGGTTGCGTGGGCTGCCGCACAGCGAGGTCATGGCGTGGGTCGCCGGGCAGGGGGTGCAGACCACCGCGGCCACCTCGGTGGCCGGGATCGTCGCTGAGACGTTGGAGGGGGTGCGGGGGCGGGTCGAGGAGATCGCCGCGGTGCGGCCGGAGTTGCCGTTCGGTATCGACGGGATCGTGATCAAGTGTGATCTCGCCGGTGACCAGGCGCAGGCCGGTTTCAGTTCGCGTGCTCCGCGGTGGGCCGTCGCCTACAAGCTGCCCGCGACCGAGAAGATCACCAAGTTGGTCGGTGTGGAGTGGAACACCGGCCGTACCGGAGTCATCGCCCCGCGCGCGGTGTTGGAGCCGGTCGAGCTCGACGGCAGTGTCGTCACCTATGCCACGCTTCACAACGCCTCCGACATTGCGCGTCGGGGTTTGATGCTGGGTGACAGTGTGACCGTCTACAAGGCGGGTGATGTGATTCCCCGGGTGGAGGCGCCGGTGGTGCATCTGCGCACCGGTGATGAGCGGCCGATCGAGATCCCGAAGGTCTGTCCTACCTGCGGTGATGCGATCGACGCCTCTCAGGAGCGGTGGAGGTGCGTGCGTGGTCGCGCCTGCCGGATGATCGCCTCCATCGGCTATGCCGTGGGCCGTGACCAGCTCGACATCGAGGGGCTGGCGGAGAGCCGCATTCTGCAGTTGCTGGACGCGGGGTTGATCGCCGACTTCGCCGATCTGTTCTTTTTGACCCGTGAGCAGGTGCTGGGTCTGGAGCGGATGGGGGAGACGAGCACCGACAATCTGCTGGCCGCGATCGAGCGGGCCAAGGCACAGCCGCTCAGCAGGGTGTTCTGCGCGCTGGGTGTGCGTGGCACCGGCCGGTCCATGAGTCGTCGCATCGCCCGGCATTTCGGCAGTATGGACGCCATTCGTGCGGCCGACGCCGGGGCGATCGAGGCGGTCGAGGGCATCGGCCCGAAGAAGTCGCCGGCGGTGGTGGCCGAGCTCGCCGAGCTCGCGCCGTTGATCGACAAGCTGGTGGCGGCCGGGGTCACCATGACTGAGCCCGGCTGGACGCCTCCTGCCGCCCCCGTCGTCACCGGGGGCGACGGGGGCGAGGCCCCCGCGCAGCCGGGTGACGCGTCCGGGTTGCCGCTGGCCGGGATGTCGGTCGTGGTGACCGGTTCGATGAGCGGGGCTTTGGAGTCCTTGACCCGTAACCAGATGAACGAGCTGATCGAGCGTGCCGGGGGCAGGTCCTCTTCTGGTGTCTCGGCGAAGACGTCCTTGTTGGTGGCCGGGGAGAAGGCGGGTTCCAAGCGGGCCAAGGCCGAGAGTTTGGGGGTGCGGATCGTCGGCCCCGAGGAGTTCGCCGGTCTCGTCGGCCCGTTCCTTTGATCGGGATCGGAACGGGGTGGTGACGTCGTCATGCGATCGCGGGCGATCTCCTGGTTCACCGTCCTCTCCTGATCTGTGCGGCCGCGGTCACGAGTTGTTCGGTGTCGTGTTTTTCGGTGCAGGACTTGGTGTGCCGGGCGAAGGGTCGGCTATCGGGCGTCGCGCATTTTGAGGACGTAGGCCGCGGTGAGCGCGACGGCGCGATCTTCGTCGTGTGATAGATCGACGAGGGCGCGGGAGGCGATGGTTGCCGGGATGTCCGCGAGTGCCTGCGCGAGGCGTCGGCGTGCCGGTGGTTCGGTGGTGCCGGGGGCGAGGCGGTCGACGAGGCCGGTGGCGATCTGGTCGGCCAGGGCGGGGGTGCTCGCCAGGGTGCTCAGCGCGTCGGCCGCGTCGACGTCGTTCGTTCCCTCGACGACCATGTCGATGAGGGTCGGGATCGCCTCGGTCGCGCCGCGTGCCCCCAGTGCCAGGGCCGCGTATCTGCGGACGACGAGGTCGGGGTGGGCGAGGGCGTCGCGCAGCAGTTCGGTCGCCTGGGCGTCCGGGATTTCGGCGATGGATTGGACGGCACGTTCGCGCACTTCGGCCACGGGTGAGCCGAGGCCTTTGGCCAGCAGTAGGGCCGATTCGCTGTCGCCCGATCGCGCCAGGGCCCATCGAAGGGCTCCGGCGACGTTCGGGTCCTTTTCGCTGAGTGCCGCCTCGACCAGTGCTTCCACCGGCATCGAGGCATCTTCGGTCCAGGACAGGGCCGCGTGCTGGCGCTTGCCTGCGTTCTTTGATCCCAGTGCCTGCAGGAGTTCGACGGTGTGGAGGACCTCCTTCCAGTCGGTGGGTTGCGCGGCGCCGATGCGGCGAAGTCGCGTGAGTAGTTCGGTCTGCCGCGCGATGCGTTCCTGGGTTTGGTCGATGAGGTGTTCGACGAGTTGTGCCGGGGTGAAGGCGGGGTCTTCGAGGGCGCGCCCGACGTCGTGCAGTGACAGTCCGAGCGACCGCAGGCTCTCGATGTGGAAGATCCGCTGGATGTCTTCCGCGGAGTATTCGCGGTAGCCGGCGTCGGTGCGGCCCGTTGGCCGCACCAGGCCGAGTGCGTCGTAGTGCCTGAGCATGCGGGCGCTGACTCCGGAGCGTCGTGCCACCTCACCGATCAACACCGTCTCATCATCCCTGCCTTTCGGTTTCGCCGAGGGCCACGACGCGCTTGGCCTGCTCGATCGCGAACTCGAATCCGGCTTCTGGGTCGCGCAACAGTCGCTCGGTGGCGATCGCGTGCGCGCGTACGCGGGGGTCTGCTCGTGTCTGGGCGGCGTGCAGGATCGGCGAGATCACTTCGCCGAGCGCGATGAGCGCCCGGCTGAGGCTGAGTTGGGTCTCACGTTCGCCGCGACCGAGTTGTGTCGACAGTGCAGCGGCGAGTTCGGGTTTCTCGCCTTCGGGTACGAGCACGACGGCCGCCCGCCAGGCGCTGCGGGCGACCTCGTCGTCGGTGTCGGCCAGGAGCGCCTGGGTGATCGCCGGCCACGCCCGCCGATCCCCGATCTTGGACAGGGTGTGCAGCGCCTGGCTTCGTGCCTGGGCGCGTGGTGAGCGGACCTCGTCGAGGAGTCTGGGGAGTGTCATCGACGCGGGGTGGCGGGTGAGTGCCCAGGTGAGCGTGTCGCGTACCGGGAATTCGCCTTCGATCGCGCATCGTTCGATGAGCTTGTCGATGAAGCGCGGGTCGGGGTTCGTGCCGAGCGTCAGCGCCGCTCGTAGCCGCACCGACGGGTCGTCGTCCTGCAGTGCTTGGAGGGCTGGGATCGGGTTGGTGTCCTGTTTCGGCATGGTCATGGGGCCACCTCCTGGCCCTCAGTGAAGACCTTGTCACTGTGTCAAGGTCAAGCTGGATCATGCCGTGAGGTCATCAGGGGTCTTCGTCCGCCGGAGTCCGGCATTGGTGGGCTCAGGGGGACGCAGGGCTCGGGTGCAGAGGGTGAGGCCCTCCATCAGTGTGGTGCGGGTGTGGTCGTCGACGTCGGCGAGCATGTCTTTTTCGATGCGGTCGAGTGCGCGGTCGCAGTGTCGTAGGGCGGCCTGTCCTTCGCGGGTGAGGTGGGTGCGAAGCACCCGGCCGCCGTCGGGGTGTGCGTCGCGGTGGATCAGGCCGCGTTGTTCCAGGTCGCGTACGACCAGGTTCATGGCCTGTGGGGTGACGAAGGCGATGCGGGCGAGTTCGGCCGAGGACAGTCCGGTGCGCATGCGCAGTTCGCTGAGTGCCATGTATTCGGTCGTGGTGACGCCGTAGTGCACGAGTGCCTCGTCGAGTCGGGCGCGGATGCGACGCTCCAGCCGGTAGACCAGGTAGCTCAGGTGAGGTGCCGGTTTGGGCGGTTGGTCGGCTGTGGGGTCGCGGCGTGAGGTCACCGGATGACGATAACGGGCGATGTAAGTTTCGCGCCTCAAATATCAAGCTACTTGATAACAAATCGCTTGATAACCAGCGCAAGCAGCTTTTTTCATCGTTTGTGGACCATGATCCGGTACGGGGGAAGCTCGACCGGCTGGCGACGCGCCCCTATACCGGCTGATGTCAGGGCGAGTCGGCGGCGCTGCGGCTCGTGCACCGAGCGAACATCAAGCGAAGGAGAGCCGATGAGGCAATGGAGTGCTGTGCTCGCGGCCGTCAGTGCCGCGATGCTGTACGCCGCCACGATCCTGGTGGGCGTTCATGGGGGTGCCGTTCGCCTGCTTCCCGAACGAGGCCGACTACGTTCCCTCGCCCGGCGTGAGCAACTGCGCCTCCGGGCGGATCAGCAAGACGCCCCAGCAGTGGGGAGACCTGGTGCGCGCCGCCTATCCCGGCTACAGCGGTCCCCGGCCGCGTGTCCAGCTCTGGCACGGCACCAACGACAACCTGGTGTACTACGCCACCCACCAGCAGGCGATCGACCAGTGGACCAATGTCTTCGGCCTGAGTCAGACGCCCACCAGTTCCGACACCCCGCAGGCGAACTGGAACCGCCGCCGCTACGCCGACGCCTCCGGAACGGTGCAGGTCGAGGCCTACACCATCCAGGGGGCCGGTCACAGCCTGCCGTCGAGCGGGATGGCCGCCGCCGCGATCCAGTTCTTCGGCCTCACCGGCGGGCCGGGCCCGTCGCCGACCCCGACCCCGACCCCAACCCCCTCACCGTCTCCCACTCCCACTCCCACCCCGTCGCCGACTCCGACCCCCGGCCCGGGGGGCGGGTGCAGGGTCACCTACCTTCCCAACACCTGGAACAACGGCTTCACCGCCGATGTCACCGTGACCAACACCGGGTCGGCCCCCGTCAACGGCTGGACCGTGACCTGGACGTGGCCGGGTAACCAGCAGGTCACCAGTGCCTGGAACGCCACGGTGACCCAGTCGGGCTCCCAGGTCAGCGCGCGTAACGTCTCCTGCAACGCCACCATCGCCCCGCAGGCCCGCAGCAGTTTCGGGTTCCAGGGCACCTACAGCGGCACGAACTCGGCTCCGGCGGCGTTCGCGCTGAACGGGACCGCCTGCGTCATAGGGTGAGTTCGTCCAGCAGGCCGCCGGCCACCTTCAGCGCGGGCCGTTCGTACTGTTCGGCCCGCGCGCGGAAGACCTGCTCGGCCCGGATCGCCGGCCAGTCGCCGGGCAGGTGCTCGGCCGGCAGGTGAGGGTCCTGGCGGACGAGTTGCAGCCAGTCGGTGTGCAGCACCAGTTGCCGTACGAGGTCGTCCGGCGCGTCGGGCAGCGGCCGGGTGAGGTCCCACCTGGTGAGGAAGGCCCGATAGCGCCGGGCGATCTGCTCGATGTCGAAGGCCTTGGCCACCAGGTCGGCGGCCTCGGTGGGTTTGAACGCCCTCGCGGTCAGCACCGTGACGTGATCGTCGACCTCCAGCGACTCCAGCACCCCGCAGACCTCCCTCGCGCCGGGAGCGATCCACAGTCCGCTCTGCAGCGGGCCGAATCCGGCCCAGATGAGCCGGGAGCGCAGGTCGTGGCGGGTGCTGCGGCGGCTGTCGGGCAGGGAGAACCCGACGACCGTCCAGGTGCCGTCCCAGTCGCGGTTCACCGCGCCGGTCTCCCAGATCCGCCGGCGGCCGTCGCGCAGCACCGCCTCGGCGTGCGGGGTGAGCCCGACATAGACCCTGCGCCCCACCCGGTGGCGGGTCAGCAGGTCGCGTTTGACCATGCGGGCGAGCGTGGAGCGGACGGCCTCCTCCGAGACGCCGAGGCGGGCGAACACCTCGATGATGCTGCCCGTGGAGATGGCGGTGCCGCGGTCCAGGGCGTGGATGCCGAGGAAGCTGAAAATCAGGGACTGCGGGCGCGCGGACGGCGCCGCCGGTTCGTCTTCGCCGCCGATGCTCACACCGAAAGCGTAGACGGGCCAGATGTCAGGCACATAATTGACGGAAGTCAAATATGTGCACAAGGAGAGTTCATGAACGTCGACGAACTGGTCGCCATCGACGTGCACACGCACGCGGAGGTCTCCGCGGACGGGCACGCCTCGCTCGGCGACGAGCTGGCCGCAGCCTCGGCGAAGTACTTCAAGGGGCGCTCTCGGCCCACCGTCGCCGAGATGGCCGCCTACTACCGTGAGCGCAGGATGGCGGCGGTGGTGTTCACCGTCGACGCCGAGCACGCCACCGGGCATCGGCGCATCTCGAACGAGGAGGTCGCGGCGAGTTGCGCCGCCCACGCCGACGTGCTGATCCCCTTCGCCAGCGTCGATCCGTGGAAGGGCAGGGCCGGGGTCCGCGAGGCGCGCCGGCTGGTGGCCGAGCACGGGGTGCGCGGCTTCAAGTTCCATCCGAGTGTCCAGGGCATCGCGCCCGACGACCGGGTGGCCTACCCGCTTTACGAGGCGATCGAGGAGATGGGGGTGCCGGCGCTGTTTCACACCGGGCAGACCGGTATCGGTGCCGGTCTGCCCGGCGGGGGCGGGATCCGGCTGAAGTACTCCAACCCCATGCTGGTCGACGACGTCGCCGTGGACTTCCCCGAGTTGCGGATCATCCTGGCCCATCCGTCCTTTCCCTGGCAGGACGAGGCTCTGGCGGTGGCCACGCACAAGCCGCAGGTCTACATCGACCTGTCGGGGTGGTCGCCGAAGTACTTTCCGCCGCAGCTCGTCCGGTACGCCAACACGCTGCTGAAGGACAAGGTGCTCTTCGGGTCCGACTACCCGATGATCACGCCGGATCGGTGGCTCGCCGACTTCGACGCCCTCGACATCAAGCCCGAGGTCCGCCCGAAGATCCTCAAGGACAACGCCGTGCGCCTGCTCGGGCTCGGCACCGTTTAATGCTGGGCAAAGGATTGACGTCCGTCACAAAAATGCCTAACCTCCGGGCAAGCAAGCGCAGTAGCTCGCTCTCGGACTGAGGAGCTCAGTCATGACGAACCCGTCGGTCTTTCCCCCCAACCAGGTTCAGCTACGCCGCGCGGTGGCCTCCAGCTTCCTGGGCAGCGTGATCGAGTACTACGACTTCCTGCTGTACGCCACGGCCTCGGCGGTGGTCTTCAGCAAGATCTTCTTCTCCTCGCTCGACCCGCTCACGGCCACGGTCGCCAGTTTCGGCACCTTCGCCACGGGGTACCTCGCCAGGCCGCTCGGCGGAGTGATCTTCGGCCACTTCGGCGACCGGCTCGGCCGCAAGCGCATGCTGGTCTTGACCATGACCCTGATGGGTGTCGCCAGCTTCCTCATCGGCGTGCTGCCCACCTACGAGCAGATCGGCGCCCTGGCCCCCATCACCCTGGTCCTCCTTCGCGTCCTGCAGGGCGTGGCCATCGGCGGCGAATGGGGAGGCGCCGTACTGATGTCGGCGGAACACGCCAGCAGCCGCCGCGGCCTGTGGGCGAGCTTCACCAACGCCGGAGCCCCGTTCGGCATGGTGCTGTCCACCGGCGTACTCAGCGGCACCGCGGCCGTCGTGGGCGAGCAGGCCTTCCTGAGCTGGGGCTGGCGGGTGCCGTTCCTGCTCAGCATCCTCCTGCTGGGAGTCGGCCTGTTCGTCCGGCTGCGGGTGGAGGAGACGCCGGTGTTCGAGGCGGCCGGCGCCGGCGGCCGCGCCACCCGGATGCCGCTGCTGGAGGTGTTGCGCAACCACCCCAGGACCCTGCTTCTGGGGGTGGGGGTCGGCCTGTCGGCGTTCGTGGCCCAGGGCACGCTGACCACCTATCTCATCGCCTACGGCGTCCGGACCGGTTTCACCCGCCAGGCCGTGCTGAACGGCCTCACGCTCTCCTCCGCGCTCGCCGTGGTGAGCATCATCGCCTGGTCGGCGCTCTCGGACCGGGTCGGACGCCGCCCGATCGTGCTGGCGGGCGCGCTGCTCATGGCCGGGTTCGGCTTCGCGCTGTTCCCGATGGTGAACGCCGGCAGCGTCGCGCTGCTCGTCATCGCGCTGGTGCTGGGCCAGGCGCTCATCCACCCGATGATGTACGGCCCGCTGGGGGCGCTGTACGCCGAGTTGTTCCCCACCAGGAACCGCTACACCGGCGCCTCGCTCGGCTACCAGCTCGCCGGACTCGGCGCCGGCCTGGGCCCGCTGCTGTTCGCCCAGCTGGACGCCTCCTCCGGGGGCGGCAGCACGACGACGATCTCGGTGATCATCGCTGTCTGCTGCCTGCTGACCGTGGTCTGCGTGCTGGCCCTGCGGGAGACCAGCGGCGACGACCTCACCTCCGGCGCCCCGGCGATCCGTGCCGCCACCGATGCGTAACGCCGGGCTCGGCGGCTGGCCCGCCCGCCGAGCCCAGATGAGTCCTCAGCGCACCGCGTTCGTCTTCGCGGGCCGATCGGTCAGCTACGCCGACGTCTGCGAGCGGGCGACCCGCCTGGCCTCACGGATGCGCCAGGCGGGGATCGGGGCGGGGGAGCGGGTCGCCTACCTCGGCCCCAACCACGTCGCCTTCGCCGAGACCATGTTCGCCACCCACATGCTGGGGGCCGTCTTCGTCCCGCTGAACTTCCGGCTGACCGCGCCCGAGATCGGCTACATGCTTGGCCACTCGGGCGCCGCACTGCTGGTGTACGACCCTGGCTGCGCGCAGACCGTACACGCCCTGTCCGGACAGTACACGCTCGTGGCCCTGGAATCGCCCGCGCCGGGGGAGCACGACTTCGAGACCTGGGTGGCGCGGGGCGATCCCGGCCCCATCGACGTGCCGGTGGCGCTCGACGACCTCGCCCTCATCCTCTACACCTCCGGCACGACCGGCGCTCCCAAGGGGGCGATGCTCAGCCACGCCAACCTGGTGTGGAACTGCTTCAACATGATGGTCGGCGTGGATGTGACGAGTTCGGAGGTGACGCTGATCAGCGCGCCGCTCTTCCACGTCGCGGCGCTGAACCAGACGCTGCTGCCGACCTTCCTCAAGGGCGGCACCTCGGTGATCATGCCGTCCTGGGACGCGGAGGTGTGCTACGACCTCATCGAGGAACACCGGGTGACGTGGATGTTCGGCGTCACCACGATGTTCGCCGACTTCGCCAGGTCGCCGCGCTGGGCCGAGGCCGACCTGTCGTCGCTGCGTACCCTCATGGCCGGCGGCGCGGCCATCCCCGTGGCGCTGATCCGCACCTACCAGGAAAGAGGCCTGGTCTTCTGCCAGGGCTACGGACTGACCGAGACCGCCCCCGGCGCGACCTTCCTGGAGGCGGGCGAGAGCGTGCGCAAGGTGGGCTCGGCCGGGGTGCCGGTCTTCTTCACCAGGGTGCGGGTGGCGCGCCCCGACCTCACGACGGCACCGGCCGGGGAGCCGGGCGAGGTGCTCATCCAGGGACCGAACGTCACCCCCGGCTACTGGCGGGACCCGCAGGCCAGTGCCGCAGCGCTGACCGAGGACGGCTGGTTCCGCTCCGGCGACATCGCGATCATGGATGAGGAGGGTCATCTGAGCGTCGTCGACCGCATCAAGGACATGTACATCTCCGGCGGGGAGAACGTCTACCCGGCGGAGGTCGAGGAGGCGCTCTTCGCGCATCCGGCCGTGGCGGAGGCCGCCGTGGTGGGGATGGCCGACCGCCGGTGGGGCGAGGTGGGCCGCGCTTTCGTCGTGCTTCGTCCCGGCGCCGGCGTCGCCCCCGGCGAACTGGCGGACTTCCTGCGTTCCCGGCTCGCCAAGTACAAGATCCCCGTCCGTTTCGAGATCGTCGGCGCGCTGCCGAAGACGGGCTCGGGCAAGATCCGCAAATCCGAGCTCCGCGACCGCCCCCTGCCCGAATGAGCCGATGACGCGCTGTTGCTGTTCGACGTGCTGACGGCGATGAAGCCGCCGTCGCGGGCGGGCCGCAACGACAAGAGGCGCTGTGGTCGGCGCTGCGCCGCCGCGACGTGCATGCGATCGGCGTCGAGCCGAAGCGATGACGTTGCCCCGCGAGCCTGCACGGCTGCGCTCTAACCTCCGGCCTCGAGGTAGCGCGTCCAGCCCGCATCCAGGAGTCGGAATCCTGCGTCGATGGTCCGTTCCGGATCGGCCTCGCGGGTGGCGCTGAGCTGGATGTGCAGGGCGAACCGGACGTAGAAGCGGATCTCGTCGCTCGGCTCGGAGAGCCCGAACTCCTCGGTGATCGTGGCGACGAGGGCGTCTTCGTGGCGGAACCACATTTTCTCCGCGTAGTCCACGAGGGCCGGGGTCTGCTCCATGAGGGCGAGGATCTGGCGCTGGGGTTCGGATGTGAGTGCGGCGATTTCGAGGAGGTAGTGGGCTTTCAGCGCGTCGGAGATCGTGGTGCCGGGCGCCCGGGCGCTGACCGCGGCCAAGAGGTGTTCATGTCGGTCGTCCTCGTCGCTGAAGACGAGTGCCTCCTTGTGGGGGAAGTGCGTGAAGACCGTCTTGGGTGACACGTCCGCCTTGTCCGCGATCTCGCGAACAGTGACCGCATCGAAGCCACGTTGGAGGAAGAGCGTCGTCGCCGCGTCCAGGATCGCCGCCCGCGTCGCAGCCTTCTTGCGCTCTCGTCGCCCCACGGCCGTTCCATTCACCATGGCTCGATCTTACTGGTACCGGCCTCTAAGTATATTGACAATAAAAGTAATCTCGATGTACTTAGTGTGTGAGTGAAGTAAGGTCGGCGGCGGAAGACGAGGCGGGCGGCAGGACCGAACCCGTGAGAACCTCCACCGGCCCTGGTGTCAGCGCCGCAGCAACGCCTGAAAGGACTACAGCCATGACCGGGTACACCCACTCGCGTTCCGGCATCGAGCAAGAAAAGCCCGGGAACGACTCGCGACCTGACACGCCCGGCCCCGATGTGCTTCGGCTTTCGCGGCGACGAGCCGCGGGAGCGTTGCTCATCGCCGGCCCTGTGATCTTCCTGCTCGCGGAGTTCGTCGCTGCCGCAGCGTGGACGGATCCGCCCTACAGCTACACGTACCACTTCATCAGCAATCTCGGAGTCCACGGACCTTCGACCCTGTTCGGGCAGTACATGTACTCACCTCTTGCCTGGGTGATGAACACCGGTTTCATCCTGTTCGGGATCACGATCCTCGCCGGTATCGCGCTGCTGCGTGGCCTGTCGGGCTGGCGCCGCTGGACGACGCTCGTGCCCGCGACACTGCTGGCCGTCGGCGGTGTTCTGCTCGGCTTGTTCCCGGGATCCGGCGAGGCTTTGGAAGACGGCACCGGCGCTTACCACAGCATGGGAGCCTTCGCGGGCTTTATCGGCGCGAACATACTCGCGGTCGTGCTCGGGAGGATGCGCCGGCGTGTCGGGTTCTCGCCCGGAATCGGGAGGGCGCTGGTCACGACCGGAGTGGTCGGCCTGCTCTCGACGACGGCCTACCTCCTGATGATCCTCTCTTCCGCCGGCGACTCCGCGAGCGACGTCATCGGCCTCGTCGAACGCGGTGCCACCCATCCGTTCCTGATCGGGCTTCTCTGCGCGGGAGCATCGGTCTGGAGTCGCCGAACCCTCGACATGCCGGACGCGCACCCCGCCGCCGAGGTCAAGGCCGGGTGACGCAGAACCCCGCGATCACCACCAGCCGCCAGGCCCTCCGCTCGGGCCCGTGCGAGGCCGGCGGCGTCGTCGAGGCCGGCCTCGCACGGTGTGCAAGATGCTCACCGGCAGATCGACCCCGGAAAATCCCTCGATCACAGGTTCCACAGCCCTTTGCCCAGCGTGGTGAGTCCGCCGGCCAGCGCGAGCAGCAGCACCACCAGCCGGGCCGGCCTTTCCGGAACCCGCCGCGCCAGTGCCGCGCCGATCGCCGAGCCCGCCGCGATGGAGGCCGCGACCAGCAGCCAGACCGGCGCGGGCAGCTGCGGCACGCCCTTGGCCGTCACGGAGAAGACGTTCACCACCACCCCGTAGAACTGGGCGTTCGGCACGAACTCCCGTACCGTCCAGCCCGCGTTCACCGCGTACAGGGAGACCGCGGGGCCGCCCACCCCGGCCGAGGAGTTCATGAACCCGCTCGCGGCGCCGGCGGCCACCGCGCCTTTGACGCCGCGCAGGGCCGGCACCCGAGCACCCCACATCACCAGCGCCACGGCCACGCTCACCAGCGCCCCCATACCGGCCAGCAGCACCGGCTCGGGCAGGCGGGCGGCCACCCAGGCCCCGGCCGGTACCGTGCAGGCGGCCGCGGCGACCAGCGGGACCATCGCGGCCAGGCGCACCTGGCGCCAGGTGACGGCGAGGCCGACCGCGCTGATGGCGCCGGCCGCGCAGTTGGCGAGCACCACGCCCTCGGCCGGGCCCAGCAGCAGCACCAGGGCGGGCACCGACACGAGCGCGAACCCGATTCCCGCCAGCCGCTGCACCGAGGCTCCCGCCACCATGATCACGCCCAGCACGAGGACGATCCCCCACTCACTCGCCACGGACGGCTCCTCGCGGATGCTTTTCACCGGTGATTCGCCACAGCCTTCCCTCGCGCGGCGAGGGTGATCAACAGCTTTTCTCCGTCCCCGCCGGCCTCGGCGCGATCCGTGCCCCGCTCACCCCCGCCGGTGGTGTGCGAGCAGTTCGGTGAGCAGGCGGGTCAGGGCCTGGCGGTCCTCGGCCGTGAGCGGTTCGAGCAGGTCCTCCTGTGCCTTGTCGAGCGCCCGGTCCAGGCGCCGCAGCTGCCGATCACCGGCCGGGGTGAGGGCCACCAGGTTGCGCCTTCGGTCCTCGGGGTCCGGCGTCCGCTCGACCAGGCCCTGCCCGGCCAGCTCGTTGATCGCCGCCACGACGTCACTGCGGTCCATGTTGCACCGGCGGCCGAGCTCGGCCTGACTGGCCACCCCGAACTCCTCCAGTGCGGCCAGGATCCGGTAGTGGTATCCACGCGCCCCCACCTGCCCGAAGCCGTCGGAGGCCAGGCGGTGGGCGTGCACCGCCAGCTGGGTGAGCAGCCAACTCGGCTTCGCGGTCAGACGTGCGGGTGTTTTTTCCACACCAGCCACCATACATCGTTGGTATGACCAATAAATCTGTATATAGTGGGCGACGCCAACGTTGGTTCGGCCAACAAAACGATGCGGGCCTCGACCGCCTGAACATGCGAGAACCGCTCGCTTTCCGGAACGCCGCGGACACCCGCGCGAGCGTGGTTCGAATCCGGCACCCGCTGCCCCGTCGCCGTTCGCACCGACCTCATCGACACCGGCCCGTCCGAACATCCGGGCGCCGGACGAATCCCCTGGAGTCAAGACTATGATCAAGCCGTTTCGCATCGACATCCCCCAGGCAGACCTCGACGACCTCACCGACCGGCTCTCGCGCACCCGCTGGCCCAACGAGGTCGCCGGCGCCGGATGGGACTACGGCTTCCCGCTGGCGCGGCTGAAGGAGCTCGCCGAACACTGGCGCACCGGCTACGACTGGCGGGCGCACGAGGCCAGGCTGAACGAGCTCGCGCACTTCACCACCGAGATCGACGGGCAGAACATCCACTTCGTCCACGTCCGCTCTCCAAGACCGGACGCACTCGCGCTCGTCCTCACCCACGGCTGGCCAGGGTCGTTCCTGGAGTTCCTCGACGTGATCGAGCCCCTGTCGCGCGACTTCCACCTGGTGATCCCCTCCATCCCGGGCTTCGGTTTTTCCGGGCCGACCCACGAGCGCGGCTGGGACATCGTCCGGGTCGCCCGGGCCTGGGCCGAGCTGATGCGCCGCCTGGGGTATGAGCGCTACGGCGCGCACGGCGGCGACTTCGGCTCGGGCATCTCGTTGGCACTCGGCGCGGTGGCCCCCGCGCAGGTCGCCGGGGTGCACGTCAACTACCTGCCGACCCGGCCGGACCCCGACGCCGGCCTCGAGCTGTCACAAACCGACGAGGCCCGGCTGGAGAAGGTCAGGCGGCTGATGGCGAACCGCCCGCCGTACCAGGCTCTGCAGGCCACCACCCCGCAGACCCTCGGATACGCGCTCACCGACTCGCCGGTCGGCCAGCTGGCCTGGATCGCCGAGCGCTTCGCGCAGTGGACGGACCCGCGCTCGCAGATCGACGACGAGCGGATGCTCACCGACATCTCGCTGTACTGGCTGACCGCCACCGCGGCCTCCTCGGCGCGGCTGGCACGTGAGGCTCCGCGGCGGGTCGAGCCGTGCCCGGTACCGGTCGGCGTGGCGGTGTTCGCGCACGACATCACGCAGTCGGTGCGGCCGCTGGCCGAGCGGCTGTACGACATCAGGCACTGGTCGGAGTTCGAGCGCGGCGGCCACTTCGCCGCGATGGAGGTGCCGGAGCTGCTCGCCGGGGACGTCCGGGACTTCTTCCTCCCTCATATCGAGCAGGAGGGGCCGACGAGCCGAGTCCGGCGTCACACCCCTTGAATGTTCCGGATCGCGATCGCGTCATTTCGCGAGCGGAAAGGTGGCCGGATCGCTCCGGGCGCGGTGATCGGAGGGGGCGGGCCTCCCGCGGCCACGGCGGGAGGCCCCGAACGGGGGAACGACAGGCTCGGACGCGGGCCACGAGCTCGCCTCGCGGGTGTCCGCACTCGGCGCACGCGTGCGCCTCCGCGATCCGTCCGATCGCGGTCACCGATGCCGGACCGGTACCGGCGACCTCAGGTGCGAGCGGGCGTGATGACTCCGAACCACCGCCGCAAGGCCGCCTGGAGTGCCGCGATCTCCGTTGGATCGGGCCGGGGTGACGAAGACGCCCAGGCCACGTAGCAGTCCGGTCGAAGGAGCAGGGCGGTGGGCGCGGCGGCCTGGGAGCGCGCCGTGACGACATCGACCTGGTCGTGCCGCAGGGCGAGGGTCTTCGCCAGTGACGCCTCCTCGGTCAGGTCGAGCAGCAAAGGACGTGCGGTCCTGGTCAGCTCGGCCAGCCGGACCGGACCGGCCGGGGTGCGCAGGTCCAGGTCCGGGGCGAACCGGCCGGTCAGCGGATGCGCCTCGCCCGCACCCATGTCGTAGCGGACGTCGGCGCCCGCGGTGAGCTCGGCCAGGCGCCGCACGGTGCCGGGGTCGCGGAGCAGTTCGGCGAACACCTCGCGCAGTCCGGTGACATCGTCGCCGGGGGCGATCAGGGCCGCCTGTGCCTGCGCGTTCAGCACCATGCGCCGGGCGGCCGACCGCCGCTCCGTCTCGTAGGTGTCCAGCAGCCCGGACGGGGCTCCTGCCCGGATCTCGGCGGCGAGTTTCCAGCCGAGATTGACCGCGTCCTGCAGGCCGAGGTTGAGCCCTGGACCGCCCCCCGTGGCGGCGTACACATGAGCGGCGTCACCGATCAGGAACACCCGGCCGTCGGCGAACCGTTCGGCGACCCGGGTGTTACCGCCACTCAGCCGGCGCAGCACGTGCGGTCCCTGGCCGTCGGGCGGGCCGATCGGCACCTCGACGCCGAGCACGCGGCGGACGCTCGCCCGTAACTCCTCCAGGCTCATCACCGCGTCGGTCGCGGGCTGGTCCCACTCCGTGGTGCTGACCAGCGGCGGGTGGCCGGGCATCGGCGCGTAGGAGAACCCCCCGTGCTCGGTGCGGTGGGGCAGGAACGGCGAAACGGCACCGTAGCCGGGCACGTTCAGCGCACCGGTCGCAGGATCGACCCGGTCCGCCGGGACCGTCACATGCGCCGAGCGCACGGTCATCCGGTCGTAGGTGACTCCGGGGAATCCGATGCCGGAGAGTTTGCGGGTGACGCTGTGGGCTCCATCGGCGCCGACAAGGTACCGGGCCCGCAGGTGGTAGGCCCCGCCCGGGCTCGCGACGTCGACGGTGACCGCCTCGTCGTCCTGCGACAGGCCCACGACCTCATGTCCGCGCCGGATCTCCACGCCCAGTTCGACGGCGCGCTCCTGCAGAACCTGCACGATGCGCCGCTGCGGCACCGGCAGGGCGTAGACGGGGCTGTCGTCCAGCAGACTCAGGTCCAGGCCCATCGCGCCGAACATGAAGTAGGCGGAGTTCGGCCGCGGCGGCTCCGGGCTGCCACTGAGACGTTCGTGCAGCCCCCGGCGGTCGAGCAGCTTGACGACCTGACCGAGCAGCCCGTTCGCCTTCGGTTCCTCGCTCGGCTCCGGCAGCCGCTCCAGCACGAGTGGCCGGACCCCCGCCAGGCTCAGCTCGCAGGCCAGCATCAGCCCGTTCGGGCCGCCGCCGACGATGACGACATCTGTGATCATGTGCGTTCCCTTGTTCGCCTGAGGTGAGAGGACGCCCAGGCTAGGAAAAAAGTTGCGTGTAGGCAAGTTTGCGTACGCGCATTGAATCTGGGAGGCTGAGACGGTGACGACGAGACCGGCAGGGCTGCGCGAGCAGAAGAAGCAGGCCACCCGAGAGGCCCTGCGCACGGCGGCCCTGCGGCTGGCTCTTGAGCGTGGACCCGACAACGTGCGCGTCGACGACATCGCCGAGGCCGCCGGCGTCTCACCCAGGACGTACAACAACTACTTCTCCAGCCGCGAACAGGCGATCGTCGCCGCCGTCGCCGGCGAACGGGAGGCGCGGGTCGCGGCGGCGGTGGCCGACCGGCCCCGCGGCGTCGGCCTCGCCGACGCCGTCATCGAGGCGATCGTGGATCAGTACACCGCCCCGGACGAATCCGCCCGGGACGCGCTACTGCTGATCGTCACCCGCCCGGCGCTGCGTGAGGCGTTCGTCGAAACCACCACCGCGATCGAGCACCCCCTCACCGATGCGATCGCCGGACGTCTCGGCGACGGCGACCCGCACACCGCACGGGTGCTCGCGGCGAGCGTGGCCGCCGCGGTTCGCGTGGCGCTCGAGCAATGGCTGCAGGCGACCGTCTCGTCCGCCACGGCCGGCGGGCTCGTCGTGCCGTCCGGCTCGCTACCGGACCTCCTTCGCGCCGCGCTCGCGCCCCTCGCACCCGCACTCGACGCCGCCGAGCAACGAGCACTCCGCCACCGGCGTCAGTGAACCGCCTGCCGAAGGAAACGGCGCCCCGGCATCTGCCGCTGAATCGTCGCCGGCGTGGGAGGCGGCCGAACACCACCGGCAGGAGGGGGCCTTTCGGGCCGCAGGCGCGGAACGCGATCCGCACCTGGCCGAAAGGCCCCCTCTTCGTCAGGACTCCGGCTGCCGCTCACCCAGGCCCTGGAACCGGCTCTCGATGAAGTCGCCCCAGGTCGCGTCGAGCGTCACCATCTCACCGTCGACCATCTTCCACTGGGGCGCCTTGTGCGGCGGGTAGGCGAACAGCACCGACGACAGGCGTTCGTAGCCGGGCGGCATGGGTTTGGTGTGCACCCGGTGCGTCGACGGCCGGAAACGCCCGTCGGAGGCGCTTGTGAGCATCCGGCCGATGTTGCACAGGACCACGTCGGTGCCGGCGATCACCGGCTCCACCCAGGTGCCGTCGTGCAGCACGTACTGCAGCCCCTGGTCGGAAGGCGGCAACTGCAGGCCGAGCATCTGGATGCCCGAGTGCTCGTGCGCCAGCACCTCGCGATCGCCCACGTCCCGGTAGCGGATCACCCGCAGGTTCGTGGCCTCCCGCGACAGGTCCAGCTCGGGTGTGCCGGGCGCCATCATGCCGCGGACGACCTCTCCGAACAGGGAGATCAGCCGGAACGCGGTGTCGAACACACCGGCCGCCGCCGCCCCGAACGCCGGGAAGGCGCGCAGCACGTCACCGGCGCCGGGCGGCTGGTCGGCCAGCAGCGCCCCGCTGATGTGAATGAACTCCTTGGGGTCGGGCACGCCGTTGGCCAGGCGCGGGATCTCGGAGTTGTAGGGGAAGAACCCGTGCGTGCCGCCGACCGACAGCTGGGGCACCGACGACTGCGCGTAGTCGGCCAGCCGCGGCTCCGGCGATCGGCACGCCGAGGCGAACTCCTCCATCATGGTGCGGACGCGTACGCCGATGCCGGGGACCTCGGCGGCCATGAAGCCCCAGTCGGTCAGCTGGGTCCTGATGGCTTGCGTCGCCTTCTCCATGTCGGCGTCGAGATCGTCGGCGCGCACGAGGGGAACGCGACCACTGAGTTCCATGGGGGGGACGTCCATTGTCGCTCCACTTCTCTTCGGTCACTACGGGGTGCGGGCGATATGCGAATCCGTGAAGGGCGGCGGTGCCGCCCTTCACCTGACCGCCGGGTTGACGCGGGGGCCGCCGGTGGCGGAGCTGAGTCCCAGCCGCTGCGCGACCAGCGCCACCTCCGTCCGGTTGGAGCAGTCGAATTTCACCAGCAGGTTCGAGACGTGCCGTTTGACGCCGTGGATCGAGATGCCCATGGCGCGGGCGATCTGGTTGTTGCTCATTCCGCGCAGCAGCAGGGCGAGCGCCGTGTGCTCGCGCTCGGTCAGCCGGTCGGTCAGCTCGGCGCCGGCGCTTTGGGGGGAGGCCGCGGCCGGCGACACGGACGGTGACACGGACGGCGCGACCGGCAGGGTGGGCAGGTCGCCGCTGAGCAGGTGCGCGAAGGCGTCGGACAATCCGGCGACGTTGACCACGTCCCACAGCAGGCAGCCGTCGACACCGTGATCGCCGGCGACAGGGGACAGGTGGCGCGCCTCCTCGGTTCGCATCAGTGCCAGCACCCTGGTGCGGCCACAGGGCGTACCGGCGGCGGCCACCACCTGCGGCACCGTCGCGACCGGCAGCACCACCACGTCGAAATCCCCTCCGCCCAGCGCCTGGCCGGCCTCCGCCACGCTTCGGCCGACCGTCGCCCTGACCACGTGCGGTACCCGGCACAGCAGCAGCGGCAGCCCGTAGAAGGAGATCTCGTCCTCGGCCAGCCAGAAGACGGACAGGATCCGGCGGCGGCCGAAAAGAGGCGCGGCGATCCGCTCGCCCGCATCCATCGTTCTCGTGCTCATCGCATGATCCTTTCTGTCGTTGAGGTCATCGCCCGCGCGGGGCGAGGGTGGTGACGAAGTGCCGGTAGAACCGGTCGGCGTCGACCGACCGGGCACAGCGGACCGCGCGCCCGCCGGCACTTCGCACGATTCGTCCCTGGCTCGCGCTCCGGGTCACGACATCGCAGCGCACCGTCTCGAAGGTGCAGATGTCCTGGTCGGCGAGGTAGGAGGTGGTGAGGCTGTCCCAGCAGCAGTAGGGCAGCCCGGTGGTCTCCAGCGTGCCGAAGGTGAGCGCGAGCAGCGACCCGGCCAGGTCGCTCACGTGCTCGCCGTACGCACGGCCGAAGATCTCCACGAAGTCGGCGGTCACCGGCACCCGGTTGGTCACATCCAGCGGGAACATGGTGATCGGCACATCGGAGTCGAACACGCACTTGACGGCGTCGGGATCCCAGTAGACGTTCCACTCGCCGGTGCCGTCGTGGCCCGGCTGGTGGACGTTGCCCGCCACATCCAGGGCGCCGCCCATGAACACGATCTCCTCGATGCGTGCCGCGAGCCGAGGATGGTGCTTCAGGCACCAGGCGATGTTGGTCAGCGGGCCGGTGGCCAGCACGGTGACCGGTCCCGGCGCCTGCGCCAGCCAGGTGGCGAACTGCTCGTGCGCCGGGGGCGCCTGAGCGGCGGGGACGGTGCGGCCGCGCTGGTTGAGCACGGGCAGCGCGTCCGCCCGCAGGGCGTCGATCCGCCAGGCGAGCGGAAAAGGGTTGCGGCCGGGCAGCACGCCCAGCGCCGTCGGTACGTCCCGGCCCACCAAGGCGAGGATCTTGCGGGTGGCCGACAGGCCGGGCGCGGGCAGGCAGTCGGCCGGGGTGACGGCGACACCGCGCAGATCGACGTTCTCGTAGCGGGTCAGCAGCAGCAGCGCCAGCAGGTCGTCGGGCGCGCCGTCGTGGTCGAACACGACGTGGCGGCGGCGCGCACCGGGTGCGGTGCCGGTCGCGGTGCCGGTCGCGGTGCCGGTTGTCGGGGGGTCAGTCACGGCGCCTCACCAGGTGGAAGGAGAAGTCGGTGCCGCGGTGGTAGTCCTGCGAGAACAGCAGGGGCCGCCCCGCGCTGTCGTGGTGGGTCTGGATGAGCAGCAGCCACGCGCCGCCGGCCTCGGCGCCGCCGATGCGCTCGGCCTGCGCCGAATCCAGGGTGACGGCACGGACCTGGGTGACCGCGTACGCGATCGTGTGACCGTGCTCGGTGAGGAGCTGAAACAGCGACCCGGACCAGTCGACCTCGTCCAGCGGGAGACGGACGAGCCGGCGCGGGAACAGGTCGATCGAGTAGAGCAACGCGTCGTCCCGGTGCCGGCGCAGCCGCTCCAGGCGCACGATCGTCTCACCGGGCGCCAGCCGCAACACCTCGCGCTGGTGGCGGTCCGGCTCGACCGAGGCGACGTCCAAGACGGTGTCATCGGCGGTGAAACCGCGGCTGGCGAGCATCTCCGTCACGCCTTCGAGGCGGGTGAGCGGACGATCCAGGCTCGGCTGCGCGGTGAGGTAGCGGCCGTCACCGTGACGCGCCTGGATGACGCCCTCCTGCTCCAGGAGCTTGAACGCCTCGCGGATGCTGGTGCGGCCCGCGTCGAAGAGGTTCATCAGCTCGTTCTCCGACGGCAGCTTGTCGCCCGGGCGCAGGCCCTGCTCGACGATGAGGAGGCGGAGCCGGTCGCGGATCCTGACGGCCAGGGTGTGCGGTCGTGGTGTCATGCGGATATCTCCTGCGCCGGTGGACCGTGGAGAGGGGCGAGACCGAGCTCTCCGGCGGACGGGTAACTGGGCACGCAGAAACGGCGCGTGACCGAGACTGCGGCCACCCTGCAGGCGAGTCGGACCCCGGCCGCCAGGCTCAGCCCGGCGCGCAGGGTGGCGGCCAGCGTACCGGTGAAGGCGTCGCCCGCTCCGGTCGTGTCGACAGCGTCCACGCGGGGTGCGTCGACCAGCATAGTGCCGTGATCGTCGCTCACCTCGGCCCCCCGCTCGCCCCGGGTGACGACCACGGCCCCTCCTTTGGTACGAAGGCCCAGAGACCGCGAGGAGTCCGCGGTGCGGCCACCGGTCAGCACGCTCAGTTCTGCCTCGTTGAGCACCACCACGTCGGCCCTGCTCAGCAGGTCCGCCCCGTCGGCCCCCAGGAACGCCTCGGCCGGGCTGGGGTTGACCAGGAGGCGCACTCCCGGCGAGACGGCCGCCGCGGCCGCGCACGAGGTGGCCACCGGGATCTCGCCCTGCAGGACGAGAACCGACCCGGCCGGCAGACGCGCGGCCGCCGCGGCCGCCCGCTCCGGGGCCAGAAGGCCGGCCGCCCCCGGCCAGGTCATCACGATCTGCCGCCCCTGGTCGTCGACGTAGACGAAGCTGCGCCCGGTGGCCACGCCCTTGGCGATCGCGCAGTCGCCCACCTCGACGCCGTCGGCCCGCAACGCCGCCAGCGCCGCCGAACGGTCGGCGTCCTCGCCCAGGCAGCCGGCGAAACGCGCGGGCGCGCCGAGCCTGGCCGCCGCGACCGCCACGTTCGCCGCCTTGCCGCCGTGCGCGGTGGCGTACTCGGCGGCGTTGACGCTCTCGCCGGCGGACGGCAGGCGGCCGCCGAACATGTAGAGGTCCAGGGTGTAGGCGCCGAGCGCGAGCACGGTCACCGGGGCACCGCCTTTCTCGGGGGCGCCGGTGCTTGGTGAGGGGAGCGGGCCAAAGGCGGGGTCATGCGCCCAGCCCCACCGCGCACGGGGCGATGCTGTCGGCGTCCACCGAGACGCGCACGTCGGGGTGCCGGTACGCCAGCGTGACCGGGAGCGACACCTCCGGTTCGGTCGTCAGCAGCAGCACGCGGACGATGTACCGCTTCCACGCGCCGCCGTCGGTGATGAGGTGCAGCCGCCGGGCGGAAAGGATCTCCGCCATGCCCAGCGTGATGGCCATCGGCGGGATGGGCTGGGTGTAGCCGCCGGTCAGCCGGTGCGAAAGGGCCACGAGCGTGTCGTCGAGCAGGGTGACGATCCGCGTGGTGGAGGCGGCGAACTCCTCGACGGTGTACCGGTGCCAGCGGCTCGAGGGCGGCTCGTTGAAGGCGAGGTGCCCCCGGTAGCCGAAGCCCGCGAAACACGTGTCGGCCCCGCCGACCTCGCGCAGGCGGGCGCCGTAGGCGTCGGGATCGAGGACGTCGGGGTAGACGACGTTGCCGGGGTGAGGGCGCAGCGCGGGGTCCAGCAGCTGGTAGAGGTTGCGGTCGCAGTAGCCGCGGAAGCTGAACGGGTGTGACGGCTCGACGGGGCGGCCCTGCCAGTCGAGGAACTCGTCCATGTGGAAGGCGTGCACCTCGGCCCAGCTGATGCGCTCCTGGTTGCAGATGCGCGCCAGCAGCGGATAGTGCGCCTTGGGGCCCACGGGCAGGATCCAGCGGGTGGGCTCGCCACGCAGGTTGTTGTCGCGCAGCTCGTCGGCCATCTCACGGGCCAGCCGGTGGTAGAGGGCGCCTGTGTCGGGATACACGGTCACCGGGTGCCGCGCGATCGCCGTGAGCGTCGCGGTGGGCATACTCAGGTGCTCCTCGGTGAGCTCGCCGGAGGTGCGGGGATAGGGGTAGGCGTGCGCCTTTGTCCTGACGAAGGTCACGTCACTCCTTTGAAGGGTTTCGGGATAAGGAACCGGGACAGGACGTTTCGAGTGACGCGCCGGACGTCGCCGTCGCAGCAGGCGAGGCTGGCCACCCAGTTGACGGATCCGGTGGCGAAGACGGCGCCGCCCGCCCCGGTCAGGCGCAGCGTCATGTCGGCGCGGACGGCGTCCGCGCCGAGACGGGCCTCCTCCGGCGCGTTCTGGTAGTGGCCGCTGTGCCCGCCCGCGGACGTGGCGAGCAACAAGGTGCCCGGCGGGGTGCCGAGGCCGGGGTCGGCGCGGTCGATCTCGTCTCCGGCGGCGCCGCCGAGAGCGAGCCCGTGGCGGCCGATGACCGGATCGGAGATCCCGGCGAACACCCAGGCCGCCTCGGCACGGTAACCGTCGGGCAGGCGGGTGAAGCCGGGCGCCGGGCCCCAGCCCTGGGCGGTGAAGCCGACGCCCAGCAACTCCTGGGGCGCCAGGCCGCGCTCGCGCCACAGTCCGCCGGGCTCCCCGGTCGAGGTGAGGACGTCCTCTCCTGGCTCGTTGTCCCACCAGGCGCCGGTGTGGCCGCGGCGTACCTCGATCGCGTTCGGGTGGCGCGAATCGACGCCGGTCACCCAGTAGAAGCCGTTGCCGCCCAGGTACATGAGCCGTCCGCCGCCGGACACGTACGCCGCGACGGCCTCGCGCTCCGGTGCGCTGACGTACTCGGGGTGGCTGCCGGTCAGCACGACGCGGTAGCGCGCCAGCAGGGCGGCCCCGCCGGTGTGCACGTCCTCGTCGGCCAGGACGTCGAAGGCGAAGCCCTCGGCGTGCAGCCAGCGCAGCAGCAGCAGGTCGGCGGCGAAGTGCCGGGGCGCCCCGGTCATCCACCACCGGTAGTCCGGCGTGTGGTTGAGCACCGGGCGCCGACCGCAGGAGTGGTAGACGGGGCCGCCCTCGCGTCGCTGGTCGTACAGGGACAGGCCCAGGTCGCGGTGGGCGTTGAGGTGGACGTCGGTGTCCGACAGCTCGATGCGCCGGTCGGTCACGTGCGAGTAGTCGCCGAAGTACTCGGCCTCGCTGGACTGGCGGTGGTTGGCGTAGGCCAGGTAGGTGAACGTCGGCAGGACGACCGCGATCGGGCGCGCCGGGCCGGCCGGGGGGACGACGAGCGGGACAACGTGGCAGTCACCGTGGGAGTCACCGTGGGAGTCACCGTGGGAGTCACCGCCGGCGCGCACTCGCACGCCGAGCACGGTCGAGCCGGCGTCGGCGGGTACGGTCACCGAGCAGGTTCGCGGCCAGCGGGCGTCGTCCAGGTCTTCGGGGCTGAGCTGCAGGGCGGTGCGGGTGCCGTCCTCGCCGGGGCCGACGAGCCCGGCGAGCGGCCGGTTGATGGCGCGGGCGTGCCGGGCGTTTCCGCTGATGTCCAGGACGACGGGGCCGCCCGGATCGGCGGCCGGGTCCCACAGGGCGAGAAGGCCGGCGCCCAGGTGCCCGGCCAGGGCCGGGCCGCCGGTCAGGCCCGTCATGGTGTCGCAGTCGCCGGAGGTGAGCGCGTCGCCGGTCAGCAGGGGCAGCGCCAGGCGCCCGGCGTACGGGTCGCGGTGGCCGGAGCCCGCGCCGAAGCGCAGGGTCGCGGTCGCCGGCTCCAGCGGCAGGTCCGCCCGGTGCGCGGCGGCGTCGTCGCGCATCGCCCCTCGGACGGTGAGACGCAGCCGGGTGCCGGACGGCTCCGCCGTCCAGGCGGCCACCAGCAACGACCACGCCCCCTGCGGGAGGGCCGAACCCGCTCCCGCGCGCAGGACGCCGGATCCGGTCTCGATGACGGTCTCGGGACGTCCGGCCTCGTCCAGGGTGATCAGCAGCCGCCGGTCGCCGGTGTCCAGCTCCGCCACGACCTGCCGGGCGCCGGCCCCGTGCGGGCGCAGCCACAGCGCGACGCTGCCCCGGGCGGGGGCCGGCACGCCGGTGGCCTCCAGGTGGGAGCCGGTCAGCAGGCGCCGCGGCTCGACGACGACCGGCATCGCCTGGCCGAGCACGGTCTGGCTCACCAGGTCGACCACCTCGACCCGCGCGGCTCCGGCGGGCCCGCTCGCGTGCACGTTCACGCGCTGTCCGGGGGAGGCGGACCAGCGGTCCAGGTAGGCCAGCATCCGGGGTCGCGGCACGTGTGTCATGGTCAGGCATCTCCCCGCCGGTAGGGCAGGCCGACGTAGGCGGGCATGCGCAGCCGCTGGGCGACCGTGGCCAGCACCAGCAGCGTGGTCAGGTACGGCGTGACGTAGATGAGCTGGGTGGGCACCGAGCCGGTGCTCTGGAAGAGCGCGAAGGCGGCCGCGCCGAGCAGGGCCGCGCCCGCCGCCAGGCGGGGCCGCCGCCGCGCGACGACGATCGCCGCCGCCCACGCCAGCATCGCGCCCAAAAGCAGCAGGGTGTGCACCGCGCTCGCCTGGCGCAGCTGCACGGCGTCGGCGTAGCCGAACAGCAGCGCCCCGCCCGCCGTGCCGACCGGCCGCCAGTTACCGAAGATCATTGCGGCGAGGCCGATGAAGCCGCGCCCGCCGGTCTGGCCCTCCTGGTAGAGGCCGGAGGAGACGGTGACGAGGTAGGCGCCGGCCAGACCGGCCAGAGCGCCGGAGACCAGCACGCCGCAGTAGCGCATCCGCTGGACCGGCACGCCGAGCGAGTCGGCCGCGGCCGGGTGCTCCCCGGCCGAGCGCAGCCGCAGCCCGAACGCGGTGTGCCACAGGAGCACGACGCTGACCGGGACGAGCACGACGGCGGCCACGGTGAGCCACGACACCTCGTGCAGCAGCCCTCGCAGCAGGCCGGCGGCGTCCGCGAGGAGGAAGACGCCGCCGCGTTCCAGGTCGCCCAGCAGGTCGCCGCCGCCCGCGCCGCCCGCCAGCAGCGGCACGCTCACGGTGCCGACCTCGCCCGTGACAGGAGGCGACTGGGTGGCCCCGGCGCCGGGCAGGCCGGCGAACACGACGACGCACAGAAAACGCGCCACCCCCGCCGCCAGGATGTTGACGGCGATGCCGCACACCACCTGGTCGACGCCGAAGGTGACGGTGACGACGGCGTGCAGCAGTCCGGCAGCGGCGCCGCCCAGCACTCCGGCCACCACCCCGGCCCAGACGCCGTGGAAGTGGCCCGCCCACGCCCCGCACACCGTCCCGATGATCATCATGCCCTCGATGCCGAGGTTGGCGACGCCCGCGCGTTCGCTCCACAACCCGCTCAGGGCGGCCAGCCCGATCGGCACCGCGAGGCGCAGTGCGGCGCCGACCATGCCGGAGTCGGTGAGCGCCTCGCCGGTGAGGACGCGGACGCCCGCCACCGCGAGCAGCACGAGCAGGACGATCAGCAGCGGCCGCCGCGTCAGCGCGTTCACGAGACCCCGCCCGGCGCCGGGGCCGGGGTGGCCTCGGGCTCGGTGCGTGCCCGCACCAGCCGTGCGGCGCGCCGGCGTTCGGCACGACGCACCACCTCGTGCGCGACCACGACACTGATCACGATGACGCCCTGCATGATCGTGACGATCTCCTTGGGCACGCCCTCGATGTCGAGGATGAGCGCCGAGCGCTCCAGGAAGCCGAAGAGCAGGGCGGCGAGCGCGATGCCGAGCGGGCTGTTGCGGCCGAGCAGGGCCACCGCGATGCCGGTGAAGCCCGCCCCGGCGGGAAAGTCCAGGCCGAAGTGGTAGGCGGTGCCCAGCAGGTGGGGCAGCCCGGCCAGTCCGGCGATCGCGCCCGAGACGAGCATCGTCACGACGATCATGCGGCGGGGATCGACGCCGTGGACGCGGGTCGCCGCGGCGTTCAGCCCGCTCATCCGCAGGTCGTGCCCGAACAGCGTCCGGGTGAGCAGCAGGTGCAGGGCCACCCCCAGGAGCGCGGCACCGAGCACGGCCCCGCCCAGGCTCGCACCGCCCGGGAGCGTTACCCCGGCCGCGGCGAGCAGGCCGTTCAGCTCGGGCAGGCGGGCCGAGGGCGGCAGGTCCGCGGTCGACCCCGTCGTGCTGCCGGCGGCGAACACCTCGGCCAGCAGGTACGCCACGACCCCGGTGGCGACATAGTTCAGCAGCAGCGTCGACAACACCTCCGACACACCGCGCCAGACCTTGAGCAGCGCGGCGAGCGCGGCCCACGCGGCCCCGGCGAGCATGGCGACCGCGCACATGACGGCCACGTGCAGGGGCGCCGGCAGGTCCAGGTGCGCGCCGGTGGCCGCGGCCAGCAGCGCGGCGAGGCGGTACTGGCCCTCCACGCCGATGTTGAACAGGTTCATGCGGAACGTGACGGCCACCGCGAGGCCCGCGAGGAAGTAGACGACCGAGCGGTTCACGGCCGAGACGAGCGAGTCCGGCCGCGCGCCGAACTCCAGCATCGTCACATATGTCCTGCCCGGCGACGCGCCCGCCGCGGTCAGCAGTGCCGTGGCCACGACGAGGGCCAGCAGCAGCGCGAGCGCCGGCGCGGCGAGCACGCGCGGCACCTTCCCGGCCCGGGTGATGATCGCGTTCATCCGGTGCCCGTCATCAGCCGGACCAGGCGCGGCCGGGTGAGTTCCGCGACCGGCAGGGCGGGCGTCAGCCGGCCGCGCAACATCACCTGTACGCGGTCGCTCAGGCCGAGCACCTCGTCGAGGTCGGCGCTGACCAGCAGGACGGCCAGGCCGGCGTCGCGGGCCTCGCGCAGCAGATCCCAGATGACGGCCTGGGCGCCGACGTCCACGCCGAGGGTGGGGTGGGCGGCGAGCAGCACCTGGGGACGGCCGCGCAGCACCCGGCCGACGACGAGTTTTTGCTGGTTGCCGCCCGACAGCGCGGCGGCGGGGACGTCGGGGGAGGGTGCGCCGACGCCGAGGCGGGCGCCGATCTGCCCGGCGGCCTCCCGGGCGGCCGCGCGGTCCAGGCGCCACCGGCTGCGGCGGCGCAGGTCCTCGCTGCCCAGCATGACGTTCTCCCACAGCGTGGCGGGCAGCGCCAGCGCGTGGCGGTGGCGGTCCTCGGGGATGCACGCCAGTCCCAGGCGGCGGCGCCCGCGCACGCCCAGCCGGGTGACGTCACGGTCGCCGAGGCGCACAGTGCCGGCCGTGATCTGGCGGGTGCCCACCAGCGCGTCGATCAGCTCGGACTGCCCGTTGCCCTGGACGCCGGCGATGCCCAGGATCTCGCCCTCGGCCAGCTCCAGGGTGGCCGCCTGGACGGCGTCGGTGCGCACGCCGTCCAGACGCAGCACGACGGGGCCCTTTTCCGTGCGCCCGCCGCGGACGGTGGGCGGCAGGTCGCCGCCGGCGATGAGCCGGGTGAGGACGCCCGGGTCGGCGTCGCCGGCGGCGAACTCGCCCACCGCGGTTCCGGCGCGGATGACGGTGATGTGATCGGAGACGCTGAGCACCTCGTCGAGCTTGTGCGAGATGAACAGCACGGCCAGGCCCTGGGCGCGCAGTTCGGCGAGGCTGGTGAACAGGCGCCCCACCTCGCCGGGCGCCAGCACCGTGGTGGGCTCGTCGAGGATGAGCAGACGCGCGCCCCGGTACAGGGCCTTGAGGATCTCCACCCGCTGCCGTTCGCCCAGGCCCAGGTGCTCGATCCGGGCGCCGGGGTCGACGGCCAGGCCGTAGCGCTCGCCGAGGTCGCGCAGCGCGCGGGCGCTCGTGCGGCGGTCGAGCAGCCCGCGGCGCGAGGTCTCGGCGCCCAGGATCACGTTCTCCAGCACGGTCAGGTTCTCGGCGAGCAGGAAGTGCTGGTGCACCATGCCGATGCCGGCCGCGATGGCGTCGGCGGGCGACCGGAACCGCACGGGGACGCCGTCGAGCAGCAGGTCGCCGGAGTCGGGGCGCTCCTCGCCGTACAGGACGCGCATGAGGGTCGACTTGCCGGCGCCGTTCTCGCCGACCACGGCGTGCACCTGGCCCGGCCGCACCAGGAGGTTCATGTCGCGGTTGGCGGTGACGCCGGGGTAGCGCTTGGTGATGCGGCGAAGCTCGACGAGCGGCACCCCCGGGGAGGTCGTCGAAGGCCGCCTCACGGGGTGACCGGCACGTCGATCTCGCCGGCGATGATCCGCTTTCTGATCTCGTCCAGCCGGGGGCGGATGTCGGCGAGGTCGGAGCCGGTGGTGGCGTAGCCGACACCGTCCTCGTCCAGGCCGAACTCGCGCAGCCCGTAGACCGCCTTGCCCGCCGCCTGCTCCTCGATGACGCGCCGCACCGCGACGTCGATCTGCTTGGTGGCGCTGGTGAGGATCACCTCCGACAGGTCGGGGGCGACGGTGCGGCGCTGGTCGACGTCGACGCCGATGGCCCACTTGTGTGCCGCCTTGGCCGCCTGGAAGACGCCGAGCCCTGAGGCGCCGGCCGCGTGGTAGACGATGTCGGCGCCGCCGTCGTACATGCCGCGGGCGGCCTCCCGCGCCTTGTCGGGGGAGGAGAATCCACTGAAGTCGGGCGGCTGCGTCATGAAGACGCTCGACAGCCGGATCTTCGGGTCGATCGCGCGGGCGCCGGCCGCGTACCCGGCCAGGAACTTCTCCTGGGGCGGCGTCTGCACGCCGCCGACGAAACCGATCCGCCCGGTGGCGGACTTCAGCGCCGCCGCGGCCCCGACCAGGTAGCTGGCCTGCTCCTCGCGGAACACCACGTTGGTGACGTTGGGCAGCTTCACCGTCGCGTCGTCGATGATGACGAAGTGCGTTCCCGGGTAGGCGGGCGCGACCTTCGTGAGCGGCTGGGCGTAGAAGAAGCCGACGGCCAGGACGGGGTTGTGGCCCGTCTCGGCGAGGAGGCGCAGGATCTCCTCCAGGTCGGAGCCGGCCGCGTTCGGGCTCAGCTCCTTGACCTCGATGCCCAACGAGGCCTTGGCCTGATCGACGCCCGCCCCTGCGGAGTCGTTGAAGGACTTGTCGCCGCGCCCGCCTCGGCTGTAGGCGACCCCCACGCGCAGGCCGGCGGCACCTGCAGCCGAGGCGGCCTCGTTCGCCCCCGCGTTCTGGGCGGTGCCCTGCGAGCCTCCGCAGGCGACGAGGGCGAACAGGAAGCAAAGGGCGATTGACGACCGGGTGAACAGGCGGGACACAAGTACCTCCCAAACCGGGGCTTTGACCAGAATGAGTACTCATCAGACAAGTGTCAATGCTTCTCTGATAACTGCTCCAGCCATACGGCGACGCCGTCCTCGTCGTTGGACGCGGTCATCTCATGGGCCGCGGCGAGCACCGCCGGATGGGCGTTGGCGACCGCGACCGCCGTCCCCGACCAGGTCAGCATCGGCAGGTCGTTGGGCATGTCGCCAAAGGCGATCACCCCCGCGCGGCCGAAGCCGAGCCGGTCGGCCATCGCCTCCAGGGCGGCCGCCTTCGTCACTCCGGCGCGGGTCACCTCGCAGAACACGTCCGCCGACACGGTGACCTCGCACCCGGGCAGCAGCGTGCCCACGCTCTCGTAGTATCCGCGGGCCGCCCCCTCCAGCTGGACCACGATCTTGCCGACGCCGTGCCAGTCGATCGCCTCCTCCAGCCTCGCCACCCGGCGGGCGTCGCGGGCCAGCGCGGGGGCCAGCTCGAAGGCGTCCTCCAGCAACAGCTCCAGATGACACTCGGCGCCCAGCCGGATGCCGGGAAAGCGGTCGCGCAGCGCCGTCAGCGCCCTCACCACGTCCGCCTCGGCGAACGGGTGGTGATCGACCACCTCGTCCCGGGCGAAGTCGTAGACGACGGAGCCGTTGCCGCAGACCGCGCTGTTCGCGTCGCCTGCGTTGCCTGCGTTGCCTGCGTTGCCGGTGTCGTTGAGGGCCGCGGCCACGTGCCGGGTGTCTCGGACCGGTCGCGCCGTCGCGATGACGAACACATGCCCGGCCGCCCGGACGCGGCGCACGGCCGCCCGGGTGCGCTCGGACAGCTCGCCGCGCGAGTCGAGCAGCGTGCCGTCCAGGTCACAGACGATCATTCGGCGTTCCACGGGCGGCACGCTGCTCACGGCCGGCACGGCTCCCGCGACGAAGACCGCTGCCGATGGGTCACGACCCGGCCGACCGCGGACACCACGACGTCGGCCGCGCCCGCGGCCAGGATGGCGTCGATGGTCTCGGCCACGCCACGCCGTGCCGCCAGCCCCTGCACCACCACCGCCCCCTCCTCGGACAGGTCACCGACGCGCCATGAGCGCGGCGGCAGCGCGGGCGCGACGCGCGGCAACTCGCGCGCCGACGTGCGCACCGTCAGCAGCACGTGCGCCGCCCCCGCCCGCACCGAGGCCAGCAGCAGCGCCACCTTCTCGATCCGGGCGCGTTTGCCGGCGTCCCGCCACGCGTGCGGCCCGGCGATGAGCCGCGGCGCGCAGGTGCGCACCGTGTCGAGGACCCGCAGGCCCGGCGCGAGGGACGCGCCCGGTTCGAGCACCTCGATGACGGCGTCCGCGAGCTCGGGGATCTTGGCCTGGCTGGCGCCGTAGGAGTGCACCACCTCGGCCGCCGACCCCCGGCCGCGCAGATAGCGCCGGCCGATGCCGGGGAACTCGGTGGCCACCCGGGCGCCGGGGGACAGGCCCGCGGGCCCCTCGGCCGGTACGGCCAGCACCATGCGCCACGGACGGCCCGCCGCCACCGCCTCGACGACCTCGACCTTGGCGCCGGTCTCCTCGATCCAGTCGGTGCCGGTGACGCCGACGTCGAAGGCTCCGTCCTGCAGGACCAGCGGGATCTCCCGCGGCTTGAAGAAGACGACCTGGATCGGGCCGCCGTACTCGATGCTCGCCCGATAGCTGCGTCCAGACGTCCGGCGCACGCCGAGCCCGGCCGCGGTGAACAGGTCCAGGACCGGCCGCTCCAGAGCGGACCCCTTGGGCAGCGCGAGCGAGATCATGTGATCAGCGTCTCCAGGTAGGCGGGGTGTTGCCAGCGGGGGAGCGCATGGCGAGGGCGCGCAGAGCCAGATCGACCATGCCGGTCTCCTCGCCGCCGGCGGCCAGGACGCGCAGCCGCGCCGCGTCCAGCCAGCCGGCCTCGACGAATTTGTCGTGTTCGACGCGGGGCCGTTCCAGGTCTCCGGTGACGGTGGCGAGCACGTCGATCTCGCGCCGCCGGGTGCCGTCGCCGCCCTCCCAGTCGAACACCTTGACCAGGTCGCCGACCCGCTCAAGATGCCAGCCGGTCTCCTCGGCGATCTCGCGGGCGAGCGCCGCGCACAGCGTCTCGCCGGCCTCCACGTGCCCGCCGACGATGTCCCAGCAGCCGGGGAACAGCCGCACATGCGGGGCGCGGCGCTGCAGGAACACCTCGCCGCGCGGGTTGACCAGGACGGCTCCCACCACACAGCGCACGCCCTCGGCCGAGGCCCGCCGCTGGATCGTGTCGAACTCCCGCGGGTGCGGCGCGCAGCGCTCCGGCGGCGGGCTGCTCATGCCGTCTCCTGGTGGGCGTAGTAGGTGGCGTACAAGGCGGCGAACGGCCCGTCACGGCGCAGCAGCTCGTCGAAGGAGCCGTCCTCGACGATCCTGCCCTCGTCCAGGACGAGGATCCGGTCGGCCCGCCGGATGGTCGACAGCCGGTGCGCGATGACCAGGACGGTCCGGCCGGCGAACAGCCGCGCCAGCGCGTTCTGGATGCCCCTCTCGGTGAGGGGGTCGACACTGGCGGTCGGCTCGTCCAGGAGCACGATGTCGGGCTCGCGCACGAACATCCGCGCCACGGCGATGAGCTGCCGCTGCCCGACCGACACCCCCCGGCCGCCGTCGGCGAGCCGCTCGTGCGGCGCCATCGGCATGCTGCGCCTCCACACCCGGCGCCCGATCCGGTCGACGGCGCGCTCGACGTCGGCCGGACCGGCTCCGGGACGGCCGTAGGCGATGTTCTCCGCCAGCGTGCCGGCGAACACGAACGGGTGCTGCGGGACGACGCCGACGCGCCGCCGGTAGGCCGTCAGGTCCAGGGCGCGGACGTCGCGGCCGTCGACGAGCAGCTCGCCGCCCTGGAAGTCGTACGCACGGGCGATGATCTTGACGAGGGTGGACTTGCCGCCCCCGGTGCGCCCGACGATCGCCACCGTCTCGCGCGCGGCGATCCGCAGGTCCAGCCCGTCGAAGACGGGGCCGCCGGAGCCGTAGCCGAAACGCAGGCCGCGCGCCTCGATCTCACCGTTCAGGCGCGACACCGGCTCGCTCCCTCCCCGCACGACCGATCCCCGGTCGTCGATCAGCGCGAACACCCGTTCCGCGGCGGCCAGCCCCTGCTGGAACAGGCTCCAGAACGCCGCCGCCTGGGTGACCGGCTGCCACAGCATGCCGAGCGCCTGCAGCGCGAAGTACCACTCGCCGGGCGAGAGCCGGCCGAGCATCGCGAAACGCCCGCCCTGGTAGAGCACGACGGCCGTCGCCAGTCCCGCCAGCAGGGTCAGCACCGGCAGGATGACCGCGTAGATGAGCCCCTGGCGCACGTACACCCGGTACGACAGCCGGTTGACGTCGTCGAAGTCGTCGTAGACGGTCTGTTCGCGGCCGAAGCTCTTGGCGACGGCGATGCCCATCATCGACTCGTGGACGTTGGCGTTGACCTTCGCCATCACCCGCCGGGTGGCGGCCGCCGCCGTGCGGGCGATCCGGCGGAAGGCCAGCGCCGCCCCCAGCAGGAACGGCAACGCGGCCACGATGATCAGACCCAGGCCCGGGTCGGTCCAGAACACCACGCCGCCGAGCAGCAAGACCAGCAGCGACTGGCTGAGCAGGTTCAAGGTGAGCGTCATCACCGAGCCGAAGCCCTCGGTGTCGCCGGTGACCCGGCTGAGCACCCGCCCGACGGAGTTGTCGTCGTGGAAGACGACGTCCTTGTCCAGCGCGGCGTCGGCGGCCTCGCACTGCAGCCGGTAGACCACGTCGCCGACCAGCCGGGCGGTGACGGCCTGGCGCGCCCAGTTCATCGCCCACGCCAGCACCGCGGCGGCGACGACGAACAGGCCCAGCCACAGGCCCAGCCCCGCCCCGCCGCCGACCTCGTCGATCAGCCGCGCGATGACGACGGGCACCGAGGCGGTCAGCAGGGCCGACCCCACGACAAGGACCGCGCAGCCCAGCATCGTGCCGCGCCGGGCGCGCAGATAGGCCAGGATACGCACCAGGAGCCGGCGGTTGCCGTACACGCGGTCGTAGGTGTCGGCGTGCAGGCCCGCGAACAGGTCAGTCACTGTAGATCTCCCGGTAGAGCGCGCAGCGTGCCATCAGCTCGTCGTGCCCGCCGAGGTCGACGACGCGCCCGGCGTCCAGCAGCACGATGAGGTCCGCGCGCCGGATCTGGCCCGGACGGTGCGAGACCAGCACGGTGGTGCGGCCGGCGGTCGCCCGCTCGATCGCCTCGGTGATGGTCGCCTCCGTACGCGCGTCGATCGCGCTCGTCGCGTCGTCCAGGGTGAGGACACGCGGGTCGGTGAGCAGCGCCCGGGCGATGGCCAGCCTTTGCCGCTGACCACCGGACAGCGTCGTGCCGCCCTCGTTCAGGACGGTGGCGTAGCCGTGCTCCATCTCCTGGACGAAGTCGTCGGCGCAGGCCAGTTTGGCGACGCGCTTGACGTCCTCTTCCGCGGCCCCCGCGGGTGCGCCGAAGGCGACGTTGTCCAGCACGCTCTTGGAGAACAGGAAGATCTCCTGGTCCACGTGGCCGATCTGACGGCGCAGCGCGCCCGGCTCCCAGTCGCGTACGTCCCGGCCGTCGATCAGCACCCGCCCCTCGTCGGCGTCGTACATGCGCGCGACGAGTTTCAGCAGCATGCTCTTGCCGCTGCCGGTGGGTCCGACGACGGCGAGCGTGCGCCCGGCGGGCAGGTGGAAGGACACCTCGCTCAGGACGTCCTTGCCGTCGTGGCGCAGGGTCACCCGGTCGAAGGTGATCGCGCCCTCGACGGCCGTCGTGACGCCGGTGGTCTCCTCGAGGTCGCCGGGCCCGTCGATGATCTGCCGCATCCGGGCGGCGGCGGCCAGCCCCTCCTGGACGACCGGCACGGCCTGCTCCGACAACGTGACCGGCTGCGCCAGCGCCACCAGCCAGCCCAGGTAGGTGACGACCTGCGCGAGCGCCAGCTCGCCCTGGCCGTACAGGTACAGGGAGTGCAGGGCGCCGACGGCCATCGCGACGGCGAAGCTGAGCGCGGGCAGGTAGACGGCCTGCGCCCGGCCGCGCCGCACGAAGGCGTCCCGGTAGGCGGCGGCGGCCCGCCGGAACGCGAGCCGCTCGTGCTCCTCCTGGGTGGCCGCCTTCACGGTGGCGATGCCGGTCAACGTGGTGGAGAAACGCTCGTTCAGGTCGGCGAACGTCTCCCGGATTCGCATCGTCAGCGGTTGCAGCCGCCGCAGGTGCCGGCGCAGTGCGACCGCGAACACCACGACCAGCGCGCCGGGGGCGAGCAGGAGCTGGGGATTCAGCGAGGCGATGAACACGATCGGCACCACCAGGGCGAGCAGCGCGTTGAACGCGGTGGACACCCCTGGGCTGAACATGTAGTCGACGAGCCGCGCGTCGTTGATGGCGCGGGCCAGGATGTCGCCGATGCGCTGCTGGTCGTGAAAGGACATGCGCTTGGCCAGCAGACTGCGGTACAGCTCGTCGCGCACGTCGCGTTTGACCCGCTGGGCGAGAATCTCCATCGAGCCGTGCGAGAGCAGGTCGGCGGCGAACCGGCCGGCCGCCAGCAGCGCGGTGGCGACCGCCGCGGCGGCCAGCACGCCGGGGTCGGCACGCTCGCCGGTCGCCTCGGCGAACGCCGCACCGATCTGGACCGGCACCAGCGTCGTGCACACGTTCGCCGCCACCGCCGCCACGGTGAACACCACCAGCAGCGGCCGGTGCACGCGCAGCCGGGTGGCGATCCACCCGAGCACGGCCGGCGACGCGACCTGCCGTGCTCGCCCGGCCCGGCCCGCCGGTCGCGTCCGGTCCATGGCCCCCTCCCTGGTCAACGGCTCACCTACACCGAGGCGCGGGCCGCGTCCGGCAGGTGTCCCAGGCCGTTCTTACCGTCCCGGTTGATCTCCTCCATCACCTGGTCGGCCAGTACGGAGGCGGCGAGCGCGTCGGCGATCGACGGCGTGTCACCCGCACAGGGGGCGTCGTTCCCGCAGGATGCCACGAACGCCTCCAGTTCCGGCCCGAAGCCGCTCCGGTCCCAGCCGTGATCGAGGTTCTTCGTGCCGTACAGCTCCTGGCCCAGCGGCAGGCCGTCGGCCAGATCGAGGGTCACCCGCTCCAGGGACGGCGCGCTGTA
Organism: Streptosporangium sp. NPDC000095; assembly: GCF_042899335.1. Taxonomy (NCBI): domain Bacteria; kingdom Bacillati; phylum Actinomycetota; class Actinomycetes; order Streptosporangiales; family Streptosporangiaceae; genus Streptosporangium; species Streptosporangium sp. NPDC000095. The sequence continues at coordinate 45,411 of NZ_JBIAZS010000017.1, forward strand.
GCGGCTGCCGTCCATCCCCTGCACCATGACGCCCACCAGGAACCGCTTGACGTGGTTGCCCATCCGCAACGTCGACAGGGACCCGTCGCGGTGCCGGAGGAACACGTTCACCTGGAAGCGGTCGTCCTCACCCGGGATGACGTGCGCGTTCACCTGGACGACGGGGGAGGGGGTGAACCAGCGGGCCAGGTCAAGGGCGTGCACCCCGTTGTGCCGGATCCACGCCTCCAGCGTGGTGTCCACCCCCCACTGCGGGGCCGAGGGATGGCGGCTGTAGAAGTCGATCGTCACCGAGCACGAGGTCGCCCGGGCGTCGCGGCTCAGTTCGTGCAGCCGCCGCAGCGTCTCGGCGTAGCGGAAGTTGAAGCCCACCTGGACGTTGCGGCCGCTGCGGTCCACGACGTGGTGCAGATCCTGCAACGCGGGCGTCGAGGGCCCGGCGGGCTTCTCCACGAAGCAGTCGACGCCGCCCTCCACCAGCCGGCGGGTCAGCCGGTACGACGGCTCGGGCGGCACCGCGATGACGGCCGCGTCCACGATGTCCAGGTCGAGCGCCTCGATCGAGTCGGCGCAGAGCGCCGCCCCGGACTCCTGCTGCAGTTCCTTGGCCAAGGACAGGTCGGGGTCGACGCAGGCCACGATCCGGTGACCGCGTACGCGCTGGAGGAACGGCAGGAGATTCTGGCTCATCTGCCGGCCGCAGCCGACCAGGGCGAGGCGCGGGCGGTCAGTCACGGCCGGCCTCCACGCTCGTGCTCCACCGCTCGAAGGCTCGGCGCGCCCGGCCGCGCAGCTCATCGGGGTCGATCTGCCGGTGTGCCAGGCTGACGAACGACGGGTGCCCTTCGAGGAGCAGGATGCCGGCGCCGGTGAGCGCGGCGAGCAGCGCCTCACGCCGCACCTTGTCACCCAGCAGTGCCTCATCGTGGTAGACCAGCTCGAACATCCCGCCGCCGAGAACGGGGCGGGCACCGACCAGGGCCGCCACACCGGCGTCCTCGGCCGCCGCGGTCAGGACGGCCGCCACCCGTGTGCCGATCCGGCCGATCTCGGCCCAGCCGTCCGGCGCGTCACCGATGGGCTTGTCCAAGATGTCGCGGGTCGCCAGCGCCGCGTACACGGCGATCATCTCCTTGGAGAACGTACCGCTGAGCCGGGCCCGTTCGGCGTCGGCCAGCAGTTCGGCCTCACCCACCACCAGGCTCAGCGGCGCCCCGTTGGCCAGCGCCTTGCCGATCACGATGAGGTCCGAGCCGATGGCGTGGTCGTGGTCGTAGCCGAGCGGCGAGATACGGCCACCGGTCTTGGTCTCGTCGAAGACGGTGAGCAGACCGGCGTCCCGGCACATCGCGACGGCCTGCCGCAGCACCTCGGGAGTGGTGAACGAGGCCAGGTAGGCGTCGAAGACGAAACAGCCCAGCCGGTCCCGATAGCGCTCCAGGATCTCCGCCAGCGACTCCAGCCGCAAGTCCACCCAGTTCACCGCGGGCTCGCTCTCGCCGATGCCGCGCATCGCCTCGGTGTAGCGCGGTTTCCCGCGCAGCGGCGAGTGCAGCGGCTCGTGCCACTTCAGGGAGTTGGCGATCTGCGCGTCATGCCAGCCGATGTAACCGCTGCGCAGCACTCCCAGCCGGCCGTTGCGCATCGCGGCCAGCCGCAGAGTCGCGGTGACGGCCTCGGAGGCGGTTTTGAAGAACGCGCCGCGGTCCCCGGTCCGCTCGCCGAGCAGCCGTTCCAAGTACTCCGCGTGGAAGGTCGTGTAGCCCGGCATCATCACGCCGTTACCGAGATAGCCGCACAGAATTTCATTGAAGAGTTCGTCCGAGTGGCCGATTATCACCGGTCCGTATCCCATGACGAAGTCGATGTACGTCATCCCGTTCGCATCCGAAACCTCACCGCCCTGCCCCTGCGTGAACAGGAGTTGGCGTCCTTCGGACCGAAACTTACGAGTGATCTTCGAGTGAGCTATTCGCTCGTTTTTCGACAAGATCTTCCTCCTCTCCGGAAACCGTGAATAAGATCGAGAGCTTAATTTCCGAGACCGTAGCGGCGGCCTGCGAGCAGGGTCAAGTGAACCTTCTTCTAGGTTTACAACGCCTGGATAAGGGTGCGACGGTCGAAGCGGTGGGTCGAGCCGAACTCCGATATGGAGGCGATGTGGACCACGGATCGAGTCGGCGAATTCCGATCTCCGAAATACCCGGAACGGTACAGCCGGATATCGTCGGGCGCAGTAAACGGCTGTGGCGACTGCCCGAGGGCCGATGTCTGGTGCAGATAGTCCCCAGCCTGCGCAGTTTCACATACCAGCGCGACGAAATGGTGGAGCGTACCGGGCCGTTACGGCTGGCTTTTTATGAAAAAGCTGCGGCCCGGATCGAGGCGGCGGGGGTGGCGTGCGCGTTCCGTGAGCGGGTCGGCCCCGACTCCTACCTCGCCGACTACTGCCCGGCCCCGCCCTTCGAGGTCATCGTGAAGAACCGGGCCACCGGGTCGACCACCCGCAAGTACCCCGGCCTGTTCGAGGACGGTGCGCCACTGCCGCGCCCGGTCGTGAAGTTCGACTACCGAATCGACCCCGAGGACCAGCCGATCGGCGAGGACTACCTGCGCGTCCTCGGACTGCCCGTCGAGGAGATGCGCGAGCGCGCCCTGGCCGTCAACGAGACACTGCGCTCCTGGCTGCACCCCGTGGACCTCTGGGACATGTGCCTCATCTTCGGCGTCACCGCCGAAGGCGGCCTCACCGTCATCTCCGAGATCTCACAGGACTGCATGCGCCTGCGGCACGAGGACGGGTCCCCGCTGGACAAGGACCTGTTCCGTGACGGCGTCGACGCCGACGAGATCGTCAACCAGTGGAGTCGCATCCTCGATGTCATCAGATGACGGCCGGGTGGCGCTGATCACCGGTACCAACCGGGGCAGCGGCCGGGCCATCGCCGAGGAGTTGCGCGGGCGCGGGTTTCGCGTCTTCTCCCTGAACCGCTCCCTCGCCGGCGCGGACTGGCTCGGCGAACGGCGCTGCGACGTGTCGCGGCCCGCGGAGATCAGATGGGCCGTCGCCGACGTCCTGGCCGCGACCGGACGGCTGGACGTCTGCGTGTCCAACGCCGTCGACCGGGTCCTGGACCCGATCGCCGACCTGCGCGAGGCCGACTGGGAACGCCTGGTGGCGATCAACCTCAGCGCCTGCTTCCACCTCGTTCAGGCCGCGCTGCCGGCGCTGCGAGCCAGCCGCGGCGTCTTCGTCGCGATGGGCAGCCACGCGGGCACCCGCTACTTCGAGGGCGGGGCCGCCTACAGCGCCACCAAGGCCGGCCTGAAGGCGCTGGTGGAGACGCTGCTGCTGGAGGAGCGGCGCAACGGCGTACGCGCCTGTCTCGTCTCGCCCGGCGCCATCGCCAACCTCGACGGCGACACCGACCCCTACAAGATGAGCACCCGCTCGATCGCCCGCTGCGTCGGCAGCATCGTCGACTCCTGGCCCACCGACCTCGTCGTCGGTGAGATCGAGGTGCGCCCCGCCGACCTGGCGACGCCGCCGATCACCGGTATCGACCGGCTGTTACACATCTGACGCGCGGAGGAGGAAGCATGATCTCGCTCGCTCTGCCGACGGGATCCCTGGAACGGCGGGCGCTGGAACTCTTCGCGGCCGCCGGTCTCGACGTACGACGGCCCTTTGAGCGCTCCTACCGGGGCACCATCGAGTACGCGGGCACCGCGCAGGTCGCCTTCTACAAGCCGCGCGAGATCCCGCTCGTCGTCCAGAACGGCTCGTTCGACGTGGGGCTCACCGGCGCGGACTGGGTCGAGGAGACCGGCGCCGAGGTCGAGGTGGTCGAGTCGTTCGACTACTCCCGCAACACCGAGAGGCCATGGCGGCTCGTCCTCGCCGTGCCCGCCGACCACCCGGCGACCAGCGTGGCCGACCTCGCCGACGGTGTCCGCGTCGCCACCGAGTACCCCAACATCGGCCGCCGCTTCTTCCAGGACGCCGGACGGCGCGCCGAGGTGGTCGTCTCCTACGGCGCCACCGAGGCCAAGATCCCCGAGTTGGCCGACGTGATGGTCGACGTCGTGGAGACGGGACACTCCCTGCGGCAGAACAACCTGCGCGTCATCGAGACGATCCGCACCTGCGGCGCCCAGCTCATCGCCAACCCCGCCGCCTACGCCGACGGCAGGCGACGCGCCGTCATCGGGAAGGTCGCCCGGCTGCTGCGCGGCGCCTGGGTCGGCCCGGCGAACGTGCTGCTCACCGTCCGCGCCCCCGCCGAGTGTCTGCCGCAGGTCACCTCGGCCATGCCGGGGCGCTCGTGGCGGGCCGGCGCGGAGCTGGGCGACGAGAACATGGTCGTCCTGCAGGGCGTGCTGCCGAGCCGGGACGTGCCCGAGACGATCGACGTCCTGCTGTCGGCCGGCGCCGTCACCGTCACCGAGACCGGAATCGGTATCCTCGCCACGAACGCGACGCGGCCATGACGCCGGCCCGCGCCGCGTCGCCGTACAGGCCGCGCCGAGTTGACCGGCACACGAGGGCACGACGAGCATTGAGCCGCCGCGACGTCGTGTGAAGGAGAGAGCGTGAAGTCTGAGCCGGCCCCGGACGCGCCCGTGCAGCCCGGGCGGCGCTCGACGTGGGCGACCATCGGCGTCGTCTACCTCGGCGGCGTCGTCGCCGCGATGAGCCTGGGCAAGTTCGCCCCCGTCGGGCCGGCGGTGACCGGCCAGCTGTCGCTGTCGTTGTCCCAGCTGGGCTGGGTCATCTCGGCGGTCGTCGGCGTCGGCGCAGCCTTCGGCCTGCCCGGCGGCTACCTGATGCGCCGTGTCGGCGCGCGGGGGGCGCTGGTGTACGGCCTTGCCCTGATCGCCGTGGCGGGCGCGGCGAGCGTCCTGGCCGACGACTTCGCCTGGCTGCTCGTCGCCCGCGTCGCCGAGGGCTTCGGCTACCTGATGGTCACCATCGCCGGGCCGGTGCTCGTCCTGCGCCTGGCCGACGAACGCGACCGCAGCGCCGCCCTGTCGGTCTGGGCCACGTTCGTGTCCGTGGGCCTGTTCGCCAGCACGCTCGTCGGCGGCGCGGCCGGCGACGCCTTCGGCTGGCGCGGCTGGATCGGCCTGCTCGCCGCTCTCACCCTTCTCATGGCGGTGGTCCTGCAACTGCGGCTGCCCCGCACCGGGGCGGGTCCGCGAGCCGCCGCCGGGCCCGTCCCCCGGTTGCGTGCGCTGCGATGGCCGGGCGTGCTGGCCTTCTCGTTCTGCCTGACCGCGCTGGTGACCATACCGGTGATCGTGCTGCTTCCCACGCTCCTCATCGAGCAGCACGACAACTCGGCCGCCGCCGCCGGCGCGAGCACCTCGGTGATCTCGCTGCTCAGCGCGGTCGGCGGGCTGCTCGTCGGCATGCTGCTGCGTCGCGGCACCCGGGTCGGCGTCCTCGCGCTGTTCGGCCTGCTCGCCGTGCCCGCCGCCTGGCTCGTCTACGGCGGCGGCCCGCTCGCCGGCGTGCTCGCGGGCGCCGGGACGCTCTCGCTCGCCAACGGGTTCCTCGCCGCCCTCGTCTTCGCCGCCCTGCCACTGATCCTGGAGCGGCTCGACCACGCCGACGTCGGCAGCGGCCTGGTCGCCCAGGCGGGCAGCCTCGGCTCGCTGCTCGGCCCGCCGATGTTCGGCGAGGTCGCGGCCGCCTTCGGCTTCGCGGCGCTCGCGCCGGTCATCGCCGTCGGGCTCGTCGCCGCCGTCGCCGCACTGCTGCTGGCCGGCGGCCGCGCCGCGGGGCGTCAACGGTGGGTGGCCGGAGCAGGGGAGAAAGGCGTCGCGGGCTGAAGGTCGATCGTCAGGAACGCCGGGCGGGTGGTCTGGAAGGCTGCCACAGGTCAAGCCTGTGCACCTGGTCCGTCACGGCTGTCAGGAGGGCGCTGAGTGCGGGAGCGGGGGGCGTGTCTCGGGTGGCGGCGACCAGGCGGCGTTTGAGGGTGGTTTCTGCGATGTCCCTGAACGCGAGCGCGGGGTCGTCGCCGGGCAGGGTCAGGGCCGGCAGCAGGGCGACGGCCGCCGCGGCACGGACGAGTTCGAGTTGGACGTCGGCGTCGTTGGAGCGGTGGCGCAGGTCCGGTTCGTAGCCACCAAGGGTGCGGCAGGTCCCGATGACCATGGCGTGGTGGCCGGTGCCTTCGGCGGAGGCGGTCCAGATGTCGGATCGCAGGCCGGTGACCGGGACGGGTCCGCCGGTCCTGGCGAGTGGATGCGCGGCCGGGAGCACGATTTTCAGCGGCTCTTCGAGCAGGGGCGTGAAGCGCAGGCCGGCCGGGCGCGGGCGGGGGTGGCTGTCGTACTCGTCGCCGATGACGAGGTCGACCGTGCCGAGGCGCAGGCCCGGCAGGGACTGTTCGAGTTCCAGCTCGAAGATCTCCACACGGACTCGCGGGTGGTCGGCCTTCATACGGGCCAGTGCCGGGATGAGGAGACGGCGGGCGGCCGACTGCAGGCCGCCGGCGCGGACGGTGCCCCGGATGTCGCCGCCGAGGCCGGCCAGGTCCGCTTCCGCCGCCTCGGCGGCCGACAGCAGCACCCGTGCGTGCTGAACGAGCAGCTGTCCGGCGTCGGTGAGCCGCACACCCCGACCGGCTTTGTCGAGCAGCCGGGCACCGACCTCCTTCTCCAGCAGGGCGAGCTGCTGGGAGACCGTGGACGGGCTGTAGCCCAGAGCCGCCGCGACCGCGGCCAGGGTGCCGCGCTCCTCGAACTCCCGCAGGAAGCGCAACCGCCGAAGATCCAGCTCGATCATGCGAGAATCCTAACGATTCACCTCCAGAAATCATCGCTGGACCCAATGAGTCGGGACCTCGATCCTGGTACGCATGGGTGCAGCACTATGTCTTCTGTCCGCGGCCTGCTTCGGCGCGATGGCGATTTTCGGCAAACTCGCCTACGACGCCGGCGTCTCGCCCGAGGCGCTGCTGCTGGTGCGCTTCACCCTCGCCGCCGTCCTGCTCGGGATCGTCGTGCTGGTGCGACCGGGACTGCGCCGCGCCGCCTCCGGTCCTCCCCGGCAGGGGGCGACCGGCCGGCCGGCGATGACGCGCGGCCGAGTGCTCGCCATCGCCGTCGGCCTGGGCGCCATCGGGTACGCCACGCAGGCGAGCCTGTTCTTCTCCGCGCTGCGGCTGATGGACGCCTCGCTGCTGGCCCTGATCCTCTACACCTACCCGGTCATGGTCACCGTGACGGCGGTGCTGCTCGGCCGTGACCGGCTCACCCTCGCGCGCGCAGCCGCGCTGGCGGCCGCCTCGGGCGGAACACTGCTGGTCCTGCTCGGCGCCGGCGGCATGAGCTTCCACCCGCTCGGGGCGCTGCTCGCCTTCGCCTCCGCGGTCACGTACACCGTCTACATCCTCGTCGCCGACACCGTTGTGCACCGGCTGGCGCCCGTGGTGCTGTCCGCGCTGGTGATGACCGGCGCGGCCGGCACCCTCGCCGCCCGTACCCTGCTCACCGGCGGCGTCGACCTCGGCTTCGGGGTGTCGGGATGGTTCTGGCTCGCCGCCATCGCCGTGGTCTCCACCGTCGTGGCGATGCTGACCTTCTTCGCCGGGCTCAAGCGCATCGGCCCGTCGGCCGCCGCCATCCTGTCCACCTTCGAGCCCGTGGTCACCGCCGCACTGGCCGCGCTCGTCCTCGGCGAGTCCCTGACCCCGGTGCAGCTCGCGGGTGGCGCGCTTGTGCTGTCCTGCGTCGTCGTCCTGCAACTCCGACGCCAGGACCGGGGCCCGCGCCCGGCGCCCGACCGGCCCGAGCCGGAAAACCGCCAGGGCTTGGATTCCGCACGAGAGGACCGCACCGAGCCGGTCGGCCTGGCGCCGTGAAGCGTGACCTCATGGGTTCACGGCGCTGAATCCTCGTCGGCAGGTGGCGGCTGGGCCGGGACGGGGCGGCGCGAAAAATCGCCACTCGCATCCCGGCCCCTTCAGGCGAGGATGCGGACCGGATTCTCGATCAGGGACAGGAATTCGCCCATCCAACGGGCCGCGACCGTGCCGTCGATCGGGCGATGGTCGATCGAGAGCACGAAACGGATCGTGGCTCCGGGGACGACCACGTCGTTCTCCACGACGGGCTCGGTGCGGACGGCACCGACCGACAGGATCGAGGAGTGCGGCGGGTTGATGATCGCGGTGAACTCCTCGGTGCCGTACATGCCCAGGTTGGTGACGGCGACGGTGCCGCCTTCCAGGTCACCCTGGCGCAGGCGGCCGGTACGGGCGCTGTCGGCGTGGCGGCGGGTGGTCTCCGCGACCACGCTGATCGGCATGGTGTCGACCGCGCGGAGCACCGGGGTCACCAGGCCGGTGTCGGTGGCCACGGCGACCGCCACGTCCACCTGGGTGAAGCGGCGGACGGCCTCCGGGGTCCAGATCACGTTCATCTCGGGGACGAGCCTGTGGGCACGGGCGACCGCCTTGACCACCAGGTCGTTGACCGAGATCTTGGGTGATCCCGGCTGGTTGAGCTGCGCCCGGACGGCCAGCAGCCCTTCGGCGCGGGCGGTTCCCCTGACGTAGAAGTGCGGGGTGGTCTGCTTGCTCTCCACCAGGCGGGTGGCGATGGCGCGGCGGATCCTGCTGTGCGGGATGTCCTCGTGGTCCCCGGCCGCCGGAGCCGCGACAGGCGCGGGGGCGGGGGTGGGGGTGGGCTCGCTCGCGCGGGCCAGTGCCTCCTCGACGTCTCGCCGCAGGATCCGGCCGGCCGGTCCGGTTCCGGGAATCCGGTCGATCGCCAGACCGCCCTGGCGGGCCAGCCGTCGGGCGAGCGGGCTGGCGTAGACCCGCTGCGGCGTGCCCGGTTCCTCGGGTACGGGATGCCCGTTCACGGCGGTGGGCTGCGCCGGGGAGGCGTCCGGTTCTGCGGCGGATTTCGTGTCGGACTCTGTGGTGGGCTCTGCGGTGGGTTTGGTGACGCCGAGTCCGGCGAGGAGGTCCTCGATGTTCTCCGGCGGTTCCCCGGGCGCGCCGAGCAGGGCGATGGGCGTGCCGACGTCGACCTCGGTCCCGGCGGGGACGAGTCGCTTGAGCAGGACGCCGTCGCTCTCCGCCTCGATCTCGATGGACGCTTTCGCCGTCTCGATGACGACGATGGCGGTGCTGACGGAGTAGGGGGAGTTCTCGGCGATCGGCCATTCCGACACGACGGCGCTGGTTGCACCGGCCGCCGGTTCTGGCATGCGAAGAAGAGTGGCCATTGGTCCTGGTCCCTGGTTCGTGGTGCGGGAGATCGGAAGGTGGGCTCAGTGCCGGGGCGCGAGCGTGCCGTCGGTGGTCATGCGGCGGAAGGCGGCGGCGACCTCCTCGGTGCGGGCGATGGCCGCCCGTTCGAGGACCTTGCTGATGCTCGGCGACGCCTCGCCGCCGGTCACCCGCTGTACCGGGTGGTCGAGCCAGTCGAAGTAGCGGCGCTGGATCTCGTCGGCGAGCCAGCCCCCGTAGGAGGTGCCGACTGCCCCCTGCTCGACGATGAGCACGGTGCCGGTCTTCATCACGCTGGCGCCGATGGTGTCCCAGTCGATGCTGGCCCGGTCCAGCCAGCGCAGGTCGATGATCTCGGGGTCGATCTCACCGACCTGCTCGGCCGCCTCCAGGCAGTGGGCGACCATCGACAGGTAGGAGAGCACGGTCACGTCCCGGCCCGCCCGGCGCACCGCGGCGCGGCCGACCGGGATGTGGTAGTCGAGGTCGTCCATCGGCCCGGTGCCGGTGCTGGTGTACAGGTCGACGTGCTCGATGACCACCACGGGGTCGTCGCAGCGGAGCGCGGTGTTCATCAGGCCCACGTAGTCGAAGGGGGTGCTGGGCGCGACGATCCGCCACCCCGGCGCGGTGGCGAAGATTCCGGCCGGGTCCATCGAGTGCTGCGAGCCGTAGCCGGTGCCGGTGCCCACCTTGCTGCGCAGCACCAGCGGTACCGGGTGGTCGCCGCCGAACATGTGCCTGGCCTTGCCGATCTGGTTGAACAGCTGGTCGGCCGCCACCCAGAGGAAGTCGGCGTACATGAACTCCACGACCGGGCGGTAGCGGCCGTCCATGGCCAGTCCGCCGGCCAGTCCGGCGAACGCGTTCTCGCTGATCGGGGTGCCGAGAACCCGGTCGGGGAAGGCGTCGGCCAGTCCCTTGGTGGCCCCGTTGGTACCGCCCTTGAGGCGGTGCACGTCCTCGCCCATGACGACGACGGCGGGGTCGGTCTCCATCCGGCGGGCCATCACCTCGGCGACCACGTCGACGAACTCGCGCTCGTCGAGCCGGCCAGAGAATGTGGCCTCCTCCTCGTAGCGCACCTCGGAGCCGAACTCCGACAGGTCGCCGCGTACGCCGACATCACGAAAACCGGGCTCGGGCCACTCCGACGGGCGGATACGGCGCTGGCCGGGCTTGCCGCCGGGGAGAGGCTCGAGCAGCCGGTCGCCGATCACCCGCATCATGGCGGCGGCCTGGTCGACGGCCCTGCTCGCCTCCTGCTCGGTGAGCGCGCCGCGCCGGAGCAGGTGGCCGGTCATCAGCGTGATGGGGTCGCGCTGCCGCCACTGCCGCTCCTCCTCCTTGGAGCGGTAGCCGAACGCGCTGCCGGGGAAGGGGCCGTTCTGGTGGTAGTACCGGTACAGGTCGGCCTCGATGATGACCGGCCCGTTGCCCGCCCGCATGTGGGCCAGCGCCTCGCCCATCGCCAGGTGGACGGCGAGTGGATCCATGCCGTCCACCCGCCAGCTGGGGATGGCGAAGCCGAGACCGCGCACCGAGAGCCGAGGTTCCGCGGTGACCTCGCGGACATGGGTGGAGACCGCGTACTGGTTGTTCTCGATGAAGAAGCAGATCGGCAGGGACCAGGCGGCGGCGAGGTTGAAGCTCTCCAGCACCGAGCCGATGTTGGCGGCGCCGTCACCGAAGTAGGCGACCGAGACCGCGTCGGTGCCCGCCCGCCGGTGTGCCCACGCGAAGCCGGCCGCCTGCGGGACGCCGCCGCCGACGATGGCGTTGGTGCCCATCGCTCCGGCTTCCGGCCACTGCAGGTGCATGGATCCGCCCCGGCCCCGGCAAAAACCGCGGGCCAGCCCGCAGATCTCGGCCAGCGTCCGGGTGAGCAGGTCGGTGACCGGGGCGGGCAGGTCGCCGCGCGGGTCCCAGCCGCCGGGCAGCACATGTCCCAGCGCCTTGGACAGGAACTGGTGGTGGCCCCGGTGGGATCCGGTGATGGTGTCGGCCGAGGTGAGGGAGAGGATCGACCCGACCGCCCCGGCCTCCTGACCGACGCTGGAGTGGGCGGGCCCGTGGACCAGTCCGGACCCGGCGAGTTCGAGGACGTACTCCTCGAAGGCGCGGATCAGCACGAGTTGCCCGAACATCGCGCGCAGCAGGTCGGGGTCGGCCGCGTCCCAGTCCGCCTCCGTGGTGGTCAACTCCAGCCAGGGGGTGGGCGCGGCGAGGTCCTGGTGTTTGGTCATGTGTGTTCTCTTCCAGGTGGACAAGCCAGAGGCCGGGCAGGTTCCGGCGCGGGGGCGCCGGCGCTCTGCCGGGCGACCGGGACCGGTCGGCCGCACCCCCTCCGCGATCCGCGGTTGTTACCGACCATCGCACAGATTGGATCCGATCTCACACTACCGTTATGTCTTCGTAACGGAAGAATGTGCTCTCAACATTGACTTTCCATACTTTGGGCGACCAAGCTACCGATCCACCAGGCCTTATTGGATCCATACTCGGTGAAGGTGCGGCAGTGGAAACTTCCAAGAAACAGATCGTCAACGGATTCGGAGGTGGGATACATGGCTGAAGGGGGTGCCCCTGGGTTGCCGGGGCTCGTCGGCCTGGACCATGTCGGTCTGACCGTTCCCGACATCGACCAGGCCACCGAGTTCCTGGTGGACGTGCTCGGGTGCGAGTACCTCTACCCGCTCGGCGCCAAGTCCGACGACGGGGACTGGATGACCACCCATCTCAACGTGCATCCCCGGGCCCGGGTGGACAAGCTGCGGTTCTTCCGCTGCGGCAACCAGCCGGTCTTCGAGGTCTTCGAGTACGAGGCCCCCGACCAGGCGCAGACCCCGCCGCGTAACAGCGATGTCGGCGGTCACCACCTCGCCCTGTACGTGGAGGACATCGACGCCGCGGCGGACTACCTGCGCTCCCGCGGTGTGACCGTGCTCGGCGGCCCCACCGCCAGCGACGGCCCGCACGCCGGGCAGCGCTGGATCTACTTCCTCGCCCCCTGGGGTGCCCAGTTCGAACTGGTCTCCTACCCGCGCGGTCGGGCGTGGTACCTGCGGGAGGAACAGAGCCAGGCGGTGGGCGGATGACCGGCCTCACCTCGGGCCTGGAATCCGCGGACGACAAAACGGGCGCCGCCACCAGCGTGATGAGCCACCAGATCGCCGAGCACCTGCGCGAGCAGATCCTGTCCGGGGCGCTCAAGCCGGGCGCCAGGATCCGTCAGGAGGAGGTCGCGAGGGATTTCGGCGCCAGCCGCCTGCCGGTGAGAGAGGCGCTGCGCATCCTGCACTCCCAGGGCCTGGTCACCCTCAAGGCCAACAGCGGCGCCTGGGTCTCGGAGATGAACGCGGCGGAGTGCGACGTCACCTACAAGATCCGCGAACGGCTGGAACCGCTCGCGCTCACCGAGAGCATCCCGCACCTGCCGGCCGAGACGATCCGGCGCCTGGAGCGGATCCAGGACGAGATCGAGGCCAACACCAGCCTGGACAGGTTTCTCCACCTCGACCGTGAACTGCACCTGCTGTCCTACTCGGGCAACCCCTACAAGGAACTCCGGGACATGATCGAAAGGCTGTGGAACATAACCCAGCCGTACCGGCGCGCGTACGTCGAACGCGCGGGCCACGAACGGGAATGGGTGATCAACGCCGAACACCGACTGCTCATCGACGCGATCCGGCGCGCCGACACCACGGACGCGGAGCGTCTGCTGGCAGGGCACATCCGCAGGACCCGGATCGCACTCCTACCGGTCATCGAACGCAACTCCACGGGCCGCTGAGCCACACCGGACGCGGCTCCACCCGCGTCCGGCACGCTGCGGCGAAAGGTGACTCCGGGACCAGAACTCCCGGACGCGCCCTCCACATGGCCGTCCCGCAACGAACGGTCAGTACACGAAGAACGACATCACCACCCAAGCAAAGCAGGTCTCATGTCATACCACATCACAACGGGCAGGCGTGTACTGACCCTGTTCGCCGCGGCAGCCCTCACCCTCACCGCATGCTCCTCCGGCGACACCACGGCCACCGGCGACGGCGCGGCCACCGGCGAACCGGCCGCCGCCGACAGCGGCGAGATCGGCTTCTCCGAGTCCTTCCTCACCGACGCCTTCCAGGTCCAGCTGGTCAAGCAGCTCGGCGAGCAGGCCACCGCGGCCGGCGTCAACCTGCTGCCCGCGGTCAACGCCGACGGCGACGCGGCCAAGCAGAACGCCGACATCACCACCCTGCTCGGCCGGGGCGTCAAGGGCCTCATCGTGGTCCCGGTGGACAGCAAGGCGGTCGCCCCCGCCATCGGCCGGGCCAACGACAAGAACGTCCCCGTGGTCACCGTCGACCTGGGCGCCGACTCGGGCAAGATCTACATGGTGGTCCGCGCGGACAACGTCTTCATGGGCACGGCCGCCTGCGAGTACATGGGCAAGCAGATCAACGGCGAGGGTACCGTCCTCGACCTCCAGGGCGACCTGGCCACCCAGAACGGCCAGGACCGCAGCAAGGGCTTCACCACCTGCATGGCCGAGAAGTTCCCCAACGTCAAGGTCATCTCCAAGCCGATGAACTGGAAGCCGGACGAGTGCGCCACCCAGGCGCAGACGGTGCTCAGCACCGAGAAGCTGACCGGTCTGTTCATGGGCAGCGAGTCGGTCTGCCTGGCCGGAGTCCAGCAGGCGCTGCGCAAGCAGGGCAAGCTCACCAAGGTCGGCGACCCCGACCACATCGTCACCGTCGGCATCGACGGCTCCAAGGCGGCGCTGGAGGCGGTGCGGGAAGGCACCCTCGACGCCGTCGTGTCACAGCCGCTGGACCTGTACGCCAAGTACGGCATCCAGTACATCCAGGATGCGATCGCGGGCAAGACCTACCAGCCGGGCCCCACCGACCACGACAGCACCATCGTCGAGGTCGGGGAGTCCCTCCAGGACCTGCTTCCCTCACCCACGGTGACCAAGGAGAACGTGGACGACCCCAGCCTGTGGGGCAACGGCTGACCCCCTCCCGGTGATCTCCGGTGGCGCGCCCGCGGGCCCGCCACCGGAGACGATCCAGAACCCAAGGAAGGAGGGCGCGGAGCAATGCCACAGGCCCCTTCAGAACAGGCCGGCGCGGAGCAGGCCATCGTGATGGACCAGGTGTCCAAGGCGTTCGGGCCGACCAAGGCGCTGTCGGCGGTGTCCCTCACCGTCAACCGGGGCGAGTCACGGGCGCTGATCGGCAAGAACGGGGCGGGCAAGTCCACCCTGATGTCGATCCTCACCGGCCTCACCCAGCCCGACAGCGGCTCGGTCAGGGTGCTCGCCGACGGCGACGCCACGGGAACCGCCGGCGTCGGATGCGTCTACCAGCGCAGCACGCTGATCCCCGCCGCCACCGCCGCGGAGAACATCGCCCTGGCCAGGTTCCCCCGCTCTCGGGCAGGGTTCATCCGCTGGTCCGAGGTGCAGCGGCAGGCCACCGAGCTGCTCGCCGAATGGGAGTACGCGCACCTGGCCGACACCCCGGTCGAACAGCTGGAGCCGCTGGAACGGAAGGTCGTCGAGATCTGCCGGGTGCTCTCCCAGGGGCCGCGGGTGCTGCTCTTGGACGAACCCACCGCCGGTCTGGACCGAGGCGCCTCGCAGCGCCTGTTCCACCACATCGAGAAGGCCCGCGCCCGGGGCGTGACGATCATCTACGTCTCCCACCACCTGCACGAGGTCTTCGAGGTGTGCGACTCGGTCACCGTGCTGCGCGACGGCTGGACGGTGCTGACCGAGCGGCTCTCCCGGATGACCGTGCCCGACCTGGTGGACGCGATGGTCGGCGAGGCGGCGGCCGGTGCGGGCGACGGCCCGCACGCGGCCAGGGCCGAACCGACCCTGCCGCCCGTCCTGGTCGCCTCCGGCGTCACCGCACCCAAGGTGAGCGACGTGGATCTGGCCCTGCGGCCGGGCGAGTGCGTCGGCCTGACCGGCCTGGACGGCGCCGGGCACATGCAACTGGCCGAGGTGCTCACCGGCCAGCGCCCGGCCGAGTCGGGCGCCGTCACCCTGGACGGCAGGCCGCTGCCGCTCGGCGACATCAGCGGCTGCATCCAGGCCGGCATCGGCTTCACCCCGGAGGACCGGCACATCAGCGGCTACGTGCCCGGACTGAGCGTGGCCGAGAACGCGACCCTGAACATCATGCCGCGATTCGTCAACAGGTTCCGGCTGATCAACGGCAGGAAGCGGGACGAGTTCTACTCGCGGCTGGCCGGGGAGTGGCACATCAAGGCCTACGGCGCCACCCAGCCGACCGAGGAACTCAGCGGCGGCAACCAGCAGAAGGTCGTGCTGGCCCGCTCGGTGGCCGCCGACCCCAAGGTGCTGGTCCTGGTCAACCCCACCGCCGGGGTGGACGTGTCCGCCAAAAAGTCGATCTACGACACCATCGAGGAGCTCCGCGCGGACGGACGGGCCGTGCTGATCGTGAGCTCCGACGACGCGGACCTGGAGATCTGCGACCGCATCGTCGTCATGGTCCACGGGGAGGTGTCGACGGAACTGCGGCACCCCTTCACCGAAGGCATGATCGCCGCGGCCGTGCAGGGTGACGGCACCGCCGAGCCGGAGCGGCGGCCGTCTGGAGAGGAAGATTCACAGTGAGTGCACTATCCCCGAAGAAACCGGCGCCGGAGTCGGTGGCCGCCGCGCCGTCGTCGCCGTCGTCACCTTCGCCGCCGGCCACCCGGCGGGCGCGCAGGTCCGTCGACCCCGTCGTGCTCACCCTGCTGCCCATCATCATCCTGGCGGTGATCGTGGGCGCCGTGGTGAGCCCCGCCTTCCTCACCACCACCAACATCATCGACAACATCATCACCACCTCGGCCGTGCTCGGCGTGCTGGTGATCGCGGAGAGCCTCATCCTGATCGGCGGCTACTTCGACCTGTCCCTTGAGGCCACCGTGGGTTTCGCGCCGATGCTGCTGGCCGTGCTGGTCTCCGGCGTGGCCGACAGCGGGTTCGGGCTGCCGTTCTGGGCGGGCCTGCTGATCATGATCCCGGCCGTGTTGCTGATCGGCCTGGCCAACGGGCTGATGATCGCCAAGCTGAGGCTCAACGCGTTCATCGTCACCCTGGCCATGCTGATCCTGCTGCAGGGACTGACCATCGGCCTGTCCGGAGGACAGACCTACGCGATGCTGCCCGATGCCATGACCTACCTGGGCGACGGCGTCATCCTGGGCCTGCCCGTGCAGGCGTGGATCTTCGTGCTCGCCTTCGCCGGCGCGTACGTGTTCATGAAGCTCACCCCGACCGGCCGGAGCATCTACGCGATGGGCGGCAACCTGGAGGCGGCGAGGGCCGCCGGGATCAAGACCACCCGGCTCACCATCGGCGTGATCGTGGCGGGCAGCCTGCTGGCCGCCCTGGCCGGGCTGATGCTGACCGGCAGGATCGCCTCGGTGACCGCCAACCAGGGCAACGGCCTCATCTTCACCGTGTTCGCCGCCGCCGTCATCGGCGGGATCAGCCTCAACGGCGGCCGGGGCAACCTGATCGGCGCCGCTCTGGGCGTGATCCTGCTCGGCGTCATCCAGAACATCCTCACGCTCTCCAACGTGCCGTCGTTCTGGATCAACGCCGCGTACGGGGCGATCATCCTGGCCGCGCTGCTGGTCGGCTGGGTCTCCACCCAGCGCTTCTCGGGCCGAAGGACACCGGCATGAGCGCCGGACAGTGGCCCGCGGGCACCATGCCCGCCCTGGTCTTCACCGCCCCGGGGGTCCTCTCCGTGGAACGGGTGCCCGTGCCGGAGCCGGCCGCGGGCGAGGTCCTGGTACGGGTGGCCTACCTCGGGATCTGCGGGACCGACGTGCACCTGCTCGACGGCAGCAGCGCGTACGTGTCGAGCGGGCTGACCCACTTCCCGATCAGGTTCGGCCACGAGTGGGCCGGCGAGGTCGTCGCGGTCGGGCCCTCGGTCCCCGCCGACCTGGTCGGCGAGCGGGTGGTGGGTGAGCCGTTCCTGTCCTGTGGTCAGTGCCTGACCTGCCGCGGCGGCCACTACAACCTCTGCCCGGACCGGTACGAGCTGGGTGTGCGCGGGGCGGTGCCCGGCGCGGCGGCCCGCTACCTGCGGATCCCGGCCGCCAACGTGCACGTGGTGCCCGCCGGGGTGGAGAGCGCGCACGCGCTGCTGGCCGAGCCACTGGTGACCGTGCTCAGCGCCTTCGAGGAGGCCGCCGCCCAGCCGGGCGAGCCCGTCGCCGTGCTGGGCACCGGCACCCTCGGCCTGCTCGCGGTGCAGGTCGCCGCCGCCATGCGCAGCCCGGTGGACGTCATCGGCATCGACCCCGAAGGGCTGAAGATGGCGCTTCAGCTCGGCGCCCGGGCTGCCTGGACGCCGCAGGACGCGCCGAGCGACGCCTACCAGGTGGTGATCGAGGCCACCGGGTCCGCCGCGATCGGCCCGGTGCTGACCAGGGTCGCCGGCATCGCCGGGCGCGTGCTCCAGGTCGGCATCCCGGGCCGTCCGGTGGACGGGGTGGACCTGGCGGCCTTCGTCACCAAGGGCCTGCGCCTGTCCGGTGTGCTCGGCGGCGTCGACCTGATGCCCCGGGCACTGCACCTGATCGCCGACGGCGCGGTTTCCCCCACCGCGCTCATCGAGCGGGTGTTCCCGGTGGCCGGGGCGCGCGAGGCGTTCGACCGGATGCGGGAGGCCGGCCGGGCCCGGCCCAAGCTCGTCATCGATCTGTCGGAACTCCAGGGGGAGGAACCCGGATGAGTGAGAAGACCACCGTCGGCTGGATCGGCGCGGGACGGATGGGATCGGCGATGGTCCGCCGGCTGCTGCTCGCCGGTCACCCGGTGACCGTCTGGAACCGCACGCCGGCCAAGGCCGAGCCGCTGCACGAGGCGGGGGCGCAGCTCGCCGCGGAGCCGGGGGAGACGGCGACCGCCCAGGTGACCGTCACCAGCCTGGCCGCCTCCGCGGACCTGGAGGACGTGGCGCTCGCGCTGCTGGCCGCCGAGCACCGCCCGTCGGTGCTGGTGGACACCTCCACCGTGTCGGTGGAATCCTCCCGCCGGGTGCGGGAGGCGGCGGCCGAGGCGGGGGTGCCGTTCCTGTCCGCGCCGGTCAGCGGCAACCCGTCGGCCCTCGAGGCGGGCACCGCGTCGTTCGTCTGCTCGGGCTCTCCGGAGGCCTACGACCGGGCTCGGGGGGTGCTGGAAGCGATCGGGCGGGCCGCCACCTACGCGGGCGCGGGCGACGAGTCCCGGCTGCTGAAGATCTGCCACAACCTGCTGCTCGCCATCACCACCCAGGGTCTGGCCGAGGTCGTCGTGCTCTGCGAGCGACTCGGCGTCGACCGGGGCACGCTGATGGAGTTCCTCAACGAGAGCGTGGTCGGCTCGGCGTTCACCCGCTACAAGACCGAGGCCGTCCGCACGATGGACCTCACCCCCACCTTCACCTCCCGGCTGCTGCTCAAGGACGTCGACCTCGGCCTGGCCGAGGCGACCGCCGGGCAGGTGCCGTTGCCGCTCGTCGCCATGGTGCGCACGCTGCTGGTCGCCGCCCTCGCGCAGGGGCACGGCGAGGAGGACTTCCTGTCGCTGCTGGCCGTGCAGGAGAAAGCGGCCGGAAAAGGAGTAACCGCATGACCTTGGACCCGAACGCCATCGGCGCGCCCGGCCACATGGGCGTGGACTTCGAGACCCGGGTGGACTTCACCCGGCTCCGCGACTACCGGCTGGCCCGCGCCCGCGCCGCGCTGGAGGCCTCCGACCTCGGCGCGATGCTCGTCTTCGACGTCAACAACATCCGCTACCTGACCGGTTCGGTGATCGGCGAATGGTCGCGGGACAAGATGACCAGGTACGCCCTGCTGATCCGGGGCCGCGAACCCATCCTGTGGGACTTCGGCTCGGCCGCCAAGCACCACAAGCTGTACGCGCCGTGGCTGCTGCCGGACAACTGCCGGGCTGGCATGGTCGGCCTGCGCGGCGCGGTCGCCCCCGAGGTCGGCCTGTTCACCCGCGCCGTTCAGGAGATCAAGGACCTGCTGGTGGAGGCGGGTCAGCAGGACGCGCCGGTCGGCGTGGACATCGCCGAGCCGCCGCTGCTGTTCGCCATGCAGCAGGCCGGCCTGACCATGGCCGACTGCCAGCAGGTGATGCTGGAGGCCAGGCAGATCAAGAACATCGACGAGATCCTGCTGCTGAACCAGTCCGCGGCCATGGTGGACGGCGCCTACCAGCGCATCGCCGAAGCGCTCAAGCCGGGCATCCGGGAGAACGACCTGGTGGCGATGGCCAACGCCTACCTGTACGAGATGGGCTCCGACGACGTCGAGGCGATCAACGCGGTCTCCGGCGAGCGCTGCAACCCGCACCCGCACAACTTCACCGACCGCATCATCCGGCCGGGCGACACCTGCTTCTTCGACATCATCCAGTCCTACAACGGCTACCGGACCTGCTACTACCGCACGCTCAACGTCGGCTCCTCGACCCCGGCCCAGCGGGACGCCTACACCAAGGCCAGGGAGTGGATCGACGCCGCGATCGAGCTGGTCAAACCCGGCACCTGGACCGACGAGATCGCCCGCGCCTGGCCGAGGGCGCAGGACTTCGGCTTCGCCTCCGAGATGGACGCCTTCGGCCTCCAGTTCGGGCACGGCCTCGGGCTCGGCCTGCACGAGCGGCCGATCATCTCACGCCTCAACTCGATCGAGCACCCGGTCCAGATCGAGGAGGGCATGGTCTTCGCGCTGGAGACCTACTGCCCGGCGAGCGACGGCAGGTCCGCCGCCCGCATCGAGGAGGAGGTCGTGGTGACCCGCGAGGGCGCGAAGGTCATCACCCTCTTCCCCGCGCAGGACCTCTTCGTCGCCAACCCGTACTGACGGACCGGTTAGGAGTCAAACCCCATGCCCCACCCCGACCTGCTGGCCACCTGCTGGACCACCGCGGGAGACGCCGTCCCGCTGCCCGGCCGAGACGCCAGCCCCATCCCTCTGCCGGTACGGATCGAGCAGGCGGCCCGCGCGGGTTTCGCCGGCTTCGGGCTGATGCACGTCGACCTGGAGGAGTTCCTCCGCACCTCCGACCTGCCGACGCTGCGGCGGATCCTCGACGACAACGGCATCCGCCACCTGGAGCTGGAGTTCCTGACCGACTGGTGGCTGGACGAGGAGGAGAGGGCCGAGTCCGACCGCGTCCTGGACCTGCTGGTGAAGGCGAGCGAGACCCTCGGCCCGCACCACGTCAAGATCGGCCCGGACATCACCGGCGGCCCGTACGACCTGGAACGTTCCGCCGCCGGGTTCCATCGGGTGAGCGAGGCGTTCGCCCAGGCCGGGACCGCCGTGGCGCTGGAGTTCATGCCGTTCTCCAACATCGACACCCTGGCCAGGGCGGTCGAGCTGGTGACCACCGCCGGACACCCGGCCGGAGGTCTCATGCTCGACCTGTGGCACGTCGAGCGCGGGGCCGCCACCTTCGAGGAGCTGGCCCGCCTGCCGATCGACCTGATCAAGGGCGTCGAGCTGGACGACGGGGCCGCCGAGCAGATCGGCGACGGCTACACCGACACCGTGCTGAGGCGGAGGCTCTGCGGCCAGGGCGACTTCCGGGTCACCGAGTTCATCGGCCTGCTGCGCGACCTCGGCTGGAGCGGGCCGTGGGGTGTGGAGATCCTCTCCGAGACCTACCGGGTGCGCCCGCTGGAGTCGGCGCTGCCGGAGGCGTACACGACGGCGGCCCGGCAGTTCGAGCCGTCTGAAGGAGCCTGAGCCATGCCACTCACCGACAAGATCTCCATCGTCACCGGCGCCGCCAGCGGTATCGGCGCGGCCACCGCCGAGCGGTTCGCCGCCGAGGGCGCCGTCGTCTACGCCGCCGACATCGCCGCGCGGCCCAGGGACGAGGGCCGCACCCACCACCGCAGGCTGGACGTCGCCGACCTGGACTCGTGGGCCGCCCTCGTCGCCGAGATCACCGACCGGCACGGACGCGTCGACGTCCTGTTCAACTGCGCCGGATTCGTCGGCTCCTACGACTCGCTGACCGAGATCGCTCTGGACGACTGGCACCGCATCGTGGCCGTCAACCAGACAGGCGTCTTCTACGGCATGCGTTCGGTGATCCCGGCGATGCGGCAGGCCGGGGGCGGGGCGATCGTCAACATGTCCTCGGCGTGGGGGCTGATCGGCTCGGCGGGGGTCGCCGCGTACCAGGCGGCCAAGGGGGCCGTCACGGTGATGACCAAGAACGCCGCCATGTCCTACGCCGCCGACGGCATCCGGGTGAACTCGGTCCACCCCGGGCTCATCACCACGCCGATGACCGACGCCCAGGATCCGGAGATCTCCGCCGACCTGGTACAGCAGACGCCGCTCGGCCGGGCAGGCCGGGCCGACGAGGTCGCCGCCGCCGTCCTGTTCCTCGCCTCCGACGAGGCGTCCTTCATCACCGGGGCGCAACTCGTCGTCGACGGCGGCCTGATCGTGCACTGAGCCATGACGATCTCAGAAACCTCGCGCAGGGCCGTGGTGGTCCACCGGTCGGACGGCGGCCTGACGGTCAGCTGCGACCTGCTGCCCGTCCCGCCCATGGAGGACGCCGCCCTGCGGGTCCGCCCCGAGTACGTCGGCATCTGCGGCTCCGACCTGGAGCAGCTCTCCGGCGGGATGGACCCCGGCTTCGAGGTCCGCTTCCCGCACGTGCTCGGCCACGAATGGTCCGGCGTGGTCGTCGAGGCGGGCCCCAACACCTCCCGGTTCCGCCCGGGGGACCGGGTGATCGGGCACGGCGCGCTCGGCGGCAACATCTGGTTCGGGGTGTCCACCGACGGCGCGATGGCCGACACCTTCCTGGTCCCCGAGGCGATGTGCTTCGCCGTCCCGCCCGCCGTCTCCTCGCTGCGCGCCGCCCTGGTCGAGCCGCTCGCCTGCTGCCTGCAGGCGCTGCGCACGGCGGGCGGGGCCGACGCCGGCCACACCGTGGCCGTCTTCGGGTGCGGTGCCATCGGCCTGTCCATGGTCGGCCTGGCCCGCACTCTCGGCGCGCGGGTGGTGGCTGTGGACCGCAGCCCGTACCGGCTGGCCCTGGCCGCGCGGCTGGGCGCCGACCACCGCGTCGAGGCCGCCCCCGGTGTGGACGTGGCCGCCGCCGTGCTGGACGTGCTCGGCCCGCGCGGCGCCGACCTGGTCGTGGAGGGGTCGGGCGCCCCCGCCGCGCAGGCCGCCGCCTTGGACGTCACCGCCCAGGACGCCAGGGTGCTGTTCATGGGCCTGGCGCACCGGCGCTCCGAGCAGGTGTCGCTGCACCAGATCCAGAACCGCAACCTGCGGTTGTCGTCCTCCACAGGCGCGCCGCCGCAGATCTGGGAACCCACGCTCCGGCTGCTCGACCGTACCGGCCTGGACCTGTCACCCATGGTCTCCGACGTGTTCGCCTTCGAGGACTGCGCCGCCGCCGTCGCGGCCGCCGGCGACGCGGGCGGCCACGCCAAGGTCATGCTCAGCCCGGACGGAGGTGGGCACCGGTGAGCCCGCTCTTCACACCGCTCACCCTGCGCGGACTGACCTTCCCCAACCGCGTCTGGATCTCCCCGATGTGCCAGTACGCCGCCGAGGACGGCCTGGTGTCCGACTGGCACCTGGTCCACCTGGGCGGCCTGGCCACCGGCGGGGCCGGGCTGATCGTGGCCGAGTCCACCGGGGTCACCCCCGAGGGCCGGATCAGCCCGTACTGCGCGGGCATCTACAGCGACGAGCAGACCGAGGCGTGGGCGCGGATCGTCCGGTTCGTCCACCAGCAGGGCACGCTCATCGGCCTCCAGCTCGCGCACGCCGGACGCAAGGCGTCCACCTCCGCCCCATGGACCGGCGAGCGCCGGGTGCCCTACGCCGACGGCGGCTGGCCGACCATCGGGCCCTCGCCGGTCCCGTACGGGGACCTGCCCGCCCCCCGGGAGATGACCGAGAAGGACCTGGCGGCGGTGAGGGACGCCTTCGCCGCCGGAGCGGAACGCGCCCTGCGCGCCGGTTTCGACGTGGTCGAACTCCACGCCGCGCACGGCTACCTGCTGCATGAGTTCCTCTCCCCGCTGACCAACCGGCGCACCGACCGCTACGGCGGCTCGCTGGAGAACCGGATGCGCTACCCCCTGGAGGTCGTCGCCGCCGTCCGCGAGGCGTGGCCGGACGACCGCCCGCTGCTGGTGCGCATCTCGGTCACCGACTGGGCGCCCGGCGGCTGGGATCCACCGTCCTCGGTCGAGCTGGCCAGGCGACTCGCCGCGCTCGGCGTGGACCTGGTGGACTGCTCCTCCGGCGGGCTGCTCCCCGACGCCGCCATCCCGGCCGACGGCACCTACCAGACCGACCTGTCCGAGACGATCCGCTCGGGCGCGGGCGTACGCACCGCCGCCGTCGGCCGGATCGCCGACCCCCGGCAGGCCGAGGAAGTGCTCGCCTCCGGCCAGGCCGACGCCGTGCTCATCGGCCGGGCCGCGCTTCGCAACCCGCGCTGGCCGCTGGCCGCCGCAGGGCAGGTCGGCGCCGACCTGCCCTGGCCGGTCCAGTACGAGCGAGCCAAATCCCGCCCCACTCCCGTGGAGAACTCGTGAAAATCAAATCCGAACTGTTCATCGGCGGCGAATGGGTCCCCGGGACCGACACGCTGCCGGTCCTGGATCCCGCGCTGGGCGAGCCGATCACCG
The DNA here is from genome assembly GCF_042899335.1 of Streptosporangium sp. NPDC000095. Taxonomy (NCBI): domain Bacteria; kingdom Bacillati; phylum Actinomycetota; class Actinomycetes; order Streptosporangiales; family Streptosporangiaceae; genus Streptosporangium; species Streptosporangium sp. NPDC000095. The sequence continues at coordinate 69,379 of NZ_JBIAZS010000017.1, forward strand.
AGGTCGCCGTGGCGGGCGAGCGCGAATGCGCCCAGGCGGTCGACGCGGCCGCCGCCGCCCTCGCACCGTGGGCCGCCCGTGCCCCCAGAGAGCGCGCCGAGATCCTGCGCCGCGCGTACGAGCTGATGACGGCGGAGGCCGACGACATCGCCCGGCTCATCGTCAGGGAGAACGGCAAGGTGCTGGCCGACGCCAAGGCCGAGGTCGTCTACGCCGCCGAGTTCTTCCGCTGGTTCGCCGAGGAGGCCGTCCGGGTCACCGGCGACTACCGGCTGGCCCCCGGCGGCGACAAGCGCATCATCGTCACCCACCAGCCGATCGGGGTGTCGCTGCTCATCACGCCGTGGAACTTCCCGGCCGCGATGGCGACCCGCAAGATCGGCCCGGCGCTGGCGGCGGGCTGCTCGGTGGTGCTCAAGCCCGCCACCGAGACCCCGCTCACCGCGCTGGCCGTGGCCGACGTACTGGCCCGCGCGGGGGTCCCCGACGGTGTGGTCAACGTGGTGGTCGCCGCGCCCACCGCGCAACGGGTCAGGGAGATGCTGCACGACCCCCGGGTCGTCAACCTCTCCTTCACCGGATCCACCGAGGTCGGCCGGGTCCTCCTGCACGAGGCCGCGGACCAGGTGGTGCGCACCTCGATGGAACTGGGCGGCAACGCGCCGTTCCTGGTGCTGGCCGACGCCGACGTCCAGGCGGCGGTGGAGGGCGCGATGATCGCCAAGCTCCGCAACGGCGGCGCGGCGTGCACCGCGGCCAACCGCTTCTACGTCCACCGCGCCGTCGCCGAGGAGTTCACCGCCGCGTTCGCCCACGCGATGGCCGGACTGAAGGTGGGCTCCGGGCTCGACCCCGCCAACCACATCGGCTCCCTGGTCTCCACGACCGAACGCGGCAAGGTCGCCGAACTGGTCGACCAGGCGGTCGGTGCCGGCGCACGCCCGGTCACCGGCGGGGCCGTCCTGGACGGGCCCGGGGCGTTCTACCCGCCCACCGTGCTGGCCGACATCGAGCCGGACGCCGCCATCCTCGATGTGGAGATCTTCGGACCGGTCGCCCCCATCGTCGTGTTCGACTCCGACGAAGAGGCGGTGACCAGGGCCAACGCCACACCGTACGGGCTGATCAGCTACGTCTACACCGGCGACCTGCGCCGAGGGCTCCGGGTCGCGGAACAGCTCGACGCCGGCATGGTCGCCCTCAACCGGGGCGTGCTCTCCGACCCCGCGGCGCCGTTCGGCGGCGTCAAGCAGAGCGGGCTCGGCAGGGAGGGCGGATTCGACGGGATCCACGAGTTCCTGGAGACCAAGTACATCGCCGCCGACATCTGAACCACACGAAACGGAGTATCCATGCAAACTCACCTCGCGGGACGTAAAGTCCTGATCACCGGTGGCGCGTCCGGCATCGGCGCGGCGACCGTCCGCGCGATGCTCGCCGAAGGCGCCGACGTGGTCGCGGCCGACCACGACGCCGCCCTGCTCGACCAACTGGAGACCGACACCAAGGACCTGACCGGCACGCTGCGCTCGGTCCGCGCCGACCTGTCCACCCTGGACGGCTGTGAGAACGCCGTCACCGGCGCGCTCGACCACCTGGGCGGCCTGGACATCCTCGTCAACAACGTCGGCACCGGCAACGTCCGCACCTTCGAGCAGCTCACCGACGACGAGTGGCTGCAGACCATGAACCTCAACTTCATGAGCTACGTCCGGATCAGCCGCGCCGCCCTGCCCCACCTGCGGGCCTCCCAGAACTCACCGGCCATCGTCAACAACGCCTCCGACCTGGCCCGCCAGCCGGAGACCCAGCCCATCGACTACGCCGCCTCCAAGGCCGCCGTCCTCGCCGTCACCAAGGGCCTGTCCCGCATGGAAGGCCCCCACATCCGGGTCAACGCCGTCGCCCCCGGCCCCATCTGGACCCCCTTCTGGACCAAGCCCGGCGGCTTCGCCGACAACCTCGCCATCCTGCACGGCAAGGAGCCCATGGCCGCGGTCGAGCACGAGATGCAACTCCGTCAACTGCCGCTGGCCCGCCTCGGCACTCCCGAAGAGGTCGCCAACGTCGTCCTCTTCCTGGCCAGCCCGCTGGCCGCCTTCGTCACCGGCGCCGTCTGGGGCGTGGACGGCGGAAGCATCCGCGCCCTCTACTAACCTCCGCGACCACACCGTCTCCGTGGCCGGGCGCCGCCCTTCTCGTCCCGTCCGGCCACGAGAGGCACCGGCCCGTACGGCGGGGCTTGAGCTGCGACCGAACGGAAAACGGCGTTAGCGGGCCCGGCCGGGCGAGGCCGGCGCCGTTTTCCGTTCCGATGCAGGTCGATCAGCCACGTCCGTGGTTCTTGTAATGGTTCGGTCCCATCCCGCTTCCGCATCACGGCGCCGCCTTCCACGCCTCACGAGGAAGGCGGCTGTCAGGCCCGGCAGAGCCGCCGCGGACTCGCCCGGCGAGGAGGCCGGCGCAGGGCGCGCACCGTCAGCGCGATCCAGCACAGCTGCAACAGGGCACCCGAGGCCAGCAGTGCCGCCAGCGGCAGCAGGACCGGTCCCGCCCCGGTGCCGTCACGGGCGGCGAGCGCTGCGCCGTACCCCCAGCCGATGGGCGACGCGGCGAGCATGTCGATCATCGGTTCGGGAAGCCGCCCGGCCGTGGAGGTGACCAGAGCCAGGTCTCCCTCGCCGAGGTGGGGCAGCAGCCAGGCCGCGACCGGTACCCATCCGGCGAACGACAGCGCGAGCATGATCGCGGTCTGTACGGCGGCCAGCGTCATCCCGGCCCGGGTCTGCAGCAGCCAGGCCGCCAGTGCCGCCACCGTCTTGCCCGCCCAGATGAGCAGATACAGCTGGGCCGCCATCGCGGCCACGGCGGCCGCCACCGCCGCTGTGCCGCCCGGTGCGGCGAGCACCACCAGCGATGACAGGCACGCCAGCGTGATGAGCGGTCCGACGCCCAGAAGTTCGGTCCACGACAGAGCCCGCGCCGGCCGCCACGGCCGCAGCGGATATCCGCGCAGCCACTCGCGGGAGATGACCGACGGATCATGGCGGGGCCGGGCCAGCGGGCCGAACAGCCACATGCCACCCCACACCGTGAGCGCCACGGCGATGAGTCTGCAACGGACTTCCTCACCCGGCCGTGTGCGTGAGGATCGCGTCGGCCAGTTCCTGGTGGGTCTCCGGCGGCAGCGTGTGCCCCATGCCCGCCACGGTCATCAGCCGCGCTCCCGGGATCTGCTCGGCGATGATCGCGCCGTGCCCCGGTTTGACCGGCTCGTGGCTGCCCTCGATGACCAGCGTGGGTGCCTGTACCCGGTGCAGCGCGTCCACCGGTTCGAAGTCGGGGCCGGCCCCTGCGGCCAGCCGGTGGTTGGCCGCCGCCGACAGGTCGCGGGCCCGGCCGTGGATGCGTTCCTGTAGTCGGCGCGCCGCGTCCTCGTCGAACGGCAGCCCGGTGCCGTGCAGCACGCGCTGCACGGCGATCATGCTGTCGATCAGCGCGCGGCGGTCCTGGGTGGGCGGGGCGGCCATCAGCGCGCGGAAGAACTCCACGAACTCCGGCGCCGGCTCCGGCAGGCTGCCCTCGGGCTGCGGCCGGCCCATCAGGGCCCGCAGGAGCACCTGGCCTTCGCCGCCGCCGAGTGGCGAGGAGGCGATGACGGTCAGTGACCGCACCCGCTCCGGCGCCTCCACGGCGATGAGCTGGCCGAGCAGTCCGCCCGCCGAGTGGCCCACCAGGTGCGCGCTGTCCAATCCGTGGGCATCCAGCACGCGGTAGACATCGTTCTTGATGTCGTTCCAGGTGTACGGCTCGGCCGCGAAGTCGACGGTGCCCGACATGCCGGTGTCACGGTGGTCGTACCGGATCACCCGGCGGCCTCCGGCGGCCAGCCGGCCGACGAGCTCGTCCGGCCACAGGATGCCCTGCGACATCGAACCCATGATCAACAGGATCGGCGCGTCGGTCTCGGCACCGAACTCCTCACTCCAGATGGTGACGTTTCGCATGCCTCAGAGCATGTCGTTTCCGGCTACGGGTGCCTTCCGTAGAACTACTAGCCGTGCCAGATCCGTACGGGAGCCGATGCCCAGCTTCGGATAGATCTTGTACAGGTGGTACTCGACCGTACGCGGGCTCAGGAAGAGCCGGGCGGCGATCTCCTTGCTCGACGCCCCGTCGGCGACCAGGCCGGCGATGCGCAGTTCCTGCGGGGTCAGCGCGTCGAGCGCGCTGGGGGGCGGGGCGCCGCCGTTCTCGCCCGCCGCCCGTAGCTCGTCCTGCGCGCGCCGCGCCCACGGCCGGGCACCGGCCTGCTCGAAGATCTCCTACGCCATCCGCAGATGCGCTCGTGCTCGACCTGACCGCTGCGTACGGCGCAGACGCTCACCCAGCAGCAGGGCGGTCCTGGCCGCCTCGAAAGGATTGGTGTGCAGCCTCAGCGCCTCATCGAAGGCCTCCTCATCCGATTCGGCCAGGCCGCGGCAGCGGGCCAGCAGCGCGCGTGACTCGGACGTCGCGGCATGCTCGGTCGATCGCTCGTAGGCCGCAAGCGTCGCCCGGGCGCCGGCCTCGTCGCCCGCTGCCACCGCGGCCTCCACCTGATCCGGCATGGTCCGCCAAGCCACGGTCGGATGTCCCGCGCCCGGCCCCGCCACCGCGATCGCCCGGAAACGGTCATGCGCCGACGTAGCGGCCCAGGCACAACTCGAGCATCGCCAGCGCGTACGCGGCCACCCCCGCGTGCAGTCCGACCCGGTGCGGCAGGGCGATGGCCAGCGCCTCACGGGCCTGCCGTGCACAGGGCTCCTCCTGGCCGCGCAGAGCCGCCAGCACCGCCAGATTGGCCAGGTGCGCGGCCACGGCGTTCTCGTACCCGGCCTCCCGCGCCAGCGCCAGACCCTCCTCGGAGACGGCCTGGCTGCGCGAGAGCCGCCCGGCGAGGCGCTCGGCGGTCGCCACGAACTCCAGCACGACGGGCAGCTGCCCGGCCATCCCCGACACCCTGGCCACTCGCCCGGCCCGCTCGGCCATCTCGCTCGCCACATCCGACTCGCCCAGAGCGCTGGCCGCAGCCGTCGCCCACAGGTAGCCCACCGCGTCCTCCAGCCCGTCCGCCCGCGCCAGTGCCCGCCGCAGCAAGGCCGGCCCGGTGGCGTCCCCGTTCAGAGTCGACCCGATCCCGGCCACCGTGTCCCGCAGGAACCCCTCGGGGTGCGCCGCCGCCCGTCGACCGAGCTCGACGACGGCCGCCGTGTCACCGACGTACGAGGCGGCCTCCACGGCGTCGGCCAGCATCTCCAGGCTGTCGCCCGCCGCCAGGATCCGCACGGCCTCGGCCGCGTTGCCCGAGTTCAGCTCGAACCGGCCCCGGAGCCGGGCGATCTCCATCGTGAGCGTGATGTCGCCGCCGGCCCCTTCGCGTGCTTCGGCCAGCATCGATTCGGCCTGTCCCGGCAGGCCGGCGAGCCAGGCCGCCACGGCGGCGTCCTTCAGCCGGACGGCGCGGGCGCGCGGGTCGGGGGTCAGCTCGGCGGCCCTGGCCAGTGCGGTGGCGGCGGTGCCGTACCCGCCGCGGTCACGGGCCCGCCCTGCGGCCTCGGCCAGCGCGACGGCGACCGGCTCGGCCTGGCCCAGGGAGGCTCCGGCCAGGTGCCAGGCCCTGCGGTCGCCCGCGGTCAGCTCCGCCAGGACGGCGTGCGCGTGGCGGACCTCGGCGGGGGCGGCCGCCTCGTGGATCGCGGATCGCATGAGCGGGTGACGGAAGCGTACGCCGGTGCCCGACACCTCGGCCAGCCCGCTCTCCTCCAACTCGGCGAAAGCCGCCGATCCCGACCCAGGCGCCAGCCTCTTCGCCGCGCGCAGGACCACCTCGAGGTCGGTCTCGACAGCGGCGAGCAGGGCGACCAGCCGGGCGGGAGCCGACAACCCGGCCACCCGGTCACCGAAAAGCCGGGCGCCACCGGGCAGCGGGTCAGGCAGCGGTTCACGGCCGGCGAGCTGTCCGGGCGTCAACCGGGCGGCGATCTCGTTCAGGGCCAGGGGGTTCGCCCCGGTCAGCGTGATGATCTCCCGTCTCACCGAAACGGTCGGCGGCCCGTGCCGGGACCCCAGCAGCTCGGCCGCGGCGTCCTCGGGCAGGCCGCGCACGCCCACCGTCAAGGGCACGTCCTTGACCGGAGCGTCGCCGCGGACGGCGAACAGCATCGCGATCCGTTCGGTGCCCAGCCGCCTGGCGGCGAACAGCAGAGCGTCGGCCGAGGCCCGGTCGGCCCACTGGAAGTCGTCGACCACGCAGATCAGGCCTTCCTGGCCGGCGGTCTCGGCCAGCAACGACAGCACGCCTGCGCCCAGCAGGAAGCGGTCGCCCCCGCCGCCGGCGGCGTGCCCCAGGGCCGCTCGCACGGCGTCGCGCTGCGGCCCGGGCAGCGCGTCGAGTAACCCGGCCGCCGGCCGCAGCAGCCGGTGCAGCGCCGCGAACGCGAGATCGGCTTCGGATTCGACGCCGCCGGTCCGCAGGACCCTCATCGCCTCGCCCCGCGCGGCCGCCGCGTCGAGCAGGGCGGTCTTGCCTACGCCGGCCTCGCCCCGGAGCACCACCGCCCCGCCGCAGCCATTGCGGGCTCGCGCGATCACGCCGTCGAGCGCGCTGATCTCTGCAGATCTTCCGTAAAGCACAGGAGTCCACTCTAAAGGGGGCGGAGCACGGCATTCATCGTGGTGACCGACACCGTGCCCGTACGCTGCTCCAGCGCGAACTGGCCCCTCTTTGCCCGTTTCCTCCCACTATGCACAGTTCTCCGCTGATTCGTCATTCTCTACCATTGTGCGTCGGGGAGCAGGTTGTGCACGGCGCTGTCCGCTGAGGCGGGTTGTCCGTCAGTCCTGGCCGGCGGCCCCCTCGTGCGGCAGGCGGGAGGAGCGGGACCCGGTGTCGTCCGCAGCGGCGTCGAGGGTGGCGGCCCAGCTGGCCAGCAGCCGCAACGCGTCGTGCGCGGGGGTGTCCGGGGCGGCGGTGTAGACGGTGAGGTTGAGGCCGGGGTCGGCGTGCAGGTCCATCGACTCGTAGTCGAGGGTGAGGTCGCCGACGGCCGGATGGCGGAAGGTCTTGCTGCCCGCGTGGTGCAGGCGGACGTCGTGGCGGGCCCAGCGGGTGCGGAAGTCGTCGCTGCGGGTGGACAGTTCGCCGATGAGCTGGGTGAGGTCGGCGTTGAACGGGTCGCGGCCGCCTTCCCGGACCTGGCCGACGAGTTGGCTTCGGTGCTGCGCCTACCAGGCCGGACGTGCCGGGTAGGGCTTCAAGCCGTCGGACAGAGGACGGCTTCGACGGTTTTGATCATCGCGGGGACGACGGCGTTGTCGTCGACGGTGCTCCGCGTGATGGAGATGGCGAACTGCTGCCGGCCGTCGGTCGAGGAGAAGGTCAGTGTGGTGAGGCCGGGCGCCGAGCCGCCGAGCATCTGGCCTTTCAGTTTTCCTCCGCACAGGCCCGTGCCCTGCTGCGCGCTGCCAGCGGTGAGGACCTCTTGCAGCGACGGCGGCAGCAGCCTGCCCTGGTCGAAGGCTCGCCGAAAGGTACTGACGTCATGCGTGGTCGAGACGACGCCGCCGGCGCCGTTGCCCCAGCTGGCGTTGAAGCGGTGCACGTCGCGCAGGGTTCCGGTGGAGTCGGGGTAGTAGCCGTGCCCGTGCGGGCCCTTGATGCCCTCCGGAGGCTTGGTTGTCTGGTAGGTCCCGGTCATGCCGAGTGGGCGGAAGAGACGCCGGTCGAGCTCGCGGGCCAGGGTGTGCCCGGTCACCCTCTCGATGATCATGCCTATGAGGGTGTAGTTGGTGTTGGAGTAGGTGTACGTCTCGCCCGGCTCGCCGGTGCGCGGCCGGCCCCGCGTCGTCTTCACGATGTCGATGGGCCGGTAGTAGGTGGTGAAGTCGAAGACGTCGAACGCTGGGGCGGTCGAGCCGCTTCGGTGGAACCAGTCGGGGATGCCGGAGGTGTGCTGGACCAGTTGCTGGACGGTGATCTCGTCGGCCCGTTCCACCAGAGCGTCGGCGGCCACCTCGGGCAGCAGGTCGGCGAGCTTGTCGTCCAGGCCGAGCATGCCCTCCTCGACGAGTTGGAGGAGCACGGTGGCCACCATCGTCTTGGATTGCGAGCCGATGCGGAACCGAGAATCCGCCGGAATGGTCCCGCCGTTGCCGTTGAGCAGCCGCGAACCGGCGGTGCCCCGGCCGGCGGGCTTGCCGTCCACGTACGCGCCGCCGATGGCGCCCACGACGCCGGGCGTCTTGGCCAGGGTCTCCATGGCCTGCTGGACGTCGCCGATCGCGGTGGCGCCGGTGGCCGTGGCGGGCGAGGCGGTGGCCAGCAGCAGGGCTGCCGCGGTCGCGGCGGCAACGGAAATGTGCTTCACGACAACAACTCCTTCGAGGGGACGAAAGGGTCAGGAAGGTGCGCGGGCGGGTCACGTGATGATCTGTCGTGCCGTCTCGCCGATGGGCGCCAGAGGTGTCGCCGTGGAACAGTTGCCGGCGGGTGAGGCCTGGCTGTTCCGAAGTCGGCATGATCATCTTGCTGTCGATGAGAGGCCGACGTGGGCGAGGGTGAGCAGCGTGCCGTCGCGCAGGTCGCGCGCTAAGGCCGGCAGGTCGATGGTGGTGCAGTAGGCCTCGCGATGCGGGCCGGCGAATGGGAAGCGGGGGCTGACGGTGAAGTCGACCCGGGGGCCGACAGCTGGGTGGCGTTTAGGTGCGCGACCGTCCGGTCGGCCGTCCCTGTGTTTCATCCAGCCGGAACTGCCCCGCTCTCGTAGGCCGAGCCAATCGTTTCGCGGAACGTCACGGATCTTGAAGCCGCTCCGCTGACATGCGCGAAAACCCTCTCGATCATCCGGCGTCACAGAGCTATGCCACGTACGCGCCACGCGCCGCCCATGGGTTCTCAATCCTCCAGCCGCACTTGGCGATCAGGATCTGATCACGCTCGCCATGTGCGGCTGGAGTGATCACTTCGCGGGGCAGAACAGCGATTTGAGGGCGTTGGTGATGCGCAACGGCACGGTGCTGCGCTCGGCATTGTCCATGGCCAGGGTCAGGGACACGGCGAACTGTACGCGCCCGTCGGATGAGGTGAGGGTCGCGGCGGTGAAGCCGGGGGCGCTGCCCCCGCCTCCTGCGGCGAACTCGGGCTTGCCGGCGCACGGACCGCCCGCAGGCGGCGCCGACTGGCCAGGAGGCGGGTCGGTGATCACTTTACTCAGGGACGCCGGCAGGAGCCTGCCCTGGCGGAAGGCATGCTGGAAGACGCTCATCTCGCGCGCGGTGGAGATCACGCCGCCGGCGCCGAGCATGGTGGTGGCGTTGATCTTGTCGGCATCGCGCATCGTGCCCGTCTCGTCCGGGGCGTAGCCGTGCCCGTGCGGGCCCTTGATGCCCTCGCTCGCCTTGGCGGGCAGGTAGGTATGGCGCATGCCGAGCGGGGCGAAGAGCCTGCGGTTGAGTTCGGCCGCCAGTGACCTTCCGGACAGTTTCTCGATGATCATGCCGAGCAGGATGTAGTTGGTGTTGGAGTAGTTGAAGGTCCCGACCTCCACGGGCCGGGCGTTCTTGCGCGAGGCCGCCAGCAGGTCGGTCGGGCGGTAGTTACGCGCGGGGTCGGAGGTGTCCGGGCCGATGTAGTCGGGGATGCCCGAGGTGAGCTGGATCAGATTGCGTACGGTGATCTCGTCGGCCCGCTCCACCAGGTCCTTTTCCACCACCTCCGGCAGGACCTTGCTGAGTTTGTCGTCCAGGCTCAGCTTGTCTTCCTTGACCAGTTGCAGCGCCACGGTGGCGGTCATGGTCTTGGTCTGCGAGCCGATCCGGTAGCGGGCGTTCGAGGGGATCGCGCCGCCCTTGCCGTTGAGCAGGCGGGACCCGGCTGATCCCTTCCCGATCTGCTTGCCGTCCACGTACACAGCGCCGATGGCGCCCACCACGTGGCCTGTCTTCACCAACGCCTCCATCGCCTGCTGCACGTCCCCGACCTTGACGGGGGCGGCAGCCGTCGAGGCGGTGGCGGGCGGGGCCGCACTCAAGACCAGCGCCGCGCACGCCAGCGAGGCTGTGCTAGTGAACGTCGCTCGACGCAGAATCATGAAGTCTCTCTTCCAGGTCGAATACTCGGCTGTGGGGCACAAGTTCTAACGAGGGCAGTGTTTCCTCCGCGTTAACCGTGCAGGGCCAGGTGGCTCTGCACGGAGCCCCCGTCATGAGCCGGACGACGGTGATCATGACCGGCGTGGGACTGGCACAATTCACCACGTAATCGGTCATGTTGATCATCTGGCCTGACCGCTGCTGATATCCGAGGGCGCCGTGTGAGGTGGGGGCATCCTGGCATGCCTGGAGGCCCCTATGCCGGTCAGTTTCCTGTCCGCCGAGCAACGCAGCCGATACGGTGTCTTCAACGCCGTGCCCGACATCGCTCAGCTGGGCGCCTTCTTCCACCTGGATGCCGATGACCGGCGCCGGGCGATGGCCGCCAACGGCGCACGCAACCAGCTCGGCTGGTCCGTGCAACTGGGCACGGCACGGTTCTTGAACTGCTTCCTGGACGATCCCGAGGACGTTCCCGCCGCGGTGGTCGACTAGTGCTGTGACCGGAAACGATCACCGGGTTGGTGTGTAGGACGCTCGTGCCGGTTGGATGGGTGCCGATCACGTTCGATCGGCGCTTGGGAGGCAGGGTGACGCAACCGGTCAAGGTGCGTAGGCTCACAGACCAGGAAGGGCAGAAGCTGCAGCGGATCGTGCGGCGCGGCACGATGAGCACGGTCCGCTATCGACGGGCGATGATCCTGCTGGCCTCGGCCGGCGGCAACACGGTGCCGGTGATAGCCCGACTGGTGGCCGCCGATGAGGACACGGTGCGCGATGTGATTCATCGCTTCAACGAGATCGGGCTGGCCTGCCTGGACCCTCGGTGGGCGGGAGGCCGTCCCCGCCTGCTGAGCCTTGAGGATGAACAGTTCGTCGCGCAGACGGCTACCACGCGACCGGCCAAACTCTGCCAGCCGTTCACCCGCTGGTCCATCCGCAAGCTCCTGGCCTACCTGCAGCGACTGCCGGGCCGCGCCTTCACCCTCGGCAGGGAGGCGCTACGCACCCTGCTGGCCCGCCACGGCATCACCTTCCAGCGCACCAAGACCTGGAAAGAATCCCCCGACCCCGACTTCAACGCCAAACTGCAGGAGATCGAGTACGCCCTGACACAACGGCCCGAGCGCACCTTCGCCTTCGACGAGTTCGGACCACTGGGCATCCGCCCGACCGCCGGTTCGGGCTGGGCACCGCACGGCGAGCCGGACCGGCTGCCGGCCACCTACCGCCGCCCCCATGGCGTGACCTACTTCCACGGCTGCTACTCGGTCGGCGACGATCTGCTGTGGGGCGTCAACCGCCGTCGTAAGGGCATCACCCCCACCTGGGCCGCTCTGAAGTCGATCCGCGCCGCCCGGCCGGACGGCGCACCGATCTACGTCAGCTTGGACAACCTGTCGGCGCACAAGAACTGGCGCATCCGCACCTGGGCCACCAAGCACAAGGTCAGGCTGCTGTTCACGCCGACCTACGCCTCCTGGGCCAACCCGATCGAGGCGCACTTCGGCCCCTTACGGCAGTTCACCATCGCCAACTCCGACCACCCCAACCACACCGTCCAGACCCGGGCACTGCACGCCTATCTGCGCTGGCGCAACGCCCACGCCCGCCATCCAGACGTGCTGGCCGCCCAACGCCGTGAGCGCGCCCGCGTCCGTAGTGAGAAGGGCATCCGCTGGGGCAGCCGACCCCTCGCACGGGCAGCCTGAAGGCTTACCCAACCCGGTGAACATATGCGGTCACAGCACTAGGAGCTGTTCGAGGTTCGGATCATGTGGGTGAGGTGAGGAGTTTCAGCCACATGATCGAGCCTCGGAGGTAGAGCCCGGCCTCGTAGCTTTCCGGGGTTTTGTCATAACGAGTGGCCAGACCGCGCCAGGTCTTGATCTTCTGGAAACAGCGTTCGACGGTGTTGCGCTGCCGGTAGCGCTCGGGATCGAAGCCGACGGGCCGCCCGCCCGCTGACCCCTTCTTCTTGTGGTTGGCCTTGGAGGAGTAGGCCTTGTCCGCGGCCACTGCGGACAAGGCGGGTCCGAGGCCGGCCAACCCGGCCGGGAACGCGGATCTTGTCCAGGACGGTGATGAACCGCGGGCAGTCGCCGGCTTGGCCAGGGGTGAGCACGAAGGCCAGCGGCAGCCCGGCGGTATCGGCTGCGGCATGGACCTTGCTGCTCAGCCCGCCCCGGGATCGGCCGAGCCCGGCAACCCTCGCGCGGGCCTTGCGCCGTCGCCGCGTGGCGGCACGATCCGGCGCGGGCGACGCGCCCGCGCCGCCCGTATCGTCCGCGCCGGGCGTGACCTGCGGCGCATCACCCGCAACACTGGCGGCTGCTGGGCCAGCGGAGCCCCCTTTTCCTCGGTCAGCGCCTGCTCCAGCGCATCCAGGGTCTGTCCGGCCACCGCCAGCCCGGCCGACTCCTGATGCGCCCGCACGATCGTGGAGTCCACGCTGACCACCTCCAGCCCGACCTGCCCGCGCAAGGCGGCCTCGGCGATCAGCGCTTGCATCAGCCCTTGGAACACCCCGGCCTTGGCCCAGCTGTTGAACCGGGAGTAGAGCGTGGACCACGGCCCATAGCGTTCCGGCACATCACGCCAGCCCGACCCGGTGCGAAACCGCCACAAGATCCCGTTGAACTGATCACGCACCCGCCGAGGAAGCGGCCCGGTAGCCGCCACCGGCAGACACGGCTCGATCAACGCCCACTCGGCATCTGTCACATCAAAGCGCGCCACGTCCGAGTTCTACCAGCCACGACCAGCCCGCTACCGGCCCTCACCTAGATCCGAACCTCGAACAGCTCCTAGCTCGGCCTGCAGGCAGCCGACCTTAAGGGGTACGGCGCCAAGGAGGCGCGCTGGGATCATCAGGAGCAGATCCGCACCGGCTACGGCTTCACCGCCTTTGAGGGCGAGCAGTGGTTCGCGCTGGCCTGCTGGCTCTACAAGCGGGCCTGGACCACGGGCGAGCGCCCGATCGTGCTGTTCGACCTGGCCACCCACCGTCTGGTGGAAGCCAAGATCCTGCTGCCCGGCGTCACCACCCTGGAACGGCTGATCACCGCGCTGCGCGAGCGCGTCGCCGCCCGCCAGTACGCGCTGCTGGCCGTAGCCCCCAGCCCCAACCAGGCCGTCGTGCTGGAGAACCTGGTCAAGGTCGAGGAGGGCCGGCGGGTCTCCCCGGCTGGACCGATTGCGTAAAAGCCCCACCGACGTCAGCGGCACCGGCCTGGTCAAGGCCCTGAATCGGCATGTGGAACTGCGCGACCTGGGCGCGGCCAGCTGGGACCTGAGCGCGGTGCCGCCCGGCAAGATCGCCGCGCTGGCCCGCTTCGCCCACGCCGCCCGAGCCCAGGCCGTCGCCGAACTCGCCGGGAGCCGCAAACTCGCCACCCTGGTCGCCTTCGCCGCGACCATGGCCCCCAGTCGGCCGACGACGCGGTCCGAGGTGTTCGACCTGGCGGTCGGCGACCTGCTGCGCACCTCGGCATTCAAAGCGACCAAAGAGCGGATGCGCACTCTCAAAGACCTCGACACCGCCGCGATCGTGCTGCGCGAGGTGTGGCTGAAAATCCGCTCCGTCGCCGAAATCCCCAACGGCGACATCCGCGCCGCCCTCGATGAGATGGACCTGCCCGCCATCCACTCCGCCGCCGACGTCATCGGCGACATCGCCCGCGAACCGGATGAGGACTTCCAAGAGGAACTGCTGCGGCGCTACGCCACCATCCGGCGCTTCCTGCCCAAACTACTCAAGCACCTCGACTTCGACGCCGACGCCGCCGAGGTCGCCGGTCAGGGAGTACGGCGCGGCCATGAGGTCCTGCAGGCACTGGACCTCCTCAAAGCGATCGAGCGCCGCCGCACCGACATCGACCCCCGCGAGGTCCCCGCGGACCTGCTCACCTCGGCCTGGCACCGGCGCGTCTTCCTCAAGCGCGGCGAGCACGCGGGCACCTTCAACCGACACGCCTACACCGTGGCGGCCGTCGAGCGGCTACGCGAATCGCTGCGCCGCCACGAGGTGGCTGAAGAGGCTCTTCCACGGCGCCGACGCGGCCGCGGTCCTCAATCCGGACACGATCGACGACCCGGCGCTGGTCAACGCGTTCGTGGCACACGCGAATGCGTACCGCGCCGACCTGATGCGCCGGAGCACAGCGGTCGCGAAGCACTGAAGTGTTTTGATGCCGCGGCACACTCCACCTGCCGATCTCGAAGGTGATCCGTCGTTCGGTCCGGGTCCGCCATCGACCCCCCGTTGACGATGACGACGCGGCGTGGGCTCAGGCATCGCCGAGTTCTTCGTGTACGGCGGCTGAGGCGAACTCGGTGCGGAGACGCTCGACGGCGGCGCGACGTACAGGTCCGCGGATGTGGGAAGTCTCGCGACAGTGGCGGCCTTTCACCGAGATCCGGCGGATCGAACCGCCGATGTCCCCGTCCAGACGCGCCCGAATCGGCTTCAGGCGCTCAGCACCTTGCGGAGCAGTTCGGCGAACTCGGTGGGGTGCGTGCTGAGTCCCGTGTGCCCGCCGGGGAAGTGAACGAGCTCCGTGCCGAACCTCTCGGCCAGGAAGGCTGCGGGACGGTAGGGCAGTTCGCCGCGTGAGTCTGCTCCGCCCGCGAGCACGAGCCGGTCCGACAGGGCCGCCAGGCGATCCACATCCGGGGTGTAGACCATGAAACTCGGCACGACGCGTCCGAGGAAGTAGGGCATGTTCGCCATCGTCCGCTCGGCTCGCGCGGCCGCCCGCGGTGGCAGCTCGACGGCCTTCTCGGCGGCGAGGGGCCCCTTGTCGTCCGGCCGCCGCAGTCCCGCCGCGAACTCGGCCACCGCGGGCATCAACCCGTCTCGACGGAAGGTCTCCTGGACGCGAGCGAGCAGTGCGCGGTGCTCGGCGGCGTCCGGCAACACCTCCACCACCGGCGGCTCGTGCGCCACCACGCGTTCGATCCGCTCGTAGTGGGTGCAGAGCAGGTGCAGCGCGACGATCGCCCCCGAGCTGCAGCCGACCACCCGGACGGGGGCGTCCGGAGACAGCAGATCCAGCAGCCGGAACGCGTCGTCGGCATGCCGGGCGACCTGCTGAACGGCCTGTGGGTCGTCCAGCGGGCTGCGGGACAGGCCACGTGGGTCGTAGGAGACGACCGTGTGATCGCCGGCCAGCTCGTCGGCGATGCCGTCGTAGGAGGCCGCGTCGCCGGCGCCGCCGGGGATCAGCAGCAGGAGCGGTCCGCTTCCGCGCACCTCGTAGTGCAAGGTGGCGCCGTCCACGCGCAGGCGTCCGATGGTCGGGGTGGTCAACGGGGGTCTCCTTCACCGGGTGAGGGCCAGCGCTCCAGGAGCGCGTGCAGGGCGTCCAGACAGCGGGCCCAGGAGCTCTCCGCCGGGCGCGCGTGCGCGAACCCGCCGGCGGCCTCCAGGCTGACGAAGCCGTGGAGCGTGCTGCGCACCAGCCGGACCGCGTCGGTCAGGTCGGGCTCGTCCAGCGCGTAGGCGCGCAGCATGCTGTAGGTCAGTTCGACCGCGCGCCGCGGTCCGGGCGCTCGGAGCGCGAGCTCGGGATCGATCTGTACCGGGATCTGCGTCGCCGCGTACCGGCCCGGGTGGTCATGGGCGTACGCCCGCCAGGCGTTCGCGAACGCCACCAGCGCGTCCCTACCGGCCCGCCCGGCGGTGGCCTCGGCGATACCGATGGTCTTCTCGTCCGCCGCCAGCAGCGCGATCCGCCCGCGCAGGTCCTCCAGGCCGCGCACGTGCACGTACAGGCTCGCGTCCTTCACCCCGAGCCGCCGCGCCACCGCCGACATGGTCACGTGGTCGAGCCCGACCTCGTCCGCCAGCTCGGCACCCGCGAGCGTCACCCGGTCCGGGGTCAACCCGGCCCGGGCCATGCGTCCATCCCCATTGTCTTATGATCCATAGGCTTAAACTAACATGCCTAGGATATTCCTTGGGTTTGAAGGTAGGCGGATATGTCGTCATAAAGGTCCGTGCCCTCGCCGGCCCCGTAACCGGCGAGAGCACGGGCCGCATCGCCTTCCTGCCGTCGGCCCCGCGCTACGGGCGACGCCTCTGCGGCGACCGACACCACTCGTGCCGCCTCCGGCGGTCCCGCCGGAGGCGGCGGGGACGCGTCACGCGACGGCGGTCCCCTCAAGCTCGACCATCAGGCCGGGGATCGCCAGCCGCGTCACCCCGAGCATCGTGGTGGTCGGCGCCACCCCGATGACGCCCAGCCGCGACGCCAGCACGCCGTAGTGCTCGAAGAGCCGATCGACGTCGGTGGTGTAGACGTTGAGCCGGACGAGGTTCGCGAGGGACATGCCGGCCTCGGCGAGCACGGCCTGGAGGTTGTCGAGGCTCAGCGCCAACTGCGCCGCCATGTCGTCGGCGTGCTGGGGCTTGCCCTCGTCGCTCATCGCGGTCTGCCCGGAGCAGTACAGGGTCCGGGTGTGCCCGGAGACGATCTCACCCTGGTTGTATCCCAGCCCCGTCGACCACGCCCACGGGTTGACCGCCGTTCGCTCCATTGCCACATCGACTCCATTCGGTTCGTTGACATCACGTACGTCGAGCGGCTCGTAGCCGCCTTCTTCGACGTTGTGGTGATAAGCCTCGCGACAAATCACGACATCTTGTGTCGTGTATTTCTGTAGGGTTTTCGCATGCGTGCCGACCGGCTGGTATCGCTGGTGCTCCTGCTGCGGCAGCACGGCCGGCTGTCCGCGGCCGCGCTCGCCCGCGAGCTGGAGGTCTCCACCCGCACCGTGCTGCGCGACATCGAGGCGCTGTCCGCAGCCGGCGTCCCGGTCTACGCGGAACGCGGCCGGCACGGCGGGTTCGCGTTGTTGCCCGGTTTCAGGACCGAACTCACCGGACTGACCCCTGATGAGGCACTCGCCCTCCTGATCGCCGGATCACGGCGCGGCGCGCAGACATTCGGCCTCGGCTCGGCGCTCGCTTCGGCGATGCTCAAGGTGGTCGACGCGCTACCGGAAAGTTATCGGGACACCGCGGCCGGCGCGGCCGAGCGATTGCTCATCGACCCGGAGAGCGACCTTCTCTCACGTCGCCTGGTCACCGAGGAGGCGCCTGACGCCATAGTGGCCGAAGTTCTGCGCGCGGTGCTCTCCGGGCACCGGCTGCGTATCCACTACGCGGCCGTGGATCAGAGCCCGACGTGGCGCACGGTGGACCCGATCGGCCTGGTCACCGTACGCGATCGGGGCTACTTGCTGGCCACCAGATCCGGCGCGGACCGCACCTACCGGCTGTCCCGGATCTTGGCCGCCGAGGAACTTTCCGAATCCGCACAGCGACCGGAACGGATCGATCTGGACCGAGCCTGGCAGGAACGCAGCACGCGGTTTCGGACCGGCGGCGACCAGGTCACCGTGCTGGTACGGGTGGACCCTGCGCGGCGGGAGGAGCTGGTCGGCACCGCGCTGGCCGTCCGCGCCGAAGAGGCCGACTCGGACGGCCGGCTGCGGATGGAGGTGACCTTCCAGGATCCGAGACACGCCGAATGGGCGCTGTGGCAGCTCAGCACGAACGCGGAGGCCCTGGCCCCGCAATGGCTGCGCGACCGCCTGCGCGACCGGGCCGCCGCGATCGCCGACCGCTACGAAGCGTCATCCTCCTGAGAGTCGTCGCGCCTACTTCGGCAAGGTGAGGATTTCGGCTCCGTCGTCGGTGATGGCGATCGTGTGCTCACTGTGTGCTGTACGGCAGCCTGTCGCGCTCCTGAGCGTCCACCCGTCGGCGTCGGTGACGAGTTTGGCGGTGTCGGCCATCACCCATGGTTCAAGTGCGAGCATCAGCCCGGGGCGCAGCCGGTATCCACGGCCGGGCCTCCCGGTGTTCGAGATGTGCGGCTCCTGGTGCATCGTCGATCCGATGCCGTGACCTCCGAACTCGGTGTTGATCGGATATCCCGCCTCGCTGAGGACCGAGCCGATGGCGTGGGAGATGTCGCCGATGCGCGCTCCGGGCCCGGCGGCCGCGATGCCCGCGTTCAACGCGCGTTCGGTCGCGCTGATCATCGCGACGCTCTCCGGGGGGTTCGAGGCGCCCACGATGAAGCTGATGGCGGAGTCCGCGGCGACTCCGTTCTTGGAGACGGCGAGGTCGAGTGAGAGCAGGTCGCCGTCGGCAAGGGTGTAGTCGTAAGGCAGCCCGTGGAGCACGGCGTCGTTGACGGACGTGCAGATGTAGTGGCCGAACGGCCCGCGTCCGAAGGAGGGCTCGTAGTCGACGTAGCAGGACAGTGCTCCGGCCTCGACGATCATGTCCTGGGTCCATTGATCGATGTCAAGGAGATTCGTGCCCACCGTGCTGCGGCTCTTCAGCGTCTGCAAGATGTGAGCGACCAGGGCACCGGTCTCCTTCGCTCGGGCCAGGTCCGGGGGGTTCAGGATCTCGATCATGCGACGTCCTTCTCAGCAACCAATAACTATCCCGGCAATATTATCCCGACACTAGGGGCTGTGCGGATTTTGGATCTTCAACGGGTTGAAGGCTTCGACCCCATAAGACGGCTCCGCGTAGACGAAGGCCCGCAAGGTGGCCGCCGGGGTCTCGCCGAAGCAGAAGGCAGGTCCCAGCCACTCCTTGATCCGGTCGATGCGCCGCTCAGCCCTTTGTGCGGCCTGCGGAGACCTGGATCATGCCTGACCAGACGGCCGCCTCGGGCGCCACGCAGCAAATCCCTCTGCTCTCAAACCCGTACAGGCCCTAGAATCGAAGCCATGGTCAGGTTGCCGCTCACACCCGCAGAGGTCGAGCGCGGACAGCGTCTCGGTGCCCTGTTGCGTCGCGCCAGGGGGGAGCGCCCGATGCTCGATACCGCGCTGGACGCAGGTGTGTCGCCGGAGACTCTCCGGAAGATCGAGTCGGGCCGCGTGGCGACCCCCGCCTTTCCGACCATCGCGGCGATCGCCGATGTTCTCAGTCTTTCCCTCGACGCGGTGTGGGCCGAGATCAACCAGCCTGACGATGGGGTCGAACCCACGAGATCAGGTCGCAACGCACGTGAACGATTGGCCTCGTAACCCCCAAGCCCGCAGCTGTGTCGTCCGACCTGATCAATCGACCGTTTCGGCCGTTCAGCCGGTTCGGCTCCCGCGAAATCCGCGACCCCTCCATCGGGTCCGCGGTTCCGGGACCGCCCTGGAAGTCGATCGCGTTCAGCACGATCGGGGTGAACTGCCGCAGGTAAGAGCCTGCTGACAAAGGCTTGAGTGCCCGCGGGTAGGGGACCGTAGAGGGCTGGTCCGATCTTGTTGATGTAGCCCTGGTGGGACCATTGGGGCAGTTGGCCACGGAAGCCGTTGGTGTTCTCGATTCCGAGAACGGCGGCCGACTCGGCGGTTTCGGCCAGGCCGCGCAGGCTGGCCCTGGGCACGTCTGCCCAAGCGGCGGCGGCCAGGCCGTCGAACGCGTGCAACTGCTTTGTGCTTGATTGCCGCCCAGGTGAGCCGGTCGGTCTGAGCTTTCCGTCACGCCCAGCCCATCTGCGGCTGAGCGACTGTTCCGCGGCCCATTCCGCTGTGCGGATTGGTCCATTGTCGTGACGTTCCAGTCACTACAGAGTGGGCGCAACGCAAAACGGTCGTTACCTAACGGCCACACGCACGACATCTTCGCTGTCGCAGCGCGAATCTGTAGGGAGCCCAGTGTGGGAACTACGACGGACACCGCCGTGCGGTTCTTCGTCGGCACGGATGTCGGGGGAACGTTCACCGATCTGGTGGTCCTCCAGGACAATCAGCCGCCACGCCTGTTCAAGGCGCCGACAACGCCGCATGACCGGTCAGAAGGCGTGGTCAACGCGCTCGCCCTCGCGGCCGCGTCCTATGACATGAGCCTGCCGGAGTTCTGTGCGGCGATCGCTTACTTCTCGCACGGTACGACGGCCGCCACCAACGCCCTCATCGAGCGCAAGGGAACTCCGACCGCGCTGCTGACCACTCGCGGCTTCACCGACACCATGCTCATCCAGCGATCGATGACCTCCTGGGTCGGCATGGGGGCGGCGACCGGCCACTACAGCCGCCGCCGCAACCCCGATCCCATCGTCCCTCGGGACAGGATCTCCGGCGTCACCGAGCGCATCGACGCCACGGGCGCGGAGGTGGTGGCACTGGACGAGGAGGAGGTGCGCGGCCTGTTGCGGCGTCTGCGCGGCGAGGGCGTCCAGGCACTGGCCGTGTCCTTCCTGTGGTCCTTTGTCAACGCCGAGCACGAGACCGCAGTGGGCCGTATCGTGGCCGAGGAGTGGCCCGAGGCTTATGTGACCCTGTCCCATGAGGTCGCGCCGGTGCTGGGCGAGTATGAGCGGTCCGCCACCACGGTGGTGAACAGCTACCTTGGCCCGGTCATCCGCGACTACGTGGCCGGTCTGGAAGGCCGCCTCAGGAACACCGGATTCACCGGCGACTTTTCGATCATGGATTCTGGTGGCGGGGTCATGCGCGCGGCCGACGCCGCCCAGCGCGCTTCCTCGATGCTCACCTCCGGGCCCGCGGGCGGCGTGCTCGCCTCGGCCGCGCTGGCCCGGCGCCTCGGACACCCGAACGTCATCACTTCCGACATGGGCGGCACCAGCTTCGATGTCGGCCTGATCGTGGACCACGAGCCGCTGGTGGAGCGGGTCAGCGAGGTGGGCGATCTGCATCTCGCGCTGCCGCGCATCAAGGTCACGGCGATCGGTGCCGGCGGCGGTTCGATCGCCTGGGTGGACGAGGCGGGTGTGCTGGCCGTCGGTCCCGAAAGCGCCGGGTCGGTACCCGGGCCGGCCTGCTACGGGCGCGGCGGCGATCGGCCCACCGTCACCGATGCCGACGTCGTTCTCGGCGTCATCGATCCGGAGCGGTTTCTGGGCGGGCGGATGCCGTTGGAGCGGGCGCTGGCGGAGAAGGCCATCCAGCAGCACGTCGCCGATCCGCTCGGACTGACCGTCGAGGAGGCGGCGGCGGGCATCCGGCAGGTGGCAGACAACCACATGGCCGATTTGCTGCGCAAGGTCACCGTCGAGCAGGGACACGACCCGCGCGACTTCACCGTGTACGCGTACGGCGGAGCCGGTCCCACGCACGCCTATGCCTACACCGAGGCCGCCGGCATCGCCACGCTCGTGGTGCCCCCCACATCCACCGTCCACTCGGCCTACGGCACGGTCACCTCCGACAGATATCGGGCGGTGCAGACGACCGATGTGCAGCGGACACCCCCGGGAACCGCCGACCCTGCCGAGCACCTCGACCCGGCGCGGATCAACGCGACACTGGACGAGCTGACGGTCCGGTGCCTGGCCGACCTCGACGACGACCCTCGCGTGCGTCTGAGCCGTATCGTCTACCTGAAGTTCCGGCGTCAGGCGCACGAGTTGCCGCTGGCGGTGCCGGAGGGTGAGGTCACCACCGAGGTGCTGCGGGCGCTGATCTCCGAGTTCCGCGACGCCTACGAACGGTTGTACGGGGCGGGGACCGCACTGCTCGGCGCCGGCGTGGAGTTGCAGACCCTCCGGGTCGAGGGCCGGGTCGGCATCACCAGGATCACCGAGAGCGGCTATCCGGGTTCGGCGCACGCGTCCGCTTCGCTACTCGGTTCGCGGCCGGTGTACTTCCCCGAATGCGGCCGCGTGGACACCTCGGTCTATCACGGTGAGGGGCTCGGCGCCGGGGCGTCGCTCCGCGGTCCCGCCATCCTCGAGTTCGCCGGTACCACCGTGGTGGTCGGCCCGGGTCAGTCACTCGACGTCGACCCGTACAACAACCTCGTCATCGACTGCAGGGGGAACGCGTGACCGCCATCGATCCCGTGACCTTCGAGGTCATCAGGCACCGGCTGCTCGCCATCACCGACGAGCAGGGCGCCACCCTGGCCGCCATCTCCGGTTCCACCCATGTCGTGGAGGCCAGCGACTACAACGTCGGCCTTTACCTGCCTGATGGTTCGGTGGCCGCGATGGGCCGCACCATCCTGTCCCACTCCTCGTCGATGGCGGCCATCACCCGGTCGGTCATCGATGACTGCGCCGACGACCCAGGTATCAATCCCGGTGACATGTTCATCGTCAACGACCCGTGGAAAGGCACCGTGCACGCGCAGGACGTGGGCGTGGTCGCGCCGATCTTCTACCGGGGCGAGCTGCTCGCCTGGACGGGTGCCATGTGCCACATGGTCGACGTGGGCGGGATGACGCCGGGCAGTTTCTGCATCGACGCCACCGACTCCTACCAGGAGGGGTTGCAGATGCCGCCCACCAAGCTCGTCGACGGCGGCAAGGTGCGTACCGACGTCTGGAACCTCGTCCTGGCGCATACACGCATGGCCGCGACGGTGAACCTTGACCTGAGGGCCCTGATCGCCGCCAACAACACGGCGGTCAGGGCGATGACCGCCCTGGCCGACAAGTACGGTGCCGAGACGGTCCGCGCGGTCATGGGCAGCCTCATCGAGTTGTCGGAGAAACGGCTGCGTAACCGGCTGGCCAAGCTGCCCGACGCGCGCCTGCACTCGCGGGCGTTCCTGGACAACGACGGTGGACTGGCTCTGTCGCGGGAGAACGCCACCTACGAGGTGAACCTCGTCCTCACCAAGCGCGGTGACAGCCTGCACTTCGACTACTCCGGCTCCTCGCCGCAGGTGAAGGGCTATGTCAACTGCGCCTTCTCCGGGATGATGGCGGGAATCGCCGCCGCACTGCTGCCCACCCTGGCTTATGACGCGCCGTGGAACGAGGGCCTGTTCAAACCCGTGCATGTGCACTGCCCGGACGGCTTGATCTGCAACGCGGCGCGGCCCGCCGCGGTCAGCGGAGGCGCGCTGGAGGCGGGCTGGCTGGTGGAGATGACCGCCGTCGAGTGCCTGTCGAAGCTGGCGGCTTGCTCCGACGAGCTGATGGCCGAAGCACAGGCCGTGCCGGCGGGCGGACCCGACAAGTTCGTCCTGACCGGGGCGGGAGAGAACGGCAGTCGGCAGACGTACGTGATCATGGACTGCCTGGCCACCGGCGGCGCCGCCTACGCGCACCGCGACGGGGTCTGGACCCAGGGCCAGCACAACATCGAGCGGCAAAAGATCTCCAACGTGGAAGCCGTGGAGATGGATTCCCCGCTGCTCTACCTGTGGCGCGGCCTGGTCGCCGATTCCGGCGGGGCCGGGCGCACCCGCGGTGGCATGAGCATGGGCGCGGTGTACACGGTCCATGGCGGTCGGGACGTCACCGCGCTGAACTCGGCCCACGGCTGGGAAGTGCCCAACTCCACCGGAATCTTCGGCGGTTACCCCGGCGCGCAGAACACCCGCACGGTGATCCACGGCAGCGACGTTCGAGAGCAGCTGGCCGCGGGCCGGATCCCGGCCGTCGACGAGTTGTCGGGCACCCGCCCGATCATGCACGGCCGGCAGGGGCTCTACCACCTCGGCGAGGACGATCTCCTGGCCACGGTTCCGCAGGCGGGTGGTGGATGGGGTGACCCGCTGGAACGTTCCTTGGAGGCGTTGCAGGCCGACTTGGACTTCGGCGCGGTGACGCCGGACGCCGCGGTCCGCGTCTACTCCGTCGTGCTGGACGCCGAGGACCGCATCGACGAGGCGGCGACGCAGATTCGCCGCGCGAAAATCCGGGGCGAACGGCGCGCG
This sequence comes from Streptosporangium sp. NPDC000095, assembly GCF_042899335.1. Classification (NCBI taxonomy): domain Bacteria; kingdom Bacillati; phylum Actinomycetota; class Actinomycetes; order Streptosporangiales; family Streptosporangiaceae; genus Streptosporangium; species Streptosporangium sp. NPDC000095. The sequence goes on from NZ_JBIAZS010000017.1 coordinate 93,167, forward strand.
TGGCCGGCGGAACGGCCGCTGCCCGCGCAACCGCAGGGGCCCCGGACCAGGCTCCATCCGCTCGGCGACGGCCTCGACGTGATCGCGGTGAACGACGCCCGCTGGGTCGCCTGCCAGTGCGGCGTCGTGCTGGCGCCCATCGCGGAGGAATGGCGCCGATACGCCGGGATGAGCGTGGTGTGGGACGTGCACGCGCTCGGTCACGCCACGCGGCTGGATCAGGAACTGGAGTTGCGCCTGTACGCCTGTCCCGGTTGCGGCCGGTTGCACGCCACCGACGTCGTGCGTCGTGACGCCGCTCACCTGGACGACATCCGGCTCCTGGACGCGGAGGTCTGACGTGGCCCACCTCGCTTTGTGCGCCGCGACGTCCCACGTGGGCGCCATCGTCAAGAACCCGGACGCCGCTCCCGAGCAGTCCGGCAACCTCCACCGGGCCTGGCAGCGCCTGGACGAGGAGATCGCCGGGTTGGAGCTGGACGCGGTCGTCGTCATCGCCACCGACCACTATGAGACCTTCGGGCTGGAGAACTATCCGGTTTTCTGCCTCGGGCTGGCCGCCGAGCACAAGGCGTGGGGCGAGTTCGGCAACCCGTCGGGCGTCGTGGCGGGGCGTCCCGAACCGGCCGCCCATCTGCTCCAGGGCCTCACCGCACGCGGCTTCGACCTGGCTCGCTCGCACACCATGGCGCTGGACCACAGCTTCATGGTGCCGCTCGCCAAGCTGCCGTCCGCGGCGGCCGCGGGAGTCATCCCGCTCTTCGTCAACTGCAACACCCCTCCGCTGCCCAGTCTGAGCCGCTGCCTGGACCTGGGCAGGGCCCTGCGGGAGAGCATCCGCGACCTGCCGGGTGAACAACGGATCGGCGTGATCGGCACGGGCGGGCTTTCGCACTGGGTCGGCCTCCCTCGCTTCGGCGACATCAACGAGGCGTTCGATCATGCGCTCCTGGAGGCTTTCGGTCAGGGCCGGCTCGGCGAGATCGCCGGGTGGGACGACGCCTGGGTCGAAGAGGAGGCCGGCAACGGTGCGCTGGAGCTGAGGACGTGGTTGATCACCGCCGCCGCGGCGGGAGGTCCGGCCCGCGTGCTGGCGTACGAGCCCATGGCGGCGTGGACGGTCGGCATCGGGATCGCCACCTTCGACATCGTGGAGGGTTCCTCATGAGCATCGTCGGGCTCAACCGGCTTGCACGGGATCTCGAACACATTCCGGGGTTGTGTGAGCGGTTCGCCTCCGATCCGGCCGAGGTCCTTGCGGACTACCCGCTGGCTGATCAGGAGCGCACCGCCGTAGTGCGGAAGGACGCGGCCTGGCTCCTGCAGGCCGGCATGAACCCTGTGGCGCTGCGCAATCTCATGGTCACTCTCGGTGTCGCGCACCGTGAGATGTACTCCGAGGGCGTCTGACATGAGCACCACCGGATTCATCGTTCACGGCCCCGGCGGATACCGCGACCAAGCCCACGTCCGCATGGCCGAAGGCGAAGGGCTACGGCTGCCGGGTATCGACCCCCTGCAGATGGAGGCCAGGCTGGCCTTCTTCGCCGCAGCTGCGGCGATGGAGGCCGCCGTCGACGCCGAGCTCATGGCCTATGGCCTGAGCCATCCGCGGTTCAACATCCTCATGGTGCTGCGCAGCATCGACCCCGAGGGCGCCGGGATCGCCATGGGGACGCTGGCCACGCACGTGATGACCACGGCTCGCAACGCCACAGGGCTGGTGGACCTGCTCGAACAGCGGGGCCTGGTCAGCCGTTCCGCCGATCCGTCGGACCGGCGCATCGTCCGGGTCACCAAAACGGCCGCCGCCGACGAACTGCTGGACGAGCTGCTGCCACGCTTCGCCGTCCGGATGGCCGGGGCGTTCGGCGGCTACCGCGACGGCGAGCTGAGAGTCCTCATCGACCATCTCAACCGGCTCCGCTTGGGGTTGGATCTGCCCGCCGTCCGCCAATGAGCCGGGGAGAAAGGGTTCCCATGGATACCAGGATCGAGTTGGTCGGCGTCAGCAAGTCGTTCGGCGGTGCCGCCGCGCTCCAGGAGATCGACTTCGCGGTGCGAAGCGGTGAGGTGCACGCGCTGGTCGGCATGAACGGAGCGGGCAAGTCAACGCTCGTCAAGATCCTTTCGGGCGCGCTCACCCCCGACTCGGGCGAGGTACTCATCGACGGCGGCCGGCACGGGGCACTCACCCCGCGCCGTACCCGTACGCTCGGCGTCAGCATCGTGTACCAGCACCGGACCCTCGTTCCCCAGCTCACGGTCGCGGAGAACATGCTGCTTGGACGCCTGCCCAAGCGAATGGGCGCGGTGGATTGGCGCCGGGCGCACACCGAGGCCGCCATGGCTCTGTCGACGCTGGGCGTTGAGGTATCGACCCGGGCCATCACCGGTGAGCTGGGGCAGGCCCAGCAGACCCTGGTCGAGATCGCGCGTGAGGTGGCGACCGGCGGCAAAGTGCTCATCCTGGACGAGCCCACCGCCAGCCTCGGCGGCGCGGACGCCGTCACCGTGCACGATCTGGTCCGCAAGCTCAGCTCCACCGGCATTTCGGTCATCTACATCTCGCACCACCTGGACGAGGTCCTCGGCTTGGCCGAGAGGATCACCGTGCTGCGTGACGGCCGCAGGGTGACCACGGTCGCCGGAGCGGACATGGACCTGCCGAAGCTGGTCCGCGCCATGACCGGGGAGCGGCTCAACCAAGAGCGCCCGCAGCGGGTCGCCCCCGCTGGAGAGACCGTCATCGAGATCGACGGCCTTGCCTCGGGCAGGCGTCTGGCCGAGCTGACGCTCTCGGTCCGCGCGAGCGAAGTGGTGGCCGTCCTCGGGCCCGCCGGTGACGGTCAGTCCGAACTCTTCCCCCTGCTGAGCGGCCAACGCCGTCCTTCCGGCGGCCGCGTCCGGATCGCCGGCACGGAGGTCGCCTCCGGCAGTGTCGGCGCGGCGCTGAGCGCCGGCCTGCGCTGCATCACCGGCGATCGCCTGGCGCACGGCCTGGTGTCCGGCCTCACCGTCGACGAGAACCTGGATCTGACCCGGCGCGGCCTGGATCGTCCCTGGCTCGTGCGCTGGAAGCGGCTGCACCGGGAGGCCTCCGTGGCGCGTTCTCGCTACGGGGTCACCACGATCCAGGCAAACCCGCCCGTATCAGCTCTGTCAGGTGGCAACCAGCAGAAAGTGCTGCTGGCGAAATGGCTGGACTCGTCGGTGCGGGCATGTCTGCTCGAAGAGCCGACCAACGGGGTCGACGTGGCCGCCAAGTCCGAGATTCACCACCTCATCGACAATCTGGCCGAGCGCGGCACCGCCGTACTGCTGGCCTCCACCGACGTGGAAGAAGTGCTGCGCCTGGCCGACCGCGTCGTCGTCGTCCGCGCCGGGCGGGTCGTCGCCGACCTCCCCGTGGACGGGATCTCCCGGGACGCCCTCGTCTCGCTCACGGTTGGAGGAACCGCATCATGACCGCCATCTCCACCTCATGGCGCAGGGTAGGCCTCGCCGCGCCAACCTGGCTCGTGCGGCACGCGGGCGTGCTGGCCGTGCTGCTGCTGATCGGCCTTTTCGCGACCGCCCGCAGCGACGTCTTCCTGACCGGACCCAATCTGCTCAACGTGTCCCAGCAGATCGCGGTCGTCGCCGTCCTGGCCGCGGGGTTGACGCTGCTGATGACCGCGGGCGGCATCGACTTCTCGCTGGGTGCCATCGCTGCCGTCGCCCACGGGGTCACCGCGCAGCTCATCGTGGCAGGGCTGTCCGACGGGCTGGCGGTAGTGCTCGTGCTCGCCATGGGGGCTGTGATCGGATTGGCCAACGGCGCAATGATAACGCTGTTCAATGTGACACCCTTTGTCGCCACGCTGGCCAGTTCGACGGCGCTCGGCGGGACGGCCCTCCTGATCATCGACGGGCAGAGCGTCTCGATCGGCGACCACCTGCTGATGATCGGATTCGGTGAGGTGCTGGGCGTCATCCCTGTGCTCGTCGTCATCGCCACGGCCGTCTGCGCAGCCGTCGGAGCGCTCATGCGCTGGACGGCCTTCGGCCGTAACGCCTTCGCCATCGGCGGAAACGAGAGCGCGGCCCGCCTGTCCGGCATCCCGGTCGTCCGCACCAAGCTGCTGCTCTACACCCTCGGTGGGCTGCTTGCCGCCCTGGGCGGCGTGATGCTCGTGGCCAGGCTCGGTGCGGCCAGTCCCGGCGCCGGAGGCCTGCACCTGGAACTGACCGTCGTGGCCGCCGTGGTCATCGGGGGCACAGCGCTGCACGGCGGCAGCGGCACCATGGTCGGCACCGTCCTGGGGGTGCTGCTCTTGGGAGTGGTCGCCAACTCCCTCAACCTGCTCCAGATCAACCCCTACTACCAGGACGTCGCGCTCGGCGCCGTCCTCGCCGTCGCCGCCATCGCCAACCACCTGCGCGCCCGGCGAACCTGAGCCTCACCCCCCACCGGAAGGAATTCCCATGCCCAGTCACCGCGTCTTGGCGGCCCTCACTTCAGCGGCCGCGTCCACCCTTCTGCTCGGCGCCTGCTCGGTCAGCACCTCCACAACGGGGGCCGAGTCGGCGGCCGTGGCTCCGGAAAAGCAGCTGACCATCGGATTCGTCAACGGCAACACCATCGAATTCCACACCTGCCTGCAGAAGTCGATGCAGGCCAGAGCCAAGAGCGCGGGCGTCGACCTGCTGATCGCGCAGTCGGCCATGGATCCGGCGAAGGAGCTCTCCAACATCGACGACATGATCGCCAAGCGGGTCGATGCGATCATCGTGCAGACCGTCAACATCGACGCGCTGGAGGGGGGCGTGACGAGGGCCAACCGCGCCGGCGTCCCGATCTTCCTGACTTCGGTCGCAGCGGTCGACCAGAGCAAGATCCTCGGTGCGGTCATCACGGACGTCAAGAAGGTCGGGCAGGAACTGGGCGAGTGGATCGTCGAGGACACCGGTGACTCGGTTGCCGAGGTGGCGGTGATCGGCGGCGCCCCCGGTGCCGCCGCGGACCTGATGAACGACGCCTTCAAGACCAGTCTGGGTTCGCACGCGAAGCTCGTCTTCGACCAGCCGGCGCTCTGGCAGCGCGCCAAGGCCCAGGACGTCGCCGAGAACCTGCTCCAGGCCTACCCCAAGGTGAAGTACGTCTTCGTGCACAACGAGGACATGGCCCTTGGTGCGCTGGCGGCGTTCAAGAGCGCCGGGCGTACGGGCATCAAGATCGTTACCAACGGTGGCAGCGAGGCGGGGATCAAGGCCGTGGAATCCGGCGAGTTCGCCGCAACGGTCAGCAACACGCCGCGCAGCGTCGGTGAGATGGCGATCGACAACGTCGTGGGGCTGCTCAAAAAAACAGAAGGGGTGCCGAAAATCGCCACAGTTCCTGACATGCTGGTCACTCAGGACAATACCGACAAAGCGCCACCATACTGCCTGTAAGGGACGCCATGGCCGCAGAATTCGCCGACCGCACACCCACCACGATGCCCTCCCGCCGCCGCGGCGTACGCGCCGTTGACCGCGCGCTCGACGTGCTCACCGCCTTCAGCGCTGCCCACCCCCGCCTGCAGCTCTCAGAGCTGGCCGAGGCGGCAGGGCTGCCGAAGACGAGCACGCACCGCATCGCGGTGACGCTCGTCGAACGTGGCTTTCTCCGCCAGGACGACGACGGCGCCTACACTCTCGGCCGCATACTGCTCGAACTCGGCAGCCTGGTCTCCACGACCACCGAAGTGGCCCGGCTGACAGCCGCGGCAGCGGATTTCCCGCTGGCAGGCGGAGAGGCATTGCTCGTCGCGGAGGTCGACTGGCTCGACAAAAGCCTGATGATCACGACCAAGCTCAAGGCCCCACACAGTCCCGCGGCGCTGTCGCCGGTCGGCCGCCGCTCCGTCCTGGCCAACGGGTGCGTCAGCCTGGCCATCCTCAGCGGCCTGCCCATGGACGAGGTGCGAAGCCTGCTTCCCCATCTGCGCTTGGCGCAGCGCACGGCGGCCAGCATCACCGACCCGGAGGAGTTCCTGAGGGAGGTCGAGGCGGCGCGCAACCGCGGGCACGCCACCGAGATCGAGGAGTTCCTCCCCGGCATCGCCGGAGTGGCGGTACCGGTGATGTCCGCCGGGCGCCCGATCGGCGCCGTCGCCGTCTGCGGCCCGACCGCTCACCTGCCCCGGCGCAGGCTCAACGCTCTCGCCCTCGACCTCAAGCAGCTGATCAGCAGGGCGCTGCCACCCCATACCCACAAAGCCGTATCAGGAGGATGAAGATCATGGCCCCCAAGGTCCATGCCGAATGGGTGACATTTCCCAGCGGGGACGACGAGATCCGCGGCTACCTGGCGCGGCCGGCCCATATCGAGCGCCCGCCGACCGTGATCATGGCGCATGAGAATCTCGGCGTCACTTCACACCGCCAAGCAGTGACCGAACTGTTCGCCGCAGCCGATTACGCCTGCCTCACCGTCGACCTCTACAGCCGCATCGGCGGCCGTCCACCGCAGGACTACACCACCGCGGACGAACGGCGCGCCAAGGCGTTCCTGGCCGCCCGCGACGAGCAGGCCATCCCCGACCTGGCGGCGGGCCTCGACTACCTGGCTGGTCGCGGCGACGTGGACACAGCCAGAACGGCCGCCGTCGGCTTCTGCCTCGGCGGCGGTCTCGTCCTCGCCTGGGCGACCATGACAGACCGCCTGGCCTGTGCCGTTCCGCTCTATGGACTGCCTGAACTGCCGCCTTCCTACAGCCCCACCGGCACCACCCGATCCCGCATCGAGATCGCCGACCAGGTGCGTTGCCCGATCCAGGCCCACTTCGGCGGTGCGGACGAGGTCATCCCGCTCGACCAGGTCGCCAGGCTCGAAGAGGCGCTCAAGCTCAGCGGCGAGCACATCGAGGTGCACGTGTACGAGGGTGCGGGACACGCCTACCACGACGACACGCACCCCAACCACCATCCCGAGGCCGCGAAGAAGACCTGGGACGGCACCATGGCCTTCCTGAAGGCTTACCTGTGACACTGTGGACCGACCTGCTGGGCGCCGAGGTCCGGCGCATCACCGCGGACGGTGTTCCCACCAGGGTCATCTCGCTGGGCTCGGGAGACCCTGTCGTACTGCTCCACGGGCGCGGCGGGCACACCGAGACCTTCGCGCGCACGCTGCCGGTGCTCGCCGGCGCCGGCTATGAGGCCGTCGCCGTCGACCTGCTCGGGCACGGCCTCACCGAACGTGTCCCCGGCGACTACGGGGTGGAGCGGCTGACCGCTCACGCCACCGCCGTGCTCGACGCTCTCGGACTCGGCCAGGTCGCCCTGGTCGGCCAGTCCCTGGGCGGATGGGTGGCGACCCTGCTCGCCCTGCGCTCACCCGCACGGGTTCGCCGCCTGGCGCTGATCGAACCCGCCGGATTGCAGTCCGAAGAAGAGCGGCTCGCCGACGACCGGGTACGCGCAGCCTACGAACGCGGCGGCCAGGCCTACGACGCTCCCACCCACGAGGCCGTACGCGCGCGCCTGGCCGGCCTGCTCAGCGACCCCGAGCAGGTGGATCCCGAACTGGTCGCCGTGCGCACCCGGCTGTACGGGCCCGCCGAGGCACGTCAGGTTCACCGCCTGGTGCGCGCCGCCGACAACCGTGACCTGCTGCTGACCCCCGAAGTCCTGGCCGGGCTCACCGTGCCCACCCTGCTGATCCGTGGTGCCGACGGCCACACCCCGCTCACAGTCGTCCAGGCCGCCGCGACCGCCATCCCCGACGCACGCCTCATCACGATTGCCGACGCCAGGCAATGGCCCCAATACGAGCAACCCATCCACGTCGGGGACGCTCTCATCCGCTTTTTCACCCGCAAGGAGACCAGTCTATGAACACCTTCTGGACCGAGACACTCGGCGCCGAGATCCGTTTTCGCGATGCCGGCGGCTGGCGCACCCGCTCGATCGAGGCCGGTGAGGGCGAGCCCGTCGTCATGATGGGCGGCCTGACCGGCCATGCCGAAGCGTTCGTACGCAACGTCCTGCCACTCGCCGCCCGGGGCCTGCGCGTGTACGCCATCGACGCCATCGGGCATGGTCTCAGCGCCCGCCCGACGGACGTCACCTACCACGCCCCCCTGTTCACCGAGCACCTGCTCCGCTTCCTCGACGCGATCGGCGCCGACCGGGCGCACCTCGTCGGTCAATCCCTCGGCGGCTGGACCGCTCTGCAGACCGCGTTGAAGCATCCCGACCGGGTGGGCCGAATCGTGTCCGTCACCGGTGCGGGCCTGCTGTTGAACGGGGAGGGCGACAAGGACGAGAGCGAACGCGTTCACGCGCAGGTCAAGGCCGTCACTGCCAAGGCCGCTGCGGCTCCTACCAGGGAGAGCGTCCGCGCGCGCCTGGAATGGCTCATGCACGACCCGGCCACCGTCACCGACGAGCTCGTCGAGTGCCGCTACCGCTACTACACCCTGCCGGGGGCCGAGAAGGCCCAGGCCAAGCTCGTGTCCGAACAGCCTGGCGAGGAGAACAGGAAACACATGCTCACCGAGTCCGACCTGTCCCAGATCACGCACCCGACGCTGGTCCTGTGGACGGACCACAACCCGACCACTCCCGCCGAGGTCGGACGGCGGGCCAGCGAGATCCTGCCCAACGGCAGCTATGACCTCATCACCGACGCCGGTCACTGGCCCATGTTCGAGCAGCCCGAGCAGTTCAACCGGATCGTCGGCGACTTCCTGGCCGAGCAGGACGCGTGAACCCCACCGAGGAAGTCGCCACCGGCTGCCGAGTCCTCGCCGCACACGGACACTCCGACCTTGTCTGGGGTCACCTGTCGCTGCGTGACCCCGAGGGGCGGGGCCTGTGGCTGAAGGAGGCCGGCTACGGATATCAGGAGATCACCCCTGACCGGGTCGTCCACATCGATCGGGGCGGACGCCTGCTGAGCGGCCAGGGCCGGGTGCATCTGGAATACCCCATCCACGCCGAGATCATGGCCGCGCGCCCCGACGTCGGCGCGATCGTGCACAGCCACGCGGAGTCGGTCGTCACCTTCGCCGCGACAGGTCTCGCGTTGCTGCCCCTAGGACACGAGGGAACCTTGTTCTGGCCGCCGGACGTCGCCAGATTCACCGCCACCGGCGACCTCATCCACACCGCGGAGCTGGGCAAGCAGCTGGCCGAAGCGCTCGGCGGCCGCAATGCGATCCTCCTGCAGCAGCACGGCTTCGTGACCGTGGGCCCCGACGTGCCGACCGCGGTCATGATGGCCGTCTTCCTGGAGAAGGCGTGCCGGATGCAGCTGGCGGCGGCGGCCACCGGCGCCGCCTACACCTGGTCCGGCGAGGCAGAGGCGCTGGCCAAACGCGAGCGCTGTTATGGGCCTCGCCAACTTGCCGACGCCTGGGCCCATCTGGTCCGGATCTCGGCCTGACCACTCTCTGTCTTTCTCTGCAAGAAACAGATATATGGGTCCTTTTGCTGTGAAGCAGGGCGGTGAGATCATCACCGCCGAAGAACCACCAGCCCCGGCACCGAGTTGTCGAAGATCGTCTACGGGTGGGACAAGGACGATCTCCTCACCACCAAGACCACCACCGGCACCGCCGGGGCAGGGGTCAACGTCCGAAATCACGGTGGCCCCTCACCGGCCCAGCGTCGTGTCGTAATGTGCGGCAAATTCCTCGATATCGCTGGGAACCAGGCACGCGATGCCACCGACTACCTGAGGGTGGGCGATCGATCGCCCTCTTGTCGATGGTTATCACTTGCCCGGAGTGTTCGTGTCAAGATCGCGCCTCTTCACCATCCTCGTCGCCTCGATCATGCTGGTCGGTGCGTGTGCTTCCGCCCCCTCCGAGGTCGACGAGAAAGCCCCCACCCCTGTGCTGCGCATCGGCCTGAGCGAAGAGTCCGGCGCCCTGGACCCCCACGCCTTCACCGGTAACTTCCTGCTCCTCGACGCGATCTACGAGCCGCTTGTCGCCTACACCGAGGGCGGCAAGCCGGCACCGGGGCTCGCGGAGTCGTGGACCGTCGCCGAGGACGGTCGGCAGGTCACCTTCGACCTGCGTGACGGCGTCCGCTTCACCGACGGGACCCCGCTCGACTCCGCCGCCGTCAAGTGGAACTTCGACCGGTGGGTGGGCAACAAGAAGTTCACCTTCTTCCGGGCCTCTCAGGTCATCTCCGCCGTTGACACCCCCGACTCCGACACCGTCCGGCTGACGCTGTCGGAACCGTACGAGCCGCTGCTGCAGGAGATGTCGATCGTGCGGCCGGTGCGGCTGCTCAGCCCGAAGTCCGCCACCGGCGGCGAGTTCACCACCCCCGTCGGCACCGGGCCGTGGAAGCTGGTGTCGAACTCCGCCACCGGCGCGACACTGGCACGCAACGACGACCACTGGGGGACCAAGCCACAGCTGGAGCGGCTGGAGTTCAAGGTCATCCCCGATTCCCAGGCGCGCGTCGACGCGCTCGCCAACGGCGAGATCGACCTCATCGGCGGCTCCTACCTGGCCCCGATCACACCGCTGGAGGCCAAATCGCTGAGCGAGCGCGGCGACGTCACCCTGCTCACCGGCGCGTCGGACGTCTCGATCATGCTCGGGTTCAACCCCGACGGCCCGGCCGGCGACCGGGCCGTCCGCGAGGCGGTGCGTCAGGCCATCGACACCACCTCCCTGGTCGGCGCGCTGTTCCAGGGCTATGGCGAGCCGGCACGGCGGGTGTTCCCGCCGGACGTGCCCGACTCGGGCACCGACCTGCCGCCGTACTTCGACCAGGCCGGCGCCCGCGCCACGCTGGACGCCGCCGGATACGCGCTCGAGGGCGACAGCCGGGTCAAGAACGGCAAGAAGCTCTCCCTCAAACTGCTCGTCCCGGCCAAACCGGCCGCGGGCCAACTCGACCCCCGCACGATGGCCGAGGCGATCGCCGGCTCCCTCAAGACGGTCGGGATCACCGTCGAGATCTCCCCGGTCGACGCCGCCGCGTACTACGACGAGCGGGCGGAGGGCACCTACGACCTGACCTTCTTCGAAGGGCTCGGCGCGCCGTACGACCCCTCCAGTTCGATCGTGTCCCTGTTCACCTCCGGAGCGCGCGCCCCCCTCTGGGCGACCCCGGCCACCGAAAAGGCGGTCGACAAGGCGCTGTTCGCCCGCGACCCCGCCGCCCGCAGCGCGGCCTACCAGGAGCTCTACGACGCGGTCGCCGCCGACGCCGGTTTCGTGCCGCTGGCCTACCGCCCACGGATGTGGGCCGCCCGCGCCGCGGTGAAAGGCTTCACGATGCCCCCCACAGACGTCGATCTGGAACTCACCGGAGTCACCGTCGAATGAGGTCACGCGGACGGCTCGTCACCGCGGGCGGTTACCTCCTGCGGTGGGCCGTCGACGTCTTCGGCGTGCTGCTCGCGATGTCGCTCGGCGTCTTCGCGCTGGTCCTGCTCGCCCGTGGTGACGCCGCGGCGATGCTCGCGGCGACCCGGGCCGGTCGGCCGGCCACGCCCGAGCAGATCGAGGCCGTCCGCGTCGAGCTCGGCCTCGACGATCCCGCGGCGGTGCGCTACCTGAGGTGGCTCGCCGACGTGTGCACCGGCGACTTCGGATTGTCGTTGCGGACGAACACGCCGGTCGGTCCCGAGGTCGCCGACCGGCTGGGCGTCACGCTGGGGCTGGTAGCCGGCTCCACCGTGGTCGCCCTCGTGATCGGGGTGAGCGTCGGCGTCGCAGGGGCGGTGCTCCGGCGTGGCCTGTTGCGCGGAACCCTGCGAATCGCGGCGCTGCTCATCACCTCGGTGCCGGCGTTCTGGCTGAGCTACCTGCTGGTGTTGGTCCTGGCCCTGCGTCTGCGCGTGGTTCCGACGTCGGGGATGGCGGGTTTCTCGACGTGGGTGATGCCGATGGCGGTGCTCGGGCTGCCGGTCGCCGGTGTGCTCAGCCGGGTGGTGGCCGTCACGCTGCGCGAGGCCCTGGACCGGCCGTACGTGCGCGCGGCGCAGGCCAGGGGGAGCGGACCGCTGTCGATCGTGCTGCGCGACGGCCTGCCCAACGCCGCCGGGCCGATCCTGTCGGTCGCCGGATTCGGCATCGGGAGTCTGCTGGTGGGTGCCGTCGTGGTGGAGCAGATCTTCGGCTGGCCAGGTATCGGGGCCTACTTCGTGCACGCGGCCGGGGCCAGGGACGTTCCGGCGCTGCAGGCCGGCACGCTCGTCATGGGAGGTGGCTTCATCCTGGCCAACCGCTGCGCCGATGTCCTGCAGGGGCTCATCGACCCCCGCTCCCGGCGAGACCGGATCCCCTCGGGAAAGAGCCCTTCCGGGCGGGGCAGGCCGCTCCGGGAGCGGGTCGGCGGGTTCACCGCCCGGTCGCGACGGGGGACGACGTGACCGGCCGGCGGGGCGGCAGGGCGTGGACGCGTACGGCACTGGTCGCGACGCCCTTGATCCTCTTCGCGGTCGTCGGGGTGCTGGCGCCGGTCATCGCCCCGGCCGATCCCACCGTGGGCGACCTGACCGCGGGGCTGCTGCCGCCGTCGCCGGAACACCCGCTCGGCACCGACCAGATCGGCCGTGACCAGCTCAGCCGGATGCTCTACGGTGCGCGGATCTCCCTCACGGTCACCGCGACCGTGCTGGCGATCGCGCTGACGGCCGGCACCGCGATCGGCGCCCTCGCCGGTTACCTGGGCGGATGGGTCGACCGGTTCGTCTCCCGGGTGATCGACGTGGTCGTCTCGCTGCCCGGGATGCTGGTGGCGCTCGCGGTGATCGGCGTACGAGGACCCGGGGTGGAGAACCTCGTCCTCGCGCTCTCGCTGTGGTCGTGGGCACCGTACGCCCGGATCGCGCGTGCCCGCGTCGCCGGCATGCGAAGCAGCCCTCATCTGGACGCCCTGCGCCTGCTGGGCGCGGGACGCGGGCGCATCATCGGTAAGCACCTGCTGCCCCCGGCGCTCGCACCCTGCCTGGTCTACGCCAGCACGGACATCGGCATGATCGTCCTCAGTGTCGCCACCCTGAGCTTCCTCGGCCTGGGGGTCGCCCCGCCGCACGCCGAGTGGGGCCAGATGCTCATCGAAGGGCGGCCGTTCCTGGACTCGGCGTGGTGGCTGGCGTACCCGCCCGGCATCGCCATCACGGCCGTGGTGTTCGCCGCCAACCTGCTCGGTGAGCGACTGGCGGCCGGTGAGGAACGGCCGTCGATCCTGCGCCTGGTCCGTCCACGATGGAGTCGCCCGGCGCGGGCCCCACGGCCCGCCCACGCGGCCGCGACCACGAAGGAACCCGTGGCGTCCACCCCGCCGGAGGTGGCGCGGGATTCCTCCGAGCACGACGCGGTACTGCGCGTGCGGGACCTGTCCGTCTCCTACCCGGACGGCGGCGGGCGCCGTCGCGTCGTCGCCGGGATGTCCTACGAGGTGCGGCGCGGGCGGATCCTCGCTCTCGTCGGCGAGAGCGGAAGCGGCAAGACCACGGCCGCGCTCGCCCCCTTCGGCCTGTTGGACCCGAACGCGGCGGTCACCGGATCGGCGGTGCTGGGCACCGGTGCCGGCGCCCGTCAGCTGGTGGACCTCTCCCCGGGCGAGCGGCGCCGGATCAACGGGCATCGGGTGGGCGTCGTCTTCCAGGACAGCGCCTCCGTACTCAACCCGTTGCGGACGATCGGCGCGCACGTCGACGAGGCGGTCCGCAACACCGGCCGGGGCGGCCGCCGCGCCGTGACCCGCCGGGTCACCGAGGAACTGTTGCGCCTGGCCGGTCTGCCGGACCCGGCGAAGGTCGCCCGCGAGTTTCCCCACCAGCTGTCCGGCGGGATGCGCCAGCGGGCGCAGATCGCCATCGCCCTCGCGGGCGAGCCGGAGTTGCTCGTCGCCGACGAACCCACCTCGGCCCTCGACGTGACCGTGCAGGCGCAGTTGCTCGCGCTGCTGGCGCGTCTGCGTGACGAGCTGGGCATGGCCATGGTCGTCGTCAGCCACGACCTGGCGGTCGTGTCGCGCCTGGCCGACAGCGTGGCCGTCGTGTACGGCGGCCGGATCGTGGAGTCGGGCCCGCTCGCCACGGTGATCACCGATCCCGACCACCCCTACACGCGTGGCCTGCTGGACGCCGTACCACGGCCCGGGGCCGCACCGGGCACCCGGTTTCGCACCATGCCAGGCCGGGCGGGTATCGGCCCGGATGAGACCGAGGGGTGTGGGTTCGCGTCCCGCTGCCCGCTCGTGGCGGTGGCCTGCGTGTCCGAACCACCGGCCCTGGAGGCCCCGGTCCTGGACGCGCCGCCTCGCGTCGACGCACACCGGTCGGCCTGCCTGCGCCACCCCAGCCGCCCCGCGGAGGCGGGGGAGAGGAGCACCGGCCCGTGTTAGAGATCGTCGGGGTGAGCGCGGGCTACGGTGGCCGGGGCCACGGCCGGGACGTCACGGCGGTGATCGAGGACGTCACGCTGCGCGTGGCGGCGGGTGAGATCGTCGGACTGGTCGGCGAGTCGGGCTGCGGCAAGACGACGCTGGCGCGGGTCGTGACCGGGCTGCACCGGCCCAGCGCGGGAGTGGTACGCGTCGCCGGGGCGGACGTGCACGCGCTCCGTGGCCGGGCCCTGCGGGCACATCGACGACAGGTCCAGATGGTCTTCCAGGACCCCTACCTCACGCTCAGCCCGCGGCAGACGGTACGCCAGGCCCTCGCCGAGCCGCTGCACATCCACCGGATCGGCGACACCCGGTCCCGGTCCACGCGGGTGGGCGAGCTGATGGACCTCGTCGGGCTCGACCCTCAGGTCGGCGATCGCCGACCCGGGCAGCTGTCGGGAGGGCAGCAGCAGCGCGTGGCGATCGCCCGGGCACTGGCTCTGGAGCCGCGCCTGCTGATCTGCGACGAGCCGGTCACCGCGCTCGACGTGTCGGTCCAGGCGACGGTGCTCAACCTGTTGTGCGATCTGCGCGACCGGCTCGAGTTCGGCTGCCTGTTCATCACCCACGACCTCGCCGTCATCTCCCAGCTCGCGGACCGCGTCGCCGTCATGCGGCATGGCCGGATCGTCGAGCAGGGGCCGACCGGGGACGTCACCACCCGCCCGCGCCACCCCTACACCCGCACCCTGCTCGCGGCCACTCCCACCATGGACATCGAGACCAAGGCGCGATCGGTATGACACCCACCGACCGGGAGGCGTCGGGCTCTCCCGCGCGATCCGGCGTCCGCTCGTTCACCGGCACGCAGCTCGCCCTGTTCGGGAGCGGGTTCCTCGTCAATCTCATCAGCTTCTCCGTGTACCCCTACCTGGCGGTCCTGCTCCGCGACCGGATGGCCCTTGGCATGGATCAGGTGGGCCTCATCCTCGGGGTGGCGACATTCGTGCAGTTCGCCGGAGGGGTGCCCGGCGCGGCCCTCGCCGAACGGATCGGACTCCAAAGGAGCCTGGTGATCGCGATGGTCCTGCAGACCGTCGCGTCGCTGGGGTTCCTCGCCGGCGGCACCTGGCCGGCGGTGACGGTCGCCGCGCTGTTCCTGCGATCGGCGGCCACCGGGCTCTACTCACCCAGCGTCCGGGGTTACACCGTGCACGGTGCGAGTCCCGGCGACCGGCCGCGGCTGATGTCCGCGAGCTATGCCACGGGCAACGTCGGCATCGCGGTCGGGCCGGTGGTGGGGGCGCTGTTCATTCACGACCCGGGCGGGATGTTCGTCGTCGCCACGGTGCTGCACGCGGCGATGGCGATCGGGCACGCGCTCCTGCCGCGAGAGCGGCGGGAAGAGGGCGAGGTGATCGAGCCACTGCGCCGGGCACTGGCCGGCCTCGCGATCCTGCCGTTCGTCGTGACCGCCATGACCCTCTATCTGTACATGCACTTCTACCAGTTCCTGTCGTCCTACGCCGAGGGCAGGCTGCCCACCGTGTTCTACGGCGCGGCGATGATGGGCTACTCGCTGGTGCTGGCCGTACTGCAACCGCTCCTCACGCGACGGGTCGAGCGGATGCGCTACACCCACGCGATGGCGGTCGGTTTCTGCTGCCTCGCCGTCGGCATGATCGCGTTCACCGGCGGGAACGCGATAACGGTCGCCGCCGGGATCCTCGTCATCGGCGTGGGCAACTCGGTGCTTTTCCTCAAGAACGTCCTTGAGATGCTCAGCCGTACGAAGCGGTCACCGGCGGTCGTCTTCGGTCACCAGCGGCTGGCCGAAGGGGTCGGCGCGTCCTTGAGTGGCCTCGTCGGCGGGAGCCTCTACCAGCTGTTCGAGAGCGCGGGGTATCTTCCCGGATTCTGGTCGGCCATCGCCGCCCAGTGCCTGCTCCTGCCGGTGATCGTGCTAGTCGCGTGCCGTCGGCTCGGGCGCCCCGTGTCCGAGCCTTCATGACGAACCCGGCGGACGTGGGCCGGCACCTGACGGCCGATCGCGGGGTGGCCTCACTTCAACTCGTCGGCGCTCTCCTGTTCACGCTCCCGCGGACCGTCGCCTGAGTACGACCGGCGCAGCCCGTCCAGCAGGAGGGTGATGACACCGTCGGCCTCGGCCCGCCAATCGGGGCGGTCATGGGCCGCGCCGATGCCGTGCAGCGCCATCATGACGGCGCCGGCATCCACGTCGTCGCGGACGGCGCCGGTCTTCACGGCGGCGGTCACCAGGTCGGTGACGGCCTGCTCCAGCGCCCTGCTGCCCTCGGCGAGTACGCCCGAACGGGTGGCCATGAGCGTGGCCAGCGTCCGGGCGAGGCCCTGGTGGGTGTCCAGGTAGCCGACCACGTCACGTAGGAAGGTCGCCAATGCTTCCGCCGCGGGCAGTGTGGCCTGCAGCCGGCGGGCGCGGTCGCACAGCGCGGCGACTTCTCCGTGGTAGACCGCCTCGGCCAGTGCCTCCCGGGTGGGGAAGTGGCGGTACAGCGTGCCGGTGCCCACCCCGGCCAGCTGGGCGAAGTCATCGAAGCGCAGGTCGAAGAAGTCGCCGGTGTCGAAGATCTCCCGGGCCTTGGCGATCAGGGCCTCGCGGTTGCGCCGGGCGTCGGCGCGCAGTGGTTTGGCGGTGGTCATGCGTTCCCTCGCGTTGACAAGTGGAGGTGATCTCCATATCTTCGAAGAAGTGGAGATTGCCTCCAATTTGATTGTATCCCACGAGGTGCAGCGTGAAGATCCTCATGTTCGGCCGAGGCGTGATCGCCACCATCTACGGCTGGGCCCTGGAACGGGCCGGCCATGACGTCGAGTTCTACGTCCGGCCCGGCCGCGCGGCGACGTACGGAGACGCGATAGACCTCGACCTGCTCGACGCACGACGGCGGCCGTGGGGCGAGCGCGTCGTCGAGAGGTGGCCGGTGCGCTTGCGCGAGACGCTGGAGCCCGACCACGACTTCGACCTGATCGTGCTCAGCGTGTCGCACCACCGCCTCGCCGAGGCGGCGGCCTTCCTGACCCCGCGCGTCGGCCGGGCCACGGTGCTGGTCTTCGGCAACGTCTGGACCGAGCCGCTGACCGCGATCGGCGACCTCCCCTCCGAGCAGGTCGCCTGGGGCTTTCCCGGCTCCGGCGGCGGCTTCGGCGAGGACGGCGTCCTCCGCGGGACGTTGCTGCCGTCGGTCGTCTTCGGCACCCTCGGCCCACCCCCGACCGACCGGGAGCGGGCCGTACGCCAGGCGTTTCGCGAGGCCGGACTCCGGCTCAGGGAACAATCCGATTTCCGCGGCTGGTTGTGGATCCATTTCGTGTTCGACGCGGGCCTGCACTCCCAAAGCCTGAGACTGGGCTCGTTGTCCAAGCTGATAGGGGCGACGGACGACCTGCGCGAGGCGCTGCTGGCCATCCGCGAGCTTCTGCCGCTCCTCCAGGCGCGCGGTGTCGACCTGCGACGTCACCGCGGTGTGCTGTCGTTGCGTGCGCCCACCTGGCTGACGGCCCCCGTGCTCGCCTGGCTGACCGCTCATGTCGCGCTCGCGCGCGTGAATTTCGCGGCGCACTCCGACCCCGACGCCGAGGAGCCGCGTGAGGTCTGCCGGGACACCCTGGCCGAAGCACGACGGTTGGGCATCTCGGTACCGCGACTGGAAGCGGCGGAACCACACTTCGCCCGCGAGATGACGGACTGAGTGAACGGCCACCCATAACAACGGAGTACGGGCAACCGGCCGCGCTTCACTTCGGCAGGCAACCGGGGCGACCAGGACACGGGCCGGCATCGGCACCACGCCGGCTCCGCAACGGCGAGAGCCCGGTCACAACCGTCCTCCGCCCGCGTAACGGCGCCGGACCGTGCCTTCCGGAGTGCGCCAGGAGACCCAAGTTATTTGACGAACGGACTTCGCCGTACCGGGAGCGCCTGGATGAACCCTTCAGGGCGGCGGAGCGTCCCTTAGGTGTGAAGAAATTGCTTTTGACCATTGCGATGCTTGCGTCGTTGTGCGCCTGCGGCCAGTCCGGTGCCGGTCCGGCACTCACTGTGGCCGGAAGCGAGACGATCGTGTTGCCGCGGGCCGATCAGCCCAAAGCGCATCGGCCCACCCTGGAGCGGCTCAAGCGAGAGGCGGCGTCGTCGGGTCGGCCTTTGGAGGAGGTCGTCAAGCGGTACGCGACCCGGATGGCTGCTACCTCGTCGCCCAAGCCGACGGACTTCGAGGGTTACGACCCCGCGGTGACCGACCCGGGCGTGACGATCGACGGCATTCCCTACGCCGAGTTGGTCGACCTTGGGACCATCGCCAGATCGGAGGGCATCTCCTACGAGGAGGCCATCGACCGCTTCGGTTCGCAGTCGTCCAACAGTCAGGTGATCGACAAACTTAATACGGAGTTTCCCGACGAGATCTCCGGCGTCAGGTACGTCGACGACCAGCGAGGGCTGCGCGTCGGCTTCAAGGGGCCCATCCCGACTCGCGCGATCGAGCTGGCCAGGACCCTCCCCGTGGAGGTCACCCTGATCGGTGGCAAGGGATTCTCGGCCGCGGAGCTCCGGCGGGCCCAGGACACGGTCGTCTCCTGGCTCCAATCCCGTCCTGAGGTGGCCACGATGACGACGCACCCAGATGACGAGACCGGCCACGTCAAGGTCACAGTTCAGCCGAAGGTGATGCCGGACGATGCGGAGGAGTTCAAGCGTGGGCTTCAGCTCCCGCAAGTGGACAATCCGCACATCACCATCGAGGTCACGCTCTCCGCCGAATCGGTCGCCGTTCGCCCGTAGTGAGCCACCGACGCGCACACGACTGGGCCCGAACGGTGGCCGGGCCGTTAAGCTCTCGGGTGTGGATGGTTCGCCCGTCTCCTTCGGGGGGCGAGCGTCGTAAGAGGGAACCCGGTGTGAATCCGGGACTGCCCCGCAGCGGTAAGCAGGAACGACCGCCGTCACAAGCACTGGGCGCGTGCCTGGGAAGCGACGGCCAGTAGGTCATGCCTCAGGCATGGTGCCCGCGAGTCCGAAGACCTGCCTCCGCCCGCGTGCCGCTCGGCGCGCGGTGGTCCGCGGCCTCGTGGGAGGGCCTGGGACGCGCTCGCCGGGGGCCTGCTCCGCGTTGCGTTTCTCTTCTCCTGCCTGGCCGCATACTGGCGAGACGAGGGAAGTTGCCATGAGGACGACCGTTTTGGGCTACCCGCGCATCGGCGCGCATCGGGAGCTCAAATTCGCCACCGAGGATTTCTGGGCCGGCACGATCGGCGCCGACGAGCTGGAGGCGACCGCCGCGTCGCTGCGCGGCTCGGTCTGGACCGAACTGCGTGACGCGGGCCTTGATGCGATCCCGTCGAACACGTTCTCGTTCTACGACCAGGTGCTCGACACCACGGTCATGATCGACGCCGTGCCCGCGCGCTATCGGAACCTCACCGGGCTCGACCGGTACTTCGCGATGGCGCGAGGCACCGCCGAGCTTCCGCCCCTGGAGATGACCAAGTGGTTTGACACCAACTACCACTACATCGTCCCAGAGTTGGCGCTGGACACCCGGTTCCAGCTGGTCGGAGGCTCGGCTGCCAAGCCCGTGGCCGAGTATCTAGAGGCCAGGAAGCTCGGCATCGAGACGCGGCCCGTGCTCGTCGGCCCGCTCACCTATCTTCTGCTGGCCAAGGCCGCGCCGAACTCACCTGAGGGATTCACCCCGCTCGACCTGCTGGACTCCCTGGTGGAGACCTACGCCGAGTTGCTGGAACGGCTGGCGGGCGCGGGCGCGCAATGGGTGCAGTTCGACGAGCCTGTCCTGGCCCGCGACCTCGGGGCCCGGGAGATCGAAGCGCTCGGGCGGGCCTACCGGCGGCTTGGCGGCCTGCCCAGCCGTCCGAAGATCCTGCTCGCCACGTACTTCGGCGCCGTCGGCGCGCAGGCGCTACGGATGGTCGCCTCCACCGAGGTCGAGGCGATCGGGCTCGACCTCGTCGCCGGCCCCGGCAACCTGGAGGCGGTAGCCTCGGTCGGCGGGCTGGCCCGCAAGACCTTGGTCGCCGGCGTGGTCGACGGCAGGAACGTGTGGCGCACCGACCCCGCGCGGGTGAAGTCGACGTACGCGGTGCTGCTCGGGTTCGCCGACACGGTGGAGCTGAGCAGTTCCTGTTCACTGCTGCACGTTCCGGTCGACCTCGACAGTGAGACGGCGCTGGACCCGGCGGTCCGGGCGCGGTTGGCGTTCGCCCGGCAGAAGGTCGCCGAGTTGGTCGGTCTCGCCGCCGATCTACGTTCCGAGAACCCGTCGGCCGTGAAACCCCCCGTCGTGCTGGCCGATCCCGACGTCCGGGCCCGGTTGGAGGCTCTTGGTGACGCGCGGCGAGCCGATCGGGCGGTCCGGTTCGCGGCGCAGCGGGCCAAACTGGGATTGCCCGAGCTGGCCACGACGACGATCGGCTCGTTCCCGCAGACCGCGGAGATCCGCAAGGCCCGCGCGGACCGCAAGGCGGGACGGATCGACGAGAACGCCTACGTCGAGGCGATGCGCGCCGAGATCGCCCGCGTGATCATGCTTCAGGAGGAGCTCGGCCTGGATGTGCTCGTCCACGGCGAGCCCGAGCGCAACGACATGGTCCAGTACTTCGCCGAGCGACTCGACGGCTACGCCGCCACCGACCACGGCTGGGTCCAGTCGTACGGTTCCCGCTGTGTGCGCCCGCCGATCCTGCACGGCGACGTCTCCCGCCCCGAGCCGATGACGGTGGAGTGGGCCTCCTACGCCCAGTCGCTCACGTCCAAGCCGGTCAAGGGCATGCTCACCGGGCCGGTGACGATGCTGGCCTGGTCGTTCGTCCGCGACGACCAGCCCTTGGCGCAGACCGCCCGCCAGGTCGCCCTCGCGCTACGCGACGAGATCACGGATCTGGAGGCCACCGGGATCGGGATCGTCCAGGTGGACGAACCGGCGCTGCGCGAGCTCCTGCCGCTCCGCAAGGACGACCAGGATGTCTATCTGGCCTGGGCGATCGGGGCGTTCCGGCTGGCCACCTCCGGCGCCGCCGACTCCACCCAGATCCACACCCACATGTGTTACTCGGAGTTCGGCGAGATCATCAGCCCGATCGCCGACCTGGACGCCGACGTCACCAGCGTCGAGGCCGCCCGCTCCCACATGGAACTGTTGCCCTACCTGACCGAGGTCGGCTACGCCAACGGCATCGGCCCCGGCGTCTACGACATCCATTCGCCGCGTGTCCCGACCACCGAGGAGATCGAGGACAACCTGCGCAACGTCCTCCAGGCCGTCCCGGCCGACCGTTTGTGGGTCAACCCCGACTGCGGGCTGAAGACCCGCGGCTACCCCGAGACGCGAGCCGCCCTGGCCAACATGGTCGCCGCCGCCCGAACTGTCCGAGCGGATCTCTGATCAGTGCCGCTTCCCGGCCCGAAGCCCTGCTTCGGGCCGGCGTTCAGGAAGCTTCCTGGCCACACACCGCATGATCGCGTTCAAGTCATCGACAGCTCACCCCCGGGGAGTGAACTGGGCCAGGTCGTAGATGCCGAGGCTCTTCTCGATGTCGGCCACCTGGTTGACGACACCTGCGAAGCCGGCCGTACCGAAACGGCGGTGTTCCTCGTCTTCGAAGATCTCGCCCAACTCGGCGAACTGCTTGGCGGAGACGACTTCGCGCAGGGCGGGGAAGACGACGGTGTCCTCGCGCGCCTCGTGCGGTTCGTACATGCGGATGAAGACGGCCATGTCGGCGACCAGGGCGCGGCGGGCCTGGGCGGACGGCGTCGCGACGCCGGTCGTGCCGGTGGCGTTCAGGATGCGGCCGGTCACCGCGCGTCCGCGCCGATGTTGCTGGAGCAGCACCGTGACGGTGCCGGTGAGCTTGCCGGCCTTGACCAGCGGCGGGAAGACGTACTTCTCTTCCAGGCGCTCGTGGTACTCCTCGATGAAGGAGCGGATGAGGCCCGCCGATGCGTGCAGCGCCTGGGCCGGTACGACCTGGCCGCTGTCGATGCGCCGGATCCCGTCCCGGTAGATGAGCAGGATGCGCTTGAGCACACCGTGCTCGCGCATCAGATCCTCAGGTGGGGTAACGGGTTCGATCTGCCCGGCCGGGGTGGAAGGCGTCGGCGAGGTGGCGTAGGAGACGTTGGTGGTATGCGTCCCGCAAGCCGTCAGCGCCGATCCGCAGACCACCACGAGCGGCAGGCCGAGCAACTCGCGCCGGTGCACAGGTGGCCTGTCGGCGCACGTTTGGTCGTCCCGTCCCACCGGCCGCATCCCGAGCCCCCAGTTCATCTGCCGCATGCCCGCGCATCACGGGCATGCCCGGGTTCAGACGATCCGATACGACGAATCGGGTAATGCCTGATCAAGGTCCCAATCAGGGGACGATCTGCCAGGGGCGCATCGTCTCGGTGTTCTCGTGGCCCCCATGACGCTCCCAGGAAACCGGGTGATGACGTGGGAGGCGACTATCTGGATGTGCAGGGGGCGGCGCCCGGCCGTCCGGTTGGACCATTCACCAAGGAAGGACGGACGGTCGGGCGCCGCGGTCATGGGGTCAGGCGCCCTTGGCCGCGTCGAAGCGGGCGATGACGTCGTTCCAGTTGATCAGCGACCACAGCTGCTCGACGTAGTCGGGGCGCACGTTGCGGTACTGCAGGTAGTAGGCGTGCTCCCAGGCGTCGAAGACCAGCAGCGGGGTGGTGTTCACACCGACGTTGCCGTGGTGGTCGTACACCTGCTCCACCACCAGGCGTCGGCTCAGCGGTTCCCAGGCCAGGATGCCCCAGCCCGATCCCTGCACGGTGGCGGTGGCGGTGGTGAGCTGCTTCTGGAAGGCCTCGAAGGAGCCGAAGTGCTCGGTGATCGCCTCGCCGAGCGCTCCGTCGGGACGGTCGCCGCCGTCGGGGGAGAGGTTCTGCCAGAAGATCGAGTGCAGCACGTGCCCGGACAGGTTGAAGGCGAAGGTCTTCTCCAGCCCGACCAGGCCGCCGAACTCGCTCTTGTCGCGCGCCTCGGCCAGCCTCTCCAGGGTGTCGTTCGCGCCCTTGACGTAGGCGGCGTGGTGCTTGGCGTGGTGCAACTCCAGGATCTCCCCGGTGATCGCGGGCTCCAGCGCCGCGTAGTCGTAGGGCATGTCCGGAAGGGTGTATCGGCCCACAGTGATCTCCTTGCTGCGCCAGACCTTATCGCAATTAGTTCGCAACAACAATAACTATGCAACTACTTACGGCATGTGCCGTGTGCTCCACCTCGCACGGGAGGCCCCCTCCGGCCATCGCCGACTTGATGCGGCTTGCTGGCAATTGCAACTTATGTGCAGAATATGGTGCTTTGATGCACAACGATCGTTTGATCTCGAACCTCCGGAGACTCACCACATGAGCCGCCCGCCCCGCATCACCCCGACCATCTGGCGGCGACGCGCCACCGAAGGCGGTACCCCGATCATGAGAAGACTGCTCGTCCTGGCAGTCGCTCTGACGCTGACCGCCTGCTCACCGGCTCCCGCCACTCAGGGGACCGGCCAGAAGGCCGAACAGGCGGCGGCGCCGCAGGCCGGTTTCCCGGTCACGGTGGAGAACTGCGGGCGCGAGCTCACGTTCGACAAGCCGCCCGCCAAGGTGGTGACCGGCTACCACCCCTCTCTGGAGACTCTGTTCGCGCTCGGTCTGGGCGATCAGGTCGCCGGGCGCACGAACTTTTCCGAGAGCCCGTTCCTGCCGGGGCAGCAGGAGCAGTACGCCAAGATCCCGGAGATCTCCGGCACGATCATGCTGCCGCAAAAAGAGGTCATGCTCTCCCAGGGCGCGGACTTCGTCCTGGACAACGCGATGGCCGGCTTCGACGCCGCCGGTGGTTACGCCACCGTGGAGGAGCTGGACGCGGCCGGCTCTCCGGTGTACATCCTGGGCGGCTGGTGCAGCCCCGAGGAGGTGCTCGAGTTCACCATCGACGACACCTACACCGACCTGCGCAATCTCGGCGCGATCTTCGGTGTCCCCGACCGCGCCGACGCGCTGATCGGCGAACTTCAGGGCAGGCTCGCCGATGTCACGAAGCGCGTCGCCGACCGCAGCCCGGTCAAGGTGCTGGCCACCGACGGCGGCAAGGGGCCGGTCAACGCCTACGGCGGCTCGGGCATCACCCACCAGATGATCACCGCCGCCGGCGGGACGAACGTGCTGGCCGACGTCAAGGGCGACTACACCGAGGTCAGCGCGGAGAAGGTCAGCGCCGCCCAGCCCGAGGCCGTCCTGATCAGCGACTACTCCACCCTGCGCGGCGAGGACATGCCGAGCTCGCCGGCCAAGGCCGCCGAGGCCTTCGCCATCGCCAAGAACAGTCCCGCCGCCAAGGAGCAGCGCTACCTCGCGCTTCCGGTGGCGGCCCAGCACCCCGGTTATCGCAACATCCTGGCCATCGCCGACATCGCCCGTTTCCTGCACCCTGACGCCTTCACCCGGTGACCGGCGCGACCCGGCAGAGCCCGGCACAGACCGGGATCGTGCCGAAGAGGCGCCGCGTGAGCGGGTTTCTCCTGCTCATCGCCGTGCTCGCCGTCGCCGTCGTCGTCTCGACCTGGCTGGCGGTGAGCATCGGCGCGGTGCACGTCGCGCTGCCCCAAGCCTGGGGCATCGTCGCCGACCGTCTCCTGCCCGGCGTCCTGACCGATGGGGGAGCGCGCACCTGGACCCCGGTGCAGGAGCAGATCGTGTGGGAGTTCCGGCTGCCACGCGCGCTGCTGGCACTCCTGGTCGGGGCCGGGCTCTCTGTGGTCGGCGCGGTGCTGCAGGCCCTGGTACGCAACCCGCTGGCCGACCCGTTCCTGCTCGGTATCTCCTCCGGCGCCTCGTTCGGCGCGGTGCTCGTGCTGATCCTGGGCGCCTCGGCGCTGGGCGGGCTGTCACTGTCGGCTGCGGCCTTCGCCGGATCCCTGCTCTCGCTCGCCCTGGTGTACACGCTGGCGCAGCGGTCCGGCCGCCTGTCCCCGTCCCGGCTCGTGCTGGCCGGGGTGGCGCTGGCCTACCTGTTCCAGGCCGCCTACAGCTTCGTCCTGCAGCTGGCTCAGAGCGGCCGGGCCGCACAGCAGGTGCTGTTCTGGCTGATGGGGAGCCTCGGCGGCGCCCGCTGGCACATGCTGCCGCTGCCGGCCGTCGTCCTCGCCGCCGGGGTGACGTACCTGCTGCTGCAGCACCGTCCGCTGAACGCGCTCGCCGCCGGAGAGGAGACGGCCGTCTCGCTCGGCGTGAACGTGCACCGCTTCCGCCTGATTCTGTTCGTGCTGACCTCGCTGCTGGTCGGTGTGCTGGTGGCCACCAGCGGCGCGATCGCGTTCGTCGGCCTGATCGTGCCGCACGCCGCCCGGCTGCTGGTGGGCGCCGACCACCGCCGTGTGTTGCCCGTCAGTGCCCTGCTCGGAGCGGTGTTCCTGCAGTTCGTGGACATCGCCGCGCGCACCGTCAACGCGCCGCAGGAACTGGCGCTCAGTATCGTCACCGCCCTGTTCGGCGTGCCGTTCTTCCTGTGGCTGCTGCGCCGCCGCTCCGTGGACCGGGCGGTGAGCGTCACGTGAAACTCGATCTGCGCGGTGTGTCCGTCACACTGGACGGCCACCCGATCGTGCACGAGGCCGACCTGGTGGTGGACGACGGCGAGTTCGTCGGCCTGGTCGGGCCGAACGGTTGCGGCAAGTCCACCCTGCTGCGTTCGATCTACCGGGCGCTGCGCCCCGCCGCCGGGCTCATCACCGTCGACGGTGACGACGTGCACCGGCTGCCCGCCCGCCAGGCCGCCCGTCGCACCGCCGTGGTCGCCCAGGAGACCCCGTCCGACCTCGACTTCACGGTGGCCGAGATCGTCTTCATGGGCCGCACCCCCTACAGGGCCGACGCCGCCGGCGACGAGGAGCTGTGCGCGCGGGCGCTGGAGCGCGTCGGCCTGGCCGGCGCCACCGAGCGGATCTTCGCCACCCTGTCCGGTGGGGAGAAACAACGCGTCCTGCTCGCCCGCGCCCTGGCCCAGCAGACCCGCCTGCTGTTGCTGGACGAGCCCACCTCCCACCTCGACATCCGCCACCAGCTGGAGATCCTGCATCTGGTGCGCGAGCTGGGCATCGCCACCCTCGCCGTGCTGCACGACCTCAACCAGGCCGCCGCGTTCTGTGGCCGCCTCTACGTGATGAACGCCGGCCGCATCGTGGCCGGCGGGCCGCCCGAGCAGGTTCTCACCCCGGACCTGATCTGTCAGGTGTACGGCGTGCGCGCCGTACACCGAACCCAGCTCGTCTTCGAGCGGCTCAAGGAGGAGCGGTGATTCCCTGACCGCCGCCCCTGTCGCCGTTCATCCGGGTGGCGCCGCGGGTCCTTGCCGCCGTCCAGCACGGCCATCTACGTGGGACTCTCCAGCAACATCGCTTGAGCGCCGTCGGGGGACTATCGTGCTCAGCGTGTCCGATCGCGCGCTGAGCTTCGGAATGATGGCGCAAGCCTACGAACGGTTCCGCCCGGGATATCCCGAGGAGCTTTTCGACACGGTAGCGGCGTACGCCGCCCGGCCGTTGAGGACCGCCCTCGAAATCGGTGCCGGCACGGGCAAGGCGACCCGCCTGTTCGCCGAGCGAGGAGTCGCGGTGACCGCGACCGAGCCCGATGAGGCCATGCTCACCGAGCTGCGCAAGCACGTGCCGGCACATGTCAGGACCGTGCGAGCCGCGTTCGAGGATCTGCTGCCGGGGGAGAGGTACGACCTGGTCTACGCGGCCGCGGCATTGCATTGGACGAGCCCGGAGGATCGGTGGTCACGGATGGCTTCGCTGGTGGAGCCGGGCGGGGTGGTCGCCTCGTTCGGCGGGCCGATCGAGCCGGCCGACCCGGCTGTGGCGCGCACCGTCCGCGCGGCACGAGCACCGTTCCTGGCGAGAGATGATGTCCCGTCCCCGGATGGGACACCTCCGGAGGCGGAGATGCAGTGGCCGGGCACCGAGCTTCGACGGTCTGAGTGGTTCACCGATGTCCGGCAAGCCGTGATCGAACGCCGCTTCACGTTGACCGCCGACGATTACATCGGCCATCTCTCGACCGTCTCGGCCTATCTCGTCCTGCCGGAAGCGGAGCGCGAGCAGGTGTTTCACCAGATCAGGAGGGTTCTGCCGGAGACGCTCCAGATCACCGCCGACGTCACCGTTCACCTCGCACGCCGCCGCTACGATCCGTAGCCGGAGTCTGAGGTGATCGGCTGGAAAGGGCTCGCCGGTGACGTCGATCGAACGGACCGCCTCCCCCGCAGTTCAAGCGCCTGACCTCGACGTGGGTGCTGAATGGGTTCTTCACCCCAACGGCCGAGGAGATCGACTGGGCCAAGGAGCGCGCCGGCTCCGGGGTGTCGCTGGCCCTGAAGTGCTTTCAGAAGATGGAGCGTTCCCTTCCCGGCAGGAGATTTCCGAGGCTGACCATGATCGGTTCTACCGCTGATTTCTGCATCCAGACTCCTCGAAGGCCTGCCTGGCGGAGCGGCGAGCCACCGCGGAGATCGAGTGGAACCGGCTCTGGGCCGCGAAGGCCGGCGTTATGGAGTGAGGACCACCTTGTTGCACTCGTCCTGCTTGTTCTTGAACAGCTCGAACGCGTGCGGCGCCTCGCTGAGCGGCATCCGGTGCGAGATGACGAAGCTCGGATCGATCTCGCCTCCGCGGATCCGCTGCAGCAGTGGCTCCGTGTAGCGCTGCACGTGGCACTGGCCGGTGCGGATGGTCAGCGACCGGTTCATGACGGTGCCCATCGGGAACTTGTCCACGAATCCGCCGTAGACGCCGATGACGGACACCACGCCGCCGTTGCGGCAGGCCATGATGGCCTCGCGCAGCACGTACGGGCGCTCGGTCTCCAGCCGGGCGGCCTGCTTGGTGCGGTCGTAGGCGTACATGGCCGGAGTCGGATGGTGGGCCTCCATGCCGACGGCGTCGATGCAGGCGTCCGGGCCGCGCCCGCCGGTCATGTCGCGCAGCGCGTCCAGCACGTTCACCTCCTCGTAGTTGAGGACCTCGGCGCCGGTCCGCTGGACCCGCCTGAGCCGGTACGGGAAGCGGTCGATGACGATGACCCGGTCGGCGCCGAGCAGGAACGCGCTGGCCGCGGCTAACTGCCCGACCGGCCCCGCGCCCCAGATCGCGATCGTCTGGCCCGGCTTGATGTCGCACATCTCCGCTCCCATGAAGCCGGTGGGGAAGATGTCCGACAGGAACAGCACCTTCTCGTCCGGCAGGTCGTCCTCGACCTTGATGGGACCGACGTCGGCGAACGGGACGCGCACGTACTCGGCCTGCCCGCCGGGGAAGCCGCCCAGCATGTGGGAGTAGCCGAAGATGCCGGCGGGCGCGTGGCCCATCAGCTTCTCGGCGATCCCGGCGTTGGGGTTGGAGTTCTCGCACACGGAGTAGAGGCCCTCTTCGCAGGCGAAGCAGGCGCCGCAGGCGATCGGGAACGGCACTACGACGCGGTCGCCGACGTGCAGGTCACGCACGCCGGAACCGACCTCGACGACCTCGCCCATGAACTCGTGGCCGAGCACGTCCCCCTTCTTGACGGTCGGGATGTAGCCGTCCACGAGGTGCAGGTCGGAGCCGCAGATCGCGGTGGAGGTGACGCGGACGATCGCGTCGCGCGCGTTGAGGATCTGCGGGTCGGGAACGTCTTGGATCTCCAGGCGGTTGCGGCCCATCCACACGTTGGCTTTCATGCCCGTCCTCCGATCGGTTGTGCGGGACGCTGGTGGAGCCGGCGCAGGGTGCGGTGGCCCTCGGGGCTGCCCTCGGAGCGGACCACCTCGCCGGTCTCCATGACCTGCTTGAAGCGGCGCAGGTCGTCGCGGACCTGCTGCTCGGGGTGCTCGCCGAACATCCGGGCGAGGGCGGCGGCGAGCTTGTGGCCGGGCGCGCCGTACTCCAGCGAGACGTCCACGACGGTGCCGCGCCCACCGGGGCCGTCGCTGAAGCTGACCAGGCCGGCGGTGGAGACGCCGGTGCCGGGCACCGACCGCCAGGCGATCAGGTCGTCGGCCCGCTCGTCGATGATTTCGGCCTCCCACTCCAGGTCGACGATCGGGCCCTTGGCCTTCCAGCGGGAGCGGCGCTGGTTGATGGTGCGCACCGAGTCCAGGTGCACCATGAAGGAGGGCAGGTTTTCCAGGTCCCGCCAGAAGCGGTAGACCTCCTCGCGTGGCTTGTTGATGGTGATGGAGGCGCGCACCTGCAGCGGGCCCTTGGCCTTGGCGGTGCCGCCCCGGGCGCAGGCGACGTCGATGGCGGTGATCCCGGCGACCGCGCCGAGCGCGGCCAGCACGCGGATGCGGCGGGCGCCCGTGCGGTTGGCGGCGGCCTTGCCGAGGACGCCGAGATTCATCGTGTCGCCGGCGACCCTGGTCCACGCCCATTGGGCGGGATTCTTGGTGCCGAGCAGCAGCGCGGCGTGCAGGAGTTCGCGCCCGCCGACGAGCCTGGCGACGGTCGTGGCCTCGGGCGCGTCGTCGACGCCGCACAGGCGGGTCACGGCCCGTGGCGCCGCCAGTTGCGCCGCGCCCAGCGCGAGGCTGGTCCACCCGAGCGCACGGGCGAATTTGTTGATCATCATGCCCCCTAACACAGGTTGCGGTGGTATGTGCGCACGCCGCAGGCGGCCCCGATCTGCCGACGCCCCCGCGTCTATCGTCTCCTTTCCCCCGACAAAACCGACGACACCGGCAGATTCGGGCACGAAAGGTGCAATTCGCCTGGATGGCCGTCCACGACGGGTTTCGCATCCCGCGCCGAACCTGCTAGCGGCCGAACAACGCCAGGCGGTTGCTGCGCGTCGCCGACCGTCGCGCTGCCCAGCGGCGGCACACTCGCCGCGTCGAGGAGCGTTCTGATCCGCGATGACGGGAGTTGTCGCAGATCAGAACAGGTTCGGCGGCTGGTGACACGTTGGTTGACGGCCCCCCGAACGGCGGCGACATCGAATGCTCAGTCGCCGGGCGACGGCCGTCCCTGGCCGACGGATGATGAGCGATCGGCGAAGACGAGTTCGCCACCCAGCTGACTGTACAGCTCCAGCTGGTCGTAGTAGATCCGGTGAGAGAGGATCTTGTCGTTGCCGACGGAGCAGGTGCTGGTGCCGCGAACGGCGACGGGACGGCCGGTTCCGTCCAGCACACCCCCGCGGGGCAGCATGAAGGGCCCGTTATGCGTGCCGGTGAGCATCCATTCGGTCACCACGGGATCGGCGCAGAACACCGTGTGCCAGACCGTCATGCGCAGGTCCGGAAACCCTTTGAAGACCTCCTCGTAGAACGAGGCGATCTGGTCGTGTCCTTCCGCGACGCCCTCCGGAGTCACCAGGACCCCGTCCTGGCTGTGGCACTGAAGGACACGATCCAGATCGTGGGCGTTGAATGCCTCGAACAGCTTGTCCTTGAGCGCGCGAGCGTCGCCCATGGTCATCACCCCTTCGACGGGAACCCTTCCGGCGACGGACGCGTCATCACGGCGGCCGGCCTTCGCTCGGGACCGGCCGCCGTGGTGGCGTGCGCACTCGCGGCGGCCGGTCCGGACGCCGTGTATCAGTTGAGCTTGCCGGGATGGAGGACGACCTTGGTCCAGCCGAGATCCCTCCGGTCGAAGTGCTCGTAGGCGTCCGGCGCGTCGTCCAGGTTCAGTTCGTGCGAGACGACCCAGGACGGGCGGGCCTTTCCTTCGTGGATGAGTGTCATGAGCGCCCGGTTGTAGCGCTTCACGTTGCACTGACCGTTGCCGATCATCTGGCCCTTGAACCAGAACATGCCGTAGTCGAAGGCGATCTCGCCCTGTTTGAAGAGATCGTCCGGGCTGCCCGGGTCCGACGGGATGAAGACACCGACGACGCCGATGGTCCCGGTGAACTTGACCGATCTGACGAGGTTGTTGAGCGTCATGTTGGGATGCTCGTGCCCCTGTGGGTCGTGTGCCTGGTAGCCCACGCACTCACAGCCCCGATCGGCTCCCCGGCCCTGGGTGAGCTCCATGATCTGATCGACCGGTGGCGCCTGGGAGTCGTCGATCGCGATCGCGCCGATCTCCTTGGCCTTGGCGAGCCGGTCGGGGTGGCGGTCGACGACCATCACCTTGCTCGCGCTCTTGAGCGTGGCGGAGTAGGCGGCCATCAGCCCGACGGGCCCCGCTCCGTAGATCACGACCGAGTCGCCCGCCTCCACCTGGGCGAGTTGAGTCGCGTGCCAGCCGGTCGGCCAGATGTCGGCGAGCATCACGTAGTCGTTCTGCTTCTCCTTCGCGTCGCCCGGGAGGACGAGGCAGTTGAAGTCGCCGTACGGCACGCGCAACAACTCGGCCTGGCCGCCGTTGTAGGGCCCCATGTCCGCGAAGCCGTAGGCCGCCCCGGCCATGCCCGGCTCGGGATTGGTGGTGAGGCAGTAGGCCGTCAGGCCCTTTTCGCAGTTCATACAGAAGCCGCAGGAGATGTTGAACGGGATGCAGACCACGTCGCCGACGCGGACGTGGTCGACGGCCGATCCGACCTCGACCACTTCGCCAAGGTTTTCGTGACCGAGGACGCGGCCTGTCTCGAAGTCCGTCCGGCCTTCGTACATGTGCAGGTCCGACCCGCAGATGTTGGTCGCGGTGATGCGAACCAGGACATCGGTGGGCCGCTCTATGCGCGCGTCCGGGACTTCCTCGACGCTTACCTGTCGAGGTCCGTTGTACACGATTGCTCTCATGATTTCCTCGCATGCGGTTGATCGCGAAGGATCGCCTTACCCGTCGGCGACGGGGCGAGAGGTTCTACGCCGTACAGCAGGTCAACGTTTCGTTCCTCCTTCCTCGCTCGCCGCGGCCGTGCCGCGGGAAGGGGCCGGCGCTGAACTCACCGGGCGTCCGGGGCGGGCCGTTCCGGGCTGATCGCCGAGGCCGTCCCGGCCGCCTCAGAGCAGCAGATCGAAGACACGTGTCGTGCGCTCCCACTGCTCGGTCGCGGGGTTCTTCACGTCCGGATCCACGATCTTGAAAGCCTGAGCCAGTGCCACCGACAGGCCGCCGACGATCTCGGGCAGGCGGCCGACGGTCTCCTCACCGATCGACAGGTCGAGCGGAGGCAGTGCGGCGAGCTGCTCCAGGATGGGTTTCAGCTCGATGTCCTCATCGAGGAGGCGGAACCGGTGAATGCTCTCCTGGAGGCCTTTGGTGACGGGTAGATCCCAGGGTTCGACGATGTCGCGACGGTTCGCCTTGGCGTGGGCCTGGCCGATCACCAGAAGGTCGTAGAGCTTGTCGTTCACGAAGTCGCCGTAGCGCCGGAGGTCGTCCTTGTCGACATCGACACCTGCGGCACTGCGGAAGAAACGTTCGAATCTCGGCACCGCCATGACAGCCATGGAGGTCTCCTTCCTTCCGGCCCGGAGTCACTCTCCGGCCTGGAGGTAGTCGTGGATCAGCCGTACGGCCATGGCGCCTTCACCGACCGCCGCGGCCACCCGCTTGATCGACCCGCTCCGCACATCCCCGGCCGCGAACACGCCCGCCCTGCTCGTTTCCAGCGGAAACGGCCGGCCGGCGGAGTCGGGCGTGCCTTCCTTGCCGGACCGGGTGGCGTCCGCGCCCGTCAGGATGTAGCCCCGCGGGTCGAGCGCGATCTCGTCGGCCAGCCAGGCGGTGTACGGCTCCGCGCCGATGAAGATGAACATCGCGCGGGCCTCGATCGTGGAACGCTCGCCGGTGACGTTGTTCTCGGCGACGACCGCGGCGAGCCTCTCTTCTCCCATCAGCTCCCGGACCTCGGTGTTCAGCATGACCTGGATCTGGGGGTGCCGTTCGATCTCGACGGCCAGGTAGCGGGACATGTTCGCAGACAGCGCGTCCTCGCGCACGAGCAGCCGGACGCAGGCGGCGTGCCGGGCCAGGAAGAGGGCGGCCTGGCCGGCCGAGTTGCCTCCGCCCACGATGACGATCGGATCTTGCTCGCACATCTGGGCTTCGAACATGGTCGCCGCGTAGTAGACGCTCGTGGGCTCGAACCTTTCCAGATTCTGGACATCGAGCCTCCGGTAGCGGACGCCGGTCGCGACGATCAGGGTCCGCGCGTGGATCGTGCCGCCCTCCCCGACGGTGACGATGTGATCGCCCGCGTCCAGGCGCAGTCCGCACGCCTGTGCGGGGACGCAGAAACCCGCGCCGAACTTGCCGGCCTGGATCGCCGCACGCTCCGCCAGTTCACCGCCGGAGATCCCGGAGGGGAAACCGAGGTAGTTCTCGATCCGCGAGGAGGTGCCCGCCTGGCCACCCGTCGCGACATCGTCCAGGACCATCGTCGCGAGACCCTCCGACGCCCCGTAGACCGCCGCCGCCAGCCCGGCCGGCCCGGCCCCGATGACGAGCAGGTCGCATCGGGTCTCCTGCACCCGTGGTGCGAGGAGCCCGACCGCCCGGGCCAGCTCCGCGTTGCTCGGGTTGCGAAGCACCCTCTCGCCACCCCAGATCACGACCGGGGTCTCCTGCGGGGTGACGCCCATGCTCCGCAGGAACCGCTCCGCCTCCTCGTCCTGCTCCAGGTCGATCCACCGGTGCGGCAGCCGGTTGCGTGCCGCGAACTCCCGCAGCCGCCGGGAGTCTGCCGAGAAGCGGGAGCCGATGATGCGGAAGCCCGCCCCCAGTCCGATGAGCATCGTGCGGCGGATGAGGTATGCGCGCAGGATGAGGTCGCCGAGTGCCGGATCCCCGGCGACCAGGTGGCGGAGCGCGTCCGCCGGCACGGCGAGAACCTCACCGTCCTCGGCCACCACACCGGTGACGAAGCCCACCTGGCCGGTGAGCACGTTGAGCTCTCCCAGGAACCGGCCAGCCCCGTGGACACCGATCACCCGGTCGTCCGCTCCGAATCCCTCGACCGTCGCCACCTTGCCGGCCAGGATCGCGAAGAACTCGGTGCACGGAAGACCCTCCGCGTACAGGACCTCGTCCTGACGGACGCGGCGCCGCTCGCCGTGCGGAGCCAGCGCCTGGAGTTGCGCGTCGCTCAGCCGCGGGTAGGCCCCCTGTGGGTCCGGCGTCTCGCAAAGCTCAGGCGGCCAGCGCATCGTCCACCCATTCACGGAGGACTGGAGCCGGCGCCGCGCCCGATCGCCGGGTGATGACCCGGCCCTGATCGATCACGACAAGGGTCGGGATGGCCTGTACGGTGAAGCGCTCCGAGAGCCGGGGCGCTTCGTCCACGTTCACCTTCACCAGCTTCAGGCGACCGGCAAGATCGGCCGCGACCTGTTCCAGCGCCGGGCTGACCATGTGGCACGGGCCACACCAAGGTGCCCAGAAGTCGACGACCACCGGGACCTTGGCCGCCTCGACGACCTCGCTGAAGTCGTCGTCCCCGGCCTCGGTGACCCAGGGAAGCGGCTGGTGGCAGTCGCCGCACCGCGGGATTCCCGAGGCGACCCTGGGCAGCCGGTTCTTCCGCCCGCATTTAGAGCATTGAACGACGCTCGCGTCCTTGGTCTGTGACCGCATGGTCAGACCTCCGGATTCCCCTACGTCATCGAGAGTGTGCCGCCGGTCGGTGCGACATGGATGACCGCCCCGTCGAGGGCGTCCCCGGCAACCGGTTCGCCGGTCCTGGCGGCCGCTCGGTGACGAGCCGCCGCTCAGCCTTCTCCACATCCCCAGACTAGCTCCGCCGCCAAAGACGCTTTGCAGCACCCCCAACGCTGACCAGCGACTATCCCCGCGCGTGATCCCTTTTGACGTATTCGTGTGCCCTGAAAGTGAAGGAGAGTTCGACGTAGGCGAATGATCTGAAGGGCTCTCCGCTCGGGTCGATGCGACCAAGTGAAAAGTAGCCGTGTGTAGTTATGGTCACCGATGGTGACGGTCAGGGGCTGGCCGTTGCCGCTGCCTGTTGGTCGTGTTCGCGGAGCATACGCATCACGGTGGCGGCCGAGGGGGGCCGGCCCTTGCGCTTACCGGTGGTGATGACGAGCCGGCGAGGAATTCCAGGCCGATGTCGCTGGCTTTGAGCTGTTCGGCCAGTGCCGCGAGTTCGATGCCGCGGCCGAGCCCTTCGTGTTCGTGGACCACGAGGGTGACCGCGACCACGCGCGTAGTCGTCGTCGCTCACCCCGGCCGCGTTTCATGAATGTGTTTCACAGATCATGTCATTTCATCGCCGTAGTTCTGGGAGATCAGGGCCGAGATGCGTGCGCATCAGGAGGCACGCAGCGTCTCGTGCCTGGTGTGCGATTTCGGGTGTGCCGAAGATCGCTGCGGTGGTGATCGCTCCTTCGGCGAGGAGCGCGAGCTGATCGGCCAGTTTGGCGGGCCGCCCAGATGCCTTCACGAGCCGGGCGAGGTAGTCGTGGAAGGCCCTCTTGTGGTGCTGGGCCTGCTCGGCGACCTCGGGCGAGACCGCGCCCAGCTCGCCGAAGGAGTTGATGAAGGCGCATCCGCGGTAATCCGGCTCGCAGAACCACTTGTGCAGCCAGTCGAACACCGCGGCGATCCGCTCCTCGGGCGTCGGCTGCGCCTCGACGTAGTCGGCGAGAGCCCGCCGCCACCGTGAATCCCGCTGCTGCAGGAATTCCAGCACGAGCGCTTCCTTGGAGGGGAACAGCTGGTAGAGGCGCTTGAGAGACACCCCGGAGGCGTTGCGTACCGCATCCATCCCGACCGCCTGGATGCCCCGGCTGTAGAACAGCTCCTGGGCTGCGTCGAGCACCCGTTCCCGTGCCGCTTCCCGATCCACCATCTGTGCCCCCTTGCGCGGAGAACCAACGTTCTCTACTCTAGCAAGTAGTTGAGAGAACGAACGTTCTCCGATGTTTCCAGGGCTCACCGGGCCTGCGGTGAGCCCCCAGAGTTCGAAGGAGTCGAGTCGACATGGCTGACACGACCCGCCCGCCGGTGCCACCGTTCACCCGGGAGACGGCCATCGAGAAGGTCCGATTGGCCGAGGACGCGTGGAACACCCGCGACCCACAGAAGGTGTCGCTGGGCTACACGGTGGACTCCCGCTGGCGCAACCGCTCGGAGTTCGCCACGGGCCGAGACGAGATCGTCGCGTTGCTGACCCGCAAGTGGAACACCGAGCTCGACTACCGGCTGATCAAGGAGCTGTGGGCCTACGACGGCAACCGCATCGCCGTGCGCTTCGCCTACGAGCACCGCGACGACGCCGGGAACTGGTACCGCTCCTACGGCAACGAGAACTGGGAATACGACGAGCGCGGCCTGATGCACACCCGCCACGCCTCCATCAACACCCTCCCCATCGCCGAATCCGAGCGCAAGTACTTCTGGCCGCTGGGCCGCCGTCCCGACGACCACCCCGGCCTCAGCGATCTCGGCTTCTGAGGACGCCTTCTCGGCAACCACCGAAGGGAGTGGCCCATGCGAGACTGGAGTTGGCTCGGTTTGGCGGCTGGAGGTCGAGCACACCCGTACCGACGGACGGCAGAGCATCATCGTGCTGGACGCCGGCCGGGCGTGAGATCGACCACCTACGAACGGCTCTACACCGGCCGCATGCGCGACGGCGTCCAGCTACCCACCCCGATGTTTCCCAGCCCTCTGGCCCAGACCGGACACCGCCGCTTCGGGCGACCATACGCGGCAGGTCGTAGGCGCCGACCTGGCTGATGGCAGGGAAACCTCCGTGAGGCGTCACCGTCGACGTGGGCGGTTTCGCCTCAGGCGTGCATCCGCCTGCCCAGGGCGGTCTCGTAGGCACGCATCGTCCGCACGATCGTGGCGCGCTCGGCCGGTGTGAGGTCGGTCAGGACCTCGGCCCACGCCAGCGCGCTGCCCGCCAGCCACTCGCGGATCGGCTCGGCGTACTCCGGTGCGATCGCGACGACCCGCCGCCGCCGGTCGGCGTCGTCCTCCTCCCGTGTCAGGACACCGCGTCGAGACAGGTCGCCGACCATGAGGCTGATGGTCGTGGGAGCGACCTCCAGTCGTTCCGCCAGGCGGTTCACCGTGCTGGGGCCGTCGTACTGCAGGTAGGCGAGCAGCGACAGGTGACGGGGGGCGAGATCGAATGTCCGCAGCGACTCGGGAACGGGCATCCGCTTGGCCCGCCCGACGAGCCTGGGCATCAGCAGCAGCATGGACCGCACCGCCTGCTGGGTCGTCATGCCGTCCGCGTCGTTGACCATCTGGCACCTCACCAATTACCTTTGCATATAAAGCTGATTTGAGAACAAACAGGAGGCCCTCGATGCCACATCTGACGGTCCGGGTGTTGGAGCCGCAGCTCGAAGGCAACGAACCGGCCCTCATCGCCGCGCTGACCGACGCGGTGGTCGAAGTGTACGGTGAGTGGGCTCGCGACGTCGTGGTGATCCACCTCGACGGCGTACCCGCCGGACGCTGGGGCCTGCGAGGCAAGCCGGTCGACGAGGCCCCGCCCGCGATCACGTTCGGTATCCGTGAGGGGGCGTTCACCCGCCCCGACAGCGACGAGCTCATCGCCAGGCTCGTGCGAACCGTCACCGACGCCACCGCCGACGTCCTCGGAGCGCACCTGCGCGACACCGTCGCGGTCGAGCTCGTCGCGACCCCGGCCGGCCGCACCGCGATCGGAGGTGTGATCGTCGACGGCTGATCCCGTTCTCGCACATCGAGGTGGTACGTCACTCTCCTTCGCGTCAGGGCGGCTCCGGCCGGCGCACCTTCTCACTCCGCAAGTGGTTCACGAAGATGCAGAGAATATGGCTCGTCGTGGCCGAATCCGGCGTGACCGAGATGATCCGCGCGAGGGCGATCGAACTCGGCTCGTTGCCGGATGTCGAGAATGTGGTGCCGGCTCCGTCTCAGGTACACCGGTGGCCACGACGGGCCGCCCAGCGAAGAAGGAGAACCACCATGGCGATTCAGCGGATGGACAACGTCGGCATCGTCGTCGACGACCTCAAGGCCGCGATCGCGTTCTTCGTGGAACTCGGCATGGAGCTGGAAAGCGAGGCGCAGATCGAAGGACTCTGGGCGGACCGTACCGTCGGACTCGACGGTATCCGGAGCGACATCGCGATGATGCGGACCCCGGACGGTCACAACAAGCTGGAGCTGATGAAGTACCACGCCCCCGCGGCGATCAGCGCCGGGCCGCAGAACCCGCCGCCCAACACGCTGGGCCTGCATCGGGTCATGTTCGCCGTCGACGACATCGACGACACCGTCGCCCGCCTGCGCGCCCACGGCGCCGAACTCCTCGGAGATCTGGTGCGCTACGAGAACAGCTACCGGCTCTGCTACCTTCGCGGCCCCGGCGGGATCATCCTCGCGCTGGCCGAGCAACTCGGCTGACGGCCCGTCGCGGCCGACCCGCGACCAACCGGAACGATCCGCCGGATGGACCGAGAACGACAGCGAAGAGGGCGGCCGGGCAACACACGATCGCTCGCGTGGGTTGGATCTCCCACGCCTCGACCCCGCAGCGGTACGCGGACTCCGTGAAGTCCGCCGGAAAATGTCGCGACGGGATGTCGAGAAGCCACGCGCCGCTCCGTCCCCGTGGTGAACACCGCCACAATGGGCCGTACCTCACCAAGGAGAACACGATGGCCAAGTACCTGCTGCTCAAGCACTACCGGGGCGCGCCGGCATCGGTGAACGACGTACCGATGGACCAGTGGGAGCCGGAGGAGATCTCGGCCCACATGCAGTACATGCGTGACTTCGCCGCCCGGCTTGAGAGCACCGGCGAGTTCGTCGACAGCCAGGCGCTCTCCCCGGAGGGCACCTTTGTCCGCTACGACGGCGAAGGGCGTCCGCCGGTCACCGACGGCCCGTTCGCGGAGACCAAGGACCTGATCGCCGGCTGGATGGTGATCGACGTCGAGACCTACGAGCGGGCGCTTGAGCTGGCCGGCGAGTTGTCCGCGGCGCCGGGAGCGGGCGGGAAGCCGATCCACGAGTGGCTTGAGCTGCGACCGTTCTACGGGCAGCCCACGGTGGTCGAGTGAACGAGTCGCTGCTGCGGGAGCTGGTGCCCGCGGTGATCGGCGTTCTCGTCCGCCGTGGAGCCGACTTCGCGGCGGCCGAGGACGCCGTGCAGGACGCCCTGGTCGAGGCCGTACGTGTGTGGCCGGACGATCCGCCACGGGATCCCCATGGGTGGCTGATCACCGTGGCCTGGCGGAAGTTCCTCGACGCCGCCCGCGCCGACACCTCGCGGCGGCACCGCGAGGTGCGCGTCGAGACCGAGCCCGTACCCGGCCCGGGGAAGGCGGTGGACGACACGCTCCGCCTGTACTTCCTGTGCGCGCACCCGTCCCTGACACCGGCCTCGGCCGTCGCGCTCACGCTGCGCGCGGTCGGCGGCCTCACGACGCGTCAGATCGCGCAGGCATACCTCGTGCCGGAGGCGACCATGGCCCAGCGGATCAGCAGGGCCAAGCGGACCGTCTCGGACGTCCGGTTCGACCGGCCGGGAGACGTCGCCACGGTTTTGCGCGTGCTCTACCTGGTCTTCAACGAGGGCTACTCCGGTGACGTCGACCTCGCCGCCGAGGCGATCCGGCTCACTCGACGGCTGGCCGCGGCGACCAGGCACGAGGAGGTCGCGGGCCTGCTCGCACTCATGCTGCTGCACCACGCCCGGCGACCGGCACGAACCGGCCCCGACGGCAGGCTCGTCCCTCTGGCCGAGCAGGACCGCGGCCTGTGGGACACCCGCCTGATCACCGAGGGCGTCGACGTGCTCCAGGCGGCCCTCGCCCGTGACCGGCTGGGCGAGTTCCAGGCCCAGGCCGCCATCGCCGCGCTGCACGCCGACGCCCGAACGGTCGAGGAGACCGACTGGGTGCAGATCGTCGAGTGGTACGACGAGCTGGTGCGCCTCACCGGCAATCCGGTGGCCCGCCTCAACCGGGCCGTCGCGGTCGGCGAGGCCGACGGCCCGCGGGCCGGTCTGGCCGCCCTCGCGGAACTCGACCCCTCCCTGCCCCGCCACACCGCCGCCGCGGCGTACCTGCGCGAACGTGACGGCGACCCGGTGACCGCGGCACGTCTCTACGCCGAAGCCGCCCGATCGGCACCCAACCTCTCCGAACGCGACCACCTCACGCGACAGGCCGCACGGCTCAACGCGCGACTGCGCGGTTGAGCCGCGGACACCGGGCGTTCACCCAAGACCGCCGTCGTCGCCGACGCGGGTGTGGCGCGGCCGGCGAGGCGGACGGCCGCCTGGCGGTCGTAGGGCAGGAGGAGCGGTGTGAGGGTGGTCGGCTCACGGATCTGGCCGGATCCACGGGTGAGCGCGGAGATGGCCGGGTCCGGACCGCGGCAGGCGCGGGAATCGCGCCTGCCGCGGTCCGGACCGATGGGTGTCGTGTGCGATCAGCGGGTGGCGCGGGCCGCCGCTGTGATGACAGCGACGGTGGTCTCGGGCCGGGAAATCATGATCACGTGTGAGGCTTCCCTGACTTCGCTGGTGTGCGCGCCGGCGCGCTTGGCCATGAACCGCTGGGCTGCGGGTGGGATGGCCCGGTCGGCGCCGGCGACCAGATACCAGGAGGGGACGGCCTTCCAGGCGGGCGCTCCGCCCGGGGAGCCGAGCGCGGCCAGGGCGGCCGGGCGCTGGGTGGCGGCCATCAGGGCTGTGTCGCGGGCGGGCAGGTCGGCGGCGAAGGCGGTGCGGAATGCGGCGGGGGCGATGTAGGCGTCGGTGCCGGTGCCGCCGCCGGGCAGCGGGTACTGGCGGGTGATCAGGCTGGTGGGCAGCTGGCTGCCGGGGAACCTGCCGGTCAGGTCGAGCGCCGACTCGGCTTCCTCAGGTGCGAACGCGGCGATGAAGACCAGCGCCTTGACGTTGGGGTGGCCGGTGGCGGCGTTGGAGATGACCGCTCCACCGTAGGAGTGGCCGACCAGGATGACCGGCCCGTCGATGCTGGAGACGACGCTCGACAGGTAGGTCGAATCGCCTGCCAGGTCGCGCAGGGGATTGGCGGGGGCGATCACCGGGTAGCCGGCCTCCTGGAGCCGGGCGACGACCTTGCTCCAGCTCGAGGCGTCGGCGAACGCACCGTGGACCAGCACCACCGTGGGTTTGGCGGTATACCGGCTCGCCGTGGTGGAGGCGGCGGCCGGGGGAAGAGCCGTGACCAGCATGGCCAGGACGGCCAGCGTCACGGGCAGCAGGATTCGGATTCCCGGCCGGGAGAGCGGAGAGGTTCGTGAGGGCACATGCGCGGACATGGCGGATCTCCTTGGTCAGAAGTGAAGGTGTCAGGCGAGGCGAGGACGGCTTCGACGTCGAAGGAGGCCGGTGCGTCGTTCACGTCGGAGACGGGCGAGCTGTCGGCTGCTCCTGTTTCGGCGTCGGGTCAGTTCTTGAGGAAGCGCAGAAGTGTGCGGGTGAGCTGTTCGGGGTGTTCCTCGAAGATCCAGTGACCGGAGTCTTCGATGACGACCCCGGTCACGCGGTCGGCGTATCGGCGGACCTGGGCGGGGACGAAGTCACCGAGGCTGCCGCGGGCGCCGATGGCGAGCACGGGCATGGTGAGCTTCTTCGCGCCGTACGCGCGGTTGTCGGTGACGTCCTGTGGCAGGGCACGAAACCATTCGAAACTCGCCCGCAGGTGCGCGTCGTCGCGCAGCCAGCGCGCGTACTCGCGGACCTGCTTGTCGCTGACGCCGTTCTTCCTGACTTCGAGGGAGTCGACGAAACGCTCCACCCACTGCTCCTCCCTGCCGTTCACCATGCGCTCGGGCAGGCCGTTGGTGAGGCTGAAGTAGCCGAAGTTCCAGAAGCCCGGCCCCTTCGCGGTGAGGGCGGGGAAGGTGTAGAGGGACTTGTCGGGGATGGGTGCTTCGCTGAGGACCAGCTTGGTGACGTCGCGGCGGTGGGTGGCGGCGTAGGCGTAGGCGACCATCGTGCCGATGTCGTGGCCCACGAGCCTGATGTCCCGCTTGAGGCCGAGTTCGGTCAACAAGCCGTGCAGGTCGGCGGCGAGGGTCTTCTTGTCGTAGCCGTCGGCGGGTGCGTCGCTCTGGCCCGCTCCGCGTAGATCCGGCGCGATGACGGTGTAGTGCTTGGCGAGCTCGGGCAGGACTTCGCGCCAGGTGTACCAGGTCTGCGGATACCCGTGCAGCAGCACCAGGGTCGGCCCGCGTCCACCGCGCACGTAGTTGATCGAGATGTCGCCGACCCGAACTCTCCGCTCGCGGAAACCTGCCGGAACGCGTGGCTCATCGCCGCTCTTCGAGAGCGTCTCGGCGGCGATGGCCGTGATGGGCGCCGGCGTGGCCAGGGCGGAGGCGGCAGGAGCGAGGGAGGCGAGCATGCCGATCACCGCGATCGGGATGACGGCGCGGCCGCGGATCTTCGGGGCAAGGGCGAAATGGATCGTTTTCACAAGACGTTTCCCTTTTCGAGGCGGGTGAGGGTCGTAGGCTGCTGAACGTGCCGACCGTGCGGTCCGGCTCTCCGGTCTCTCCACGGTGGACCGGGACGTCGCGCACGGTTCGCCGGGAGCCCCGGCGTCGCCGCTCAAGGAGCGATGGAGCACTGGGTATTCATGGGGCAAACCGTAGAAACCGGCTCGCCGGCCGCGCGAGCGTCACCTGACTGCGTCACCGAGCGCCACGTGACTGCGGGTCTTGTTCCAGGCCGAAGGTGCACGAAGCGGCGCCTCACCCTCGATCATGCGGTGACCTGTGGCTGTCACCGGTCTTCCCATAGGCTTTGGGGCATCTCCACCAGGTTGCGGAGAAGGAGCACCCGATCACCACACCCAGCTTCGCGGAGGTGCTGCGTCGTCATCGGCACGCGGTACGTCTGACACTGGAGCAGCTCGCCGAGGCCTCCGGGGTCAGCGCCCGGACGTTGTCGGACATGGAACGCGGACGCAGCAAGGGTTCCCAGCATCGGACCGTCACCGCGCTGGCCGACGCTCTCGGCCTGGACGACGCCGACCGCAACCAGCTCGTCGAGCTGGCGCGTGAGGGCCGCCTGCGTGATCGCTGGGCCCGGCCGACCGGGTTGTGCGAGCTGCCGCGCTCCGTCGGCGACTTCACCGGTCGAGCCGCGGGACTGGCCTGGACGAGCGAACTCCTACGCGCCGGGGACGCGCCGGGCGCGGCGGGGGTCGGGCTCATCACCGGTTCCGCCGGGCTGGGCAAGACCACGTTGGCCGTCCGCGCCGGGCACGTCCTGCGGCCGGATTTCCCTCGCGGGGTGTTCTTCCTCGACCTGTTCGGTATGTCTCCGCAGCCCTTACCCGTCGACGATGCCTTGGGCATGCTGCTTCGCGCACTCGGTATCGCGGATCAGCAGATCCCGGGCGACGTCGCCGAGCGTGCGTCCCTGTACCGCTCCCTGCTGCGCGACCGGCGCGCGCTGATCGTGCTGGACAACGCCGCCTCCGAGGAGCAGGTCCGGCCGCTGCTGCCTGGCGGCGGTGCGGGAAAGGCCCTGGTGACCAGTCGTCGCCTGCTGGCCGGTCTGGAAGGAGTGCGCAGACTCGCCCTCGGGCCCTTGCCCCCGCTGGAAGCCACCAAGCTGCTGACCGGAATCCTGAAAGAGCGCAGCGCCCCGGACGAAGAATCGGCCGTCGGGCGGCTCGCGCAGTTGTGCGGTGGTCTGCCGCTCGCGCTGCGGATCGCCGGAAATCGGCTGGTGAGCCGGCCAGGCTGGAACGCCGCCGACCTCGCCGCCC
Organism: Streptosporangium sp. NPDC000095; assembly: GCF_042899335.1. Lineage (NCBI taxonomy): Bacteria > Bacillati > Actinomycetota > Actinomycetes > Streptosporangiales > Streptosporangiaceae > Streptosporangium > Streptosporangium sp. NPDC000095. Next base: position 137,206 of record NZ_JBIAZS010000017.1, read on the forward strand.
GGCTGACGAACGAGGAGCGCCGCCTGGACCAGCTCAGCGCCGGCGACCTCAAGATCGCCACCGCGTTCGGGTTGTCCTACGAGCAGCTGGCCATCTCGACGCGACGGCTTTTCCGCCGCCTCGCTTTGGTTCCGGGCCGTGACTTCGACGCCGCTCTGGCCGCCGTGGCGGGCGGCACATCGATCGAGGAGGCATGGAACGCCCTCGATGAACTTGTCGACCTCGGTCTGCTGCAGGATGACATGTCGGGGCGCTACCGCTTCCACGACCTGGTCCGGCTGTTCGCCCGCGACCGGCTTCGGCAGGAGGAGACCACGGCCGAGCGCGACGCGCTCACCGTGACGCTGACGTCGTGGCTGCTGTCGACGGCCACGACCGCCGGGCGGTGGTTCGAGCCCGGGTACGGCGATCCCGGCCAAGCCGCCCCCGACGCCGCTGAGCTGTCCTCCGCGGAGAAGGCCGACCACTGGCTACGCGTGAACGCGGACAACTGGCTGGGCGCGTTACGTCACGCGACGAGCATCGGCCGGTTCGACGTCGTCCTCGACTGCGCCGAGTCGATGGACTGGTTCTCCGACCGGTGGATGCACGCGCCGCTCTGGTACGAGGTGTTCACCCTCGGTGCCGAGGCCGCCGCCGCCCTGGGCGACCCTGCCAGGCAGGCGGTGCAGCTGAACATGCTGGCCTGGGCTCATCTACTGTCGCGAGACGACCCGGAGGCCACACTGCGCTACACGGCCCAGGCGATGGACCTGGCGACCCGCAGCGGTGCCTCGATCCAGATCGCCTTGGCCCACCACCATGCGGGGGGCGCGCTTCGGCGGCTCGGGCGCCTCGACGAGGCCATCGCGTCGGAAACCCGGGCGGCGGAGTTACACAGGTCCAACGGCGACATGGACCGGTACTGCCACTCTCTCGGCGCCATCGGCACCTGCCTGCGCGATGCCGGGCACCACGCCGAGGCACTGGAGCGCTACCTCGGCCTACTGGCTCTGCTGAACGACGACCGCTCGGGGGTGACGCCGAGCGTCGTGGCGATCATCCGGCCGATCGCGCTGGCCCGCGTCGGCGACTGTCTGGGACTGCTCGGCCGCCGGGCTGAGGCGATCCTCAAGCTCACCGAGGCGATCAGCCTCATGGAGCAGGGGCAGTTGCCCGTTCCGCAGGCCCGCTCCCTGGAGACACTGGCGGTCCTGCTGTCCGAGGAGGACCGGATCGGGGAGAGCCGCCGTGCCTACGCGCGGGCGGCCGAGGTGTACCAGGCCGTCGGAGACGCCGAGGCGAGCGGCCGCTGCCGGAGCCTGGCGACCGTCGCGCCCTGACCGTTTCCGCGCCACTTCTGCGTCCTGTTCTGCGTGGCCTGACCACGCGCGCGCGACTTGGATGGAGAGCGTCAGGGACAGGCGCCGGGCCTGTCCGTCCAGGACAGGAGCGACCATGACCGCTGTCGGGAACATCGTGCTCGTGCACGGGGGCTTCGTGGACGGATCCGGCTGGCGGGGCGTCCACGACGAGCTGACCAGGGATGGACTCCGCGTCCACGTCGTGCAGAACCCGACGCTGTCGCTGGAGGACGACGCCGCGGTGACCCGCCGGGTGCTGGACGGCCTTGATGGTCCAGCCGTCCTGGTCGGCCACTCCTACGGCGGGGTCGTCATCAGCGAGGCCGGCACCCACCCCAACGTCACGTCGCTGGTGTACGTCGCCGCGTTCGCCCCCGACAGGGGTGAGTCGGTCGGCACCCTCATCGCCGCCGCACCCCCCGGCGCGCCGGCGCCGCCCATCCTGCCCGCGGTGCAGGGCTTTCTCCTCCTCGACCGTGACAGGTTCGCCGCCGCGTTCGCCGCCGACCTGCCCGGCCGGGTGGCCGCGTTCATGGCGGACTCCCAGGTCCCGTGGGGCGTGGACGCTTTCGGCGGGCCGGTCACCGAACCGGCCTGGCGGCACAGGCCCAGCTGGTACCTCATCGCGACCGAGGACCGGATGATCCCGCCGCCGGCTCAGCACAGGATGGCCGAGCGTGCCGGGGCGAAGATCGTCGAGGTCATCGGCAGCCACGCCGTCCACGTCTCCCAGCCCGCCGTGGTCGCCGACCTCATCCGCGAGGCCGCCGCCTGACGACGTCCGCCCTCGCGCGGGAGGCCAGGCCATGTTCTTCCCGCTGACCTGGGAGCCCTCGCCGCAGCACAGATCGCGGCCGCCGCATGCGAGCCGCCCAGAACACGGACACCCGCAGCACTGAACGCATCAGTGAAAGGCCGGAATCCTCATGACCCGCGTTTCCGAAGAAAGCGCGATATCCGACTGCAGGAACGTCGCCCCGGCGGATTTCGCCGCTGCGCAAGACCGGCCCGGTCAGAAGCGATCTGTCAACGGGCCTGACAGTGGGCTCGCTGGACGGGACCTCTGGCGCAGGCAATCATGGCCATATATGCCAGCGAACCCGCCAGGAAGATCACTTTTCGGGCGAGAGTCCGAACAGCGGCGTCTCCGCGAGTTCGTGGACGGCGTCCACACCAGCGGCGGGGCGTTGCTGGTGCGTGGCGAGGCGGGGATCGGAAAGTCGGCCCTGTTGCTGGACACGGCGGAGATCGCGGCCGCGCGTGGCATGCGCGTCTTGCGGACGGCCGGTGTGGAATCAGAGACACACATGCCCTTCGCCGGCCTGCATCAGGTACTGCTTCCGCTTCGTGCCGAGATCGGAAAACTGCCCGCTCCGCAGCGCGACGCGCTGGGAGCGGCGTTCGGCTTGACCGACGCCCGGGTGCCGGACCCGTTCCTCATCGCCCTGGCTGCGCTGAATCTCCTGGGCGAGGCCGCCGTCCGCTCGCCCGTCCTGTTCCTCGTCGAGGACGCTCACTGGCTGGACCGTGCCAGCGCCGACGTGCTCGCGTTCGTCGCGCGGCGACTGGACTCCGAACCGATCGTGCTGTTGGCCGCGATACGCGACGGTTTCCAGAGTCCCCTCGACAGGGTGGGGCTGCAGGAGTTGCTCCTCGATCGGCTCGACGACACCGCCGCGACCGCCCTGCTGGACGCCCACAGCCCCGCCCTGGCGCCGACGGTGCGCGCACGGTTGCTGCGGGAGGCGGCGGGAAACCCGTTGGCCCTCGTCGAACTGCCGATCGCCTCGGACACGCGGGACGGGAAGGGGCCCCTGCCGCCGGGATGGCTCCCGCTGACCACCCGGCTGGAGCAGGCTTTCACCGCCCGCATGTCGGGATTGTCGCCGACCCTTCGGACCATGCTGCTGGTGGCCGCGCTCAACGACAGCACCGCTCTTTCCGAGACCCTCGACGCCACTGCGCTGATCACCGCTGTAGCGGTCACGGCAGACGATCTGGCTCCCGCTGTCAGCGTACGGCTGATCGACGTGCACGAAGCCGGGGTGTCCTTCCGGCACCCGCTCATGCGCTCGGCGATCTATCAGGGGGCGAGCATCTCCCAGAGGCACGCGGTGCACGCCGCCCTGGCCGACGTCCTCATCGGCCGGCCCGACCGTCGCCTCTGGCACCGCGCGGCATCCACCCCCAGACCGGATGAGAGCATCGCCGCCGAGTTGGAGACCACGGCCAAAGGCGTGCGACGCCGAGGCGACCTGTTGTCGGCCGTCGCGGCGCTGGAGCACGCGGTCAGGCTCAGCGAGAATCCCGCTCACCGGTGTGAACGGCTTGTGCGGGCCGCCGAGTACGCGGCTGAGATGGGACGGCGCGACATCGTCGTGCGGCTGCTGGGCGAAGGCGAGCGGCTGCGGCCTTCGGCCCGGCAGCGGGCCCGTATCGTGTGGATCCGTGAGAACTTCGAGGACGGCATCCGTGACGACAGCGAGGCAGCGCACTCACTGGCCGACCTCGCCGAGAGCATGGCGGCGCAGGGGGACGTCGATCTCGCGCTGAAACTCCTGTCCAGTGCGGCCTTGCGATGTTTCTGGGCTCATGCCGACGAGGAGTCACGGCAACGCGTCGTCACCGTGGCCGAGGGCCTGCCCGTCGACGATCTGGACGGGCGGTTGCTGACGGTCTTGGCGTTCGCGGCTCCCATCGAGCGTGGCAAGGTCGTGATCGAGCGATTACGCCACCTGGCCGCCCACCCGGCCGACGGCAGGCCGGTGGCAGGACTGCTCGGCAGTTCGGCGTTGATGGTGGGGGCATTCGACCTGTCAGAGAAGTTTTGCGCCGCGTCGCTACCGGCCCTGCGCGCACAGGGCCGGCTCAGCCTCCTGGCACGAGACCTCGGGGCACAGGCGTGGAGCGCGGCCCGGCTGGCCGACCTGAGCGTGGCCATTCCCGCTGCCGAGGAGGCCGCCCGTCTGGCGCACGAGACATCCCAGCCGCTGATGCACGCCATCGCTCAGGCCTCGGGCGCGGTGCTCGCCGCACTACGCGGCGAGCAGGATCGGGTGGGGAGCCTCGCGGCGGCGGCCGAGCAGGTGGCCCTGCCCATCGGAGCCCGCCCCGTACTGGCCACGGTACAGCTCGCGCGCGGGCTCGCCGCGCTGGGCGAAGGACGTTACGCCGACGCCTTCGACCAGCTGCGAAGAATGCACGACCCCGCCGATCCGGCCTTCCACCTGGCGCTACGCTGCTTTTCCATCGCCGAACTCGCAGACGCCGCGGCGCACAGCGGCCAAAACCACGCGGTCGCCGGCATCCTCCGGGAAATGGAGACGGTGGCGCTCACCACACCGTCGCCGTCCCTGCACGCCGACCTGCGCTACGCGCGGGCCGTGCTGGCCGACGAGGCGGTGGCAGGACCCTTCTTCGATGCCGCGCTCGGCGCCGACCTGCGGCGATGGCCCTTCGTGCGGGCCCGGGTGCAGCTGGCGTACGGGGAATGGCTGCGACGCCGGCGGCGTACGGCCGAGTCGCGGGCGCCCTTGCGGATGGCTCGCGAGACGTTCGACGCCTTGGGAGTGATCCCCTGGAGCGAACGAGCGCGCCAGGAGCTGAGGGCCTCGGGCGAGAGCAGCCACAGTCGCAGCAGCGAAGCGCGCGACGTGCTGACCCCGCAGGAACTCCAGATCGCCCAGATGGCGGCCGACGGCCTGACGAACCGGGAGATCGGCGAGAAGCTCTACCTGTCTCACCGAACCGTCAGCTCCCACCTCTACAGGATCTTCCCCAAGCTGGGGGTCACCTCACGATCGGCTCTGAGCACAGCGCTACGCGTATCGGCCTCACCTCACCGCCTGCTCGGGTGACGCTCGGTGACGCAGTCATGTGACGCTCGCGAGGCGCGCACGGGACTTCCTACGGTGAGGCCATGACAGCAGAGAGATCCTTCAAGAACGGCAGCACACCGACCGTCGTCCTGGTCCACGGCGCCTTCGCGGACGGGTCGAGCTGGTCGGGCGTGATCGCCGAACTTCAGGATTCCGGGATACCCGTGACCGCGGTGGCCAACCCGCTGCGCGGCCTGGCCACCGACGCCGCCTACCTCACCGGCGTCGTCGCCGCGATCGACGGTCCGGTCCTGCTGGTGGGCCACTCCTACGGCGGTGCGGTCATCACCTGGGCCGGAGCACGACCGGGCAACGTGGTCGGGCTGGTCTACGTGACCGCTTTCGCGCTGGAGGCGGGGGAGAGCCTGCTGGACGTCACGGGCCACTTCCCCGGCAGCCTGCTGGGCCCGGCGCTGCGGCCGGCCGTCTTACGCGCAGCCGACGGGGAGGAGACCGTGGAGTTGTTCCTCAAGGACGAGCGGTTTCCTGCGGTGTTCGCCGCCGACCTGCCCGGGCCCTTCACCTCGGTGGCGGCCGCCGCGCAACGCCCCATCGCGGCTACGGCGTTCGAGGACAGCTCTCCCGACGCGAGCTGGAAGACCCTCCCGTCCTGGTACGTCGTGGCGACCGCCGATCAGGCGATCCATCCCGCCGCCCAGCGTTTCATGGCCCGGCGCGCCGGGGCCGACACCATCGAGGTCGACGCGTCACACGCGATCGCGCTGTCGCGACCGGCAGCCGTGGCCGACCACATCCGCACCGCCGCGACCACGACCGGGGCGGTCAAGCACACCCATCCGGCATAAAAGCCCTGTTCCCAAGGAGCCACACCCCATGACCGCACCGACCGTTCCCGTCATCTTCATCCACGGCCTCTGGCTGCACGCCACCTCCTGGTCCTCCTGGATCGAGCTGTTCACGACCGCCGGCTACGACGCGACGGCCCCTGGCTGGCCGGGCGACGGCGAAAGCGTCGAACTGTCCCGCAAGAACCCCGAGAGCATCGCCGACCATGGCATCGACGACGTCGTCGCCCACTACACAGAGATCATCAACGCTCTGGGCGTCAAGCCGATCCTGATCGGCCACTCCTTCGGCGGCATGATCGCCGAGAAGCTGCTCGGGCAGAACCTGGCCAGAGCCGCGATCGCGATCGACGCCGCGCAGATCAAGGGGGTGCTGCCGCTGCCGCTGTCGGCGCTGCGCTCGACCCTGCCGGTGTTCAAGAACCCGGCCAACAAGCACCGGGCGGTCTCCCTCACCCTCGACCAGTTCACCTACGCGTTCGGCAACGCCATCCCGCCTCAGGAAGCCGCCGAACTGTACGAACGCTGGACCATCCCTGCCCCGGGCAAGCCGCTGTTCGAGGCCGCCGCCGCCAACTTCTCCCCTCATTCGCCCGCCAAGGTCGACACCGGCAACAACTCCCGGGGACCGCTGCTCCTGATCGCCGGTGGCAAGGACCACACCGTCCCCGAGACCGTCACCAAAGCGACCCTCAAGCAGTACCGGGACTCCACCGCGATCACCGACTTCCAGGATTTCCCCGACCGCGGCCACTCCCTGACCATCGACCACGGCTGGCGTGAGGTGGCCGACGCCTGTCTGGCCTGGCTCACCGCGAACAACCTCTAGACGAGCCGAAAACGATCCGCGGCGTTGCCTTCGTCACCCGTCAACGTCGAGGTTGACCTGGCCACCGCCGCGGGCCCGGCCGCCTCGTCGCCGCCGCGCCGGCGCAGCTGAACCTTCACACCCTCCTGCCGGCCTTCGAAGCTCTGTGAAGCGGGACTCAGGCGGCTCGGTCGGCGGCTTCCAAGGACTCGATGAGCTGGGTTCGGGCTCGCGCCACCCGGGAGCGCACCGTGCCGATCGGGCAGCCGATCAGCTGGGCGGCCTCGGCGTAGGGCACGCCGACGACCTGGGTGAGCACGAACGCCTCCCGCCGCTCGCGGGGCACCTTGGCCAGCAGGTCGGCCAGAGCCACCTGATCCTCGCATCCCGGCAGCCCGACGGGTTGACGCCGTTCGGCGACGCCCTGCCAGTCTGCGAGATCGGCGACTACGGGGCGGCGGGACGCGGACCGGAACCGGTCGACGACGACCCGCCGGGCGATGGACAGCAACCAGGTCCTGGCCGAGGAGCGGCCCGCGAAGCGGGGCAGGCTGCGCAGGACGCGTACGAACGTCTCCTGGGTCAGGTCTTCGGCCGGCGCGCTCCCGGCCAGATGGGCGACGAACCTGCGGACCTCGGCGTAGACCGCGCGGGTGAAGGCCTCGACGTCCGCGGGCGCTCCCGAGCGCGCGGTCAGCGCGAGCAGCGTCAAATCGTCATCGGGACACGTGGTGACGTCGTGGTCGGCAGCGGGGTGATCGCACGTGGCGGAAATCATGGTGATCGTTCCTCGGGTCACGGTGCAGAACGGATACACGGGTCGAAGGCGCGGCCCCGGAGGGGCCGGCCACGACAGGGATCGGGAAGAGGGCGGCCGGACAGCGCGAATGCCGAGGCGGAACGCGGAAGCGGGATCGGGGCGCGTGGCCGGACCGATCGGGTTTCGTGTTCGCGGCGAGAAGGGGGATGGGCATGGGCCTGCTCCGGCCTGTGGTGAGGGGTACGGCCTGTGAATTCGGGCACGACGGCGGCCGAACGGACACAGGTCCGCCCGGGAGGGCATCGTGAGGAGACGGAACCGCCTTCGAACGAAGGTCGGTCCGTGATGGGGGAGCGGTTCAGCTACGGATCGACAGCGGCGGGGCGCGTCCGCTGAGCGCGTACCGCAACAGCGCCGAGCGCAGCAGCGGCGGTGCGGGGGAGGCGGTGAACCAGGGGCGGGCGGGTTTGGCCGTCCGGTCGCACCGGACTGTCAGCAACCGTAAAACCCGGACGGCGAGGCGGCGCAGCACCGCCCAGAGCGCGGCCTCGCCGCGCGCCAGCCACCAAGCGGCCAGCGCTGCGGCCCAGGCGTGTGTCGCCACCATGCCCAGGCCGGGCACCAGCCCAGAACCGGAATGCGCGTGTCCGCCGGTCTCGGCCAGTGGCGCGATGAGGTGAACGGCGGAGAAGAGCAGGTGCAGCGCCACCTGCGTGGCCGCCAGCAGCGGCCAGATCACCGCCATGCCGCGCTCGGTGCCGGTCGCGGGCAGCGCCGTCAGGAACGCCAGCGCCAGGGCGCCCGCCGCCGCCGGCGCGGAGACGACGCCGCCGCCCACGATATGGGCGAGCGCGCCCAGTCCCAGGCACACCACGGCGAAGACCGCGGCGCGGGCCAGGCGCAGCGTCGGGTGCGCGGGCATGCTCAGCGGATCACTCCGCGCCGCCGCCGGGACGGCCCCGGCGCGAGATCAGCGACCAGGTGCCCGAGCCGATCACCACGAGCGCGACCAGCGCGATCCAGGTCCAGCCCGGCAGTCCCTCGGAAGCCTGCCGGTCGTCGGTCGCGGAAACGGGGGCGTCGGCCACGGCGGAGGTAGGAGATGTCGGGGCGGGCGAGGAGGGCTGCGCGTCCGCCGAAGGAACGGCGGAAGTGTCCGACTCCGATGTCGGTGTGCGGGAGGGGATGGCAGACGGGGTTGCCGGGGCGGTCACGGTGAAGGGGATCTCCCCTTCGATCGGGTGACCGTCGGAGGAGACCACCCGCCAGGCGATCACATATTTGCCTGCGGGCAGCGGCTCGGGAACGTCGGAGGTGACCGTGTCGCCCGCGCCTTTCGCCTTGCCGATGTCGATGACCACATCGCCCGCCGTGCGCAACGCGACCGTAGGGAAGCGCATCCGGGAGCTGAACTCCAACTTGATCCGCTCGACCGCCGAGACCTTGGCGCCCTTGGCCGGGGAACTGCTCTTGAGGCGGTCGTGGGCGAGTGCGGCGGGGGCGAAGGGGGTGCTGAGCAGGACGAACAGGGCGCAGCACAGTGTGGTGACAACGGTCGTGCGGACGGATCGTGGCAGGGATGCCATGGTGGGCTCCGAAAAGGACCTTTCGCCGTGCCTCGGTACGGGCCGACGAGAACGGAAGAGACGCCTCCGGCGAAAGAAGAGAGGAGGACATCATGGTCACGGGGGCACGCCGCCCGCCGGACCCTTTCTTCCGAGGTCCCTCAGCCGGCGTGTCGCGGCACGGGCGGGCCGCGCCGCCGCAGCACCGGTGAGATCTCCCAGCCGCCGTACGGCCGAACCTCCGCGGCCGGGACGGCCCGCCACACCGGCGCCGCCACCTCGACGGGGACGGCGAACAGCAGCCGGATCAGCGGCCTGGGCCCGCCGTACAGGCGGATCATCAGCCACAGCGCGCTCTCACCCCGGTGCAGCCACCAGCCGGTGCCCAGCGCCACCACCAGATGGACCACCGTCATGCCCAGCCCGGAATGGCCGTGTTCGGCGGGCGACATCACGTGCGAGGCGGGCGCGGCACGGCCGAACAGCTCGTGCAGCAGGATCTGCGCGCCGATGGTCGCGCCGAGCACGACCTCCACCCCGCGTTCACGCCCGTTCAGCGCGTACGCCACGCAAAAAGCGATCAACGCGCCGAGAACGGCCAGGTGCGGGGGGATCAGGCCACCCCCGGCCAGGGCGTGGCCGCCCGCGGAGACCACGAGGCACATCGTCGCGAAGACGACGGCTCGCGGCACGCGCAGCGCCGACGCCGGAGGGGTCACGAACGACATCTTGTCAGGCAGGTAGCCCGCCGAGAAGACCGGGACCGTGGATCATGTCATCGGCCGTCGCTGCCTGGGGCGCACACCTCATGTCCGGAGATACGCGGATGGGCGGTCCGGCGGTTCACCCGTAGGCATGTCCGGCGCTCCGCGCCGGACATGCCTACGAAGCCGACGCCGGTCGAGGCGGGAGCGGCTCCCGTGGACTGTGCCGGCCGGCAGCCCGTCGCCACAGGAGCCCGCGAAGGTCGTTCAGGGTCTGCGGCCGTGGAAGGTACGGCGCAGGTCGTTCACCCAGGCGTCGGGGTTCTCCCAGGGGATGAAGTGGCCGCCGTGGTCGTGGGCGTTGACGTTGACGTGGTTGAACCAGTCGCCCTGCGGGCCGCTCTTGAACGCCTGGACGCGCTCGGCGGCGGTGTGGATGCCGGGAGGGTTCTCGTACGTGACGAAGGTGAGGCCGACCGGGGCCTGCACGACCGGGGTGCGGTCGTGGGCGGGGGCCCAGGGGTAGCGGTTGGCGTTGGCGTAGTAGCGCATCGACGTGGCGATGGAGTTGTTCACCCAGTAGATCGTGGCGTGGGTGAGCAGATCGTCCTTGGTGAAGACGGTTTCGATGTCGCCGCCGTTGTCGCTCCAGGCGTTCCAGCGCTCCAGCAGCCAGGCGAGCAGTCCGGCGGGGGAGTCGCTCAGCCCATGGGCCAGGGTGGCGCCGTCGAGCATGTGCACGGCGAGGTGGGACGCCCAGCGATGGTCCAGCTCGATGATGCGGGCGCGGATGTCCGCGGGCTGGTCGTCGGTGAGAGGCTGGTTCCGGGCGAAGTTCCAGGCCCGGGGGCCGGTGAAGAAGCTGAGCGGCAGCCCGGAGCCGATGTGGATGCCGTACAGCTCGTCGGCGTACTTGTGGCCGAGCTGGCTGGTGACGATTCCGCCGATGTCGCAGCCCCCGGCGGCGTACTTCTCATACCCCAGGGTCTCGGTCATCAGGGTGTGCCAGAGGTCGGAGACCTTCCAGAAGTTGACGTCGGGAAAGCCGGTGAGCGGGCCGGGGAAACCGAAGCCGGGCAGAGACGGCACGATGACGTCGAAGGCGTCGGCGGGGTCACCGCCGAACGCGGCCGGGTCGGCGAGCGGATCGATCACCTTCGACCAGTGCCAGAACGTCCACGGCCAGCCGTGGGTGAGGATCAGCGGGATCGGACGGGGGCCGCGGCCGGCCTTGCGCATGAAGTGCACCGGGACACCGTCGACGCTCACCCGGTAGTGGTCGTGGACGTTGATGGCGGCCTCGGCCTTGCGCCAGTCGTAGCCGTCCCGCCAGTAGGCGACCAAGTCACGGAGATAGCCGTCGGGGACGCCGTAGGACCAGTCCTCGTTCCCCTCGTCCAGCGGCGGACGGGTCAATGCGAGACGGGCGCGCAGGTCATCGAGGGCCTCGTCGGACACGTGGATCGCAAAGGGCTTCAGCGGGAAGACGTCCTGGGTGCTCATCGCGTGGTTCCTTCTTCTGACATCAACCATTTGGGACATTGAATCGGTCACGGGGCGGTCGCCGCTCAGGCACCCCGATCGGATCTACCCGTGTGGACGAGCCGAGAACAGGAGGGTCAGCGGGCCAGCAGGCCCCGGATCGTCGCCGCGATCTCGTCGGGTGCCTCCTCGGCCATGAAGTGCCCCGCCCGGGTCAGCCGGTGGTCCAGGTCCGGCGCCCACGCCTTCCACACGCCGGCGGCGTCGTAGCCCAGCCGCGCACCCCAGTCCTGCTGGACGACCGTCACGGGCATGGCCAGCTGCGACCCGGCGTCCAGGTCCGCCTGGTCGTGCAGGACGTCGATGCCCGCCGAGGCCCGGTAGTCCGCGACGATCGACGGCACCGCCGCGGCGCTCGCCCGCAGGTATTCGGCACGCACATCCTCCGGCACGGCGGCCGGGTCGTTGGCCCAGGCGTCGAGGAAGGAACCGAAGAACGCGTCCGCGCTGCCTGCGATCATCGTCTCCGGCAGGCCCGGCGGCTGCGCCATCAGGAAAAGGTGGTAGCCGACCGCCGCCGAGACGCCGTGCAGGACGTTCCACATGTCGAGCGTCGGCACGATGTCGAGGATGCCCAGGTGCGTGATGGTCTCAGGATGGTCCAACCCCGCCCGGAAGGCGACCAGGGCGCCCCGGTCGTGGCCGACGAGAGCGAAACGCTCGTGCCCGAGCGCCGCCGCCAGGGTCACGACGTCGGCGGCCATGGCGCGCTTGGCGTACACGTCGGGGTCGGTGGCCGCCGGCTTGTCGCTGGCGCCGTAGCCTCGAAGGTCAGGACAGATCACCGTGTGCTCGTCGGCGAGCCGCTCGGCGACGTGTCGCCACATCAGGTGGGTCTGCGGAAAACCGTGCAACAGCACGACCGGGCTGCCACTGCCGCCGACAGCGGTGGACAGCTCAACACCGCCCGCACCGGGCAGGCGAATGTGATCGAAGCCGGGAATGGTGAGCGTCATGAAGGGCCGTCCTTTTCGATTGGGGGACTGACCCGATCAGCCTGGGCGACGGCGATCAGCAGCCGATCAGTGCGGTTGGGCTCGGCCGACCCCAGGCAGGGAGGATGGGAGTATGCGAATCGACGTGCTCGGCGCCGTGCGGGCGCTCCGCGACGACGGCAGCCCGGCCGACCTGGGCGGGCCTCGTCATCGTGAGGTACTCGCCAGGCTCGTCGCCGCCGAGGGGCGGATGGTGACCACCGACACCCTCGTCGACGACCTGTGGACCGATCCACCGGCCCGCGCCGTGGGCGCTTTGCGGACGTTCGTCGCCGCGTTGCGCCGCGCCCTCGAACCCGACCGGCCGCCGCGCAGCCCGCCGCGCGTGATCGTCACCGAAGGTCCCGGCTACGCGCTGCGCCTGTCACGCGAGGACGTGGACGTCCACCGGTTCCAGGACGCCCTGGCCCGCGCCCGCCGCACCCCCGACGCGGTGGCCGACCTCGACGTGGCACTCGCGGTCTGGCGCGGACCCGCCTACGCCGATGTGCCCGGCTCCCCATGGGTGCGGCGCGAGCGGACCCGGCTGGAGGAACTGAGGTTGGAGGGGGTGGAACTGCGCGCCCGTATCCTCCTCGACTCCGGGGAAGGGACCGATCTCGTCGCCGAACTGGGTGCTCACGTCGCCGAACATCCGTGGCGCGAGCCGGCCTGGGGACTTCTCGCCCGCGCGCTGTACCGCGCGGGCCGCCAGGCCGACGCACTGGCCGCACTCCGCCGCGCCCGCACGATGCTCGTCGATCAACTCGGACTGGACCCCGGTGCCGATCTTCAGCGCCTGGAGACGGACATCCTCCGCGGATCCGTGCTCCTCGAAGGCGCGCGCACCGCGTGGACCGGTCCCGGTGCCCGGCTCGGCCCGCGCACCACCGTGAATCTGGCCCGCACCCTCGCACTGGCGGGCGGCGACGCCCTCATCCACTCGCGGCGCGACCGCCTCGCCGCCATCCAGGCGGCGGAACGCACGGGAGACCTCTTTCTGACCGCCCGGATCATCGGCGCCTACGACGTGCCCGCCATCTGGAGCCGGGCCGACGATCCCGAACAGTCCCGCGCCGTCGTCGCGGCCGCCGAGCGCACCCTCACCGCACTCGGCCCCGACGGTCCCCCCGGCCTGTCGGGCCGCCTGCTGGCCACGATCGCCGTCGAGAGCCGCAGCGCCGATCTGTCCGGGGCCGAGCTGAGACGCGCGCACCAGGCGGCGCTGCGGGCCGAGGCGCTGGCACGGGACCTGGCCGATCCGGCCCTGCTGGCGTTCGCGCTCAACGGGGTCTTCCTGCAGTCCTTCACCCGCCCCGGGCTCGCGACGGTACGAGACGGGATCGGCGCCGAGATCCTCGACCTGGCCACCCGGCACGAGCTGCCGAACTTCGCCGTACTCGGCCGGCTCATCCGCCTGCAATCCGCCTCGGCCCTCGGTGATCTCGACGCCGCGACCGCGCACGCCGAGGCCGCCGAACAGCTCGCCGCCACCACGGAGGCGCCCCTCGTCGCCGTCCTCACCCGGTGGTTCAGGGCCCGGGCCACGGCCGTTCGCAGCACCGAACCCGGTGGGCCGAGCGCCGCCACGGCCGCAGCGCACTACCGCGCCTGCGAGGACGCCCTCCTTGCGGCCGGAATGCCGGGGCTGCACCGCGGCCTGTTCCCGCTCGCCCTGCTGGGGCTGCGCCTGCTGCACGACCGGCCCGCGCCCGTTGACCCGCACCTCGACTGGGGTCCGTACCGGCCCTGGGCACGCCCCCTCGTGCTGCTGGCCCAGGACCGGGGCGAGCAGGCCCGTACCGCCCTCGCCGCGGTGCCCGAACCGCCGCGTGACCACATGCAGGAGGCCATGTGGTGCCTGACCGCCCGCGCCGCCGTACACCTCGGCGAGCGCGAAATCGCCGCACACGCTGCGGCGGCCCTGAGCGATGCCTGTGCCGAACAAGCCGGCGCCGGCAGCGGAATGCTGACCCTGGGCCCGGTGTCGCGGTATCTGGCCGAGGCGAAGGCATGCGCCGAAGCGAGGTAGGCGAAGGCGATCCGCGAGCTCGCCCCATGGCCCCGGCGGGCTCAGGTCGCCATCGAAACGGCTAGGGTGATCGCCGTGCTGCGAGGAGGCGGGGCCGAGGTGATCGCGTCATGCGGGACGGATGAGCTGTCCGACCATGACGCCATGGAGTTTGGGGCCGACTGACGATGAGCGCGGAAGAGGATTTCAAGCAGGTCGGCGCCGAGCTGGCCGACCTGGGCGTATGGATCTCCACAATGATGGGGAATCCCGCGCTGAAAGATCAGGCGGGGAAGGTGTTCGCGAGCCTGCAGCGCGACGGTTCCATGGTGTTCCGGCTGGTCAGGGAAACCGTTGAACACACGGCCGCGCTTCAGTTGGCTGGGACGTCCCTGTTCGACCCCTCGGGACGGGGCAGGGTGATGAAGGACTGGGTGGTCGTGCCTCACTCCTTGGCCGAGAGATGGACGGATCTGGCCGAGGCCGCCCTCAGCCGCCCACGCTGAGCGGGCCGCGACCGCTGGACGGTCAGCCGTCATCGCGGCCTTCCTCGGGCGGCTCGGGTGCTTGGCGACATTTGTATTGACCACGAACGTAGTTGACAGTCGGGCTTGATCAATAGCGAAGACCTCCGATGTGGTGGAGGTGTCTGGGCTCCACGTCGAAGTCTTCTCAGGCGCTTGCATCTCAAGCCGCTTGAGGTCGCATAGTGGGCGTCGTGGACACGAACGAGCTGTATGCCATCGGGGATGTCGCCCGGCGGACCGGCCTGAGCGTCAGCGCCGTCCGGTACTACGCGGACGCCGGCGTCGTCACGCCGACCGCCGGCACGTCGGCTGGCCACCGCCTGTACGACGTGTCGGCCATCGCCCGGCTGGAACTGGTCCGGACGCTACGGGAACTCGACGCGGGCCTGGACGAGATCCGGCGGGTGCTGGCCGGCGAGGCGACGCTGCGCGAGCTGGCCGCCACCCACCTGGCCCTGCTGGCACGGCAGGAGGCACGGCTGCGCAGCCGTCGCGCGGTGTTGTCGACCATCCTGCGACAGGACTCCACGGCCGAGCAGGTCACGCTGATGCACAAGCTCGTCGGCATGCCGGACGAGGAGCGCGACCGGCTGATCGACGAGTTCTGGACGGAGGTCTCCACCGGCTGGGAGCCGCCGGAGCGGATGGTCGAGTGGTGGCGGGCGGTCCGGCCTGAGCTGCCCGAACATCCCAGCGCGGCCCAGCTGGAGGCGTGGATCGAGCTGGCCGAGATGGTCCGGGACACCGAGGCCCGGCAGGCCGTGCGCCGTGAGCTGCACGAGGTGTGCACCACCGGGGCCGGACCGCTGATGACCTCGTCGCCGATGCTGGACAGCCTGGAGGCGGCCACGCCGATCGGCCAGGCGGCGATGGACGCGGCACGGGAGCAGGTGCCACCGGACTCACCACGAGGGCGGGAGATCGCCGACCGATGGATCGGGTGGCTGACCGGCATTTTCGCGACACCGGACAGCCCCGGGATGCCGGACACGCCCGAGTTCCGGATCCAGACGGCCGACCACATGCTGATGGCCGCGGAGTGGGACCGCACGCCGCCGGAGCCGGAGGGACCGCTCGACCGGTACATGGCGCTGGTCACCGCCGTGAACAACGCGCCAACGGAGCAGTTCCCGTACGAATGGCTCGCCGCGGCACTGCGCGCGTCCGCCCCACCGGCTCGCTGATCACTTCGCCCCGAAGCCGCAGGCGCCTCGCGTCAGTTCTTGGAGGGCCGCTGTCTCCGGGAGCCGTCGGCCGCGAGCGGGAGACCGCGCAGCGACAGGGCACTCGGCGGAGGCAGGGCCCCGTGAGCCGCCTCGGCGCGGAACGACTGGAGCAGGTACGCCACCAGGCGCCGAGACGCGGCACCGTCACGCGGCAGCGCGGTGACCAGCCCGCAATGGGACAACAGGGCCACGGCGAGGTCGGAGGGGTGGAAGTCGGCCCGCAGCGCGCCCGCTGCCTGGGCTCTGCGGACCAGGGTCATCAGGTCCCGCTCGGCCCGTTCCCGGGCCTGCGCGTGTTCCACCGTGCTGTCCGGGAAGGCCGCCACGAACGCGGCCGAGAACCCCTGTTCCTCCCGCTGAAGCTCGCAGGCCGTCTCGACCAGCCGCTGGAAGCCCCGCCAGGGGTCGGGGTCGGCCAGCGCCTCGGTGAGCGCTCGGGCGCAGGTCTCCATCTGCTGCGCGAACGCAGCCCGCACCAGGTCGTCCCGGGTCGGAAAACGCCGGTACAGCGTCGCGACGCCGACCCCGGCCCGTCGCGCCACGGCCGCCATGGGCGCGTCGATCCCGTGCTCGGCGAAGACCGCACGGGCGGCGACGAGGATGCGCCCCCGGTTGCGTCGGGCGTCGGCCCGCAGCCCCGGGCCCGCGATCCGAGAGGATTCCTCCACCACTGTCTCTCACCTCCGGCCTAAACGGACGGTGTCGTCCGGTTAAGAGCCTACGCTCGGGGCCAGCCCCCCGCACGGCCGCTGGTGACGAAGGTGAGAACGATGGACGACCGCACGATGAGAGCAGTGCTTTTCGACCGCTTCGGCGGCCCCGAGGTGTTGTACGTGGGCCGGGTTCCACGTCCCGAACCGGCACCCGGCGAGGTACTCGTGCGGGTGCGCGCGTTCAGCGTCAACGGCGGCGAACTGGCGGCCCGTTCCGGCCGCCTCCGTCTCTTCACCGGACAGAAGTTCCCGCAACGCGTCGGGCTGGACTTCACCGGCGAGGTCGCCGCGCTCGGCGCCGATGCCACGGGCGTCGCGGTCGGCGACCGGGTGTGGGGCGTCGTGGGCCGTACCGGATTCGGCAGCGCCGCCGAGTACGTGGCGGTCCGGGCCGAGCGGCTCGGCCGGGTCCCGGACGGACTGGATCTGGTGGCAGCCGCCGCGCTGCCGGTCGCGACCACGGCCATCACGGCGCTGCGCGACAAGGCCAGGCTGCGCCCCGGTGAACGACTGCTCGTACGGGGCGCAGCGGGTGGCGTCGGCAACGCCGCCGTCCAGCTCGGACGGGCATACGGTGCCGAAGTCACGGCCCTGGCCCGCGCCGCCAACCTCGACTTCGTCCGCACGCTCGGCGCCCACCACGCCATCGACCACCGGACCGTCCCGCCGGGGGAACTGGGCCTGTTCGACGTGGTCCTCGACACCGTGGGCACCGACCTGCGGTCCTTCCGGCGCCTGCTGACGCCCGGCGGACGCATGGTCACCATCTCTTTCGACCTGACACGGCTCGCCGCCTCACTCGGCTACATCGCCGCCAGCGCCGTACACGGACGCGGCCGGGTGCGCTTCTTCAGCGGCAACCCCACGCGGGCGCTCTTCGACGACCTCGCCCGCCAGGCGGCGGACGGGGGACTGCGCCCCGCGGTGGACAGGTGCTTCCCGCTGGAGGAGACGGCGGCGGCACACCGGGCGCTGGAGGCGGGCGGGGTACGGGGCAAGTACGTGGTCAGGGTCGACTGATCGTCACGATCGCAGATGCTCCTCAGCCTTTCCGGGACGGGTTTCATCCTCCGGCTCGGTGAACCGCACGACTCGCTCCACGCATCCCTGATCGCTGCGGCAGGGCGAGCGGCACCCGTCGTGGCCTCCAGGCGACCGGGCCCGTAAGGGGGCTGAGAGTCTGGTGCGCGTGACAGTTGATGCGGTTGAGGAGTTCGAGCGGCATCGTTCGAAGCTGTTCGGGTTGGCCTATCGGATGCTGGGTTCGGCTGAGGAGGCCGAGGACGTCGTCCAGGACGCCTTCCTGCGGTGGCATCAGGCGAGCGCTGTCGCGTCGCCGTGGGCGTGGCTGGCCAAGGTCGCCACCAACCTGTGTGTGAACCGGTTGACGTCCGCGCGTGCGCGCCGGGAGAGCTATGTCGGTTCTTGGCTGCCGGAGCCGGTGTTGACCGCGGGCGGCGCTTTGGGCCCGCTGGACAGCGCCGAGCAGCGGGAGTTCGTCTCGCTGGCCTTCCTGGTGCTGCTGGAAAGGCTCAACCCGGTGGAGCGCGCGGTGTTCGTCCTGCGCGAAGCCTTCGACTACAGCCATCGGGAGGTGGCCGAGGTCATCAACTCCTCCGAGGCGAACTCCCGGCAGCTGTACACCCGAGCTCGCCGGCGTCTGACCGAGGCGCGTGGTCGCTCCGATCGCCGGTTGGACCAGGACCACCGCCGCGACCTGGTGGAAAGCTTCCTGAAAGCCGCGGAACAAGGAGACCTGCCGGGGTTGGAGAAGGTGCTGGCCGAGGACGTGACCGTGTGGGTGGACGGTGGCGGCAGGGTCGGCGCCGCTCGGCGGCCCATCTCCGGTGTCTCCAAGGTGGCGCGCTACCTGGTGGGGTCGTTGAGCATCGCCGGTGAGGGGGTGCGGCTGTCGGCTACGGAGGTGAACGGCGCACTGGGACTGCTGGCCCGGGCCGGTGGGAAGCCGGTCGGCGTGCTGGTGCCGGAGACGGCGAACGGCCGGATCAGCGGGATTCGCATCATCGCCAACCCCGACAAGCTGCGGTTGTCACATTCCGGAGGCCTGTCCGGTTCTTAACAGGTGACCGCCTCACGCCGGACCCGGTGTGAGGCGGTGACCTGACAGCCGCGCGAGGCCGGAACACCGGCATCGCGCTCTCCGCGGAGGATTCCTGCTCGTGACGAACCTGATCCTGGTGACGGGCGGTACCGGCCGGCTCGGCCGCGTACTCGTGCCACGGCTTCTGTCGGACGGTCATGCCGTCCGCGTGCTGAGCCGCAAGGCGCCATCGGATGAGCGGACGTGGCGCGGTGACCTGCTCACCGGTGAGGGCCTGAAGGAGGCGGTCGACGGCGTCGGGGTGATTGTCCACTGCGCGACCGGTAACGGCCGTGCGGACATCGCCGGCACGCGCAACCTCATCCGGACGGCGGTGCGAGCCGGGCGCCCGCATCTGATGTACGTGTCCATCGTCGGCGTCGGCCAGGTGGACATGGCCTACTACCGGGCGAAGCTGGCCTGTGAGCAGCTCGTGGAACGCTCTGCCCTGCCGTGGACGATCCAGCGTACGACCCAGTTCCACGAGCTCATCGTCTGGATGTGCACGAGCCAGCGCTGGCTGCCCATGATCGTGATGCCCAGCGGGGTCAGCTTCC
Organism: Streptosporangium sp. NPDC000095; assembly: GCF_042899335.1. Taxonomy (NCBI): domain Bacteria; kingdom Bacillati; phylum Actinomycetota; class Actinomycetes; order Streptosporangiales; family Streptosporangiaceae; genus Streptosporangium; species Streptosporangium sp. NPDC000095. The sequence goes on from NZ_JBIAZS010000017.1 coordinate 156,721, forward strand.
AGCCCGTTGACGCCGGCGAGGTGGCCGCCCGCCTGGTCACGCTGGCCGGCGCGCCACCGGCCGGCCGTTCGCCGGACATGGGCGGGCCCGAGGTGCGCCTCGCCGCCGATCTGGCCCGCGCCTACACGCGCTCGCGCCCCAGCCGTCGGCCGGTGGTGTCGGTGCCGATGCCCGGGGCCGGTATCCGCGGCTACCGCGAAGGGGGACATCTCACCCCTGAGCACGCCGACGGTCGCATCACCTTCGAGCAGTTCCTCGCCGCATGAGCGCCCTCACCCGGCTGCGGGCGGGCCTGGCCTTCCTCGCCGTGGCGCAGTTCGTCGTGGGGGGTTGGGCACTGTTGTCGCCCCGCTCGTTCTTCGACATTCCGTGGGTGGGGATGCGCATGCCGTACAACGCGCATCTGATGATGGACTACGGCGCGATGAGCCTGGCCACGTCGGTGGTGCTGGGCGTGAGTTTTTTCATCGTACGGCGGAGCATGGCCCGTACGGCGCTCGCCGTGTACCTGGTGTTCGCCGCGCCGCACCTGGTGATCCACATCCAGCTGCTGCACCATCTCACGCCCGGCGAACGCGTGCCGTTGCTGGCCGCACTCACGGTGGCCGTCGTGATCCCGCTGGTGCTGCTTCCGCTCACCAGCCGGCTCGAAAAGGAGTAATTCCTCCACCTTTCCATAGAGCGGTGGGGTTCACGAGATACTCGGGCGGCTCCGCGGGTGGCGTGCTTCGGGCGCCACCGGAATACCGTAGAAACGGGTCAGCGAGCTTGATCGCCGATATTGGTAAAGGTTTCGAAGGTTCAGGTGGTGCCGATCGATCGGACGGCGTACCCGAGGTTCACGCGAGCCGTATCGGAGCGGGTCAAGATGTTTCCCCTGGCAATCGAGCAGACATTCGCCGAGCACCGCGGTCTGCTGCACGCTGTGGCCTACCGGGTGCTCGGCAGCGTCGCCGAAGCCGAAGATGTGGTGCAGGACGCGTGGTTACGCTGGAGCCGCGTCGATGTGGCGACCGTCGCGGACGCCGAAGGCTATCTGGTCAGGGTGGCCACCCGGCTGGCGATCGACCGGCTGCGCAGTGCACGCGTGCGGCGGGAGTCCTATGTGGGATCGTGGCTGCCCGAGCCGCTTCTGACCGATCCGGATGCCGCGCAGAACGTGCTGCTCAAGGAGTCGGTGTCGACCGCGATGCTGCTGGTGCTCGAGATGCTCTCCCCGGTGGAACGCGCGGTGTTCGTGCTCAGCGAGGCCTTCGGGTACGGCCACCACGAGATAGCGCACCTCATCGGGCGCAAACACGCGACAGTGCGCCAGATAGCGCTCCGCGCCAGGAAGGCGGTGGAGACGCGGCACCGACGCTATGACACCGATCAAGCGACCAGGCGGCAGGCCACCGAGCGGTTTCTGGCGGCCTGTCTTGGCGGCGACCTGAATGCCCTGATGGAGGTATTGGCGCCGGATGTGACCATGGTGAGCGACGGTGGCGGATTCACCGGCGCCCCTCGCAGGGCCATCCACGGCCGCGAGCGTGTGGCCCGCGCCGCCGTCGTCCTGTCGGCACGTCGGCCGTACGACTCGCTGGCGCAGATCTTCCAGGTCAACGACGGCCCGGGAATCATCATCCACTCGGGGCGCACACCGGTGCTGGCGGCCACCTTCCACCTGGCGAAGGGGAAAATCGAGGTGATCCACGTGGTCAGCAACCCGGAGAAGCTGACCGGCGTCGCGTTGTAACGCAGATCACACGGCGACGCGTCACTCCTCGGGCCGCCGTCTCGTCCGTGAGGCGATCAACCAGCCGATCGTTGTCACGGAAGAGGGAATAGCTTGATGTTCGCGGTCTATCTCACGGTCACACTTCTCGCTGCGGCGCTCTACGGTATGGCAGCCATCGCCAACCTCATCGGCCATGACTACCCCAAGAGCCAGGCGGACATGTTGGGCGTTCCCCGGTCCTGGATGCGCCTGTTGGGGGTGCTGCTGGCCGCCGGGGCGCTGGGGCTGCTGGCCGGAATCGCCGTACCGATCCTGGGCACGCTCGCCGCCAGCGGGCTCGTGCTGTACTTCCTCGGCGCATTCGCGGCACACCTACGGGCCAACGACCACCACTTCGCCCCCTGGAGCCTCTTCTTCTGCATGGCGGTGGCCGCCCTGGCCGTCAACCTGACGTGCCGCTGATTCATCACTTGGGCGAAGACATCACCTCGACGCGGACGTCATGAGCGGCACCGACGGCATCCACTGGTCCTCGCTCACCTGGAGGAGACCGACATCGGGGAGTTCGCCTCCGGCAACCGGCCAACGCCGGCAACCGGGGCCATACCGTTGTGGCCGTGGCCGGCCTGGTGGGCGCGCAGCCGTGCGCCAGGCCGGGGAATGGGCGGCTTCCGTTACGGCGTAGCCGACAATTCCGATACCCGGGGTGGGGCAGGGAACTCGTCGTCAGGTGAAAGGCCCGTCACCGTCTCTGCTCCGGAGTCAGGACGCGTCGGGTCCGGTCCCCGGTCCAGGCCGCTTCGAGGATCGCGGTCAGGCTGGCGGTGTCGGTCGGGCCCGGATGGTTCTGGATCAAGCGGGTGACGCCACTGGCCATCTCCGCGAAGCGCGGGAGGTCGGCGCGTGCCACGCCGATGTCCGCCAAGGTGGCAGGGATGCCGATGTCGGCAAGGAGCCCGTCGAGCCAGGTGAGGAACATATCCGCGGCCTCGGCATCGGAGGCGTCGGTCACATCGAGCCCGCACACCCCGGCGAGGACGGCCAACCGGTCGCCGATGGCATCCTTGGCCGCGTCCAGCGCGTAGGGCAGCAGCAGCCCGACACCCAGGCCGTGCGGTGTGTGGGTGGCTGCGCCGATGGGGTACTGGAGGGCGTGCGGAGCCCCGTTGCCCGCGTGGGAGAACGCGAGCCCGGCCAGCATGGACCCATAGGACATGTCCGCGCGCGCGTCCTTGTCGCCTCCGTCCCTGACGGCACGGGGCAAGCTGCGGGCGATCCGCTCCGCGGCCAGGAGCGCGTAGTGATCGGTGATCGGGTTGCGGCCGAGGAAGACCTGCTCCACCGGGTCGCGAGGTGCGTGGGCCCGGGGCCGCGCGGTGTAGCTCTCCACCGCGTGGCAAAACGCGTCGATGCCGGAGTGGGCGGTGACGGTCGCGGGGCAGGTGTAGGTGAGCTCGGGGTCGACGATGGCGAAGTCGGGCACGATGTGGACACTGGAGACCCCCACCTTCAGCTCGCGGTCCGGGTCGGTCAGCACCGAGACGGGCGTGAGCTCGGAGCCGGTGCCTGACGTCGTCGGGACCGCGACGAGAGGAATCGTCGGCCCCGGCACCCTCGACTCGCCGTAGAAGTCGCGCGGCGTCCCACCGTGGCGCCGGATGACGCCGACGATTTTGGCGAGGTCGATCACCGTGCCACCCCCGATGGCGAGGATCACGTCGGCGTCCACCTCTGCGGCGACCGAGACGGCCAGGGCGACATCGGTGAGTGGCACGTCCGGAGTCGCGTCGGCGAACACCCCGACGACTTCGACCTTCTCCCGCACGGCGGCCACGATCTCGGCCACGCCCGGCTGCCCCAGAAGAACCCGGTCGGTCACGATGAGGAGTCGCGAGCCGCACTCGGCCACCACTCGTGGGATGTTCTGCGCGACCCCTTCGCCCACTATCAGCTGGCGTGGTCCGCGGACGGTCTCAAGCATGTCAGTGCCTCTCTGGAACGTCGGCGGTGATTTGCTGGGCGGACGTCCAGGTCACCTGCGAGACCGGGACGGCGTCGGCAGGGTTGGCTGCCGGGTGGCGCAGGCGCGTGCCGGACTCCCGGATCCGGTCGTGCCCGGGCGCCCTCGGGTCCATCGCGATGCGGTGATCCTCGGTGGGCACCCGGAGCCGCAGGCCGGTCACGGTAGGTCGATCGCGGCGTAGGTGACGTCGAGGTACTCGAAGATGCCCTCGTGCGACCCCTCCTTGCCGATCCCGGACTGCTTCACGCCTCCGAACGGAGCCGACGGGTCCGAGATCAGGCCACGGTTGATGCCGATCATCCCCGTCTCCAGCCCTTCGGCGAACCGGAGCGCCCGCTGGAGGTCACGGGTGAAGACGTATCCGGCCAGGCCGTGCTCGGTGTCGTTGGCCTTCGCCATCACCTCGTCGTCGGACGTGAACGAGATGATCGGCGCCACCGGGCCGAAGATTTCCGCCTCCAGTATCTGCGCGTCTTCGGGCACGTCGACGAGGACCGTAGGCGGGTAGAAGTGGCCCGGCCCCTCCGGACGCTCGCCGCCCACCAGGACACGGGCGCCGCGATCGACCGCGTCGGCGACGAGCTCGTCGATCTTGGTGACCGAGGGCTCGTCGATCAGCGCCCCGACGTTCACGCCGTCGTCGAGACCGTGGCCCACCGAGAGCGCGGCCATCCGCTCGGCGAAGCGCGCCGTGAACTCCTCGCGCACCGGCTCCTCGACGTAGATCCGGTTGGCCGCGATGCAGGACTCCCCGATGTTGCGCATCTTGGCCACCATGGCACCGTCGAGCGCGACGTCCAGGTCCGCGTCGGCACACACGATCAAGGCCGCGTTGCCGCCCAGTTCCATGGAGGTGCGCAGCACGTTGTCCGCCGCCTGTCGGAGCAGCACGCGCCCGACCTCGGTCGACCCGGTGAACGAAAGCTTGCGGGTCCGGCGGTCGGCCAGCAGTGCCGAGACCACCTTGCCGGAACGCTTTGTCGTCACGACGTTGACGACGCCCGGGGGAACGCCGACCTCCTCCATGATGCGGGCCAGGAACAGCATGGTGAGTGGCGTCTGGGCTGCCGGCTTGGTGATCGTCGTGCAGCCCGCCGCCAGCGCAGGAGCGATCTTGCGGGCCCCCATGGCCAGCGGAAAGTTCCAGGGCGTCACGAAGACGCACGGTCCGACCGGCTTCGGTACGGTGAGGATGCGATATCCACCGGCGGGAGCGGTGTTGTAGCGTCCCTCGACGCGCACCGCCTCCTCGGCGAACCAACGGAAGAACTCGGCGCCGTAGGCCACCTCTCCGCGAGCCTCGGCGAGCGGCTTGCCCATCTCGAGCGTTATCAGCCGGGCGACCTCCTCGGATCGCTCGGTCAGTGCCCGGTACGTCGCGGTCAGCAACTCCGACCGTTTTCGCGGCGGGGTCGCCGCCCACTCCGCCATCGCCTTGCTCGCCGCGTCCAGAGCGGCGAGCCCGTCCACGACGTCGGCGTCCGCCACCTCGGCGATGGTCTTGCCGGTGGCCGGGTCCTCGACGGCGAAGGTGGCTCCGCCGGCGGCGTCGCGCCAGGCGTCGCCGATCCGGAGCCGCCGGTGCTCGGGGGCCAGGACGTTCATCGGGTCACTCATCGCGTCGCCTCCTGTGATGTGCTTGGTGATGTCCGGCGTGACCTCCGCGGTCGCGCCACGCGCGTTGACGAACGGGTCACACGACCTCGTCGGGGTCGAGGTCGCCGAGCGGGTCGAACGTGGCCTCGGCCCTGGCCGCGGGGCGACGCCCCGCGCCGCCGGTCGCCTTCTCGGGCCATGGCTGCTTCGGCGTCGTCAGGCTGTGCTCACCGGTGACGGTCCGCCGAGGCTCGATCGCCTCGTAGGGGCGCATGTCGACGTCGTCGCCCCGCGCGGTTACCTCCCGGCCTCGGACAGCGCCAGCCCGGTGTCCGCGTCGAACAGGTGCGCACGGTCCAGGTCGACCGTGACAAGCAGCCGCTCGCCCGGCGTACCGGTGACGGTGGGTCGTGCCTTGATCTTGAGCATCTCCGTCCCCACCCGGACGTCGACCACCGTCCGGTCACCGAGCGGCTCAAGGCCGTAGAGCTCACCCGGCAACGACGTGCTCCCACGCTGCTCGACGGACAGGTCCTCCGCGCGCAGGCCCAGCAGCAGCGGACGACCGTCCTCGGCCGTGGTCCAGCGGGGCCGCGGCAGCGTCCAGCCTTCCGCCCCGACCAGACGATCTCCCTCGGCGTGGCAGGCGAGCAGGCTGATCGCCGGGCTCCCGACGAAGCCCGCGACCCACTGGTTGGCCGGACGCTCGTACACCTCGGCCGGCGTTCCGACCTGTTGCACCTTCCCCTCCTTGAGGACCGCGACCTGGTCGGCCATGGACAGGGCCTCGACCTGGTCGTTGGTCACGTAGACGAAGGTTCCCCCGAGGCTCCGGTGGATGCGGGTGAGCTCGGTGCGCATCTCGACGCGGAGCTTGAGGTCGAGGTTGGTCAGCGGCTCGTCCATGAGGAACGCGCGCGGGCGACGGACCAGTGCCCGGGCCAGGGCGACACGCTGCATCTCACCGCCCGACATCTGCGCGGGACGACGCTGCAGCAGGCGTTCGATGTGCAGCAGACTCGACATCTTCTCGACGGCGGCGGCGATCTCGCTGGAAGAGCAGCGGCGTGCCCGCAGTGGTGAGGCGATGTTCTCGTACGCCGTGAGTCGCGGGTAGAGGGCGTAGCTCTGGAAGACCATGGCCAGGTCGCGTGCGGCCGGGGTGTCACCGGTCGCGTCCCTCCCGTCCAGGTGCACCGACCCGGCGTCGAGCTTCTCAAGGCCGGCGATCGCTCGCAGGGTCGTCGTCTTGCCTGCCCCGGAGGGCCCCAGCACGACGAAGAACGAGCCGTCCGGCACGTCCAGCGTCACCCCGTCGAGGGCCTGGACTTTACCGAAGGACTTGGACAGCCCGTGCACTGCCACGGTTCCCATCAGGCCACCAGCTCTTCCGTGCTCGCGTCGTAGACGGGCGGGGGCCCGCCGGTGTGCCGCAGCCCGACCGGCGCGTCGGCGGCGAAACGGACGGTCAGTGGCATTCGAACCCGTGCGTCGCGCCGGTCGCCGTGGTCGACCACGTAGATGATCTCGTCGCCCAGCCACTCCGCCGAGACCACGCGGGCCGGGACCGAACGTTCCGCCCCCGGTTCCGTGACTTCCAGCGCCTCCGGCCGGACGCCCGCGATCAGGGAACGGTCGCGCGGCAGGTTCGGCGGTGGCGTGAGGGCCAGTCCGCTCTTACTGCGCAGTTGCCCGTCGGCCAGCTCCACCTCGATCAGGTTCATCGGCGGGGAGCCGATGAACGCGGCGCAGAAGAGACTCGCCGGACGGTCGTAGACCTCCAGCGGCGTGCCGACCTGCTCGACGCGGCCCTTGTTGAGGATGGCGATTCTGTGACCGAGCGACATCGCCTCGACCTGGTCGTGGGTGACGTAGACCATCGTCGTCCCCAACTCCCCTTGGAGATGCTTGATCTCCGTGCGCATGTCCGCCCTCAGCTCCGCGTCCAGGTTGGTGAGGGGTTCGTCCATGAGGAACGCGCGCGGTCGTCGCACCAGGGCGCGAGCGAGCGCGACGCGCTGCTGCTCCCCGCCCGACAGCCGGTGCGGTCGCCGGTCCATGAGCGAACCGAGCCGCATCAGCCGGGCGGCCTCGTCGACCCGCTCCTGCACCTCCTGCTTGGGCAGTCCCTCGGCCCGCAGGGGGAACGCCAGGTTGTCGCGGGTTCTCAGATGCGGGTAGAGAGCGTAGAACTGGAACACCATGGCGATGTCGCGCTCGGCGGGCGGCAGGTCGTTGACCAGCGTGTCGCCGATGCGGATGTCGCCCGTCGTCTGCCTCTCCAGGCCGGCTATGGCCCGCAGCGTGGTCGTCTTGCCGCAGCCCGAAGGGCCGAGCATCACGAACAGCTCACCGTCGGCGATGGACAGGTCCACGTGCTCGACCGCGACCGTCCCGTCCGGGTAGCGCTTGTGCAGCGCGGTCACCTCGATGCCCGCCATCAGCGTCGCACCGCCCCGAGCGTCACACCGGCGACGAGGTGCTTGCGCACCAGGTAGGCGAAGACGAGCACCGGTAGGGCGAACACTATGGAGGCGGCGGCCACGAGACCCCAGTCCACAGTGGTTCCGCCGATGAGGCCGGCGATGGCGGGCGGGGCCGTCCGCACGGCGTCGCTGGAGGTGAGGAAGATGGCGAACACGAACTCGTTCCACGAGAAGATGAGGGCGAAGACCGCCGTCGCGGCGATGCCGGGCAGGAGCAGGGGAAGGGTGAATTTCCAGAACGCCTGCAGGCGGGTGTAACCGTCGAGCATGGCGGCATCCTCGTACTCCGCGGGCACCTCGTCGACGAACCCCTTCATCATCCAGATCGTGAACGGGACGTTGAACGCGGTGTAGATGAGGATCAGGCCGAGCTTGGTGTCGAAGAGTCCGACTTGGCGGTACATGAGGAAGATCGGGATCACGACCACCACGGGCGGCATGAACCGGGTGGACAGGATGAAGAACAGCTGGTCCTTCTTGGCCTTCACGGCGAAGCGTGAGTAGGCCCAGGCCGCCGGGACCCCCAGCACGGTGGCCAGCACCGTGGAGACCCCGGCGACCACGACGGAGTTGAGGAACGCGCCGGACAAGGTCGAGGGACCGCCACCGGAGGCGACGAACACGTCCTTGAAATGGTCCAACGTGACCGTGAAGTTGAAGAACTTGGCCGGGATGGCGTAGACGTCCCGGTTCTCCTTGATGGACGTCTCGATCATCCACAGCACCGGGAAGAGCATCACGGTGGCCAGCACGGCCAGCAGCGCGACCTCCAGCACGGCGCGTCCCCGGCCGCCGAAGCGGCGCCCTGGGGGCCGGTGATCCTGGACAGGACCTGGGGACACGGCCTCGTCGACGGAGACGGCCATCAGTCCTCCTTGAGCTTGTTCAGGTAGCGCATGTAGAGCTGCGCGAGGACGATGACGACGAGGACCATGAGGATTCCGTACGCCGAGGCGGTTCCGGTGTTGAAGCCCAGGAACGCGACCTTGTAGACGTGGAACGACAACGTCTCGGTGGAGACTCCCGGACCTCCGCTGGTGAGGATGTAGACGAGGTCGAACAGCCGGAAGGCCTCGATGGCCCTGAACAGCACGGCGATGAGGAGCAGCGGCCACACCAGCGGAAGAGTGATGGTGCGGAACCGGAACCACTCGGACGCCCGGTCGATCGAGGCGGCCTCGTACAGGTACTTGGGGACCGCGGTGAGGCCCGCGAGTGCGATGAGCATGATGAACGGCGTCCACTGCCAGGTGTCGACCACGATCAGGGAGATCAACGCCGTGTTCTGCCGGGTGAGCCACTCCACCTGCCCCAGGCCGAGCGAGCCGAGCATGCTGTTGATCACGCCGAACTGCGCGTCGAGCATGAATCGCCAGAACAGCCCGACCACGACCGGCGACAGCATCATCGGAACCAGGAACAGCGTGGTCAGCACTCCTCGCCCGTGCGTGCGCCGTGAGATCAGGTAGGCGATGGAGAAACCGAGCACGGTCTGCAGGGTGACCGCGCCGACCACGTAGATCAACGTCGTGAAGGCCCTCAGGTGGACCTGCGCCGAAGTCAGGATGGCGGTGAAGTTCTCGAACCAGACGAAGGTGGCGGCCCCCCCGCGGGTGGCCGAGTAGTCGGTGAACGACAGGTACAGCGCCCACAGCAGCGGGAAAACCGACATCGCGAGCAACAACAGCAACGCGGGGGAGATGAAGGCCACCGTGAGCCAGCGGTCGCTCAGGTGGCGGGACCGCCCCGGTGCAGGAGGCGTCACGGACGCCTCCTGCACCGGGTGGTCCGTCGTCAGAGAGACGGGGTCACTCACAGTCCGCCGCCACCCTTGCGGCCGGCGGAGTCGAGCACGCCCTGCTGTTCCTTGGCGATGTCGTTGAGCGCGTCCTTCGGGTTCTTCGCGCCGTTGAGAGCCGCGTTCACGTTGGTGTTCTCGATGTCGATGAGGCGCGCGTACTCGGGCACGTTCCACATGTCCCGCATCCGGGTGACCGAGTCGGCGTACACCTGGTTGAACGGCCCGGCATTGAGGAACTCGGGCGAGGCCAGGGCGTCCGTACGCGCGGGCACACCACCGGCGGCCGCCCACTTCTTCTGGATGTCAGCCTGCTCGAACCACTTCATGAAGTTCAGGGCCTCCGCCTGCTTCTCCGCGGAGGAGTAGGCCGACACGTGCATCCCCATGCCGCCGAGCGGCACCAGGTCCGTCTTCTGCTTCGGCAGGGTGGCAAAGCCCAGCTTCTCGAGGATCTCCTCCCGCGTGGTGCCGAGCGTCGACTCCTTCGGGTCGAGCAGGCCGCCGCTCGCGGCGATCCAGTTGAACGCGATGCATGCCTTGCCCTGGGCGACCGCCGCGTTCACCTCGTCGATGAACCAGTTGCCGGAGCCTGCGGCGGTCAGCGGCTTCATCTTGTTGACCAGGACGTCCATCGCCTCCTGGCCTGCGGCGTCGTTGATGACGCCCTCGATCTTGCGCGCCTTGGAGTCCCAGAGTTTGCCGCCGTAGACGCCGTTGACCGTGTTGTAGGTCACGGCCGCGGCGTCGGAGCCGTTGGCCTGGTGGAAGGCCAGCCCGCTGACGCCGGGGTTGTCCGTCTGGCACTTCTCGGCGGCTGCGATCATCTCGTCCCAGGTCTGCGGCGGCTTGTCGCCGATCAGGTCCTTGCGGTAGATCATCGTCCAGGTGTCGCCGAGCAGCGGCAGGCCGTACAGGCTGGCGTTCTCGTCGCGCTGCCCGGTCTCCGCCTGGGGGTACTGGCCGTAGGCCGCCAGGAGGTACGGGTTGTAGGCGCTGACGTCGATGTTCTTCTTGACGAAGTCGGTGATGTCGAGGATGTTGCCGTTCGTCACGGCCTCACCGATGTGCTGCGAGTCCAGGATCGGGATGTCGAAGTCGGTCTTGTTCGCTGCGAACTGGGTGAACATCGCGTCGTGCCAGTTCGCGTTCGGCACGGTGTTGACCTTGATGGTCACGTTCGACCGCTCCTTGGTGTACTCCGCGTTCGCGAAGTCTTCCAGAGCTTTGGCGGGGGGCCACTCGAACCAGATGAAGCTGAGGGTCAGCGGGTCCTTGGTGAGCTCCGGGATGTCCGCCGGCGCCTTGGGGGCGCTCGCCGCGCCGTCGTCCTGGCCACCGCAAGCCGCCATGGTCGCGGCCATCACCATGGCCATCGTCGCCAGCTGCACCTTTCGAGTGGGAACGGACAGTCGTCCTATCCGCTTGGGATACCGCATCCTCTTGCCTGCTTTCTGGGGGGTGGGAACTTCTGGAGCCCTGCTGTGTGCTTCGCCGAGCAGTTGCTGGGTTGTTCGGGCGTGTTGCCGGCTGTCGCAGGGGCTGACCCGCGGACCGGCGTCACGAGTACGCCGCGACGTGATGGGCTTCAGGCAGTCGAGAGGTCCTTCGGTCCTTGTGGGCCCGATGGCGAATCGAGTAGGACGTCGAGCATGCTCATGGGAGCTCCAACTGATCGAAGCGGAGCGATGGCGGGCGGTTCCCCGATTGGTGAAGGATGGCTGGCATCCGTCACCTTTCCTATACGATCCGGGTGGGGGCGTCAATATCCCGTAGCGTTGCGACCGATGTCAACAGGTTCCCGAAGGCGCAAGAAAGGACCTCACGTCACGATGGACGACGAAGCGGTGATCGCGCGGCGCCGTGGGGCCACGAGAGGCGGAACGCCGCCGGGAAGATCTCGCGGCCGGCTTGCCGACGAGGTGTACGACACGCTGCTCGGACAGCTGATGTCGCTACGGATCGAGCCTGGCTCCCGCGTCACGATCGATGCCCTGGCCCGAGAGCTCGGGGTCTCGCAGACGCCGATCCGAGACGCTCTGAACCGCATGGAGGCCGAGGGCCTGGTCGTGCGTGTGCCCCACGCCGGCTATCGCATTCCCCCCCAGATCACCCGTGACCGATTCGAGGACATGGTTGAGGTCCGCCTGCTCCTCGAGCCGGCGGCGGCGCGCAGATCCGCCGAACGCGCATCCTCGAAGCAGGTGGACGGTATGCGACGAATGCTGGAGGAGATGGCGGAGTTGGAGGGGGGCGACGGGGCCATGGCCTATGGCGCCTTCGGGCTACGCGACGCCGCTTTTCACGATCTCATCGCTCTGAGCGCGGAGAACCAGGTCATCCGCGAAGCGCTCGCCCGCCTGCACACACACGTGCACCTGTTCCGGCTTCTGCACGACACCCAGGTCACTCACCTGGCCATGGCCGAGCACGAAGAGGTTCTGGCCGCGATCGCCGCGCGTGATCCCGACGCCGCCGCCTACGCCATGCGTCGGCACATCCTGCTGTCCGGCGAACGGTTCCGGCGATTGTTCGACGAGGCCCAGGACGCGGACTCAATGGCGGCAAAGGCTTGACGGGCGGGCCGGGCCGAGGAATGCTAACCCAACCGGAGCGGATCGGATCGGATCGGATTGGATCCATCTCGCCCGCCCAGATACGAGGAGAAGCAGGTGCCCAGAGCGCTGCTCCTGACCGGCGACGCCGCCGAGGAGCTCGACACCATGTATCCCTACTACCGTGTGCAGGAGGGGGGCTGGGACGTTGACGTCTCGTCACGCACCATGCGTGACGTTCAGCTTGTCATCCACGAGTTCGACCCCAACTCCGACGCCTACGTGGAGAAGAACGGCCGAAAGCTGCCGGTCGACGTGCCCTGGGCCGACGTCGACGTCGAGCGCTATGACGCCCTCATCATCCCCGGGGGACGCGCCCCCGAGTGGATCCGGGTCGACGCCGACGTCAGGCGCATCACCGAGCACTTCTTCGCGCGCAACCTCCCGATCGCCCTGGTGTGCCACGGCGCGCAGGTCCCGGCCGTGTACGGGCTGCTGAAAGGCCGAAAGACGGCGTGCTTCCCTCCCATCACCGGTGACATGGAGAACGCGGGCGCGACGGTCATCGACGCTCCCGACGTCGTGGACGGCAACCTCGTCTCCTGCCGCGGCTGGCCCGACATGCCGCAGTTCGGCCGGGCGATGATGGACGTCTTCTCCAAGTCCATCAACTCCGCATCCGCATGAGCACACCTGGCCGGTCTCGGTGACGACACTTCGGACCGTCACCGTCGACGGCTCTCCCGTCCACGTCATGGAGAGCGGCACCGGGCCCGCGGTCCTGATGCTGCACGGCTCCGGACCCGGTACGACCGGATCCGGAGCCTGGGCGACGACGGCCCAGGCGCTGGGCACGTCCTGGCGCCTGGTGGCTCCTGACCAGGCGGGGTTCGGCCGTACCCCGATGCCGGCGGGCTCCAGGGGTGGGCTCCGGCTGTGGACGGAGCAGGCCGCGGGCCTGATGGATGCTCTCGGTGTCGAGCACTACGCCGTGGTGGGCCACTCCATGGGCGGTGCCGTGGCGCTGGCGTTGGCGGCCGCGCGTCCCCGGCAGGTCACCTGTGTCGTGGCGGTCTCGACGATGGGCGCCCCCGGGGCGCCGCTGTCGGCCGACCTCGACGCGCTCTGGGCCGCCCCCGCCGGCGTGCCCGGGGCACGAGACATGTTGAGTCGCCTCGTCCTCGACCAAGCGCTCGTGACCGAGTCGGCCGTCGCCGCCCGTGCGGCCGCGATGCGAGAGGGGGCGGCCGCATTCGCGTCGTTGTTCCCTCCGCCTCGGGCACGTTGGGCCGACGATCTCACCCTCTCGGCGCAGACGCTGGCAGGGATCCGCGCGCCCGTGCTGCTCGTCCACGGCGCCGAGGACCGAGTCACCCCGCTCGAGACGGCAGCCCTGCCCCTGCTCGAACACCTGGCCGATGTCCGTCTGCACGTGCTCGGCCGATGCGGGCACGTGCCGGCGCTCGAGCACCCGCACGACTTCAGGCGACTCCTGTCGTGCTTCCTCGGCCGGGAACGAGGTAACTGATCGCTGCGACAGGTCCGCAGCCGTGCTCAAGCAGGGCGGACACGGCTGCACTACCGTCAAGAACTGCCCGGACGATGATGGGGCTTTGCCTCTCGCCGCAATGACGAGGCGGACCGTGCCGACTGGGCGCGGTGGACCCATTCGGCGCGGTTCGGTGCCGATGGGTCAGGCATTGCCCGCTGATGACGGGCCGGCGTGGCCGCCGTAGGTGGCGATCTTGTATTCGGTCGCCGCCAGCGACAGGGTCAGCTCCCTGAGCTGCCGGCGGATCGTGTCGCGGTGTTCGAGCAGCAGGTCCAGGCGCTCGGGGACGGTGTCGTCGCCCTCGTCGGCCAGCCGCACGTAGTGCTGAAGGTCGCGTATGGCCATCCCGGACAGGCGCATGCGGGTCAGGAACACCAGCCTCCGTACCGTCTTCGCGTCGTAGCTGCGGTGGCCGCCGGCGTCGCGGGCCACCTCGACCAGCCCGATCCGCTCGTAGTAGCGCAGCGTGTGCGGCGACATGTCAAGCAGGTCGGCGACCTCCGTGATGGTCATGAGGTCGGTGGCGGCGCCGACGTCGACGAGGCGGTGGATCACCTCGACCGACATCGGGCCGTCGACCTCGTCGAGAGCGGCGAGCGCCCTCGACATCAGATCGTCCGTGGCCATGGCGACACTCTAGATCGGCCGGACGGACGCGGGGGCGCCGGGGAAGTCGGCGGCACGCGCGGCAGGGGCCCAGCGTTCGAGCTCCTCCAGGTTCTGCCGGTAGGACCTTCCGATGCGCTCGACCGCCTCACGCCCGAGCGGAAGGCGCAGCGGCAGCTCCTCACCGGCGACCAGGTCCACGATGATCTCCGCGGCCCGTACCGGATCGCCCTCCTGAATCCCGTCGGCGCTCGCCATGTCGTCGCGGACGGCCTCGAGCAGCCCGGCGTACACGGCGCCGGCGTCGGCGACCCCGAGCACGCCGGGCGCGTTGAACGAGGTGCGAAACCGGCTCGGCTCGACGATCATCACCCGGACCCCGAACGGCGCGACCTCACCGGCCAGCGCCTCCGACCAGCCTTCGAGCGCGAACTTGCCGGCCGAGTAGGCGCCGACGCCGGGGAAGGAGACGCGCCCGCCCTGGCTGCTCATCTGCACGATCGTGCCCGACCCCTGCTCGCGAAAGTAGGGCAGGACGGCCCGCACGAGCGCCGCCGGACCCAGCAGGTGCAGTTCCAAAGACGCGCGAAGCTCCTGCTCGCCGACCTCCTCGGCCGCGCCGACGACCCCGCGGCCGGCGTTGTTCACCAGCACGTCCACCCGATCGAACCGTTCGGCCACCGACCGTACGACGTCCCCGGCGCGTCCGGTGTCACGCACGTCGAACTCGGCGACCAGCACCTGGTCGCGATGGGCGTCCACCAGGTCGGCCACCGCCCCGGGCCGCCGCACAGCCAGCACCACGTTGTCGCCCCGCCCGACCGCGCACTCGGCGATGGCACGACCGAAGCCCGCCGACGCGCCAGTGATGATCCATGTCCGCTGAGTCTCTTGAGTCCCTGGTCGAGATGTCATGCCGGCGATGCTAGGAGTTCGAGCGCGCTCGAACTCAAGCGCGGCATCCGCCGCCGCTCGTCGACGGCCCTGACAGCACCCGCCCAGTACGTGGACGACGCGAACTCCGGCACGGCACAGATCGATTCCACACCGAACCGTTCGCGATGGGTATCGCAGTACTTCCTCCAGCAGGGCGCGTGCGGCGTCGTTGTCGCTGACGGCGCAGTCCCAGATCACCTGCTCACCGTCGCTGGTGACGTGGAACGCGAAGAACGCGCAGCACGCCTTTTCGCAGGCGGCAGTGGCGGCGGTGGCGGCTTCTACCCATGACCGCGGTGCACGCAGAAGAGCTGGTCTTCGGTGCCGTAGGGTTCGCGGTAGGAGACGATGGCGGGACCTTGAGCACTCAGGTGGCCGGGCAGCCGGATGTCGGGGCTCCAGTCGGCTGAGTTGAAGCTGGTCCACCACAGGCTCTGGTCGCCGGAGCCTCGGTGCACGCAGTACAGCCTGTTGTTGAAGACGGCCAGGGCAGGGCCCTCCGCACTCCGGTGCGCGGGCAGCCGACGGGCGCTGCTCCAGCGCGTGCCGTCGAAACTGGTCCACCACAGGAAGTGGTCGGAGCCTCCACCGCGAAACACGCAATACAGCACGCCGCCGTAGACGGCCAGAGCGGGGTTGGAGGCCGTGAAGTGGCTGCCGAACGGCTGGTCGTTGCTCCAACTGGTGCCGTTGAAGCGGGTCCACCACATCTGATCGCTGTTGGCGTCCCGGTAGGCGCAGTACAGCATGCCGTTGAAGGTCGCCAGGGCCGGGCCTCGGCTGGACGCGCCGTTCATGCGGGTGTCGGGGCTCCAGCGGTTGCCGTCGAAGCGGGTCCACCACAGGCGCCTGTCGTTGCCACCGCCGCGGTGCACGCAGTACAGGAAGTTGTTGTAAACGGCCAGGGCAGGGCCGTCGGCGCTGCGATGGGCGGGGAAGGGGACATTGTCGCTCCAGCCCTCGTTGCTGCCGGGGTCGTAGGCGGTCCACCAGAGCGATTCGTCCCGGTCCCCGCGGTGCACGGCGTACAGCCGGCTGCGGAACTCCGCCAGCGCCGGATTGGACCTGGACAGGTGGCCGGGGAATCTCTCGTTCTCGCTCCAGTTGTGAGAGGTGTTCATGGTCGTCCACCACAGCGAGGTGTCCTGCCTGGGGGCCAGAGAGATGGGCAGAAGCATCCCCGGGGCGAACCAGGGCGACACCAGCCGACAACCGTGGTCCCTGCCGACGATCTGGATGATGAGAGAACGGATCTGGAAGGAGAGCTCGATCAACCGGCCGAGCGTCCTGGGACGGACGGCCATGGCCACGATCTCCCCTACCAACTCCGAGATCTCGGCGGCGGCTTGGGCGGCCGCGGCGTTGAGGACGATCTCAAAACCCCACCATCTCGCGTTGGCGTACACCTGCCTGCCGTTGGCGTTCAGCTGCGCCTCGATCTGGCGAGTCCTATCCTGGTCGGCTTGGGGGAGCTGGCTGGTCTGCTCCTCGAATTCTTCGCGGGCCTCGTCCAGATACTCCCGGGAGATCCGCTGCGCCTCCTCGGGGGAGACGGAGTACGGGATGGCCTGCCAAGCGGCGAGGGCGTCGGCCTCGGCTCTGGCCTGGTCTCGGCTGGTGCTTTCATCGAGCATGCGATCACGTCCCATTCCGTAGGAGGATCCGCCGCGAAGCTCGTCAGCGGCCTTGAGTATCCGGCCGTGCCCCACTACCGGCAAGGGCGTGCGGGTGGCCGGATGAGGCCACGGGCATAACGGACCGTCGCGGGCCGGTTGGATACGTGGTCGCGCCACTGGGCCTCCGCTCGATCGTTGGAGGCCGCAGCAATGTACGCGCCACATCCAACGTCGGTTTCGAGACGGTACGACTGCGTTTCATTGCTATGGTCGCGCGCATGCGATCGAATTACCTCGCCTGGGACGATGCGGTGGACCTGTTCGAGCAGCGCGGGCTGCCGAAGGAGACCTACGAGAACCTGTACGAGGAGGAGTACATCCTGGTTCCGGGGTCGGCCGCGGTGACCGGCGAACTCCCCCTCGACGAGCACGAGCGGACGCCGTGGCGGGAGGGCACGCCCGAGGCGGCAACCGGGTACATCGTGGACGGTGACCTGGTCGTCGACGGGAACATCACCGATGTGGACGACGGGGCCGCCGCTCTGATCGTCCTCGGGAACCTGCGGGCGCGGAACATCTACCTGGCCGGTGACGCGAAGCTGGTCGTACGCGGCCACGTGACGGCCGAGACCTTCGTCGGCGACATGACCGACAAGCTGGTGATGATCCATGGGGACCTGCGCACCACCGTCTCGCTCTTCTGGAACGAGTTCTGCCCCGACCTTGTCGCCGGCACCCTCCACGGCAGGACCCTCGCGCCGGCCTACCTCGACCTGTCCACCGCCTCCATCGGCGCTCTGGTCGACCCGGCACCCGAGGTTCCGCTCAGCCGCCTCCTCGTACCCGAACTGCTGGTCACCGGCGCCCCCGGCCCCGACGACCTTCCCGAGCTCGGCATCCGCGGCGACGCCCTGCGCGACCGCCTGCTGGCCGGTCTTCCCCTCGCCGCGACCCTCTGATCCGCGTCGTCGCAGGAAGGTCAGGGCACGCTCGCGCCATAGCGGGCGCTCCCGCGCGGGCCTTGACCTCCGGCCTGAAGGCCGGAGCACTGGCCCGCACTCTGGTAGCGGGCGAGCATGGTCTGTACGGCTTGCTCGACGGCGTAGCGAGTGTCAGAGGCTGTGGGATCCCAGTCGGTCAGCAGCATGCGAGGCCACAGGACGTAGTTAGCGATCATGCCGAGGAACTGGTTGGCGGCGCTCTCGGCATCGGGGACGTCGGCGTTGCCGGCCTCGTGCTCGGATTCCAGGTATTGCTGGACGGAGGCGAAGTAGGGCAGTTTGCCGAGTTGGAACTGCATCCTTCCCAGTTCGGGGAAACGGGGCAGTTCGGCGATGACGATGCGGAACAGGGCTGTCATGCCGGGCCGGCCGATCAGATCGGCGTAGCGGTGACCGATGGACGTCAGCCCGGAGCGCAGGTCCCCGGCCTGAGGTCGTGCGACGGTGTCGCCGGTGTCACGTTGCCATGACTCGGTGACGATGGCCTCGAAGAGAGCCGCCTTGGTGGGGAACTGCTTGAAAAGGGTGGACTTCGAGACGGCCGCCGCCTCGGCGACACGGGCGAGGGAGGTGCCGTCGTAGCCGCGGTTCAGGAACAGCTCCGTGGCTGCGGAGATGATCGCCTCGCGCTTTTGTCGGGCGAGTCGGCGGTGGTGCGCGGAGAGCTCTGCTGCCATGTCTGCAGTATGCCCTGACATACGAGGCGAGTCACTTGACTCGCCTCTTTTTGTCGGCATATGGTGCGAAAGAAAGGCGAGTCAGACGACTCGCATCTAATCTGTGGCGCCTCCCGTCCTTCGGGTGCCATGTGATGAAGAAGGAGTTGTTGATGGCAGTCGACAGGATCGCTCTGGTGACCGGCGCCAACCGTGGCCTGGGACGGAGCGCCGCTCTCGCCCTCGCGAGGTGCGGGGTGCGTGTCGTTGTCACCCATCGCGGTGATGTGGACGGCGCCGAGGAGACGGCGCGGCAGGTACGGGCCGCGGGCGGGGCTGCCGCTGTGCTGCGCCTCGACATCAGTGATGTCTCCTCTTTCGGAACCTTTGTTTCCGAGCTGAGTAAACTACTGGAGCGCTACGGCGACGCTCCGCGGCTCGACATCGTGGTCAACAATGCAGGGGTTGGCGTCTTCGGCCCGCTGGAAGCTGTCACGCCCGACGACTTCGACACGGTGTTCGATACGAACGTCCGGGGCACGTTCTTCCTCATTCAGTCGCTTCTGCCGCTGCTGGCGCCAGGCGCCGGCATCATCAACGTCTCGTCGTCACTGACCCGGCACACCAGTCCCGCGACCTCGGTCTACTCCGCCTCCAAGGCCGCCGTCGAGATCTTGAGCCGCACGTTGGCCGCAGAGCTCGGCCCCCGCGGCATCCGGGTCAACTCCATCGCTCCAGGGCCGACCGCCACCGACTTCAACGGCGGAGCCATGCGAGACGATGCCGAGATGCGCCAGGGCCTTGCCCGGCAGACCGCGCTCGGCCGCGTCGGCGAGCCCGAAGAGATCGGCGACGCCATCGCCGCGCTGGCCTCCGAGAGCCTGCGCTGGGTCACTGCCCAGCGTATCGAGGTCTCCGGCGGCGTACTCCTCTGACGAGGAGGTACGCGGATCCGGTCCGCGGTGTCCGGTGTGCGGGGACGTCACCGGCCACCGGGGTGTGCAACCCGCCACGGCTTCAGCCATAGGGGCGAGCACTGCGGCGAACGCGCGGTGGGGACCGAGTGCCTTCCTCTAGTCGAGGGTGGCGCCGGGGGCGACGAAGACGACCTTGCCGTTGACCGGGGCGGTGGCGACTTCGGCGTGCACCTGCGCCAGTCCGGCCAGCGGCACCCGCCGGGTCGCGCCGAGGTGCAGCCTGCCGGCGTCAAGCAGGGTCGCCAGCTGGGCGAGCTGTTCGGCGTCGGGACGGAAGAAAAGATTGATCCCCCGTACGCCGCGGGCCTCGTCGGACGCAGCGGGCATCCACACGGTGGTGTTGACCAGCACGCCGCCGTCCCGGATCACGGCGGCCAGAGCGGCCATCTGCTCCGGGGCGATCGGGGCGAAGTTGAGCACGACGTCGACCGGCTCGGACAGCTCCGGGATCCCGGGACCGTGGATCTCGTCGGCGCCGGCCGTCTTGGCCTGCTCGGAGCTGCGTGGGCCGGTCGTTGCGATCACGTACGTGCCGGCGTTCTTGGCCAGCTGCACCGCGTAGCCGCCGACGGCGCCGCCCGCGCCGTTGATCAGCACCCGCTGGCCGGCGGTCGGCTTCGCGTGGTCGAACAGCGCCTGCCACGCGGTGAGCCCGACCAGCGGTAGTCCGGCGGCGTCCACCAGCGGGACGCTCGTGGGGGCTGCCGCCAGAATCCGGGCCGGGGCGATGACGTACTCGGCGGCCGCGCCGGTGCTGGTCAGCGGCAGGGCGCCGATCACCCGGTCGCCGATGTCGAAGCCGGTCACGTCCTCGCCGAGCGCGTCGACCTTGCCCGCGATGTCGATGCCGGGGGTGTGCGGCAGCCGGATCGGGATGGGGCCCTGCATGACACCGGCGCGGATGTTGCCCTCGACCGGGTTGAACGACGTCGCCGCCACCCGGATCCGGACCTCGCCGACGCCGGGGACCGGCTGGTCCACGTCTTCGTAGCGCAGGACCTCGGGGGTGCCGTACTCGTGGAAACGCACTGCCTTCATGACGAGCCTCGTCTTCCTGAATCCGTTGTGCTTCGACTTCGAAGCACTTCTGAAACTAGCACGTTTCGAATTCGAAGCAAATGTGATGTGGCGGGTGACATCCGTCTCGGCCGGGGTTACCGCCGGTCGGCAGAACTCTCCTCGTTGCTCCCGGCGGCCGGAGCACGAAGCTTCGCGTGGCGGGCGGAGCCGCGTGCCCGCCTGACAGGTCAGCCCGCTGTGGCTGTACACGACACCGTCGGCCAAGTCGGTCATCCGCAGCTCGCCCCGCGCGCGTCGGCGAGCCGGGCGAGGAGCCGAAACTGCAAATAGCTGAGGTCACCGTCGATGCGCAGGTGCTCGTCCACCGCGTACTGAGGAAGGCTGCCGACCTCCACCGGAGCGAAGTACGCGCCACGTTTCTCCGCACTCAGGCCTGGCGCCGCTTCACTCATCCCACGATCGCACATGCTTTGAAAGCGATGATCGATGTCAACCTGCGCGGCGTGATGCACGGCATCGCCGCAGCGCTGTCGGTGTTCCGCGAGCAGGGGCATGGCCACCTCGTGACCACGGTGTCGACGGCCGGTCTGAAGATCACCCCTACGATGGCGGTCTACGCCGCGACCAAGAACACCGTGCGCACCCTCCTGGAAGGGTTACGGCAGGAGTCCACCGACGGCGTGCTGCGGACAACGGCGATCTCGCCGGGCTACGTACATACGGAACTCATCGACTCCATCGACAACCCCGAGGTCCGCGAGGAGATCCGCCGCACCATGGACCAGTACGCCATCGCGCCGGAAGCCGTCGCCCGCGCCGTCGCCTTCGAACAGCCGCCCTCGTCCAAGCCGGGCCCGCGCCACCGGGCCACGATGCAGATATCGGCGGCCGCAGGCGCGTGAGGCACGCTGTCATTGTCCGGCAGTGCGCCCGGCTACCAGAGTGCGGGCCAGTGCTCCGGCCTTCAGGCCGGAGGTGAAGGCCCGCGCGGGAGTGCCCGCTAGGGCGCGAGCGTGCCCTGACCTGCCTGGTCGTCCCGCTCGGCCCACCAGGCATAGGAGACGAGCACGGCGCGAGGCTCCCCATGTCGCTCCACGATGGTGGGTTCGCCGGTGAAAGAGGGCGACGTCGATCCGGGGCCCCAACTGGTCGCGGAGTTCTCGAACACACATGCGTTCGGTCATGGAACCATCGGTGCCGTGCAGCTTCGTTACCGCTACCGGCTCTACCCGGACGCCGCTCAGCGCCAAGCACTGGCGCGGGCGTTCGGGTGCGCGCGGGTGGTGTTCAACGACGGGCTGCGCGCCCGCACCGACGCCCACCAGGCGGGCCTGCCGTACATCTCCGACGCCGACCTGTCCAAGCGGGTCATCACCGAGGCGAAGCACGCACCGCAACGATCGTGGCTGGGCGAGGTGTCGGCGGTGGTGCTGCAGCAGGCTCTGGCCGACCTGAACACCGCCTACCGCAACTTCTTCGCCTCGATCACCGGTAAGCGTCAGGGGCCGAAGCTCGGCCCGCCCCGGTTCCGGTCCCGAAAAGACAACCACCAGGCGATCCGCTTCACCCGCAACGCCCGATTCGCCATCACCGCGGGCGGGAAACTCCGCCTGCCGAAGATCGGCGATGTGGCGGTGCGCTGGTCGCGGGCCCTGCCGTCGGAGCCGTCCAGCGTCACGGTGATCAAGGACGCGGCGGGTCGGTACTTCGCGAGTTTCGTCGTGGAGGCGTCCGAGGAACCGCTTGCCGGGGTCGCGGCCGAGGTCGGCGTCGACCTGGGGCTCACCCACTTCGCGGTCACCTCCGACGGCCGGAAGATCGACAACCCACGATTCCTGCGCCGCGCGGCCAAGAAACTCCGCAAAGCGCAAAAGGCCCTCAGCCGTAAGGCGAAGGGGTCGAACAACCGCAGCAAGGCCGTCGTCAAGGTCGCCCGCGCGCACGCCCAGGTGACCGACGCGCGCCGGGACTTCACCCACCAGCTCTCCACCCAGTTGATCCGCGATAACCAAGCGGTGTACGTGGAGGACCTGTCGGTGAACGGCCTGGCCCGCACCCGGCTGGCCAAGAGCGTCCATGACGCGGGCTGGTCGGCCTTCGTCGGGATGCTGGAGTACAAGGCGAAACGGTACGGCCGCACCTTCGCCAAGATCAACCGCTGGTTCCCGTCCTCGAAGACGTGCTCGCAGTGCGGCACCCGGCAAGAGTCGATGCCGCTGAACGTCCGGGAATGGACCTGCCCCTGCGGCGCGACCCATGACCGCGACGTCAACGCCGCACGCAACATCCTTACCGAAGGCCAACGAACCGTCGCCGCTGGACGGAAACCCGCCGCTGAAACGCGGCGGGAGGCGGAGACGTTAAACGCCCGTGGAGGTGACGTAAGACCACCGCTCGCGGCGGCAGACACCGATGAAGCAGGAAGCCACAGAGGTGCCGCATGACGCGGCACGGACTGAATCCCCGGCCTTCAACCGGGGAGCGCGTCAACGTGATCGGTATGGGGCTCTCCTCAGCCGTCAGATTCGGGATTTCGCTGTCCGTGGCGGCTGGCCCTGCTCGAGAGGACCGCGTCCAGGGAAGAGATTCGGCCAGTTGCCGCCGCGAGCCCGTACGTCCGCGGCCACCTCTTGAACCGACCGACCGTCGGTGTCGACGCGCAGATCACCTGCCGCGGCGCTGTCGAGCGCCCTGGCCTCGTGCGCCGCTCGTTCGGCGATACGGTGCAGGGCTTCCGAGTCCAGCCCGCGCAGCTCATCACCCGGTATGGTCGGCCCGCCTCCCTGGCCACGTTGCGCGACGCGCTCGGCCAGCGTTGCCGGCTCCGCATGCAGTCGACACACGGTCAATGCCACGTCGGGCAGCGATTCGGCGTAGCCACGGAGAGTGTCATCGGAGTCTGCTTCCCCGGAGATGACCAGGCACTGGACGCCAGCCGCGCGATGCCCTGCCCAGATGGCCGCGAGGTTGCGGGCCTTGAGACGATGGCTGAGCACGTCGTCGTCCGCGGTGGGGCGCAGCGCACCGATCTGCTTCACATCGACGTAGGCGGCTCGCACGCCGCTCCGATAGACCTGCATGAAGATCTCATAGCCGACCGTCGACTTCCCAACCGCCATAGCGCCGGACAGCCACAGCACAGGTACCGACGCGGAAGCAGGTGCGGCATCCGCCTGGGAGGTCGG
The DNA here is from genome assembly GCF_042899335.1 of Streptosporangium sp. NPDC000095. NCBI lineage: Bacteria > Bacillati > Actinomycetota > Actinomycetes > Streptosporangiales > Streptosporangiaceae > Streptosporangium > Streptosporangium sp. NPDC000095. The sequence goes on from NZ_JBIAZS010000017.1 coordinate 180,445, forward strand.
GTGATTCTGCTGGTCAACGATGCTGTGCAGCGTTGCGGAGGGGAGGGTGCCCGGCCATCCTCCAACCCGCTCACAGATCAGCCGGGCTGCCTCTGACGCCCCTAAGCCGCCGGTGTCCACGCACACGTCGGCGTAGTCACTGCGTTCCAGGGCTTCCGCTTCAATGATCGCCTCCTGTACCAGATCCGGACGCCATCCCCGCGCGAGGAACCGTTCCTTGAGCTCAGCGCTATCGACGCGCAGTCGGCACACCGTGAACGCGGCCTCAGGAAGAAGGGCGGTGTACTCACGAACCTCCTCGGGAGTGTCAACGAAGCCCGCAAGGACCAGACATCGCACCCCTTCCTGCCGGAAGTTCGGCCACATCGCGGCCAGATTCCGCGCGCGGAGGCGATGCGTCACGCCCTCGGGCATGGGGTAGCACAGGCTGATCTGGTCAGCGTCGACAAACGCCGTCTTGACGCCGGCACGACTCAGCTGCGCAAACACCTCCCAGCCAACCGTGGACTTCCCGACACCCGTAGGCCCCGAAAGCCAGAGCAGAGGCAGAGAAACGTCGCTCATCCGCGCGACACTAGCGGGCCCCCGGTGCAGCGAGCGAGTGCATTTTTGCCGCTGCCAGGGGGCGGATGAGGCTCCGAGCGGGACACGCGGTTCCAGGTCCAGCCGGGTGGCGGTGATCTGCTCGCGCAAGACCGGCTCGGACAGGTAACGCAGCAGGGTGATGGTGCGGATGGCGCGCGCTGCTGGCGGCGGGCAGCGGGACGTTCGTCACGACCGCGCTCGACCACGAGCGGCTCTTCGCGGTCTTCGTCGGTGAGGGCACCGACTCCCCGGAGCGCCAGGCACACCTGTCGGTCTGACCCGGCCGTACGCCTCAGCTTGTTCATCGCTCAGAAATTCCACCGGCACGAGCCGGACCGTAGCCAGCACCGGAGCAGGCCCGGAGCCGTTTCACCGAACCCCGGCGGCGAAGTGGATCACTGTGCTAGACGACCATAATCGTTCTCACCGATAACCGCTGTACCGATGTTCCCCGAGGCCGTACGAGCACGCGTGGGAGATCCGGGACGCCTACGACTACCACGAGTACGACGACCCAGAGTGGTCGCGGCGGTTCCGTACGTTCCTGCACGGGCGGGCATGGACGCACGCCGAGGGCCCGAAGGCGCTGTTCGACAACGCGGTGGGGTGGCTGCGCCGCAATTGGATGCTGCTGACGGGGGTGAGCGTGCTGGCCCGGCAGGTGTCGGAGGTCCGGACGGTCGCGGACAAGCGGCTGCACGCCACCGTCGCGGGCGCTGCCCGGCGACCTGGTGGCGACGCTGACGACGCCAGAGGGCTCCCGGTTCTCGGCTGCGCCGGCCGCCGACGCGAACGCCGTCCCGGTCGTCCGCGCGCTGGAGCGGGTGGACGAGAGCCTTCGACTGGCAGGATGACCGCCATGCCCTACGCCCCCGCCCCCGTCCCGGCCCGCGAGGAGTTCCTCGATCTCCTGGAGCACCTCGACGTCACAGATCACTCCGGCACCGAACACCTTCGCAGCCGACCGCCTAGCCGCCCCCTTACCGGCATCACCGATCTCGACGCTGTCCTCATCAACCTTCCCCCTGGCACCCTGACCGTCGTGGCCTCCCGCCCCGGGGTGGGAAGCACGACCCTGCTGCTCGCCTTCTGCCGAGGCGCCGCTTTCAACCGCGACACCCCCACCCTGCTGGTCAGCTACGAGTCCTCCCGCCGCGACCTGCTCACCCGCCTCACCTCGGCCGAGGCCCGCGTCGCCGGTCACGCGCTGCGCTGCGGCGCCCTACGCGACGAGGACCGGGCCGCGCTCGCCCGCGTGATACCCCGTCTCGCCGACGCCCCCTTGCACGTGGCCACCCCGGCCGACTGGCCCCTGAGCGAGCTGAGCGACCACATCACCCGCGCCTGCACCGCCGACGAGCCCGCAGCCCGCCTGGTCGCCATCGACGGCCTGCGCCACATCCGCCCCGACGTGCGCGGCGGCACCCGTGAACACGAGGTCACCCAGACCGTGCACACTCTCAAGGCGCTCGCTGTGCGGTTGGAGGTCCCTATCATCGTCTCCGCCGATCTCGACCGCCTGCCCGAGGTGGGGGGCGGCCGACTGCCGGACCTGCACACCGACCTGTGTGACGCCGTCGCCCGCACCGCAGACCTCGTCGTCCTGGTGCACCGCGAGGACGCCGCCGAGCGTGACTCCCCCCGCGCGGGAGAGGCCGACCTGATCGTGGCCAAGCACCGCAACGGCCCCACGGCCACGATCACCGTGGCCTTCCAGGGCCACTACAGCCGCTTCGTCGACATGCCACCCGACTGAGAATCTCAGAAGACCAGACCAAACACGCCAATGTGACACCCAAGAAGAGCCAGCTCAGGCGGGAGGAGGAACGGCCTGTCTGGTGCGCGATGCCTCGGCCCGCGCCATCAGGTCGCGCAGTCGCTTGCGGACGTCGGCTCCACTCCACCTGCCCACGTAGTGCGGTTCGCCGCCCTCGATGGCCATCGCGAGGGCATACCCCACGCGGAGCGGATCATCGGGAGGCGGCACCGTGCTGCGCTGGTCGTAGCCCGTGGCAGGGACGTCCCACACCAGGATGCGCCAGTTAGTGCCGCGCTCCCCATGCTCCTCATCCAGGAAGTACTCGGGGGTTGAGGAACATCGGAATGGCGTGTCCCGAGTCCGGTTGAGTCGCGGAGCACCCGACCTGGCGCCGTCCAGGCCTGTTTGGCGACTGCTCACGTCGAGGCGGGATATCTTGACGGGACGGCGTCCGTCCGCGCCGAACCTCCAGCGACCCGCCCCAGCCGGGTTACTCACGGAGGCAAAGGGAGGTCCACCTCTCGGCCGGAGCTTCGTTGTCGATCGCGCGTCCGCCGCACCGGTCGCTGGGGGATCTGCGGACGGGCCGCGCGGGAGATGACCATGACGAAGCAGCCCGACTTCAAACGGCGCGTGCGCGCTCGAATGGCCAAGACCGGCGAGTCGTACGCGGCCGCCCGCGGCCAGCTCCTCGCCGGGCGGCCGGCCGATGACCAGATGATCGCGGCGTTGCATGTCAGCAACGGCGACACCACGGACCTGCCGGGAACCGGGCTCGCCCGGCGTGTGCTGTTCTGGCGCGACGTCCTGCACGATGGCCCAGTGCCCGCGGTGGGGATCGAGGAGCTCCGCCGTATCAGAGCCGCCTTCCTCATCGAGGCGGGCGCGGATGAGCGCGGTGAGGCCGCAGCGATGTTCGCCGAACGTGACCGCACCCTGGAAGCCAACCGAGACGGCGAGTACGTGCTGTGGTTCGAGGCTGACCTGTACGACCAGTTGCAGATTATCCAGATCCTCGCCCGCCTCGCCGACCTCGACGTGCCCGCGCAGCGCATCATCTTGATCTGCATCGGCGAACACCCCGGCATTGCCCGCTTCGGCGGCCTCGGCCAGCTGACCGCCGAACAGCTGCGCGAGCTGCCCGCGACGAAGGCGTGTGCCCGGCTGACCCCGGCCGCGCTGCGGCTCGCCACCCGCGCCTGGGCCGCTTTCCGCGCGCCGACGCCCGACGGCCTCGGCGCCATCGCCGCAAGCCGCTCGGCCGAGCTGCGGTTCCTTGGCGAGGCGTTCGACCGGCTCAGTCGGGAGTACCCGGCCACCCGCGACGGGCTGTCGCTGACCGAACGACGGGTGCTCGCCGCTGTTGCCGACGGCGCGCCCGACGCCGGGACCGCGTTCGCCCGCGCGGCAGCGCGGGAAACGCGCCCGTACCTCGGAGACATCTGGTACTTCGCGATGATCGACCGAATGGCTCGCGCATCGATGCCGCTCCTCAACGCCACGCAGGCGGGCCATCGAGTCGACCACGCCACCCGCCTGCGCCTGACCGACACCGGGGCACGGGTACTCGCAGGCGAGGCCGACCACGTCACGCTCAACGGCCTCGACCGCTGGATCGGCGGCGTCCACCTGCGCGGCCACTACACGCGCTGGCGCTGGGACGACGGGACTGAAACCATCAGCGGACTCGCCAAAGAGGCCTGACGAGCGCACGAAACATCCTCGGCAGCAGGAAACACCGCCGAAAGCCTCCCAGGTGATCACCGGCGGCAGTTGTTCATCGAAGTCGACGCCGCCCCACAACGTCTGCGGCCGCCAACCCACAACACCCGTACACCTGACCCGTTCTCGAGACAGGGAGCGGCCGGGCGGTCAGGCTCAACGGCATGAGCGATGACGAGGAGGACCTGCCCGTGCTGCAGGTCCGCGAGGGGATCGAGTTCACCGACGACGAGCGGCTCCTGGTCGACGGAAAGCAGGTCGAGCCGGGCCGGTACCGGCTGCAGCACGGCGCTGCTTCGGGGTGATCCGGACGTGAGCGCTCTCCTTGACCGGCCCCTGACGGCACGGGACGACTACGGCCTCGGGGTCCGCTATGTCCGGCCGCGTCGGCCTGGTCACGATGCATCAGACGCTCGGCCGGGCCAAGGGTCTGCGCCGCACACATCGACTCCGGCAGGGAGAGGCACCGAACACGTGAAGGACACCGAGATCTCGCGGGCGGTGGCCGCGGCCGTCGACACGGCCGCCGAGTACGGTCTGGGCGCCGAAGATGCCGCTGTGCTGCACAACTCGAACCGGATCGCCGTCCGGCTGCGGCCCGGCGGCGTGCTCGCCCGGGTCGCGCCCCTCGCGCACCGCCTCGACTTCGAGGTCGAGATCGCCCGGCGCCTCGCCGGGACCGGCAGCCCGGTGGCGGGTCTGGATCCGAGGGTCGAGCCCCGTGTCCATGTCCGCGACGGCTTCGCCGTCACTCTCTGGACCTACTACGAGCCCACCGCCGCACCCGAGAACCACCCGCCCGCCGCCTACGCCGACGCCCTGGCCCGGCTGCACGCCGGCCTGCGCCGCATCGACTTCGCCGTACCGCACTTCACCGGCCGCGTCGCCGACGCCCTCCGGGTGGTCGAGGACCCCGCTGTCAGCCCGGACCTCGGCGCCACAGAACGCGCTCTGCTGAGCGATACCCTCCGCGGAATCAGCCGCGCGATCCTGGACCGCGGCACGCGGCAACAGCTCCTGCACGGCGAACCGCACCCCGGCAACCTGCTCGCCACCGCGGACGGACCGCTCTTCATCGACCTGGAGACCGCCTGCCGCGGACCCGTCGAGTTCGACCTCGCGCATGCTCCGGAGGACGTCGCCGCACACTACCCAGGCGCCGACTCCGGGCTGCTCGCCGACTGCCGGATCCTCAGCCTCGCCCTCGTGGTCTCCTGGCGTTGGGACCGCGACGACCAACTCCCCGACGGGCGCAGAAGGGGCCGGGAGTGGCTCGCCCAGATGCAGGCCGACCTCCACCGCCGGAAGCACGCCGACGGTGGCGGCCACTGAGCGGCGCCCCCGCCGAAATGGCCACACTGCGGTCTGGTCGACGACGGCGTCTCGGTCACCGAGGCCGCCCGCACCCTCAAGATCGGCCGCTCCACTGCCTACGAGGCGCTGGCCCAGCTCGGAACATCATGAGCCGTGAACCAGACCCAGCCGCCGTCTACCTGGACGTGACCGCCCATGGTTACGGATCGTGTCGCATGAGTACTTGCCTGTTGAGTAAATGGGACGATATGACCAGTTTATGGCGGACCCGACACCCGCGGAACTGGAGAATTTCTTCTATTTGGACGGCCAACCGCCGAAGAAGGTGCAGAACAGACGGCGGGTGCACAATCGGCCGGTACGTGACCAAGCAGTTAAACGTGGAGGACTGGACGTCGGCAAAGGTGCGTGGGGATTGGCAGGAACTCCCGAGAGCCATCCCCCCGTTGGAGGATCGAGGCGCGAAACGGAGGATACGTGGGAAAGAGCGCGGGATCAGAGCCAAAGGAAGAGCCATGGGTGGGCCTGGCCAAGGCCGTGAACGCCGTGCGCGCGGAGCTGGAGTCGGCTCGGGAGCAGGCCGAGCAGGCGAAGCTCAGCTTCGAGGTCGGACCAGTGGAGATGGAGTTCGCCGTCGACGTTCGCGAGGATCGGAACTCCTCGGGAGGTGTGGACGTGCGGGTGCTGAGCCTGGGCAGGGAGAAGAGCGTCGGACACACTGGCACTCACCGGCTGACGATCACTCTTCATCCTCGGGATGGCGAAACCAAGGAGCCGGTGCGTATCTCCGACGAGGAGCCTGGTCTGCCTCCGCGGTGACCGGGTGAGACATGGAGGCGGCCAGAATCGTCGAAGTGCACGCGGGGGAGTACGGAAGCGGCTACCTCGTCGCGGCAGGAGTCGTTCTAACAGCCCGGCACCTGGTGACCGATCCCAGCCGAATCGTGGTCCGCTTCCTCCAGGAGGCGCACGACCATGAGGGCACGTTGGCCTGGGCATCGCAGAAATACGACGCCGCGCTGATCACGATCGGCACGAGCAGCGCCCGCGGCGTGAGCGGCATCGCGGGCGCTGAACCGAACGCGGGGGAGGATCGTGCACATGGCGTCGGGCCGGGCTCCGGCGCCGGCGGTGTGCCGGCCACCGGTGCAGGTCGAGGATCGGCACTCGGTCCGGTTCGCTGGGGGCGCCTCATCGGCTGCAACCCTGGCATTCCCTGGGAGACCGCCGGTTTTCCGCGCGCCCAGCGACTCGCGAACCACCGGCGCGGGCTCGAATTCCTGCGGGGCGAACTGGATCCCCTGACCGGTGCGCCGCACTCCCTGCAGCTTCCCCTTCCCGATCCGGTCCCGAGCCTGTCCTCTCCGTGGCCGGGGTTCTCCGGCGCGGCTGTGACGTGCTACGGCCTCGTCACGGCCATGGTCACCGACTCGATGCCGACGTACGACCATCGCCGTCTGCTCGCGATTCCCGTGGAACGGCTCCTCGCGGACCCGGGCTTCCGCCGCGTACTGGCCGAGGCAGGTTGCTCCGACATTACGGAGCAACCAGTCGAGCTCGCCCCGATCCTCACCGCACCGCCTCTGCCCGCGCCCGGCTTGTCGCCCGCCTCGCTGCTGCGTGCCGACGCAGAAACCATCGGCTTCCGCGGTCGCGCTGAGGAGGTGCGGCGGCTGCTCGAATGGTGTGACGGGTCCGAAGTGAGCGTGCGGCTGCTAACCGGCCCAGGAGGGCGGGGCAAGACACGCCTCGCGTACGAGCTGGCGCGGATCCTGCGTGACAAGGGGTGGATGATCGGGACGCTTGCCCACGACGCGGACTTGCGGCCCGTCCGCGACGTGCTGGCCGGGCTCCGCGTGCCCACGCTACTGGTCCACGACTATGCCGAGTCCCAGCCCGATTCAGTGCGCAACCTGGTCTCCGCCGCCATGGGACACCGTGGCCCGTCACCGCTGCGGATCCTGCTCCTGGCGCGCGCGGCGGGCGAGTGGTGGCGCCAGCTCATCGACGGAACGGGGCGCCACCTGCGTGACGTGCTCACCACTGCCCCCGTTGACGAGTTGGGTGCCTTGCCCGTTGGCGACCGTGAGGGCGTGTTCATCGACACCGCACGAAGCATGGCGCGGCGACTCGGGGGCGGCGCGCCGAAACCGGTGACGCGGCCGGACCTGTCACCGGATCGTTTCGGGTCACCGCTGAGTATCGCGATGGAGGCTCTCGCCGCGCTGCTCGCCCCCGGATCCGCTGCGACTGCGGGTGGCGCGGCGGACGTCGTCCTCGATCACGAGCGGCCGTACTGGTCCAGCACGGCCAAAGCGTACAGGGTCATGCTCGAACCCGAGGACCAGCGGACGGCCGTGGCCGCGGCCGCACTGTGCGGCGCGACCGACGAAACCGAAGCGCTGGCCCTGCTCCGGCGGTTGCCCGGGCTCGGCGACGACACCGACGACGGCCACCAGCGGCGTCGGCGGACAGCACGGTGGCTGCGCGACCTCTACCCCGCTCCCAGGGCCGGCGCAGGCGCTGCGGATAGCCCCAATGGCGGCTCCACGCACTGGGGATCACTGCAACCCGATCTGCTCGCCGAGCACCTGGTCGCGGTCGTTGCCCGCGAGGACCGCGGCTTCCTGTCCAGCGTCCTGGCCGCTCCTTCCGCCGCCCAGGCGCGGCAGGCCATGCGCGTCCTCACCCGCGCCGCCCTCCACCAGCCCGACATGGCCGACAGGATCACCGACCTGCTCGACGACCGACCCGATCTTTCCCGCCACGCGGTGGCCGTGGCGCCGCAGATCGAGAACCCCGCCCCCCTGCTGTCGGCTCTGGCCAAGACCGTCGACCGCATGCCCCCCTCCACCGAGTCGCTGAAGCGTCTGTGGGAGTTGACAGAGGCGTTTCCCACCCGCAGCCGACTCCTCGCCGACCTCGAGTATCAGGTCCACAGGACCATCGTCGCCCTCCAATTGGATACCGACTCCCTGCACACTGCCGCTGATCAGGATGCCTTCGCAGCCGCCGCCATCACTGCGGCCCAGCACATGGCCTCGCTGGGCCGGCCCGGACAGGCAGTGCAAGGGTTCCAGCTCGCGGTCAGCTACTACGAGTGGTTCGCGGAGCAAGTTCCCGGCCTGTTCCTGCCCAGGCTCGCCACCGCGCTGGCCAAGCTCGCCGACCAGCTCGTAAAGGTCGGCGACCGGCACAATGCCACTGCCGCGATTCACCGGGCAATGGACATCGCCGAACGACTCGCCGCAGAAGACTCCGGCACGCACCGACTTCTCCTGGCATCCGTGCTGAGCACGTTCGCCTGCATGTTCCCCAAATCGAGGACGGATGAGGCCCTGTCCGCCATGCGGCGCTCGGTCGCCTTGTACGAGCAGGCACCCGGGAAACAGGCCGGCGAGGCCCAGGCACTCGGCGCCGCCCTGGGCAACCTCTCCGCGATCTGCACCGCCGCCAACCTGACCGAGGAGGCACTGGCCCACGCCCAACGCGCGGTGGAGATCTACGAGCCACTGGCCCAGGCCGAGCCGGACGCCTACCAGGCAGGCCTGGCCAAGGCGCTCCACGGGCATGCTGTCCTGCTCATGCACCACGGGAGGTTCGGCGAAGCTCTGGACATCGCTGAGCGGGCGGTCGAACTCTGCAACGAGCTGGTCACGGGCTCCTTCGCGCGCTACGGCACCGACTTCCTCCACATGATGCTGACACTCGGGTTTCTGCGTCTTGAGGCCGCCCGGCCGGGAGACGCAGCGGCGTCCCTGACGGTACCAATCCGGATCAGCCAGCTCGGTGCGATCGAACTGAGCCCTCGCGACACGACGACCTACCAGGCGTTCTGCCTGCTCCGCAGCGCTTACAGGGAGGCGCCCGAGGACGTGGTCACGCGATGGCAGCAGATCACCGGCGAGCCGGCGCCAGACTGGCTGGATGAGGAGAACGGCGATTCGGCTGACGAAGAGGTGAGATGGTACCGGCGGGCCGCCGAGAACGGCGACCCGAACGCTGTACTACGCCTCGCCGCACTCTACGACGAGCGGGGCGAGGCCACCGAGGCCGAGATTTGGCTGGGCAAGGCCGCTACAGCCGGCAACACGACGGTGATGACCTGGCTGGGAAATCTGCTACGGCGGCAGGGCCGCCTCGTGGAGGCCGCGGTCTGGTGGCGCAAAGCCGCCGAGGCGGGCGACCACACAGCCATCACCGAACTCGCCACCTATTCGCTGGTTCGGGGTGAGCTGGCCGAGGCGAAAAACTGGTCACAAAAGAGCGCCGTACTCGGCGACGTGCGGGCTATGAACGTGCTCGGGCTCGTGCTGATGCAAAGCGGCGAGCTGGCCGAGGCCGAGACCTGGCTCTCCAAGGCCGCGCAGGCAGGCGACGCCAACGCGGCGAACAACCTCCTGCACCTGGTCACGATCAAGAGATCTGCCGACGAGGACGCCTTGCGGACCATCCCGTCGACGATCTCGTGGAACTTCCGAGAATGACACGTTCTCGGAAGTAGGGGTGCAACCGGAATGCAGATGCGGCCGGCGGACCATCGCCGCCTTCCTCGTCGACCCGGCGGCCGCGCCGCCCTGTGATCCCGGGCAGGCCGCCTACCGGGTCGTCCGGCCGGGGGAGCTCCACCTCACCTCCGCCCTCTACCGGGCACAGCGGACATGGTGACCCCTGCTGCCGTTCGGGCTGTTCGTGCTCACCGCGCTGGTCCAGCTCGCGGTGGGCCTGCGGCGCCCGCGCCGCAGGCCGTACACGGTGGTTGCGGGGCTGTCGGGGCTGCTCCTCACCGGGCTGACGGCCGACGCGCTCTACGGGGTGATCACGGAGAACGAGACAGTGCTGGGAGTGGGCGTCCCCTCGGCCCTGCTCTCCGAACTGGTCGCTCTCAACGTCGAAGACGTTCCGCTGTCGGCCCGCGAGGGCAAGGTACTCGTCCGCGCCGGCAAGGGTGAGGATTCCCCTGAGAGCCCGCCACTACTCAGCCATCGGCGTTGTGCGCCGATAGCTGGCTTCCCTCCCTTCCGCCAATGGGTAGCTGATCAGAGGTGTCGGGATTGGAGGATTTGACGACACCCTCTGATCGGGCCCTGTAAGCCCTCTCGAAAACCGGACATTGAGCAACGAACCGTGACGCCAGATGGCCGATTCCGCCCAAGAATTGACGACAGGGTTTCCCGACAGAAAGATCGGGCCCCACCCCTGACGGGAGCCTCGCTACGTAAGTCACCACCGAGACGCTGGCCGCACAAAGAATCAACCGTTACGCATCGTGACGGTAGGCGGTCCGGGCAGTCTCCGGGATTGGCCGAGTTGGGTACGTCCGATCAAGCAGCAGATGAGCGCGTGCGGGTCGCAATTGAGAGTTGGCGGCAGTGGCTGTCAGCGGCCGGTGGATCCGTCGATTCTTTCGCGGATGATGTCTGCGTGCCCCGCGTGGCGTCCAATCTCCTCGATCATATGGACCAGCACCCATCGCCGCGACGGCGGCAGAGCGCTGCGGCCGGGCGGCCGAGGGGCTGGCTGGGTCAGATCGGTCCAGGTTGCGATGACCTGGTTCGCCTGCGCGATCGTTGCCCGATAGCCGGCGAGCAGGCCGTCGACGGTTTCGTCACGAGTGGGCTGGAAAGTGCGGCGCATGTTGGTGATCGGTTCTTCGAGGAAGTAGAACCTCTCGACGGCGGTCACGTGTTTGATCAGCCCGAGGAGGTTGGTGCCGGAGGGCACGCCGGCGGTGCGGACCTCAGGCTCCGGTACATCGGCGACCTTGTCCATGATCGTGTTGCGGAGGTAGTCGATGAAGCCGACCAGAGTGGCCTTCTCCCCGGGGGCGGTCCATTCGGGCCCGGTGTCCTTGCGTTTCCTGGTTCGGGTGGTTGGCGGCATCAGCTTTTCCGATCATGTCGTTGGATGAGCAGAACGTTGTCGGTGACGGTGGCGGTCTGGCCTCCCGGTCCGGTGGCCCGGCGGTGCGGCATGTCGGCGCGTACGACGGACCACCGGGCCGGGTCAAGGGCGAGCTCGGCTGCGGTCTCGCCGGGTGAGGGGTAATGCGTGTCGGGATCTTTGTTCCATGACCAGGGTGCGGTCGAGCCGTGGTCGACGATCAGGAGATGACCGCCGGGGCGCAGTGCGTGCGCCGCGGTACGCAGTACTCGCGCGCGATCCAGTGCGAAGGGAGTGTGAAGGTACTGCGCGGAGATCAGGTCGAACTGCCCGTCGGGGAAGCTCCGGGCCAAATCGTGCTGTTCGCCGGTCACCCGGCCGTCGATGCCGAGTTGCCGGGAGCGTGCACGCACCCGTTCCACGGCGGCGCTTGAGATATCCACAGCGGTGACCTGCCAGCCATGTCGGGCAAGCCAGATGGTGTCGCCGCCGGCGCCACATCCCAGGTCGAGGGCATCGCCGGGATGCAATGCCTCGGCTGTCTCTTTCAACACCGGGTTGGGGTGCCCGGTACCGCCGCCGCGCCGGGCGCGGTGGTGCTGTTCCCAGAACGACTCGGCATTGAGTGCATCGGTCATCGGTCCGCCCCCCTCGCGAAGAATTTCACCAGCTCGGTGGTGACGAATTCTGGGTTCTCCTTGATCAGCCAGTGCCCGGCCTTGGGCACCTCGACAGCGCGGGTGATGTTGGACATGAAGGGCTGGACCGTCGAGCGGGTGAAGTCGAGCGTGCCTTCGGCTGTCAGCAGCATCGTCGGCATGGTGATCGGCTTCGCAGCCTTGTTGTCCCGTTCGTCCTGGTCCAGGGTGCGGTAAAGCTCAAACCCACCGGTCAGGACCTGCGGGCGCTGGTATGTGCGGGCGTATTCGTCAATCTGTTGTGCGGTGAAGGGAGCCTTCGCGCCCGGCCCGCCGAAGCTGGTCCCACCATAGGCAACATATCCGTAGAAAAGAGACAGGTAGTCACGGACGTCGTCGTCGACCAGCAGCTCGGGGAACCCGTCCTGGTTGTGGAATGACATGTGCCAGCTCGCCTGCCGGTAGGCGTTCGCGCTGAGGGTGGGACCGGGCATCGGATAGTCGAGGTGGGCGTACTTGACGACCTCGTCCGGGAACTGTGTGGCGTACTGGAACGCCACACCGGCGCCGAGATCATGCCCGACCAGCTTGATCTTGTTCAGCCCCAGCTTGCCGGCGAGCAGCCGGTGGACGTAGCGGGCCAGGGTGGCCTTGTCGTAACTGGACGGCGCACCCTCGCTGTCGCCGAGTCCCGGCAGATCAAGCGCATACACGGTGTATTTCTCGGCGAGCGCCGGCATGATCTCGCGCCACGAGTACCACGACTGGGGCCAGCCGTGCAGGAGGACGAGCGGCTCGCCGGTGCCGCCGGTGACGTAGTGCATCTTCACGCCGTCGACGTCGGCTGTCTCGTGCTTGAATTGACGGTTGAACTGGGCGTCATCCCGGGTGGCCGCGTCGTAACCTGCCGCGACGGTGGCGCTCGCTTGCTGCGACGTCGTGTTCTGCGCCCTGCCGCCGGTGGTCGTACAAGCTGTCGTCAGGACGAGCGCGGCCGTGACGGCTGCGACGGTGCGTGACCACCGTGTTGCTGGTCTCGAAGTTGCTGCTGATGTGAGCATTGGTTACTTACCTCCGCTACCAGCATGACCAGCAGCGTTGCCTATTTGCGAGAAACGTTGCGGATCCGCATCATGGGTTCATGAACGTCACGTCGCACGACGTCCTTGCGGGCGTCGGCCCGCGCCTGCGCGCACTACGCCAGGCCCGGAACATCTCGCTGGCCGCCTTGGCGGCAGAGACCGGCCTGACCGCAAGCACGCTGTCGCGTCTCGAGAACGGGAAACTGCGTCCGACACTGGAGCAACTGCTGCCGCTGGCGCGGGCGCACGGCGTCCCGCTCGACGAACTGGTCGCGGCCCCGCCCACCGGCGATCCACGTATCCACCTGCGGCCAGTACGGCGATCCGGCTTCACCGTCGTGCCGCTGACCAGACGTCCCGGAGGCATCCAGGCCTACAAAGTGATCTATCCACCGGCCGGGAAATCGGCTACGACGACACTGCAGACCCATGAGGGGTACGAATGGTTCTACGTACTCAACGGATATGTCAGGCTCGTCCTCGGTGACCAGGAATACCAGCTAGGCCCTGGCGAAGCCGCGGAGTTCGACACCCGTATCCCGCACCAGATCGGCAGCGCCGACTCTCAGGCCGCGGAGTTGCTCACGCTCTTCAGCGCCCAAGGCGAACGCGCCCACCTATCGCCCTTCCTGACATCGCCCACCTGAACGAACCGGCTCTGGAGCAAACATTTCACCCAAGCCGGGTCGAGGGTGGCGCGACCAGCGACAGCATCCCCCGGGACAAGGTCTTCTCCGAGAAGATCTCCACCCGGATACGGGTGCGCCCGCGGTTCGAGGCCGCGCTCGCCCAGGCTCGCGAGATCAAGGCCCACGCCCCGCACTGCCGGGTCATCTTCACCGTCAACGAGATGAAACGCCTCGGCCGCGACGCCGCCGAACTCACCGCCCTCGCCGACCACCTCGTCGCACACGGCCTGGTCCTGGAGATGCTCGCCGGACCCCTGCCCGGCATCTACGACCCCACCGGCCCAGGCCGGATCCTGTTCGCGTTCTTCGCTGCCCTCGCCGAGACCGAACGCGACAACATCCGCGAGGCCACCCTCGAAGGACTCGACTGATTACTCGGCGCTACACGCCACCTGGCGGTAGCTGTACGAGAACAGGGCCTTCAGGGAGCGGAGGAGCCCTGACCACCCCCATCCCGGCGCGGGCCGAGACCGGCCCCCAGACCCCATGCCTCGATGTCCGCCCGGCGGCCGGTGAAGCCGCACACCCGATTAAATCGGTCGCTTCGCTTTGTCGCGGATGAATACGATCACGGCACGCTCTGGGGGCGCCTGGACTCACGGAAGGACATCTCCGCGATGCTAGACCTGATCTTCGATCTGGAGACCCAGGATCCCGACGACGTACTGACCCTGTGCCTGGTCGCGGGCCATCCGGCCGTACGACTGCGCGCGGTCACCGTCACTCCGGGGTCGCCGACGCAGGTGGGACTGGTCCGGCACGTCCTGCGACGGCTGGAGCGAGACGATGTCGCGGTGGGCGCCAGCGATCCCGGTACGGGTAAGAGCCATGTGTCGGGCTTCCATGACCGCTGGCTCGGCACCCCTCCCGAGGCCCAGCCGGACGCCCCGCCCGCCGACGTCATCGCCGAGACCTTACAGTGTCACCCCGGGGCCACGCTCCTCACCGGCGGGCCCCTGCACAACCTCCGGCGGTTCCTCGAGACGTATCCGGGAGTGAGTCTGAGCCGGTGGGTGGCCCAGGGCGGGTTCGCGGGCGACAACGTCGTGCCGCCCGAGCACCGGTTGACGAAGTTCGAGGGCCGCACCGTATGCCCGACGTTCAACTTCAACGGTGAGCCCCGGGCGGCCCTGCTCGCTCTGTCCTCGACCGGGATCGCACTGCGCGAGCTGGTGTCCAAGAACGTCACTCACGGCGTCGCCTACGACGGCGAGTTCCACGAGCGGTTGCGACCACATCGCGACCGCACCGCCGGGCTCGCCCTGATATTCGCCGGCATGAAGCACTACCTGCGCAAGCGGCCCGGGGGGAAGCTGCTGCACGACCCCACCGCGGCCTGCGTGGCCATCGACCGCGCCATCGCCACGTGGGCCGAGGTCGAGATGGTCCGGGAGGAAGGCGGATGGGGTGCGCTGCCGGCGGCGGGCAGCGGGACGTTCGTCACGACCGCGCTCGACCACGAGCGGCTCTTCGAGGTCTTCGTCGGTGAGGGCACCGACTCCCTGGAACGAACCGTGAACGGCGCCACCCTCGCCTCCCTGGGGGAGGTCCATCGCCCGGATCCTTCGGGCGACGTTGCTGGCACAGGTTTCAGCGACATCGCTGAACTACGCCACTGATCGATTCCCGTGTCCCGGTTCTCGACGCTGCTCTGCCCATGGGGCGATGTCGATCGCGGTACGGCGGTGCGCGCGGCGCCCCGGCACGAGAAGTCCATGATCATATGACGTGTCGACGCGAAACCGACTCGCCGAGAGGGTCGCTGGCGGACGAACAGCGCAGGGCCAGTGTCAAAGGATGTCCGTAC
Organism: Streptosporangium sp. NPDC000095; assembly: GCF_042899335.1. Lineage (NCBI taxonomy): Bacteria > Bacillati > Actinomycetota > Actinomycetes > Streptosporangiales > Streptosporangiaceae > Streptosporangium > Streptosporangium sp. NPDC000095. The sequence goes on from NZ_JBIAZS010000017.1 coordinate 195,924, forward strand.
TCGTGTGGCCAGCAGAGCGCCGCTCAGCGCTCCAGCTCCCTGTGATCCGGATATCCGGGCAGGACTCGGACAGTCGTCGACCGGCGAGTCCGTCTGGCGCCGAACAGCAGGCCGATGTTCGGCGCCGGTGTTCCGGGCCGTCCTGTCTCATTCCATCTGAGGCAGTCTCATCCAAGCTGAGGTATCCGATGATTCGTCTCACCGATCTAAGGCATGATCACCAGCGGGTCGCCCCGGGCCAACGGCCTGCCGCGCGCACCGATCAAGCAGGTCAGGGGCAGTTTCTGTGTTGGGCAACAACCCTCGGGGCGAGGGTAGGCATCGGCGTCCCTGCCCTACGATGCCGCCCCGGGGGCGGCGGTCTGAAACGTCGCCAGCAGGGCTGACGCCGCCAACGAATGTGTCACCACCCGCCAAACCTGTTCTGACCTGGGACGTTAGTGACCCATCTTGAGCTCTGCCAATGCTTCGCCTGATCAACGCCGCTCTCTTAAAGCCCCGGGCGAGCAGCGCGGCTACGGGCTCTCGGCTGCGGCGCCGCCGAGCGAGGAGGCGTTGAGCTCCGCACCGACCCGGTCGGCGTGGCGGCTGACCACATGCAGGGCGACGACCAGGGCGCGCGCCACGGACGAGTCGTTCTGCTCGGCCCTCCGCTCCCGAACATGTCCCCAGCCGCTAGGTAGAGGAGTGAGAGGTCACGATTGCGGTTCGTGATCGTTTCGGTGCGGTGAATGTGGCTAGTTGGGTGGAGTTTCCGCTTGATCGTGTTGGTGTGGGAGGCGGTCGGGTGGAGGGCGGTTCGAGTGCGTCGGGAGTGGGAGCCGGAGGAGCTGATCGCGGCGTGAACGCTGCTGGACGGCGACTGGGAGCTGGTGGGGAACAAGACGGGGGCGACCCGTCTGGGGTTCGGCCTGATGCTGAAGTTCTTCGAGCAGGAGGGCCGGTTCCCGCGGCACGCGGGTGAGCTGCCCAGGGCTGCGGTGGACTATGTGGCCGGCCAGGTGAAGGTCGAGCCGGCGTTGCTGGCGGAATACGACTGGTCGGGCCGGTCGATCGAGCGGCACCGGGCCCAGGTGCGGGACGCGCTGGGGTTTCGGGAGTCGACCCGGGCGGATGAGGATGTACTGGCCGAATGGCTGGCGGACAAGATCTGCCCGATGGTGTTCACGGACGAAGGGCTGCGAGCGGCGCTGCTGGCCCGCTGCCGGACCTCGAAGATCGAGCCGCCGGGTCGGCTGGAGCGGATCGTGGGTGCAGGCAGGGCGCGGTTCGAGCGGGAGTTCTGCCTGCATGTGCTGAATGGATTGTCGGCGAACTCGGCGCGGTCGCTGTGGGAGCTGGCCACGGGTGAGGACGGGTTCTTGTTGGAGTTGAAGTCCGACCCGGGCCGGTTGGGGCTGGAGACGCTGCTGGAGGAGATCGTCAAGCTACGGCGGGCGAAGGCTCTGGGGCTGGCGGTGGATCTGTTCGGCGGGTATTCGGATCGGCTGGTGGCCTCCTGGCGGGCGAGGGCGATGGCCTCGCACCCATCGGACTTCGCGGCGAACCAGCCGCCGGTCCGGTTGACGTTGGTGGCCGCGTTGGCGTGGTCGCGGACGACGGAGATCACGGACGCACTGGTCGATCTGTTCATCGGCCTGGTGTCGAAGATCAATACTCGGGCGGAGCGGAAGGTCGAGCGGGCGATCGAGGCCGAGGCCAAGAAGGTGCACCGCAAGACCGAGAAGCTGTTCTCGATCGCCGAGGCGTCGTTGCGGGCACCGGAGGGCACGGTCCGGCAGGTGGTGTTCCCGGCGGTGCCGGGCGGGGAGAACACGCTGCGGGCGCTGGTGGCGGAAGCGAAGGCGGACGCCAGGGCCTACAAGGCCCGGGTGCGGACGGTGCTGACCAGTTCCTACACCTCCTACTACCGGCGGATGCTGCCCAAGCTGCTGGCCGCGATCGAGTTCAAGTGCAACAACACCGCCTACCGGCCGGTGATGGATGCCGTGGACCTGCTGCAGCGCTACGCCGACATCCCGAACACCACCCGCCACTACGACGCATCCGAGAACGTCCCCATCCATGGGGTGGTTCCGGATGGCTGGCTGGAGGCGGTCGTCGACGAGAACGTGGTCATCGAGCGGGCCTCCTACGAATTGTGCGTGATCGTGTCGTTGAAGGACGCGTTGCGCCGCCGCGAGATCTACGTCGCCGGCGCCCGCCGCTGGCGCAATCCCGAGGAGGACTTGCCGACCAATTTCGAGGACAACCGGGACGTCCACTACGAGAACATGCGCCAGCCGCTGGACAGCAGTGTGTTCATCGAGACGTTGAAGGAGGCGATGCGCGCCTCGATGGCGGCGTGCGGGGAGGCGGTCCGCAAGAACCGCTCCGGCGGCACGAAGGTGAAGACGCACCGCGGTGAGCCGCGCTGGCACATCCCTGACCTGGGCAAGCTGAAGGTGCCGGAGAACCTGCGGGCGCTGCACACCGAGGTCGCCGCCCGCTGGGGGATCATCGATCTGCTGGACTTCCTGAAGGAGTCCGACTTCGTCACCGACTTCACCGACGCGTTCACCACGGTCGCGACCCGGGAGGCGACCCCGCGGGAGGTGATCCGCAAACGGCTGCTGCTGGTGCTGTACGCGCTCGGCACCAATGTGGGGATCAAACGGGTCGCCGACGGTGGCCGCCACGGCGAGACCGAGGCCGCGCTGCGCGCAACAAGGCACCTGTTCGTCAACCGCGACAACTTGCGAGCGGCGATCGCGACCCTGGTGAACGCCACCCTGAGGATGCGGGACCCGCTGTGGTGGGGCAACGGCACCGCGTGCGCGTCGGACTCGAAGAAGTTCGGGTCCTGGTCGTCGAACCTGATGACCGAGTACCACGCCCGCTACGGCGGCCACGGCGTCATGATCTACTGGCACGTGGACCGCAAGTCGGTGTGCGTCTACTCCCAGCTACGGTCCTGCAACGCCTCCGAGGTCGCCGCGATGATGGAGGGCGTGCTGCGGCACTGCACCGACGCCACCATCGACCGCCAGTACACCGACAGCCACGGCCAGTCCCTGGTCGGGTTCGCGTTCTCCCACCTGCTGGGGTTCAAGCTGCTGCCGCGAATCAAGAGGATCGCCCATCAGAAGCTCGTGAAGGCCGACGCCGATGACCAGGTCCCGTCCTGCCTGACGGGCATGGTGGCCGACAAGTCGATCGACTGGGAGATCATCGCTCAGCAGTATGACCAGATGGTCAAGTACGCCACCGCCCTGCGGCTGGGCACGGCCGAGGCCGAGCAGGTGCTGCGATGCTTCACCCGCGGCGGCCCCAAGCACCCCACCTACAAGACCATCGAGGAACTCGGCAAGGCCGTCAAGAGCATCTTCGTCGCCGAGTACATCGCCGCTCAGGAACTGCGCCGCGAGATCCACGAGGGCCTGCAGGTCGTGGAGAACTGGAATTCGGCCAACACCGACCTGTTCTACGGCAGCGCCGGCACCCTCCCGGGCAGCGACAAGGAGCACCAGGAGGTCTCCATGCTCAGCCTGCACCTGCTTCAGTCCGCGCTGGTGTTCATCAACACCCTGCTCGTCCAGTCCGTCCTGAAGGACCCCACCTGGCAGCAGAAGCTGACCGAGGCCGACAAACGCGGCTTGTCCCCGCTGTTCTGGTCCAACGCCAACCTCTACGGCACGATCGACATCGACATGGGCCGCCACCTCGACCTCGGCCTCGCGGCCTGATCGGCTTCGTCCCCTCGATCAGGATGATCCAGGGGACGAAGCCGGCTAGTCGGGCAGCAGCCCGGCCAGCGCGGTCCGGACCGCGGCCCGACTCACCCCCTGCGCACGTGCGAGCGCCGCGATCGAGGCGCCCTGGTGGGTGAACGCCGACCGCACCTCCTCGATGCGTGCGCCGGTCAGCGCGGCCGGCCGCCCGCGGTAGCGGCCTTCGGCCTCGGCCGCGGCGATCCCCTCGGCGGTCAGATCGTTCTGCAGGTCGCGCTGGAACTGCCCCACAGCGGTGATCACGTTGATGATCAGGTCGGTGGTGGCGTCGTTGGCGGCCAGGTCGTGGAAGTTCGACAGCGGCCCGGACAGGACCCGCAGCACTACGCCGCGGGCCTGGCACCAGCCGCGGACGGTGTGGATGTCGACCAGGTCGCGGCAGAGCCGGAACAGCTCCGACACCGTGAGGGTGTCGCCGGGATGCGCAGCAGCGGCAACCTTGGCGAACGCGGGCCGCTCCAGCGCGGGAACCTTGGAGGTGGTCGCCGGGTCCTCAAACAGCAGCACACCCTCGGCCGGGTGGAACCCCGCCGCGACGCCCTCGGCCCGGACCAGCAACCCGGCCTCGGTGAGGATGTGCCGCTGCCGCAGCAGCGACTGGGTCGCGGTGGACGAGCGGGAGTAGACGATCCGCACCGGCGCTCCTCAAGAAGGACGAAGCCCCCTTCTACCTGTCGGAAAATACTGTCGTCAATCAGCGCCCGAACCAGGCCGCCTGGCGTGGTGTTTCATCCCCGGGAATCCGGTTTACAGGTGCCTCTGGGCCGCCTGTCGGGAAACCTTCTAATCCCGACAGCCTTCGCGAAGGCACAGAAGCAAATCAAGACCTGCGTGTTGCGGGAGCGGAGGCCGACCATGGCGTGAGGTCAAGTTCCGGATACCGCAGTGCCATGCCGGCCAGCGTCTGCGCAGTCCAATAAGAATGCCCTGGTGGGGGAAACCCGAAGGCTTGGAGTTGGCGAGGTGTAGCGCGGTGGACGAAGTCGACCCATTCTCGTTCGAAGCTGCGCGCTGCCCATCCCACACGTTGCCCCCACGAGAGGCTGGATGGCCGGAAGCCCAGGTGCATGCTGTAGCGGGCGCCGCGAGGTGCTGTTAGTTGAGTGCCTCGGTGGAAGGTGCCGGACTCGAAGGCGATGACCGTTCCGGCGGGCCCCGCACCAGAGACCTCGGCCCCATACATCTGTGGGCTGCCGCTGTCGTCGTTGAATCGCCATGCGCTGTGCTGTCCCGGCCGCAGGAACCAGTTCGGGACGGCGGGGACGTCCACGGTGTGCCTACGTGAGAGCAGATGCGGCGGCCCGAGTTCCTCGGGGACGTCGGCCAGGAAGACGAACATCTCCACCTGCAGACAGCCGGGTGCCGTGCTGGGGACCAGCAAGGTGTGGTTGAGGTAGTCGCGGTGCAGGTCCTGGTCGTAGTCGCAGGCACCGGTGTACTTCGCCCAGGCCTCGGCCGTGTAGATATGGACGTCGCTGTCATCCAGCAGCACCTGGGCGAGCGCCAGGATGCGATGGTTCACTGTCAGCAGGCTGATCTCGGTGCTGGCGAACGGGAAGGTGTCGATCCCGGCGAACTCGTCGCCGATGAAGCGGACGCGGCGCGGGTCGGTGCCGTCATGAAAGCCCTCGGCGGAGGGGAAAAGCAAACCCAGTTCGCTCACCGCCGCTGTCAACTCCTCTGCAGGGATGAACCCCGGGAGGATCACGAAGCCATCGGCCCGCCAGTCCCGCGCAGCGCGCTCAAGATCCATCCATCCAGGATCATCCGTACGAGCACCACAGGCAATCGATTTTTCATACGTACGGGTTCCCTCCAGCTCGCTGGACCAACTGAACCGCACATCGCTACCTGGCGGCTGGGGACACGTTCGGGAGCGGAGGGCCGCTCGGGAACCCCCTGGGGCAGCCTCTTTGGCCAGGATTGGGAGGCAGTCGTCGACCAGGATGCCGGGGGTGCCATCCAGGTCCTCCAGCGGTGGCATCGGGGCGCCCAGCGTGGCGAGGTACAGGCCGGGCGGCCGCTGCGCCGGCCGGTGGGCTCCAGCTGTTTGACACAGCCGGATCGGGCGCACATCCGCCCGGTATCGGGATTATCGGCTGTGTGAGCCCCACGGGAGGTGGCATGCCGATTCGGGTCCGGTCGCCACCGGGCGACCTTCTCGCCGCTGCCGCGCCGCCACGCTCCATCGCCCGATTTGCTTTGACACCGGCGTCAAGGTTCTAACCTCACGGGAGGTGGGCCGGTCTGTTCCGGACGGGGCCAGGTCGCGGAGACGGCCGCTCCGCGAGGAGCGAGGCCCGCCGCTCGTATGGTCTCCTCTGAGGTAAGGGATTCGGGTGAAAGTCTTCATCGTCGGCGCCAGCGGATACATCGGTGGCGCGATCGCCGACAGGCTCGTCGGGCAGGGTCACGAGGTCATCGGACTCGCCAGGTCGGCCAAGGCGACGGAGGCCCTAGGCAGGAAGGGCGTGCGGGCTTATCTGGGTGAGGTCGGGGACATCGAGCGGTGGATCGATCGGGCCGTGGAAGCCGACGCGGTGATCTTCGCCTGGCGGGCGTTCGACCTTGACACGTTCCGCGAAACGGACACCGCCGCCGTCCGGGCGGTGCTCGCCCGTCTGGCTGGCAGTGAGAAGGCGTTCCTCTACGTGACGGGGTCGCTGGGCACCGGTGACACCGGCTCGGCTACCGAGGTCGACGTCGACACGCCTGATGACCCGCCGGTCTTCCTCGCTTGGCGCTCCGCCCTCGAAGCCGAGATCCGCCGCTCCTCCCAAGCAGGTGTCCGGTCGGTGGTCGTGCGCGCCCCCATGGTGTACGGACGCGCCAGCGGTTTCATCGCGGAATCGCTTCTCGCCGACGTCAGCACCTCCGGACAGGTGCACCACGTCGGTGACGGCGACAACCTGCTGGCCTTCGTCCACGTCGACGACCTGGCGGAGCTGTGCGTCCGGGCGGTGCGGACGGCACCGGCCGGCGCACTGTACCTCGCGACGAACGGGGAGTCCCTGTCCTACCGCGACTTCGCCGTGCGGGCGAGCCATGCCCTCGGCGCCGGTGGGGCCGCCTCCCTCCCCCTCCAGGCCGCCCTGGCCGCCATGGGGCCGTTCGCCGAGGCCCTCACCTACTCCCAGCGCCTGTCCGGCGCCGCCGCGGGCAAGGAACTCGGCTGGAGCCCTGCCATGCACGGCATCGACACGGAACTCCGCCTTATTAAGGGATAACCCCACAGTTCCCTGAGCCCTCCATCGTGGCCATAGCTCCAGGACCTGGGCATTCTTCGTGCAGAGCACGTCGCTTTGACGGTTGAAGGGGTCTCGGGATCGGTGAAACCTCTTCCTCTTCGTTGAGGTTTTTGTAGTGGTGGTGAAGCCGAGGAGTCATGTGTCGGTCCCGGTCGGGGATGACTCGGTCCGCTGCTGGGCGCCGCCCTGGCAGAGGATGCCTGCTCACGCGGGGGTTGGCGCCGTACACCGACTTAGGCGCCTTGACTGCTCGCCGGGCCGGCGTGGTCTCGCGTCGCCAGGCCTTGGGGCGCCGCCCGGTGCCGCTCCGGGAACGGCTGACCGTAGACGGCCTTGGGTTCCGGCGAACCCAAGGGTGCGCAACCTCCCAGACCACCCCAACAGCCTGGACTCGACCTTTGGGTTCGCGGGAACTCTGGGATTTCAAGGGGCATGACGCGCATCGGAACGAAAAGTCCCGCTAGCAGAGCGGAGTTGAGCGGCTTACCATGACTTTCCGTTCGGATGCGTCTCATGCCCCTATACGGCGATTCGCAACGTTTGCCCTGTCCGCTACCGGCACCTCGGGGCGATGTCCCCCGTCGATATGTCCGCGCGTTCGGGGGCACGGCCAGC